>NZ_JBHVQT010000003.1:0-680848 GCF_042886315.1 Streptomyces sp. NPDC058001
GTGCATGGGGAGGGTGGGCGGAAGCGGTTGGTGGCGTATGTGGTGTGTCGTGAGGTGGTGGCGGGGGAGGTGTTGCAGGCGTTTGTGGGGGAGCGATTGCCGGTGTATATGGTGCCGGGTGTTTTTGTTCCGTTGGATGTTCTGCCGTTGAGTCCGAATGGGAAGGTGGATCGGAAGGCTTTGGCGGCGGTTTCGTGGGAGGAGTATGCGGCGGGTGAGGGTGAGTTTGTGGCGCCGCGTTCGGTGGTGGAGGGGGAGTTGGCGCGGATTTGGCGTGCGGTACTCGGGGTCGATCGGCCGGTGGGTGTGCGGGATAATTTCTTTGCTTTGGGTGGGGATTCGATTTTGAGTCTTCAGGTGATTTTCCGGGCGAAGCAGTTGGGTTTGTATTTTTCGGTGAAGCAGTTGTTTGAGTTTCAGTCGATTGCTGAGTTGGCGCCGGTGGTGGAGCGGCGTGATGTGGCGCGGGTGGTGGCGGAGCAGGGTTTGGTGACGGGTGCGGTGGAGCTGACGCCGGTTCAGCGGTGGTTCTTCGCACAGGGGTTGGTGCGGGCGGAGCATTTCAATCAGTCGTTGGTGGTGGAGGTGGATGCGGGGCTGGGGTCGGGGTCCGTGTCGGGTTTGTGGGAGGGGGTGGTGGGGCGTCTGTTGGAGCAGCATGACGGGTTGCGGGCGCGTTTCCTGCGAGGGCCGGATGGTGAGTGGCAATCGGAGTTGACCGGCATGCCCGAAACACTGCCGTGGAAGGTGTGTGACCTGTCGCTGGTTCCGCCGGGTGAGCGCGAGGCACGGCTGTTGGAGGTCGCCGAAGCGACTCAGCGGAGTTTGAGCCTGTCCGAGGGGCCCTTGTTCCGTGCCGTGTTGTTCACCGGTCTCGGTGGCAGCAAGGACCGTTTGTTGTTGGTGGCGCATCACCTCGTGGTCGATGTGGTGTCGTGGCGAATCCTTCTGGAAGACCTCGGCACACTCACCGAACAGGCGTCACAGGGCCGCGACTTGGTGCTGCCGGCGAAGTCGAGTTCCTGGCAGCAGTGGGCCGCACGGCTGGAAGAAGAGGCGCAGAGCACGACGACCGCGAGCGAAGAGGCGTACTGGACCGAGCAGGCGGGAGCGCCGGTTCGGGCCTTGCCCGTGGACGGTGCCGCTGACGGTTCGGGTGACGACAACACCGTTGCGGCCAGCCGTGTGTACCAGGCCGTGCTCGGAGCGGAGGAGACGCGTGGGTTGCTGCGGGATGTTCCGGCGGCTTTCAACACGCGGATCAATGATGTCCTGTTGACGGGTGTGGCGTCGGCGCTCGGTGCGTGGACGGGTGATGACCATGTGCGGGTCGATGTCGAGGGTCACGGTCGTGTGGACCTGTTCGAGGACGTCGATGTGTCGCGTACGACGGGTTGGTTCACGACGATCTCGCCGTTGCGGCTGCCGGTGCCGTCGCGGGCAGGTCTGGCGGATGGTCTGAAGCGGGTCAAGGAGTTGCTGCGGGCCCGGCCCAGGGAGGGCATCGGATACGGCCTCCTGGCCCACAGCCCCACCGGCACCGACACTGACACGAACGCCAGCGCCAACGCTGGAACCGCCACCGCCACCGCCACCCCGCCAAACCACTCCGCCCAAATCAGCTTCAACTACCTGGGCCAGTTCGACAGCTCCTTCTCCGGCAGTTTCGCCGCCTCATCCGGCAGCGCCGGTGCCGACTGGGATCCCGCCAACACACGCCCGTATCTCCTCGACATCGTCAGTCACGTCCAGGACGGCGAACTCCACATGGAGTGGACGTACAGCGGTGCCGCTCACGAGGAGGAGACGATCCGGCGGGTCGCCGAGGACACACTCGATGTGCTCCGGCGGCTGGCCGACGAGGCGAAGCGCCCGGACGCCATCGGTTACAGCCCCTCCGACCTCCCCCTGAGCGGACTGACCCAGGACCAGATCAACGACGTCGTCAGCCGTCTGCGCACGCTCCCCTCATGGCAAGCCGGCAGCCACCCCCGTCCCCTGGAGGACTGCTACCCGCAGACACCCGTCCAACAGGGCATGTGGTTCCAGAGCCAGTACGCACCCGGCGAGGGCACGTACCACGTCCAGAACGTGTTGCGGATCGATCAGGAGCTGGACGTCGAGGCGTTCCGGGAGAGCTGGGCGCGGGTCATGCACCGCCACTCGATCCTGCGGACCAGCTTCTGGACGACCGGGGACAACGAAGCCCTCCAACTGGTCTGGGCCGACCTCCCCGTCCCCCTCCAGATCGAGGACTGGCGCTCCCACAGTGACACGGACCAGCAGAACCTCCTGGACACCTACCTACAGCAGGACCGCGCACGTGGCTTCGACCCGCACGACACACCCCAGTGGCGCATGCTCCTCGCCCGCACCGCGGACGACCGCCACCAACTCGTGTGGAGCGCCCACCACAGCATCCTGGACGGCTGGAGCATCAGCCTGATCCTCAACGACGCCGTCCAGGAGTACGGAGCCATCACCCAAGGACACCACCTGGAGCAGACACCCCCGCGGCCCTACCGCGACTACGTGTCCTGGCTCAAGGAACAGGACCTCGAACAGGCCGAGACCTACTGGCGCGACACACTGGACGGCTTCGAGGAGCCCACCCCCCTCAACCTCGGCGGTACCGCGAACGGCACTTCGGGCGATCCGGCCTCCTACGCCTGGGCCGACACGTTCCTCACCGAGTCGGAGACCGCGGAACTGCACAGCATGGCCCAGCAGCACCGCCTCACCCTCAACACCGTCCTCCAGGGCTGCTGGGCGATCCTGCTAGGCCGCTACACCGGCAGGGACGACGTCGTCTTCGGCACCGTCGTGTCGGGACGCCCCTCCGAGGTCGAAGGCATCGAGCGGATGATCGGCCTCTTCATCAACACGCTTCCCCTCCGCGTGCGGATGCCCGACGACAGCTCCGTACTGGCCTGGTTGCACGCCCTCCAGGAGCAGAGCGTGCGGATGCGCCAGTTCGAATACAGCCCGCTGAGCACGGTCCAGCGAGCGAGCGGACTTCCCGCCGGCGCCCCCCTCTTCGAGAGCCTCTTCGTCTTCGAGAACTACCCGGAGGACGAGAACGGCGACGCGGCGCTGCGCCTGGAGGCGCTGGGTTCACAGGAGCAGACCCACTACCCGATCAACACCGCGGTCACCGTCGGCAAGCGGATCGGCATCAACATCCTCTACGACACACGGCGGTTCGACGAACCGACGGTCAAGGCGATGCTCGCGCATCTGCGGCAGATCTGCCTCGCGTTGGTGGCGGAGCCGCGGCGCAGCCTGGCCCAGGTGCCCGTTCTCACCGGCGCCGAACGCGCTAGGGCGCTGGACGAGTGGAGCGTCGACACCACGTCGCCCGTCGAGGCCGCCTTCTTCCACCAACTCGTCGAGGAGCAGGCGCGCGAGACCCCCGACTCGGTCGCGGTGGTCCACGAGGACCAGCACCTCACCTACGCCGAACTCGACAGCCGCGCCAACCAACTCGCCCACTGGCTGAGGGACCGCGGTGTCCGGCCCGAGGTCCTGGTCGGGCTGTGTCTGGACCGCTCGCTGGAAGGCATCGTCGGCCTGCTGGGCATCCTCAAGGCAGGCGGCGCCTACGTCCCGATCGACCCCCGGTATCCCCTCGACCGTATGACGTACGTGGTCGAGGACGCGCGGATACACCTGATGCTGACGCAATCGCACCTGCTGCCGAAGCTGCCGAGACTGTCGAGATCGCCGGAGCTGCCGGCGGCCGGAGACCTGACGACGCTCTGCCTGGACTCCGAGTGGTCCGCCGTCGCCTCCCAGCCGAAGACCGCGCCGACCACGGAACTCACCCCGGAACACCTGGCGTACATCATCTACACGTCGGGGTCGACGGGTCGGCCGAAGGGTGTAATGGTCGCCCATCGGTGTCTTCAGCACGTGGTGCCGTGGATCCGCCGCAACGCGTGCTTCGACCGGCGGCAGAACGTACTCCAAGTCGCGTCCACGAGCTTCGACTTCTCCGTCTGGGAGATCCTGCTGCCGCTCGTGTCGGGCGGCACCCTCCACATTCCCGCACCCGGCGTCCGCATGATCGGCAGCGACCTCCAGGGAATGCTGTCCGAGCGGGCCATCGAGAGCCTGAACTTCACTCCGGGCGCCCTGGCCACCCTGCCGACGGACGATCCGCTGCCGCACCTGCGCACCCTGGTCGTCGGCGGTGAGGCGTACTCGGCCGACCTCATCCGGACCTGGGCGCCGGGCCGTACCTTCTTCAATGTCTACGGGCCGACCGAGTCCACCATCTTCGCCACCGGCACCCTCACCGACGAGCACCTGGACCTGATCCACCTCGGCGGGCCGATCACCAACGTCCGGCTCTACGTCCTCGACCCGTACCTCCAGCCCGTGCCGCCCGGCGTGCCCGGCGAGCTGTACATCGGCGGTGTCGGCGTGACCCGGGGCTATATGAACCGTCCCGACCTCACCGCCGAGTCCTTCGTCGCGGACCCGTTCGGCGACGAGCCGGGCAGCCGGCTCTACCGCAGCGGGGACCTGGTCCGGCATCTCCCCGACGGGAACATCGAGTTCATCGAGCGCATCGACGGCCAGGTGAAGATCCGAGGCTTCCGGATCGAGCTGGGCGAGATCGAGTCCGTACTCGACCAGCACCCGCTGGTGGACCAGTGCGCCGTGCTCGCCCAGCCGGACGGCCCGAGCAAGCGCCTGGTCGCCTATGTGGTGGCGCACGGCGAAGACACCCCGGAGGCCACCGACGTACTCCGGGAGCATCTGCGGGCGCATCTGAGGGAGCAACTGCCCTCGTACATGGTGCCTTCGGCCTTCGTGCACCTCCGCGAACTGCCGCTCACCGGCAACGGCAAGCTGAACCGCAAGGCGCTCCCCCTGCCCGAGGAGAGCGCGACGCCCGCGCCGGACGCGAACGGGCTGCCCCGGACGGCGACCGAGGCACGGCTCGCCGAGATCTGGGAGGAGGTGCTCGGCCAGGGACCCATCGGCGTCTACGACGACTTCTTCACCCTGGGCGGGCACTCCCTGCTCGCGGTGAAGGTGGTGGCCCGCATCCAGCAGACGTTGGGTGTCGAGCTGCCGGTCCGGGTGCTGTTCGAGCAGCCGACGCTCTCCCAGGTCGCCACCGAACTCGACGGTCGGCTGAGCGAACAGCAGCCGTACCCCGCCGTCCCCCTCGTCCCCGTACCGCGCGACGAACCGATTCCCGCGACGTTCGACCAGCAGCGGCTCTGGTACATGGACCGCCTGCACCCGGACAGCTCTCTCTACACGGTGGGCTGGCTCCTGCACCGGCCCGCCGCGGTGGACCCGGCCAGGCTCCGGCGCGCCCTCGAAGCGCTGATCGCGCGCCACGAAATCCTGCGCACC
Organism: Streptomyces sp. NPDC058001; assembly: GCF_042886315.1. Taxonomy (NCBI): domain Bacteria; kingdom Bacillati; phylum Actinomycetota; class Actinomycetes; order Kitasatosporales; family Streptomycetaceae; genus Streptomyces; species Streptomyces sp. NPDC058001. The sequence goes on from NZ_JBHVQT010000003.1 coordinate 5,374, forward strand.
ACCTTCCGTGAGCGCCAGGGGCGGGTGTGGCAGGAGATCGCCGAGAACGGGACCGTGGTCCTCACCGAGGCCGACCTGACGCAGCAGCCTCCGGAGCGGCGGCCGGAGTCGGTGAAGGCCGTCACCCGCGAGCTGTGGTTGCGGAACTTCGACCTCACCGAGGGACCACTGTTCCGCACCCTGCTCGTCCACCTGTCCGACGGCGAAGCACTCCTCGCCTTCAGCGCCCATCACGCCATCTTCGACGGGTACTCGGTCCGCATCCTCAACGAGGAACTGCTGCGGATCTACGACGCCCTCGGCGAGGACGGCTCCTTCACACCGGAGCCGCCGGCCGTCCAGTACGCCGACTACGCGGTCTGGCAGCAGCAGTGGCTCGACGAGGAACGGCTGCGGCCCCATCTCCAGTACTGGAAGGAGCAGTTGGCGGACGCGCCCGCGCTGATCTCGCTGCCGACCGACCATCCCCGCCCCGCGGTCCAGAACTACGAGGGCGCCAACCTCACCTGTTCCCTGCCGCCGGAGATCGGCGAGCGGATCAGTACCGTGAGCGGCGAGCACCGGACCACCCACTTCGTGACCCTGCTCAGTGCCTTCGCCGTGCTGCTCTCGCAGTACAGCGGCCAGGACAAGGTGGTCATCGGTATCCCGGTCGCGGGCCGGGGCCGTATCGAGACCGAGCCGATGATCGGGTTCCTCGTCAACACGATCGCCCTGTGTGTGGACCTGTCGGGCGACCCGGACTTCTCCGATGTGCTGAAGCAGGTCCGCTGGCGCCTGCTGGAGGCACAGAGCCATCAGGAGGTGCCGTTCGACCGCATCGTCGAGGAGTTGAAGCCCGAGCGGAGCCTGAGCTACGGACCCGTGTTCCAGGTGATGTTCACCGGCCTCGACAAGCTCTTCGAGGACCTGCCCGGGACGCGGGACCAGCCCGCCTGGATCCACGATGTGACGGACGACGGCATCGGCGTTGCCAAGTTCGACCTGGGCCTCAGCATCCAGCGGCGCGACGGCGACTTGCAGTACACGTTCGAGTACAGCACCAACCTTTTCGAGCGGGACACCGTCGCCGGTATGGGCGAACACCTGCGGAACCTGCTCCAGGCGGCACTCGCCGCACCGGAAACCCCCGTCGCCCGCCTCCCGCTGCTCTCCGAACCGGAACGCGCACGGATCGCTGACACACGCAACGCCACCCGCGACGACCGTGCGTTGCGGCCCGTGTGCCTGCACGAACTCTTCGCGGAGCAGGTCCGCCGCTCACCCGACCGGATCGCGCTGTCGTACGAGGACCAGCAGCTCAGCTACGGCGAACTGGACCGGCGTGCCAACCGGCTGGCACGGACCCTCCGCGACCACGGTGTGGGTCCGGAGACCCGCGTCGGTGTGTGCATGCACCGTTCCCTCGACCTGGTGACCGGGCTGCTCGCCGTCCTCAAGGCCGGCGGCGCCTATCTGCCGCTGGACCCCGACTACCCGCAGGACCGGCTCGCCTTCATGGCCGAGGACGCCCGGGTCGAGTTCGCGCTCGTGCAACCCGGCACCAGGGACCGGGTCACCGACCTCGCCGGCCGGGACATCCCGCTCATCGAACTCGACGGCGGCGACACCTCCTGGCTGGACGCGAGCCCCGACCCGCTGGACGTGGCCGTGAGCCCGGACAACCTGGCCTACGTGATCTACACCTCCGGCTCCACCGGCAGGCCCAAGGGCGCGATGCTGTCGCACCGCGGCATCTGCAATCGGCTGCTGTGGATGCAGGACGCGTACGGCCTCCAGGAGCACGACCGCGTCCTCCAGAAGACCCCGTACAGCTTCGACGTGTCCGTGTGGGAGTTCTTCTGGCCCCTGATCGCCGGAGCGCACCTGCATGTCGCACGGCCCGAGGGGCACCGGGACCCCGCCTACCTGGCCGAGCTGATCGAGCGACAGGGCATCGGCGTCCTGCACTTCGTGCCCTCGATGCTCCAAGCCCTCCTGCAACAGCAGACGGTGGCCGAGCAGTGCCGGGGCGTTCGGCACGTGGTGTGCAGCGGTGAGGCGCTGCCCCTGGAGGTCCAGGAAGAGTTCCGGCGGACCCTGCCGAACACCCGGCTGCACAATCTGTACGGGCCCACGGAGGCGTCGGTCGACGTCAGCTTCTGGGAGTGCGGGGACGATCCCGGCGCGAGCACGGTACCCATCGGCCGTCCGGTGGCGAACACGCGGCTGTACATCCTGAACGAGGCGATGTCGCCGGTACCCGACGGTGTCATCGGCGAGTTGTACATCGGCGGCGTCCAACTGGCGCGCGGTTATCTGGCCCGCCCGGACCTGACAGCCGAACGTTTCGTCGCCGACCCCTTCGGTCCCGGCCGGCTCTACGCGACCGGTGACCTGGCCCGGTACCGGGCCGACGGTGTCATCGAGTACGCGGGCCGCAAGGACCACCAGATCAAGATCCGCGGCTATCGCATCGAGATCGAGGAGATCGAGGCCGTTCTCGCCGACCACCCGGCCGTGCGGTCGTGTCTGGTCGTCGTGCACGAGGTCACGTCCGCCGACAAGCGGCTGACCGCCTTCCTCACCTGGAACGCAGGTCAGGAGGTGCCCCAGGACGAGCTGCGGGCGCATCTCCTCCAACGGCTCCCCGAGTACATGGTGCCCAGCTACTTCGTACCGCTGGACGCTTTCCCCCTGAGTGCCAACGGCAAGGTGGACCGCAAGGCGCTGCCCGCGCTGTCGGACGTCGTCCAGCAGGCGCAGGCGAGCGAGAACCATGTCGCCCCGCGGACCGAGACCGAGACGGTACTCGCGGAGCTGTGGGCGCGGCTCCTGGAGCTGGAACGGGTGGGAATCCGGGACGACTTCTTCAACCTCGGCGGCCACTCGCTCCTCGTGGCCTCCATGGCGACCGAGGTCCAGGACAGGTGGGGCATCTCGCTCATGCTCACCACGGTCTTCCAGAACCGGACGGTCGAAGCGCTCGCGCAGGTCATCGAGCAGAGCGTGGACGAGGGCGACAGCGAGGAGTTGGACGCGTCGGAGCTGTTCGACCTGCTCTGAGAACCGGCGCGCCCGTTCCCTCCCGACCCGCCCTTTCCACCCCATCGCGCCGGCCAGGCACAAGGAGAGAAGCCCATGTTCGCCACGGAGACACCCCTGACGAGCCCCCGGATCGCCGAAGTCGCGGCGGCCGTCGAGGCGGGAGCGCACGACACCGTCGACGCGCTGTGGAAAGAGGTCGCGGAGTCCGGCACACCGCTGATGGAACCGGTCGTCGGCGACGAGTCCCGCACCCTGGTCACCTTCCTGTGGCGGGACCCGGGAGACACCGAGAACGTGATCGTGCTCTTCTGCAGCGCACCCAGCGGCGACTTCAGTGACTTCCGGATGGAGCGGCTGCCGGGCACCGACCTCTGGTACCGGTCCTTCGCACTGCCATCGGACCTGCGGACGACGTATCTGTTCTCGGTCAACGACTCGATGGTGCCGGTCACTTCGTATGCGGAGGTGCTGCGACGCCTCCCGGAGTACCGGACCGATCCCCTGAACCCCCGCGACTACACGCTCATGGGAAATCCGAACGAGTTCAAGGTGTCGGTGCTCGAACTGCCCAACGCCCCGCGGCAGCCGTGGAACATCCCGCGCAAGGGTGTGCCGAAGGGCAAGAGCCGTATGCACTCGATGGACAGCACGATCCTGGGGACCCGGCACCATGTCGCGGTCCATGTGCCGCCCGGATACCGCACGGACGGCGACCCGTACCACGTGTTCCTTCTCTTCGACGGCTGGTCGTACCACAACTTCGCCGCCATCACGACGGTGATGGAAAACCTCATGTACACCGGCCGCATTCCCCCGTACGTCCTGGTGATGCACACCAACGCCGATCAGGAAATACGCGCCCGTGAACTGCCCTGTCACGAACCGTTCAGTGAATTCCTGAACCAGGAACTCATGCCCTGGGTCCACGAGAACTACCACATCACGTCGGATCCCGAGCGCACCGTCGTCGGCGGCTCCTGTTTCGGCGGTCTGGCGGCTGCCTTCGCCGCATTCCGGGCGCCCGAGCGGTTCGGCAACGTCATTTCCCAGTCGGGGTCGTACTGGTGGCCCGGAAACCACGTCCCGGACCGGGAGGACGAGTGGCTGACACGGCGGTTCGAGGAACAGCCCAAGCTTCCCATCCGGTTCTCCATGGACATCGGCAGCCTGGAACGCGCCATCGTCGACTACGACCCGATGACGACACATCAGAACATGCGTGACGTCCTCGTGGAAAAGGGCTACGAGGTGGATTACCGCGAATACATCGGCGGCCACGACATGATCTGCTGGCGCGGCACCATTGTCGACCGGCTGCTTTCCTTCCATCCCAAGCCCGAAGGCCCTCCGGCCCAACGGAAGAAATGAGAGGTGAGTCCGATGAGTAAAGCCACCATCACCGTGCTTCCGGGGGACGGTGTCGGCCCCGAGGTGACGGCACAGGCCCTGAAGGTGCTGCGCGCCGTGGCGGAACAGTGCCACCACGACTTCACGATCCATCAGCGCCGGGTCGGCCTGGACGCCATCGCGGCCGAAGGCGTCGCCATCTCGGACGCGACTTTCGAGACCTGCGCGCAGAGCGACGCCATCCTCTTCGGCGCGATCGGCAGCCTGCCGGCCGGACAGAGCCGCAGCGACGGTCCCCGGCCCGAACAGGCCCTCTTCCGTCTCCGCAAGGACTTCGGCTTCTTCGCCAACCTGCGGCCGGTGCGCCCCTCCGAGTCCCTGTACGCGGCGTCCTCGCTGAAGCCCGAGTACCTCAAGGGCACGGACATGATCTTCGTACGGGAGCTGTCGGCGGGCCTCTACTACGGTCGCCTGGAATCCGTACCCGGCAAGCCCAGCGAGATCCGCCGCACCGCACAGGGCACCGACGCCATCGACACCCTCCTGTACACCGAGGGCGAGATCGAGCGGGTCGTGCGGGCCGCGTTCGAGATCGCCCTCGGCCGCGAGCGGAAGGTCACGTCGGTCGACAAGGCCAATGTGCTCAGCTCCTCCGTCCTGTGGCGCGAGGTCGTGGAGCGGGTGGCGGCCGACCACCCCACCGTGACCTACGAGCACATGCTCGTCGACGCCTGCGCCATGCGGCTGATCAGGACCCCGTCGGAGTTCGACGTCATCGTCACCGAGAACCTGTTCGGCGACATCCTCACCGACGAGGCGTCGATGCTCACCGGATCCATCGGCATGCTCCCGTCGGCCAGCCTCGGAACCCGCCGCACACCGGGCGGAACGTTCGGACTGTACGAGCCCATCCACGGCTCGGCCCCGGACATCGCGGGTCAGGACCTGGCCAACCCCATCGGCGCGATCCTCTCCGCCGCACTCCTGCTGCGCCACTCCCTCGGCCTGGACCGCGAGGCCGCGCTGGTCGAGGCGGCCGTCGAGGCCGTGGTCGCCGAGGGATACCGGACGGTCGACGTCAACGAAGGAGGACACACCGTCGTCGGAACCCAGGAGATGGGACGGCGCGTCCTGGACCGGCTGCGGCAGCCCTGAACCCGCCGGACCGGCCCCCCACGGACCGCGACCGTCGGCCACCGCCCCCCACGCGCGCCCCCACGGCGCATCGACAACTGGAGGTTGTCCGCGCATGACGCCACAGCGTTCATCACCAGGAAGGCCCACCGGCCTCGAAGAGCAGCGTCTGCTCGTCCGCGAAGCCCGCAGAGAGATGGTGCGGCGCCATAACGCGCTGCGCGGGGACACGGCGGAGCCGCCGATCCGGGTCATGGCGCGCCTGGTGAACGACCTGGAACGCGAGTGCACCGCCCGCCGGTTCGACCGTGCCGCGACACGGCTCGAAATCGTGAACCGGACGATCGGTGACGTCAATGTGCGGCTCATCACCGAGTGCGAGGGGGAGGAGGGCGGTCCCGGCGACTACCGGCTCCTCGGCGACGAACTCGGGATCGCGCTGCCCGGCGAGGACCTGAACGGATACACCGCGTCCGGCAAGGGCTACCACTGGATCCGGGACCGGATGACGGAGGCGGAACGCCAGCTCCTCGCCGACGGCTACGACCCGCGTATCTACGACATCCAGGGCGTCGGCAACCCGGTCCTGCGCGGCTGGCTCGCGGACGACATGCGGCAGTGGGGGCTCACCGCCACCGCGGAACAGGTGGCCCTCGGCCTGGGCGCGACGGACTGCATCGACAAGATCTTCCGCGGCCTGGCGCACTTCGCCCGGCTCCGGTCCCAGTCGCCCGGCGCCGTCCTGTTCGCCGCCCCCGGCTTCAACATGCCGGAGCTTCAGGCCGTGACATACGGCTATCGGCTGCACCGCGTACGGACCCGGGCCGAGGAACAGTTCAAACTCACCGACGCGCTCCTCGCCCAACATCTGGAGGAGAACCCTGACATCACCGTCGTCTATCTGACGGCGACGAACAATCCGACGGCCTTCGCCTACTCGCCGGCGGAACTCACCGCGCTCATGGCGGTCATCGGGCGCTTCGCCGACCAGGGACGCCGTGTCCACGTCCTCGCCGACCTCGCGTACATCGGCACGGGCCGGCCCGCCGACGACGCGGCGCGCATGCGCAGCCTCGCGGCGGCCACCGACGTGGCAGGGCAGATGATCTATGTGAACAGTTTCTCCAAGATCTACACCCTGACCGGGGACAGGTTCGGCTGGGCTGTTTTCGGCGACACCGAATTCGCCGTCGCGATGCGGTCGAGCTGGATGAACAGCGTGAGTTGTCTGCCCGGGGAATGGCAGCTCCGGTTCATGGCGTATCACGCCCTCTTCCGGCAGAACCCCCAACTCATCGAGAAGATTCGCGGCCTGTACGGGCTGCGCCGTTCCCGCCTCCGTCACCAACTGGAGCTGTTGAACGAGGAGCACCGCCTCTTCGAACACGTCTATCTCGACGACGACGCGACGATCTACAACTGGAGCCGACTCAAGGCCGGACAGGACTGCTTCGGGGTTCTCGAAAAGACCGGGATCGCCGGTATCCCCGGTTCCACCTTCGGCTATTCCGACGACTACATCCGATTCTCGGTCGGCATTCTGCCGGTCGTGCTGGATTGACAGTGGTCGCGCCATCGAGACGACGCATCTTCCGACTCTTCCGACAAGGAGAGAGAGCATGCAGAAAGACACGCACGGAACCGCGGAGAACACGGGGACGGACATCAATTCCCTCGACGTCCCGGTGAACTTCAACTGGAACAGGGACGAGAGCCCGCTGTCGCCCATACCGGCGAACATCCCCGGTGAGCCGTCCGCCGAACAGGTCGTACGAACACAGATCCTGTCCGAGTGTCTGCGCGACGGACTCCAGGGCATCGCCGGGTACCCGACCGTCGACGCCATGATGCAGTACCTGCACATCCTCCACGACTTCGGCGTCAAGAACGCGACGGTCGGTATCTACCCGGGCAACGCCGACCGGATCGACGCGACGATCAAGCGGCTCCTCGCGCGGATGCGGGACGAACTCCCCGGCATCGTGCCCTCCGTGCTCTCCCTGTGTACGGAGGAGTCGCTGAAGTGGACCGGCGACTGCAAGGACATCCACCCGGCCCTTGAGTCCGTGGTCTTCATGGGCAGTGCGCCGTCGCGCCGCCTGGTCCAGGGCTGGGACCTCGACTTCATCCTGCACAGGCTGGAGACGTTCATCAAGAAGACCGTGGAGATGGGCATCCCCGTCATCGCGGGCACCGAACACACCACACAGACCTCCCCCGAGGACCTGCGGGCGATCACCCGCACCCAGGTCGAGAGCGGCGCGTATGTCGTCGCCATGGCCGACACCATCGGCGTCATCCGTCCGCTCGGCACCTACCGCATGGTCCGCTTCATCCGTGAGGAGTGCGCCGCCCTGGGCGTGCCCGACATCCCGGTGGACTGGCACGGGCACCGCGACACGGGCAACGCCCTGGGCAACGCGATGGCGGCGATCGCGGCCGGCGCCAACCGTATCCACGTCGTGTCGCGCGGCGTCGGCGAGCGCTCGGGGAACGCATCGCTTGAGGAGGTCGTGCTGAACCTCGCCGCCATCGAGGCCGAGTCCGGCCTGCCCGTCTCCTGGGACATGTCCCAACTGCTGAAGCTGATCACGTTCTACGAGGAGATGGTCGGCGTCGAGCCGCCGGAGCACGGAGTGCTCGGGAAGCGCTACAGCCACACCTCGTCCGGCATCCACACCGACGCCATCCTCAAGGCCCATCACCTCGCCGACCGGGCCCGCGAGGCCGCGAACCTCGAACTGGAGGACAAGCTGCGGGAGATGTCCCGCACCGTGTACTCCGCCGTCGACCCGGCCGGGATCGGCGGTGTCCCGTCCGTCGCCGTCAGCCCGTGGAGCGGACAGAGTTCCGTGAAGCTCGCGTGCATGCTCAGCGGACGCGACCCCGGCGCGCTCTCCCCGGAGACCGTGGAAGGTCTTCTCGCCCGCGCCAACGAGCTGGGCCGGGAACTCACCGCGGAGGAGCTGGAGGAGACCTTCGCGAAGGCGCACGCACCGCATTGAGCCTGAGCACGCCTGAGCCTGCCTGAGCACCCAGGAACACGTCCCCCAGGAACACGCACCCAGGAGAGAGACCGCCCGATGCCACAGACGATGTTCGACAAGATCTGGGACGCGCACGTGGTGCGCGACGAGCCCGGCGAGATACCGATGCTGTACGTCGACCGGCATCTCACCCACGAGGCGACCTCGCCGCAGGCATTCGCCGGGCTGAGGGAACGCGACCTTCCGGTGCACCGCGCCGACACCGTGGTCGCCGTCATCGACCACAACGTCCCCACGGTGCCGGGGCGTCGGCTCATCGACGTCGTGGACAGCCAGAGCGTCATGTGCATCGAGACCATGGAGGAGAACGCCCGGGAGTTCGGCGTGCGGCTCCTCGGCATGAACGACGCGGACCAGGGCATCGTGCACGTCATCGGCCCCGAACTGGGACTGTCGCTGCCCGGTATGACCGTCGTGTGCGGCGACTCGCACACCTCCACACATGGCGCCCTCGGTATCTTCGCGGTGGGCATCGGCACCAGCGAGGTGGAGCACGTCCTGGCCACCCAGTGCCTGCTCCAGCAGAAGCCCAGGACGATGAACATCCGGATCGACGGCACACCGGCACCCGGGGTGACCGCGAAGGACATCGCGCTGGCCATGATCCGCCGGCTCGGCACGGACGTCGGCACCCACCACGTCATCGAGTTCAGCGGTTCCGCCGTACGGGCACTGACCGTCGAGGGCCGTATGACGCTCTGCAACATGGCCATCGAGGCGGGCGCGCGGGCCGGCATGGTCGCTCCCGACGACGTGACCATCAACTATGTGCGCGGCCGGCGCTTCGCACCGTCCGGAGAGCTGTTCGACCGCGCGGCGGAGCAGTGGAAGCAACTGGCCGGTGACCCCGGCGCCCGCTTCGACGCCGAACACCACCTGACCGTGGACGACTTGGTACCGCAGGTCACCTGGGGCACCAACCCGGGCATGGTCGCCGACATCACGGGCACCATCCCGGATCCGGCCGCCGAGACCGACCCCACGGTCCGGGCGGAGATGGAACAGGCCCTGAAATACATGGGGTTGGAAGCGGGACAGCGCGTCCAGGACATCACGGTCGACACCGTCTTCATCGGGTCCTGCACCAACTCACGCCTGGAGGACCTCCGCGAGGCCGCCCAGTACGTCGTCGGAAAGCAGGTCGCGGACGGCGTACGCGCCATCGTCGTACCCGGCTCGATGAGCGTGCGCCGCCAGGCCGAGGGAGAGGGACTCGCGGACATCTTCCGCGAGGCGGGCTTCGAGTGGCGTGAACCCGGTTGCAGCATGTGCATCGCCATGAACGGGGACCGCCTCTCCGCGGGCGAGCGCTGCGCGTCGACCAGCAACCGCAATTTCGAGGGACGGCAGGGCCAAGGCGGCCGTACCCACCTGGTCAGTCCGGTGACGGCGGTCGCCACGGCCGTGGCCGGCCGTTTCGCCGACGTCCGCGAAGTGTAGAGAAAGGACCTCCGTGGAGAAATTCATCACGCATCAGGGCACCGCGGTGCCGATGACGCGGTCCAACGTCAACACGGACGACATCGTCCCCGCCCGGTTCCTCAAGTCGATCCGCCGCACCGGCTTCGCCGACCACCTGTTCGCGAACTGGCGCTACCTGGAGGACGGCCGCACACCCGACCCCGAATTCCCGCTCAACCGGCCCGGTTACGAGGACGCGAGCATCCTCGTGGCGGGCGAGAACTTCGGCTGCGGCTCATCGCGCGAGCACGCGCCCTGGTCGCTGCGGGAGTTCGGGTTCCGCTGCATCATCGCCCCGAGCTTCGCGGACATCTTCCACAACAACTGCTTCAACAGCACCATCCTCCCTGTCAGGTTGGAGGTGTCGGAGGTCGAGGCGATCGCCGAGTCCCTGACGAGCGGCACATCGTCGACGCTCCACATCGACCTGCCGGTGCAGTCGGTGACGACCGCTGACGGCCAGGTCTTCCGCTTCGAGATCGACCCGTTCAAGAAGAGTGCGCTGATGGAGGGGCTGGACAACATCGGCTGGACCCTCTCGCACAAGGACCAGATCCTCGCCTACGAGCGGCGCCGCAAGCAGGAAGCACCCTGGCTCTTTTCCTAGTTCACGCGGCACAAGGCAGCGCACACACTCCCGACAGCAGAGGCTGGAGACCGTCAGTGAAGGCAGAGCAGATTAAGGTCCTCGTCAACGAGGAGGACCAGTACTCCCTGTGGCCGTCGTACCTCGCCGTTCCCGCGGGCTGGAGCGAGACGGGGACCGTCGGGTCCAAGGAGGAATGCCTCGCGTACGTCAAGGAGGTCTGGGTCGACATGCGCCCCAGGAGCCTGCGTACGCAGATGGAGCAGTCGGCCGGCTGACCCGCCGGAACACGGCACCCGTCAGGGAGCCCTGGGAAGTCTTGGAGGAACACTCATGGACGAACTCGTCGAACGTCTCTCCGTCGAGGGGCAGACCGTAGTCGTCGGCGGCCCTTCGCCCTCGGCGGCGGAACTTCAGCGACGCATAAGCGAGATGGGGTACGTCTTCGTCAAGTTCCCCACCACACGCGGGGGAACGGACCTCGGCGTCCGCGTCGACGAGACGGCCACCGATCTCGGCGATGTGGACTTCGCGAACGGCACCGGCAGCGTGCACATCGAGGGCACGCTGACGCTGAACACCGTGAAGGTACGGTGCGTGGCCGACATCGACCTGCCGTCACTCAGCGGCACAGGACACCTGGTTGTCCTGGAGGAGGCCGGCGCCCGGTAACTTCGCCGCCGCCGTCTCGGAAGGAAGGCGCCTGACGGGAAGATCCCACGTCAGGCGCCCTCCTGCGTACGCCTACGCGCCGCCGGGCGCTCCGTCGGTTCCGGCGGGGAACTCCCCGGCGCTCATACGCTCACCCCGGCCTTCCGTATCACGATCTCGGCGACCCGGGACGGGGGTACGTCCGTGGTGTCGACGACCTGGGCCTCGGCGCGGAGCCACGGAAGGGCCTCTCGGTAGTCGGCGAGGTGATCGAGCCGCCACTGGCGGGCGTTGATGCTCTCCGGTTCGGTGTCGGTGTTGATCCGCTCCACCAACGTTTCGTGATCGGTGTCCAGCAGGAAGTGCTGCACCGGGATGCCGGCCTCCGCGAGACCGTCGCGTATCTCCCGCCAGTACTGCTCGACCAGCACCGTCTGTGTGACCACCAAGGTGCCGCCCACGTGGTCGAGTACCTGCCGCGCCGTCTCCACCACCAGCCCTCTCCACGGCGGGAAGTCCTGGAAGTCCCGGTCGGGCACGCCCAGGACGTGCCACAGCATCTCGCCGACCTTCTCGGCGTCGAACAGTCTGGAGTCAGGGATACGCGAGGTCAGTTCCTTCGCGGTCGTGGTCTTTCCCGCACCGAAGGTGCCGTTGAGCCAGAGGATCATGGCATCGACCCTACCGAGGAGGGGTCACGGGGCGGCGGGTGAGCCAGAACACCAGGGCCGCGCAGCCCACCGCCAGGGCGCCCGCGGTCAGTGCCGGCGTGTTGTGGCCGGTGGCGAACACCGCGCGCAGGGTGTCGTCGAAGGAGGTCCGCTGCCCGGCCGGGACGGCGGCGAGCAGCCGGTCGGCCCCACCGCCGGACAGGGTCTGCGCCGTGGAGACGACGGGCGGTGTCCCGGTTCGGCGTGGAGCGCGGGATGCAGCGGAACGTCATCGCCAGGGCGACAGCGGTGACGGGGACGTTGACGTAGAAGATCCACCGCCAGTCCAGGGCCTGGGTGAGCAGACCGCCCAGGATCGGGCCGAGGGCCGACGTGCTGGAGGCCACCGCGGCCCAGACCCCGAACGCGAGCCCGAGCCTGCGGCCCGAGTAGAGCGTGCTGATCAGCGAGAGCGTGGTGGTGAACATCGCCGCCGCCCCCACCCCCTGGACCAGCCGGGCGACGATCAGCCACTCCATGCCCGGTGCCACCGCGGCCGGGCTCCCTTCAGCCGGCTCGCCCGCCATCTGGACGTCTCCGAGCGCACCGTCACCCGCCGCTACCAGCGCCTGCGCACCCAGGGCCTGCGCATTGTCGGACAGCCCGTCCCCGCACGCCTCGGCCTGGTCCGCCGGCTGCTGCGCCTGCACTGCACCCCCGATCTGAGCAGGGCCACCGGCCGCTCACCCTCCAGCGTCCAGCGCCACCTGACCCGCCTGCGCGCCGAGGGCGCCCTGGGGCTCCTGGTCGACTTCGACCCCCAGCTCCTCGGCTACCACATGACCACCCACCTCTGGCTGAACGTGACCCCCGCCCACCTGCGCACCGTCGGGGAGACCCTCGCCACCCACCCCGCCATCGCCTTCGCCGCCGCGATCACCGGCACCTCCAACCTCGTCGCGAGCGGTGTCTTCCGTACACCGGGTGATCTGTACGACTACATCGACCGGTACATCGGCCCGCTCCCGGGCATCCAGGGCATCGAGACGGCCCCCGTTCTCCGGGAGGTCAAGCGTCTTGCCCCCGCACTCCCTTGACCAGCGCATGTAGCCTCGTCGCATGGACCCGCACCACCTTGCCAACCTCGCGCATCTGCGCCGTGCGCGGGATCTGGTCGACCGTGAGTACGCGCGTCCGCTCGACGTGCCGACCATGGCCCGCCAGGCACTCATGTCGCCGGGGCACTTCTCCCGGGCGTTCCGCGCGGCCTACGGCGAGACGCCGTACAACTACCTCATGACCCGGCGGGTCGAGCGGGCGATGGCGCTGCTGCGCGGGGGCATGAGTGTGACCGAGGCGTGCATGGAGGTCGGCTGTACGTCCCTCGGCTCGTTCAGTTCGCGCTTCACCGAGCTGGTGGGGATGACGCCGAGCGCGTACCGGGCCCGGGAGCACCACGCGGTGCGGGCGATGCCGGCGTGCGAGGCCAAGGTGCGTACGAGGCCGACGCGGGACCGGCCGACCCGGGACGAGTCGCCCCGGGAAGAGGCGCCCCGGGACCGGCCGTCCCAGGAGCCGTCGCTTCGGGAGCGGCCGGTCAGGATTGGAGAAGCGGTCCCCGCAGCCGCCGTCTAGCGTGGGCCGCATGAGCATTTCACTCCAGTACGTTCACATCACCGTAAATGACCCGGACGAGTCGCTCGGCTTCTACCGGGACGCGCTCGGCCTTGAGGTGCGCAATGACGTCGCCTCGGGCGGATTCCGCTGGGTCACCATCGGGAGCCCGACCCAGCCCGACCTTGAGATCGTGCTCTCGGAACCGCACGCCGGCCGGTCCCAGGCCGACGGCGACTCCCTGCAAGAACTCCTCACCAAGGGTGTCCTCACCCAGATCATGTTCCGCACCGACGACCTCGACGCGACCTTCGAGAAGGTACGGGAGTCCGGCGCCGAGGTGCTTCAGGAGCCCATCGACCAGCCCTGGGGCCCACGCGACTGCGCGTTCCGCGACCCGTCGGGCAACATGATCCGCATCTCCCAGGCCCCCAAGGCGTGACGTACGCGTCGGCCCTGTCCAGTCCTTGAGGAATTCCGGCCGGTGCATGGCGATGGGCCGCCGGTTGCTTTCGCTGTCGGCGGCCCACCGGTGGACGGGGTGCTCAGGTCGGGTCAGACGAGGTCCTGAACGGCGCGGTAGGCCGCGTCGAACGCCGCGTGGGTGTAACCGAACGCCTCCGCGTCGGAGTTGGCCATCGCGATGCGGCCGACCGGACGGCGGGCCTTGACATAGGGCCGTTCGGACTCGGGGCCGAACAGGGACGGGTCGTCAAGGGAGTTGTACTCGTACGCGTAGCCGTGCGCCCACCGGTTCACGGTGATGGCACGGATGTCCCTGGCCGGATCGAAGCCGTAGCTGCCGAGCGAGCGGGCCATCGAGTCCCGGATCTCCCGCTCGAAGTCCTCGAACGACGTCCTCATCAAAGACCGGCGCCCCGCCTTGTGCTGGTCGCGGCAGCGCAGCCCCGGTTGGTTCGGGGTGGCCGACAGGGAGACCACCGTGGGGAGTTCGGGGCGGGCCGGCATGGCGAAGTCCCCGATCTCGGTGACGGTCGGCAGGCCGAAGCTGCTGAAGTACATGGACGGTGTGCTGACGCGGGAGACCCGCGCGTTCGCGAAGGCCCGCCAGTCCTTCAGCGCCACCCGCGCGTACACGAGGGGCACCTTCACGCCGTAACGCATCGCTGCGGTCTGGTCGGCGGCCAGCTCGGGGACGACGTAGGAGGAGACCGAGTTCCAGCAGGCCATCACCACGCCCTTGGCGCGGACCCGATAGCTCCGGCCACCCTTGGAGTAGCTCACCACCGCGCCGTGGCGGCCCTCGTTGCGCACGTCGAACGCCGTGCTCGACAGACGCAGCCGGACGGCGGAGTCCCGGTCGTCCAACTGGTCGTACCGTGCCTTGGCCGTCACGATCTCCTGCCAGTCGAGCCGCCGCTCGGTGAAGGCGTCCGGGATCAGCTTGCTGACGAGCAGTCGGGCCAGCGAGGCGTTGCCCTCGGGGAAGTAGAAGTTGCCGTCGTCCTCCGTGGCCGCCAGATGCATGAGCGGGGTGTACCCGGCGCCGGGCCACGGCGTGTGAGCGAGCCCCAGACCGTTGAAGCCCGGCTGACCCGCGGCCCAGGCGTCGGCGGCGGCGACATGGTCGACGTTCACACCCCACAGGCCGTTGGTGCCGCGCTTGACGATCTCCAGCGCGTCGTCGTCCATCCCGATCTTCTCGCGCAGGTAGGACTCGTACGGGGTGCGGGCGAGCAGTTCCTTCTTCTGGGCGTCGGTAAGGCCGGGGTAGAAGTCCTCGGTGGTGGTGTTGAGCCGCACCAGCGCCGCGCGGCTCGCACCGCTCATGGGGAGCTTCGTGACGTACGAGTCCCAGGACTCCCCGGACTCGCGGATCACCAGCTGGTCCTTGCCC
Organism: Streptomyces sp. NPDC058001; assembly: GCF_042886315.1. NCBI lineage: Bacteria > Bacillati > Actinomycetota > Actinomycetes > Kitasatosporales > Streptomycetaceae > Streptomyces > Streptomyces sp. NPDC058001. Next base: position 20,749 of record NZ_JBHVQT010000003.1, read on the forward strand.
CAGCGCTCGGAGTTGAACAAGGTGGCGCTGCGCAGTTTGTACGGTGTGTAGGCGTCGCGCTTGACGGTGGCTTCCAGCGCCTTGAGGTCGACGCCGAGGTCCCGGGTGATGAGGCGGTACGCCTCGGGTGACCAGGTGCTGGGAGTGTCGATGTTGACCGTGCCGCCGTTGGACAGCAAGGTCGTACGGCCGACCTGAAACTCGTTGCGGCGCGCGTGACCGCCGAAGTCGTCGAGGGCGTCCAGGATCAGGACGCGCGCACGGTGGCCGACCGCCTTGCGGTAGAAGTACGCCGCCGCGAGGCCGCTGAGGCCACCGCCGACCACGACCAGGTCGTAGGACTCCCGGGTGTCCGTGATCCGGCCCGGGTCGAAGGCTCCGTCGCGGACCGAGTGGGCCACGTCGTACGAGCCCGCCTGCTGGCCGCGCAGACCGTTCTGGGTGGGCGGGTACGGGGCCTTGGGGTGGTGGCCGCCGTGATGTCCGCCATGGGAGCCGCCGTGCGAACCGCCGTGGTTTCCGCCTCCCGAGGCCGCCGCCACACCAGGTGCGGCTGCCGCGACGGCGGCCCCCGCCGCGGTCACCGCCACGCCGTCGAGGAAGTCCCGACGGGTGATTCTTCGCTTCATACCTAGCTCACGATCACTGAACCTGGGCATACGCCACCCCTAAGACCCGAATGCGGATTTCGGCCTGAAGAAGCCTTGTTGCGCATGCTTGCAGTAGTCATCGTGTTTCTGAATAGCGGATTTCGTTGTTCAGGCACCTTTTTGATGCGGAATCAGTATCCGAGCCCACGCGACGCCGTGCGGACCGAGGCGGTGCCGTTCCGTAACGAAATCCCCAAATGCCCAGGTCTGGGGGTGAGTTGAGGAGGGAGTCGAAGGGGCGTGGTTCACTACCGGAGTGACTCAGGAACGGCAGATCATCTCGTTCGAGACGGCCGAGGCTTTCGAGGTGTGGCTCGGCGAACATCACGCTGCTTCACCCGGCATGTGGCTCAAGCTCAGGAAGAAGGGCCCGGGAATCACGGCCCTGGACTACGCCCAGGCACTTGACGTCGCGCTGTGTTACGGCTGGATCGACGGGCAGAAGGCCAAGTTCGACGAGGAGTGGTGGCTGCAGCGGTTCACCCCGCGCAGGGCGACCAGCAAGTGGTCCAAGATCAACCGGGACAAGGTGGCGGCCCTGATCGAGCAGGGCCGGATGCGACCGGCGGGCCTCGCGGAGATCGAGCGCGCCAAGGCGGACGGCCGCTGGGAGGCCGCCTACGACGGTCCCAGGACGGCTTCGGTACCGGACGACCTCGCCGCCGCCCTCCAGGACAACCCGGCAGCCGCGACGTTCTTCGAGACGCTGGACCGCCAGAACCGCTACGCGATCCTGTACCGCATCCAGGACGCCAAGCGACCCGAGACGAGGGCGCGCCGGATCACGAAGTACGTGGAGATGCTGGCGGAGGGCAAGAAGCTCTATCCGTGACGGGTCGGTGGGTTCATGCGGGTGGCGCAGTGGGCGGCATGGTGCGATGCAGACGCCGGCCGTCGGCCGCCGTCAGCCGGTCACCGCTAGGTGCAGCGGCGCACGGAAGGAGAGCAGGCCGAGCATGGGGGGCTCCGTGGAGCTGTCCGCGAGCTGGACGTGCGGCAGGACCCGGGCTGCCGCCCGGAGAGCGACGACCGCCTCCGTCCGAGCCAGTGAGGCACCCGGACAACGGTGGTCGCCGACGCCGAAGGCCAGATGGCGGCGGGCGTTCGGCCTGTGCGGGCACATCTTCTCCGGCTCGTCGAAGACCTCCGGATCCGATCCGGTGCCCATGAGCATCAGGAGCAGTCGCGCACCGGCGGGCAGCTCCGCCCCACCCAGACGTACCGGCTGTGCCGTCACCCGGCGCCAGGTGGTCACCGGCGGCTCGCGCCGCAGTGTCTCCTCCACCCAGCCTTCCGCCAGTCCCGCTTCATGCGCCACGCGCTGCCACAGCCCCGGTTCGGTGAGTGCCCCGCGCAGTACGGTCGTGATGAGCTGTCCCGTGGTGGACTGCCCGGCGATGAGCACGAAGAAGCACACACTGACGGCCACCTTCGTATCCAGGCGTTCCCCGTCCGGCAGGCGATGGCGAGCGAGTGTGCCGATCAGCGAGTCCGGCGCCGCCGTGCCTGCCTCGACGGTCGCGGACAGCCAGGTGTAGAACTCGCCGACGAGCGCCGCCAGCTCCGCTTGCCGCCGACTGGACGGGTTGCCCCAGAACAACTCCAGCGAGGCATCGCTCCAGCGGATCAGGGTGGCCGGGGCGACGCCCTCGATGCCGAGTAGCTCCATGAGCACCCGGCAGGGGAGAAGCTGGGCGAAGGAGGCGAACACATCGCAGGTGCCGTCGGTGTCGAGCCGTCCCCGTACGCTCAGCAGCAGTTCGTCGGCGATGCGTTCCATGACGGGTACGAAGGCGGCGACGCGCCGGGGGCTGAAGAAGCGCGTGACCACCTGGCGCAGTCCCGCGTGGCTGTCGGTGCTGTTGTTGGCGAGTGCGGGCGGGAGGGCGAAGCCGGCGCGGGCGAGTGACCGCAACGCGGCGACGGGCAGCGGGGTGACCGCGTCCTGCGCGTTGTCCGGCCGGAAGACGGCGGGGTCGAGGAGCACCTGGCGTACGTCCCGGTGACGGCTGACAAGCCACAGCCCGGTGCCGGAGTCGTGGTGCACGGGCGCCGCCGTGCGGAGCAGCTCCAGCCACGGGTACGGAGCGCGTACGAAGTCGTCGCCGAACAGATCGAGATGGTCGAGATGGCCGGGCGGCCGGGGGGCGGGATGTGCTGTGGACCCGACCGCCGAGTCGTGCGAGCCGACGAGGCCGGCGCATGTATCGGGTAGGGGAGAGCCTCCGGCCGGGATGATCACGGGCGGACGCTAACACGGACCGGCTCGGCTCAAGCCGGCGTGTGTGCGGTCTCACTCGCGCCCGTCCCGCCTACTGGCCTCCGCCTTCTTCGAGGACGCGCCGCAGAGCGGGGAGCAGTGAGTCGATGTCCTGCTCGGTCCTGAACGCGAGGACGGTGGTGCCACCGCCCTCCGGACCCGAACCGGGTGGTGGAAACAGCCTCAGCACTTCGCGCATCGCCGCATCGACCTCTCCCACGGGATCGGCCGCTTCTCCCCGTAGCCATCGGCGCAGAACGTGGTTGTGGGCCGAGACCACCGACGCCGCCATCAGTTCGGCGCGGAGCGATGCCGACTCCGTCGGATCCCCCATCCAGTCCGAGATGAACTCCCGGAACAGCCGCTGATACCGAGCCACACTCGCGATCTCACGATCACGAAGAGTGGCCACCTTGCTGGTCAGCACGTACCGCCGCCGCGCCAGGTCTCCCTCTTCGAGGTAGCGCAGAAGCACCAGCCGGACCGCATCGGACACCGCGACCAGGGCGGTGCTGTGGCTCGACGTCTCCAGGCGGTCCCGGATCAGGGAGAGCAGCCTGTCGTGGTCCGGGAAGATCACGTCTTCCTTGGACCGGTAGTGCCGGAAGAACGTGGTGCGGCCCACTCCGGCCCGCCCCGCGATGTCGTCGATGGTGGTCTGCTCGTATCCGCGCTCGTCGAAGAGTGCGAAGGCGGCGTCCGCGAGTCGGATCCGCGCGGCTGGCTTGCTCATGGTCGATCATCCTTCCCCGTCTCCACACCCGAAGGCCACTTGCCCTCGGCTATGGTACTGAGTACCGTTGTCACGATATTGAGTACCGCACTTTGAAGCCTGCAACACCTTCCGACCAGCGACCCGGGTGGACGAAACCAGTGAACGAGATCGACATTCACACGACCGCGGGCAAGCTCGCGGATCTTCACCGCCGTATCGAGGAAGCGACGCACTCCGGCTCGGCGCGTGCGGTGGAGAAGCAGCACGCGAAGGGGAAGTTGACGGCGCGTGAGCGGTTGGAACTGTTGCTGGACGAGGGTTCGTTCGTGGAGTTCGACGAGTTCGCGCAGCATCGGTCGACGGCGTTCGGTCTGGAGGCGAATCGTCCGTACGGGGATGGTGTCGTGACCGGTTACGGGACGGTGGACGGGCGTCCGGTGGCGGTGTTCTCGCAGGACTTCACGGTGTTCGGGGGTGCGCTGGGTGAGGTGTTCGGGCAGAAGATCATCAAGGTGATGGATTTCGCGCTGAAGACGGGCTGTCCGGTCATCGGTATCAACGATTCGGGTGGTGCCCGTATCCAGGAGGGTGTCAGCGCTCTCGGCATGTATGGCGAGATCTTCCGCCGCAACACCCACGCCTCGGGGGTGATCCCGCAGATCTCGCTGGTCGTCGGACCGTGTGCGGGTGGTGCCGTGTATTCGCCGGCGATCACGGATTTCACGGTGATGGTCGATCAGACGTCGCACATGTTCATCACCGGGCCGGATGTGATCAAGACGGTCACGGGTGAGGACGTGGGGATGGAGGAGCTGGGGGGTGCGCGGACGCACAACGCGGTGTCGGGGGTGGCGCATCACATGGCGGGTGACGAGAAGGACGCCATCGAGTACGTCAAGTCGCTGCTGTCGTACCTGCCGTCGAACAACCTGAGCGAGCCGCCCGCCTTCCCCGAGGAAGCGGACCTGGCGTTGACCGACGAGGACCGGGAGCTGGATGTGCTGGTCCCGGACAGTGCGAACCAGCCCTACGAGGTGCGTACGGTTGTGGAGCATGTGCTGGACGATGCGGAGTTCTTCGAGACGCAGCCGCTGTTCGCGCCGAACATCGTCACCGGTTTCGGCCGGGTCGAGGGGCGTCCGGTGGGGATCGTCGCGAATCAGCCGATGCAGTTCGCGGGGTGTCTGGACATCGACGCGTCGGAGAAGGCGGCGCGTTTCGTGCGGACCTGTGACGCGTTCAATGTGCCGGTGCTGACGTTCGTGGATGTGCCGGGTTTCCTGCCGGGGGTGGGTCAGGAGCACACCGGGATTATCCGGCGGGGTGCGAAGCTGATCTACGCGTATGCCGAGGCGACGGTGCCGCTGATCACGGTGATCATCCGTAAGGCGTTCGGCGGCGCGTACGACGTGATGGGTTCCAAGCATCTCGGCGCGGATCTGAATCTGGCGTGGCCGACCGCGCAGATCGCTGTGATGGGTGCTCAGGGCGCGGTCAACATCCTGCACCGGCGCACCATCGCCGCGGCCCCGGAGGGGGAGCGTGAGGCGGTGCGGCGGCGGCTGATCCGGGAGTACGAGGACACGCTCCTCAATCCGTACACGGCGGCCGGGCGCGGCTACATCGACGCGGTGATCCTGCCCTCCGAGACCCGCCGCCATGTGGTCCGGGGGCTGCGCCAGCTCCGTACGAAGCGGGCGTCCCTGCCGCCGAAGAAGCACGGCAACATTCCCCTCTGAGGAGCACTCCGATGATCAAAGTCGTACGGGGCAACCCCACCCCGGAGGAACTCGCGGCCGTGGTTGCGGTGTTGTCCTTCACCGGTGGGCAGGGCCCGGCGCCCTCTCCCCGTCGCCCCAGTGCCTGGGCCTCTCCGGCCCGTCTTCTGCGCGCCCCGCAGGTCCCGGGCCCGACCGGCTGGCTCGCCTCCGCCCTCCCTTGCTGAAACACCCGATCGGAGAAAGCATGAACACCGTCCAAGCGGCGCCACGCCACTCGGCGGCGTCGGCGCCACGCGCCCGCGTGGTCGCCGGCTACGAGGTGATCCGTACAGGACCGCACCGGACTCCGGAGCGGATCGTCGCCACGGACATTGCCGAGGACATCGCCGAGGACGTGCCACTCCAGGGACTCTCCGTTCGCTCGGGTACTCATCCGACGATCGTGGAGACCGCCGACCGGCTCGGCGCGCGGCTCACGGAGGAGAGGGAGACGGCATGCTGACGAAGGTGCTCATCGCCAATCGTGGCGAAATCGCTGTCCGTGTGGCCCGGGGGTGCCGGGACGCGGGGATCGCGAGTGTGGCGGTGTATGCGGAGCCGGACCGGGACGCTCTGCATGTCCGCGCGGCGGACGAGGCGTTCGCGCTGGGTGGTGACACCCCGGCCACGAGCTATCTCGACATCGGCAAGGTGCTCCAGGCCGCCGCGGACTCCGGCGCCGACGCCGTGCACCCCGGTTACGGGTTCCTGTCGGAGAACGCGGAGTTCGCCCAGGCCGTACTCGACGCCGGACTGACCTGGATCGGACCGCCGCCACAGGCGATCCGCGACCTCGGCGACAAGGTCGCCGCCCGGCACATCGCCCAGCGCGCCGGCGCCCCCCTGGTCGCCGGCACCCCCGACCCGGTGTCCGGCGCGGACGAGGTCGTGGCGTTCGCCCGGGAGCACGGGCTGCCGATCGCGATCAAGGCCGCCTTCGGCGGCGGCGGACGCGGCCTGAAGGTCGCCCGCACCCTGGAAGAGGTACCCGAGCTGTACGACTCCGCGGTACGCGAGGCCGTCGCGGCGTTCGGGCGCGGGGAGTGCTTCGTGGAGCGCTACCTCGACAAGCCCCGGCACGTGGAGACCCAGTGCCTGGCCGACGCGCACGGCAACGTGGTCGTCGTGTCCACCCGGGACTGCTCGCTCCAGCGCCGCCACCAGAAACTGGTCGAGGAGGCCCCCGCCCCGTTCCTCACCCAGGAGCAGAACGCGCAGCTGTACGCGGCGTCCAAGGCCATCCTGAAGGAGGCCGGCTACGTCGGCGCCGGCACGGTGGAGTTCCTGGTCGGCGCGGACGGCACGATCTCCTTCCTGGAGGTCAACACCCGCCTCCAGGTCGAGCACCCGGTCACCGAGGAGGTCACCGGCATCGACCTGGTCCGCGAGATGTTCCGCATCGCGGACGGCGAGGTGCTCGGCTACGACGACCCGCCGGTACGCGGCCACTCCTTCGAGTTCCGCATCAACGGCGAGGACCCGGGCCGCAACTTCCTGCCCGCCCCCGGCACCGTCACCCTCTTCAGCCCGCCCGCCGGACCCGGCGTGCGCCTGGACGCAGGCGTGGAGTCCGGCGCGGTCATCGGCCCCGCGTGGGACTCGCTGCTCGCCAAGCTGATCGTGACCGGCGCGAGCCGGGAGCAGGCGCTCCAGCGGGCGGCGCGGGCGCTGAACGAGTTCCAGGTCGAGGGCATGGCCACGGCGATCCCCTTCCACCGCAAGGTCGTCGCGGACGAGGCGTTCACCGCGGCGCCGTTCCGTATCCACACCCGGTGGATCGAGACCGAGTTCGCCAACGACATTCCCGCGTTCACCGTCCCGTCGGACACCGAGTCCGACGAGGAGCCGGGCCGCGAGACCGTCGTGGTCGAGGTCGGCGGCAAACGCCTCGAAGTCTCCCTGCCGTCCTCGCTGGGCATGTCCCTGGCCCGCACCGGCCTGGCGGCGGGCGCCCGGCCCAAGCGGCGCGCGGTGAAGAAGTCCGGCCCGGTCGCCTCGGGGGACACCCTCGCATCCCCGATGCAGGGCACCATCGTCAAGGTCGCCGTCGAGGAGGGCCAGGAGGTCAAGGAGGGCGACCTGGTCGTCGTCCTGGAGGCCATGAAGATGGAACAGCCGCTGAACGCCCACCGCACCGGCACCGTCAAGGGCCTCGCCGCCGAGGTCGGCGCGTCGATCACATCGGGCGCCCTCATCTGCGAGATCAAGGACTGACCTTCGACACTCCAGGAACCCAGGCCGACGTCCTGCGAGAACGGCGGCCCGTTTGTGCCTTTGTCGTACCGGTGGTCTATGGTCGCGCTGTTCTCTGGGGAGGGGATGGCGCATGGTGCGTGGGGGACGGTGGGCTGTGCTGTGCGCGGCCGCGGCACTGCTGCTGGCGGGGTGCGGGCAGCGGGCGCCGGAGGCCGGGTTCGGGAGTGCGGGGGAGTTGCCGGAAAAGCTCGGGAAGGACGGCACCACCATCCTGGTGGGCGATCCGGACGCGCGGGTGACCGTGCGCCTGTACGAGGATCCGCGCTGCCCGTACTGCAAGGAGTTCGAGGTCACCGGCGGTTCCCCGAAGTTGCGGGAGGCGATGCTCGACCGCCGGGTGCGGACCGAGTACACCCTGGCGAGCTTCCTGGACGACCGGGTCGGCGGCAGCGGGTCGAAGAAGGCGGTCAACGCACTGCGCGCCGCGCTGGAGGTGGGCAAGTTCGTGGAGTACCACGAGGTGCTCTACGCCAACCAGCCGGACGAGAGCGTCGACGGCTACACCGACGCCTATCTGCTGGAACTGGCCGGCGAGGTGAAGGGCCTGCGTGGCCCCGCGTTCAACGCGGCCGTGAAGAGCATGAAGTACCGCTCCTTCGTCACCGCCTCCGAGAAGGCGTACGAGCGGGCCGGGGGCGTACTGGATCCCGGGGGACCGGGGACGCCCACCGCTGTGATCAACGGCAAGCGGCTCCCGACGGAGTACAGCTGGCTGCTCCTCGACGGCGCCACCTTCGCCAAACTGCTGCGGCAGATCTACAACAGTCCCGTGGAGTGGGAGAACACCTCGTTGTGAACCCTCTGGAGCCAGGAATTCTCGATGGATATCACATACTCACCCGTCACTGAACTCAATCTGTTGAAGGATCTGCAGGACAGGATCGGCTACGAGAATTTCGCCGATGGATTCGGCCTGACGAAGTACGGAGACATCTCCGGCCTGGTGGCGGGATGGTCGGGCGACCCGGAATTCACTGACCTGCTGATTCCCTTCGCACAGGCCACCGGCGGCGGTTCCTTCTACGCCCTCTGGAAGCTCGATGACCGGGCCGACCTCGCCACCCTTCCCGTGGTCGTCTTCGGGGACGAGGGCGGGCAGCATGTGGTGGCCCGCGATCTGCGGGAGCTGTTCCAACTCCTCGGCTTCGACACGGAGATCACCGTCGACTGGGAGCGGGCCTATTACTACCGTGACGAGGACGAGCCGCACAGCGACGGCCACGACGAGTACGCGGCCTGGCTGGACCAACATTTCGGCCTGCCCGTGGCAGTGGACCCCGACGTCGTTCTCGCGGCGGCCCAGGCGGAACTGGGGCAGCGGTTCACAGACTGGGTCCGCCCCTTCCTCCCTTGAACACACCTCTTGAACTGGGGAGACCTACGTGCAGTACCCCTTCGAATTCGCGCCGGTGTACGCCGAACTGTGCCGCGAAGGAGCCACATGCTGACCCTGTCCACGTGGCAAAACCGCTTCGACCGGCTGCACGACACGTCCGACATAGCCCGGCGGACCGGCGGCCAGATCGCCGACTTCCTCAAGCACGACCACGGTTGGTACCACCACGACGGCGACCTGGTCCTGCCGGAGGACACCGCTCTGGACATCGCCCTTGTTGTCGACGGCGACTTGGTGGTGCACGGCTTCCTGGACGACTACGTGTCCCGCCTCGGCATGCTCGTCGTCCTCGGTGACCTGGTAGTGCGGGACCTCGTGTCCTGGGGCGCGCTCTACGTGCAGGGCGACCTGCGCGCGAAGGGCCTGGTCCACGGCTACTACAACGACTTCACCTTCGAGGTGCGCGGCGCGGTGCCCGCCCGGGTCCTGGTCCTCGACGACAAGTTCGGCGACTACCGCAGGGGCACGCTGGAAGCGGAGATCGACGGGTACGACCCCGCGCCCGAGCAGCTCCGGGCGGCCCGAGACATCCTTGTCCCCGAGGTGTACGACGAGGAGGAGGACTGGGCTTGGGAAGAGGACCAACCGGCTTTTCGCCGCCCGGCTTATGAGCTGGTCCGCACCCGACTGCACGCCGGGGAACCCCTCTTCAGACACCCGTGAGCACGGTCCTGCTCCTCCTCGGCGGCGACGTCGAAGCACGCGGACCGCTCAGCGATTTGTCGGACGCTACTCGGTGCGCAGCGCCCTGGCCGTACGCGCCTTGGCCGCCCAGCCCGCGGGTACCAGCGCGCCCAGCATCGCGATCACCACCCCGCCCAACCCCGGCAGAAGCAGCTGAACAGGCCCGTACACATCGAGGACCGACGACGGCAGACCGGTGCCTACGGCACGCCCCATCATCGGCATGACGACGCGGTGCAGCGCGTACCCGACCGGCACGCCCATCAGTCCGCCGATCACGCCGATCGCGGCCACCGAGGCGAACACGAGGCTCATGGTCTGCCGCGGCGACATGCCGATCGCCTTGCAGACGGCCAGGTCGTGGATGCGTTCGCGGGTGTCCAGGACCACGGAGTTGAGGACGCCGAGGCCGGCCACGACCACCAGCATGAGGGTGAGCAGCACCGCCATCGCGTCCATGATGAGGATGATGCCCTTCTGCTCAGAGGCGGCGTTGGCCGTGGCGTCGCCGCCCAGCGGCAGTACGACGGCGGCGAGCTTCCGGGCGTACTCGTCGGCGGAGACGCCGTGCTTCACGTCGACGAGGAAGGAACTGGGCTCGGCCGACTCGAAGTTGGCCATGTCCGCGTGGATCTCCAGCTCGTTGCCCGAGGTGTCGAAGGACTCGCCCACGATCCGCAGATCCGCTGTCTCCCGGCGACAGCGGCCACCGCCGGGTCCGCGCCGTCCTGGCCTACCTTCGCCGGCACGGCGGCACCGAACCCAGCCCCTGCTGATGCGGTTGCCTGTGGGGTGACATGCCCGCCGAGGGCTGTCGGCGGTTGTCTCAGGCCGGTTGCCAGATCCGGGCGAGCGTCGAGGGGGTGAGGAGTTGCTCGGGGTGCCCTTGGCCCACGAGGTGCCCCTCGCGCAGCAGGAGGCAGGCGTCGGCCGAGCGCGCGGCGTCCAGGTCGTGTGTGGCGTGGACGACGGTCACGCCATCGGCGACCAGCTCCGTCAGTAGCGTCGCAATGCGTTCCCTGGCCTCGGGATCGAGCCCCGTGGTCGGCTCGTCCAGGAGCAGCAGGTCCGACTCCTGGGCGAGTCCTTGGGCGATGAGGGCGCGCTGTCTCTGTCCGCCCGACAATTCCCCGAGTTGACGTGCGGAGAGGTCGGCGATGCCCAGGCGTTCCATGACCGTGTCCACCAAGGCTCGGTCGTGACGGGTGAGCCTGCGCCACGGACCGCGTTCGCCCCAGCGTCCCATCTCCACGGTCTGCCGGACCGTCAACGGCAGTGCGTCGCCGACGGCGCCGCGCTGGGGGACGAAAGCCGGTGGCCGACTGCCGACGTGGCGAAGCTCCCCTGATGTGGGCCGGATCACGCCGGCGAGCACACCGAGCAGGGTGGACTTCCCGCTGCCATTGGGGCCGACGAGTGCGGTGGTGGCCAACGCTCCTATGTCGGCGCTGAGTTGGTGCAGTACCGGGTGGCCGGCGTAGCCCGCTGACAGCTCCGTGAACTGGATGCGAGACGCCGTGTCTTCGGGGGTGGGGGGTGGGAGGCGCGATGTTTTGAACATGGTTTTCATTGTACTGTTCTCGCATGGAGTGGTTGACAGACCCATTCGAGGTGACCTTCGTGCAACGGGCCTTGTGGGGCGGAGTCCTGGTGTCGGCGATCTGCGCCCTGACGGGGACCTGGGTGGTACTGAGGGGGATGGCCTTCCTCGGTGACGCCATGTCGCACGGGTTGCTGCCCGGCGTCGCGCTCGCGGCGCTTCTGGGAGGAAACCTGCTGGTGGGAGCGCTGCTGAGCGCGGCCGTCATGACGGCCGGTGTCACCGCCCTGGGCCGCAGTCCACGGCTGTCCGAGGACACCGGGATCGGTCTGCTCTTCGTCGGAATGCTGTCGCTCGGCGTCATCATCGTGTCGCGGTCGCAGTCCTTCGCGGTGGACCTGACCGGATTCCTCTTCGGTGACGTACTCGCCGTCCGCGAACAGGACCTGGTGCTGCTGGGCGGGGCCCTGCTGCTGGCGCTGGGCGTCTCGGTCCTCGGCCACCGGGCCTTCCTCGCCCTGGCGTTCGACCCACGCAAGGCGCAGACGCTCGGTCTGCGTCCTCGCCTGACCCATGCCGTGCTGCTCGGACTGCTGGCGCTGGCCATCGTCGCCTCGTTCCACATCGTCGGGACGCTCTTGGTCCTGGGCCTGCTCATCGCTCCGCCGGCGGCAGCTCTGCCGTGGGCGCGCAGCGTGCGGGGCGTGATGGTGCTCGCGGCGCTGCTCGGCGTGACGGCCACGTTCGGTGGCCTGCTGCTGTCCTGGCACCTGAGCACCGCGGCCGGGGCGACCGTCTCGGCCCTCGCGGTGGGCCTGTTCTTCCTCTCCCACCTTGCATCTGGCATCCGCCACCGCCACCGCCGCCGCGACCGCGACCGCCGTGACCGCCGCCGCGCACGCTCGGTCGGCATCCGTCCGGCGGCAACCGACTGACCCGCGACAACCGACTGACCGGCGACGACCGACTGAGAGACCTGAGGCGATGTCCTTGTTCGTCCGAAGAAACGTCACTCCTTGGGCGCCGAGAGCGCTCGTGGCCCTCGCGCTGCTCGCCACGAGTTGCGCCGGTCAGGACGACAACGCGTCCGCACCGAAGGGGAGTTCCTCGACCTCCGCCACTCCGCACGGCTACATCGAAGGGGCCCAGGAGGCAGCCGAGCAGCAGTCCCGGCTGCTGCTCAACGACCCGGGCATCGGTGACACGCGTGTACTCGACCTGATCACCGGAAAGGCGCACGCGGTGTCCCGGACCACCGGTACCGCGGACCTCACCACGGACGGCCGGTTCGGCTACTTCCACACGCCGGGCGGTACGCGTGTCCTCGACGGCGGTGCCTGGATGGTGGACCACGGCGACCATGTGCACTACTACCGTGCCGCGATCCGCGATGTCGGCCGCGTACCGGGAGGCGCCGGCGCGCGTGCCCGCAGTGACGCCGCCGTGACCGCCGTGACCGGTGAGGACGGCCGGGCCGCGATCTACCGCCGGACCGAACTGGAGAAGGGCGAGACAGGTACCCCCCGCACACTGCCGGGGACACATGCAGGCGCAGTCGTGCCGTACGCGGAGCACCTCCTCGCCCTCACGGACGACCTCGACGGCTCCACCAAGGTCGTGGTGCACGACCGTGAGGGCAAACGCGTCGCCTCGCCGGACGCGGAGTGCGAGGACCCGGGGGGCGACGCCGTCACCCGGCGTGGGGTGGTGTTCGGATGCGCGGACGGAGCCCTGCTGATCAGCGAGGAAGACGGCGGCTTCGCGACTGAGAAAATACCGTACGGCGTCGATGTCCCCACGGAGGAACGGGCGTTGGCCTTTCGTCACCGCACAGGGAGTGACACGCTCACGGCACCGGCGGGAGACCGAGCGGTGTGGGTGCTCGACGTCACGGAGCGCACCTGGACACGGGTGAAGACCGGACCCGTCGTCGCCGTCAACACCGCGGGCGAGGGCTCACCGCTGCTCGTCCTCCAGGACGACGGAGCGCTGCACGGCTACGACATCACCACGGGCAAGCAGGTGTCCGAGACCAAGCGGCTTCTGACCGACGTACCCAAGACCCGTACCGACGGCGCGGCAGGCCCCGTCATCGAGGTCGACCGCAGCCGGGCCTACCTCAATGACCCGCTGGGCAGCCGCGTGTACGAGATCGACTACAACGACAACCTGCGTACCGCCCGCACCTTCGATCTCGACATGAGGCCGGCCTTGATGGTGGAGACCGGACGATGACGACACCGAAGCGAACCATTCCGCAGGTGCGCCGCTTGCGGCTGATCTTGCGCACCCTCACCCTCATCCTCACCGTCACCGCTACGGCCACCGCCTGCACGAGCAGCGACGACCGACCCCGGGTCGTGGTCACGACCAACATCCTCGGCGACATCACCCAGGAGATCGTCGGCGACGAAGCCGAGGTCACCGTGCTGATGAAGCCGAACGCGGATCCACACTCCTTCGGCCTGTCGGCCGTGCAGGCGGCCGAGCTGGAGCGCGCCGACCTGGTGGTCTTCAACGGACTGGGTCTGGAGGAGAACGTGCTGCGGCACGTGGACGCCGCCCGGGACTCCGGCGTCGCCACCATCGAGGTCGGCAGGGCGGTGGACCCGCTCACCTTCCAGGCGCATGACAGAGGCGGCCCCGAAGCCGAGGCCGGACAGCCCGACCCCCACTTCTGGACCGACCCCGACCGCGTACGTAAGGCCGCCGACCTGATCGCCGACCGGGTCGTCGAGAACGTGAAGGGAGTGGACGAGAAGGCGATCCGCCACAACCTCGCCCGCTACGACGAGCAACTCGCCGACCTCACCACCTGGATGGAGGAGTCCTTCGACCGCATACCGGAGGAGCGGCGGGCGCTGGTGACGAACCATCACGTCTTCGGCTACCTCGCCGACCGCTTCGGCTTTCGGGTGATCGGCGCGGTCATTCCCAGCGGCACCACGCTGGCCTCACCCAGCTCCTCCGACCTGCGTCTCCTCACCCAGGCCATGCGCCGGGCCGGGGTGAGGACAGTGTTCGCCGACTCCTCGCAGCCGAAGCGGCTGGCCGAGGTCCTGCGCACCGAACTGGGCAGCCAGGTACGGGTCGTCGAGCTCTACTCCGAGTCACTCACCGAGAAGGGCGAGGGCGCCGGCACCTATCTGCGGATGATGCGCGCCAACACCACCGCCATGGCCGGCGGCCTGACCGGCAACTGAAGCCGGGCCACGCCGGGCCACGCGCCGAAACCGACACGGCCGAAGGCCACCACCCGACACGGCCGACCACCACCCAACACACCGACGTCGCCCCCGCGCGGCCAGAACGGAACACACACAGTGAACAAGACGATACGCAACAGGGCCTTCTCCGGAACCGTCCTCGCCCTCGCGGTATCCACGGTCCTGACCGCCTGTGGGGGAGAGGGCGGCGCCTCCTCCGACGCGAAGACGGCGAAGGACGCTCCGAGTGCCACGTCCGCCACATCCGCCGCGTCCGCCGCGGTCAAGGACCCGCTGGTCGCCACCTTCGAGGGCGGCCTGTACGTCCTGGACGGCGAGAGCCTGAAGCTGGCCAAGACGATCGAGCTGCCCGGTTTCAACCGCGTCAACCCGGCAGGCGACAACTCCCATGTCATCGTCTCCACCGACGCCGGCTTCCGAGTCCTCGACGCCGCCGAGCAGAGGTACACCGACATCACCTACGAGGGCACCAAGCCCGGACACGTCGTACGGCACGCCGGCAGGACGGTCCTGTTCACCGACGGCACCGGCGAGGTCAACGTCTTCGACCCCGCCGACCTGGCCGACGGCACGAAGCCCGAAGGCCGCACCTACACCTCCGCCGAACCGCACCACGGCGTCGCCATCGAACTGAGCAACGGCGAACTCCTCAGCACCCTCGGCACCGAGGAGAAGCGCACGGGCGCACTCGTCCTGGACAAGGACAACAAGGAGACCAAGCGCAACGAGAACTGCCCCGGCGTCCACGGCGAAGCCGCCGCCCAGGGCGAGGCCGTCGCCGTCGGCTGCGAGGACGGCGTCCTGATCTACAAGGGCGGCAAGTTCACCAAGGTCGACGCCCCCGACGACTACGGCCGCATCGGCAACCAGGCCGGCAGCGACGCGTCCCCGATCCTCCTGGGCGACTACAAGACCGACCCCGACGCCGAACTGGAGCGGCCGACCCGCATCTCCCTCATCGACACCGAAACCGCGAAGCTGCGCCTTGTGGACCTCGGCACCAGCTACTCGTTCCGCTCACTCGGCCGCGGACCCCACGGCGAGGCACTCGTCCTCGGCACCAACGGCACCCTCCATGTCATCGACCCGAAAACGGGCAAGGTCGAGAAAAAGATCCCCGTGGTGGACAAGTGGCAGGAGCCGCTGGACTGGCAGCAGGCCCGGCCCACCCTCTTCGTCCGCGACCACACCGCGTACGTCTCCGAACCGGGCAAGCGCAAGCTGCACGCCGTCGACATCGAGTCCGGCGAGAAGGTCACGTCGGTGACGCTGCCGAAGAGCACGAACGAACTCTCCGGCATCGTCACCGGCCACTGACGTCCGGCTCGACAAGGCCGCCGCGCACCCGGTCCGCCGACCCGTTTCGGCGCGACCGGGCGCTGCGGCCCATCGTCAGGCCCGGGAGTGGGCACGACACGACGTGCGGGACATCGCCACCCCGAGCGGAAGGTGCACAAGAGGCTAAAAGAACCCGAGCTTCTTCGGCGAGTACGAGACGAGAAGGTTCTTCGTCTGCTGGTAGTGCTCCAGCATCATCTTGTGCGTCTCGCGCCCGATACCGGACTGCTTGTAGCCGCCGAACGCCGCGTGCGCGGGATACGCGTGGTAGCAGTTCGTCCAGACCCGCCCGGCCTGGATCGCGCGCCCCGCGCGATACGCGGTGTTGATGTCCCGCGTCCACACCCCGGCCCCGAGCCCGTACAGCGTGTCGTTGGCCGTCTTGATCGCGTCGTCGAAGTCCGCGAACGACGTCACCGACACCACCGGACCGAAGATCTCCTCCTGGAAGATCCGCATCCGGTTGTCGCCCTCGAAGATCGTCGGCTGGACGTAGTACCCGCCCGCCAACTCCCCGTCGTACTCGATGCGTCGGCCGCCCGTGAGGACCTTGGCGCCCTCCTGCTGCCCGATGTCCAGATACGAGAGGATCTTCTGCAACTGGTCGTTGGACGCCTGCGCGCCGATCATCGTCTCCGTGTCCAGCGGATGACCGGGCTGGATCGCCTCAGTCCGCGCGACGGCCGTTTCGATGAACTCGCTGTAGTGGCCCTGCTGGATGAGCGCGCGTGACGGGCAGGTGCACACCTCGCCCTGGTTCAGCGCGAACATCGTGAACCCTTCCAGCGCCTTGTCCCGGAAGTCGTCGTCCTGCGCCCACACGTCGTCGAAGAAGATGTTCGGACTCTTTCCGCCCAGCTCCAGCGTCACCGGCTTGATGTTCTCGGACGCGTACTGCATGATCAACCGGCCCGTCGTGGTCTCACCCGTGAAGGCGATCTTCGCGACGCGGGCACTGGACGCCAGCGGCTTGCCCGCCTCCACGCCGAAACCGTTGACGATGTTCACCACCCCCGGCGGCAGCAGGTCCGAGACCAGACTCATCCAGTAGTGGATCGACGCCGGGGTCTGCTCGGCGGGCTTGAGGACGACCGCATTGCCTGCGGCGAGCGCCGGCGCCAGCTTCCAGGTCGCCATCAGGATCGGGAAGTTCCAGGGGATGATCTGCGCGACCACGCCCAACGGCTCATGGAAGTGGTATGCGACCGTGTCGTCGTCCACCTCACCCAGCGAACCCTCCTGCGCCCTGATCGCCCCCGCGAAATAGCGGAAGTGGTCAATGGCCAGCGGAATGTCGGCCGCGAGCGTCTCGCGCACCGGCTTGCCGTTCTCCCAACTCTCGGCGACCGCGAGCGAGGCGAGGTTGGCCTCCATCCGGTCGGCGATCTTGAGCAGGATGTCGGCCCGCGCGGTGACCGAGGTACGGCCCCACGCCGGTGCCGCAGCGTGCGCCGCGTCCAGCGCCCGCTCGACGTCCTCGGCGGTACCGCGCGCGATCTCGGTGAACGGCTGCCCGTTCACCGGACTCGGATTCTCGAAGTACTGTCCGCGGGCCGGCGGTACGTACTCGCCGCCAATGAAGTGGTCGTAGCGAGCCTGGTACGCGACGACCGCGCCCTCGGTACCCGGCGCTGCGTAACGGGTCATGGTGGCCTGCCTCCCGCAGAACGCTGCCCGCCGTTGGGCAGCTCTCGCCACGAGGCTAGGGAGACGGAGGTTGCATGGACGTTGCGATGCGCCTCGGGCGAACGAGGCCGGGACCGAGGCCGGGGCTGGACTCGGGCTGGTGGCCCGCACCTGGCTCAGGAACGGGCGCGCCCTCAGCCGGCGCCCGTCCGTGGGGCGACGGCGGACCGACCGGACCGCGGCACCGGCGCGTGACCGAACCCGCCGGTGGCCCGTGTCCCCGGCCGCTGCCACACCGCCGGCGCCGTCAACTCGGCCTCCAACTCCGCGACCCGCGCGAGTACAGGAGACGTCGGCCGTACGGACGCCAGCGCACGCCACACTTCCAAGTCCTCCTCTCCCCAAGGGGAGTTCACCCAGTCGGCCAGCAGATCCGGGTCCCCGCACGCGATCAACGACGCCCGCAACTCATCCGCGATCTTCCTCCGCAACCGCACCACCGCCGGCGCCTGCGACCCCCGCAGCAGCGGCCCCGTGTACGCCGCCGCGGCAGCGGACACCGCCCCCGCGCCGAGCCGCCGCTCCACCGTCGCCACATCCGACTCCACCGGTACCGTCAACCGGTACGGCCGCGACGCCAGCACATCCGGCCCGAGGATGCGCCGCAACCGCGCCACCTCCGCCCGCAGGGTCACCGGTGTCACCGACTCGTCCTCGTACAACGCGCACAGCAACTCGTCACCGCTCAGCCCCTCCGGATGCCCGGCGAGGAGCACCAGGATTTCGCTGTGCCTCCTGCTCAGCCGTGTCTTCCGGCCGCCCATGAGGAGCAGCGCCTCGTCCCGCCCGAGCGCTGTCACCTCCACAGTCCCCTGACGTGGCGCCACCGGAGCGAGCAGGGCGAGCTGGGACTCCGCGGCCCGCGCCACCGCCTGCACGAAGGCGAGGCTGTGCGGATGGGCCAGGCCCTCCCCACCGGTGATGTCGATCGCGCCGAGCAGTCGCCCGGTGCGCGGGTCGTGCACGGGCGCCGCCGCACACGTCCACTGCTGGACCTGCCGGGTGAAGTGCTCCGTCGCGAACACCTGCACCGGCCGGTCCACGGTGACCGCCGTTCCCGGCGCGTTGGTACCCATCGCGGACTCCGCCCATCGCGCGCCGGGCACGAAGTTCATCCGCCCGGCCCGCTTCCGTGTCGCCGGATGGCCCTCGACCCACAGCAGCCTGCCCTGCGCGTCGCACACCGCGAGCAGATGCTCCCCGTCCTGCGCGAAGCTCCCGGTCAGCTCCCGGAACAGGGGCATCACCCGCGCCAGCGGATGCTCCGCCCGGTACGTCCCCAGGTCGCCGTCCGTCAGTTCCATCGTCGCCGACACGCTGTCCGGACTGACCCGCGCTCTCGCCGAACGCCGCCACGAGTCGGCCACCACCCCTCGCACGGGTCTGGCGACCGTCCCCGCCGCGGTGAATCTCTCATGCGCATGGCGCAGCGCGCGTTCCCGCTCAGTGGGATCGGCGCCCGGTTCCAGGGCCACCCATGGATCGGTCAACTCGTCCTCCCCGGACGGCGGTGCGGCTGAGGACATCGTCACTCCGGGGAGGGAGCCCGACAAGCGTCGCGGCACGGTCGGCGCTTCCGGATCCCGCGGTGCCGCCGCGCCGGCGACGGACGAGGGGACACCGCGGGTGGTCCTGACCTGGTGGCTCAGGCGAAGTTGACCATCCTTATGTAGCGGGACCAGTCCCAGTACGGACCGGGGTCGGTGTGGTTTGTACCCGGTACCTGCACATGGCCGATGATGTGCTCACGGTCCCGCGGGATCCCGTACTTCGTACAGATCGCGGCGGTCAGCGCTGCGGACTTCTCGTAGAGCGCGTTGGTGAAGTACTCCGGTTTGTCGACCCACCCTTCGTGTTCGATGCCGATGCTGCGGGTGTTGTAGTCCCAGTTGCCGGCGTGCCAGGCGATGTCCTTCTCGCGGACGCACTGCCCGATGTGCCCGTCGGCGGACCGCACCACATAGTGCGCCGACACCTTCTTCGCCGGATTCCGGAAGATCGCCAGGGTGTCCGCCCAGGTCTCCTGGGTCACATGGATGATCACGTAGTTGACGGGATAGCTGCTGGGACGGCTGGACACCGTGTAGTTGGACGTGCTGGCCGGCACTGACTCGGCCGACGGATAGTCGACGGCCTGGGCCTGGGCGTCGGCCCGCGACGCGGTGAGAAGCGCGGCGGGAGCGGCGGCGAGGGCGGCGGCGCCCAGCAACAGCCCGCGACGGCTCGGTAAGGCGAGTTCCTGATCTCTGGTGGCTCGTTCCATGTGCCGACCTGCCTCTCGGTGGGGGAACAGCTGGACGTACTTATGGAAGGAAGGTGTGCGTGGCGCCCGCGCGCGACGGGCGCCCGGTGCCGGCCATCGGTGGGCGATACCGGTGGGAGATCGCGGTGGGTGGTACCTGTGGGCAGTACCGGTGGCGGTGACGACCCGTGCCGGGGGTCATCCGTCGGGGCCGGCCCGGTGGGGGAGTCCCGCCGCGATCTCCCGCAGCCTGGCGTGCAGACCACGGTGAGTCTCGCGCACGGGCAGCCACTCCTTGCGGATCTTCGCCACGCAGGTGTAGTTGGTGTCGCAGACATTGGCCACGGGTGACTCCACTGCCTGTGTGGCGAACTGGTAGGCATCCAGCTCACTGAAGCCGTAATCCCGGACCAGCCACTGCACCAGGTCGAGCTGCGATATTCGGAAGGCGTCCTCCAGCGGGCGGGCCGAACCGGTGGAGATGATGTGCTTGTCGGACTCCAGCCGGGGCCAGGGAGTGGCGAGGCCCTTGAGCAGTTCGACGATCACCACTGTGTTCATGGCGCATTCCACGGCGACCCCGCAGGTCTCGCCCTCGCCCTGCCGGGCGTGCCCGTCTCCGAGGCTGAGGAGCGCGCCCTCGACATTCACCCCGAGATAGCAGGTGACGCCGGCCCGCATCTCCGGCGTGTCCATGTTCCCGCCGTGGGCGTCCGGCACCAGCGCGGACCGTACTTCCAGATTCGCGGGGGCCACACCGACCGTGCCGTGCATCGGGTCCATCGGCAGCTCGATCTCGATATCACTGTCCTTGGCACGGAACATCGCCGTCCGCCGCTGCCGGTCCAACTGCCAGATCCATACGGTCTCCGGCAGCGGCGGTTGCAGAGTGGCCGTCGTGTGCGTGGAGGTGAGTGCGCCGAACAGCGGCACCGTCGTCGACGCGGCCCAGTCCCGGGCGGGCTCCACGGAGACAAAGTGAACGGCCACCGTGTCGCCCGGCTCCGCACCCTCCACATGGAAGGGGCCGGTCTGCGGATTGAGGAACGGGAACTCGCACACCTTCGACACCAGGTCCTTCTCGGACCGGACCCGTCCGGCGAAGCAGTCCTCGGTGTACAGATCCAGGACCGTGCCCGGGGCGATGCGGGCCACGGGCGGGGCGCCGCCGAACGTCCAGGCGTATTCGTCCGGCTCGGGCCGTACGGTCAGGATCCTCGGGTCGCTCATGGCTGCACGGCTCCGCTCGGTGAAGGGTCGTCCGTCGGACGCGCCGCCGTCGGTCGGCGGTGCTGGTCTCACGTCAATTACGTTACGGCGCTCGGCGATTGAGGTGGAAGGGCGCCGGATGGATCTGTGGACAGCTCTGCGCCTGTGGACAACTCGGAGCCCCGAAAGGGTGACGTGAGGCGCGTGGGGCGGGACCTGCGTTGTGCGTGACGGTGACCCGCGATGCGTGTGGTGGTGGCCCACGATGCCTGTGGTGCGGCTTGCACCACTCATGCCGGTGGCTTGCGCGGCGCGCGGCGGTGGCATACGGCGGCGGCGTGCGGCGCCCCGGCCATCCGGAGCACCGGGAGGGTGGCTAAACGCTCATCGGCACCGCGGCAGGATCGTCGAGTACGGCCCGCACCACCGAGTGGGCAGCGCCGAGCAGCGGACCCTCGGGCCCGAGGCGGGACACCGCGATCCCGCAGGCCGGTCCCGCGGTGCGTCGGCTCAACTCCTGTTCCAGGGACGGCAGGAGCCACGGCGCGAGGCGCGACAGCGCTCCGCCGAGCACGACCGACTGCGGGTCGAGCAAATTGACCGCGCCGGTCAGCGCGATCCCCAGGGCGCTTCCGGCGTCGCGCAGGGCCCGCCGCACCCCCTGGTCACCCGCGGCGGCGCGCTCGGCGAGGAGCCCGACCCGGCCGGTGCCCGGTTCCAGACCCGCGGCCCGCAGCACCGCCTCCTCACCGGCGTACTGCTCCAGGCACCCCCGCCCCCCACAGGGGCACGCCGGACCTTCTGGATACACCGGCACATGCCCCAACTCCCCGGCGAATCCACGGGTGCCGTGCAGCAGCCTGCCGTCGACGACGACCGCCGCACCGATTCCGATCTCGGCCGAGACATGGACGAAGTCGGCCGGGGCGCCGTCACCGAGCCAGAGTTCGGCGAGTGCACCGAAGTTGGCCTCGTTGTCCACGGTCAGCGGCAGATCAGCGGGGAGCAGGGTGGCGAGGTCGGTGTCGTGCCAGTCCAGATTGGGAGCCCGGACGACCGTGGCGGTGTTCCGGGCCACCAGGCCGGGGACCGCCACCGCGAGACCGGCCGGCCGCAGTCCCTGCCGGTTGGCCTCGGCCGTCACCTGACGTATCAGCCCCGTGAGTTCCTCGATGACGGGAGCCGGTCGGCGGCCTCGGTTGCTGCCGTGCCGCACCGCGCGCGCCCGTACCTCGCCGCGCAGGTCGACCGCGCACACCGCCAGGTGGTCGACGCCGACCTCGGCGCCGATTCCGGCCGGGCCGTGCCCGCTGACGGCCAGTGCGGAACCCGGCCGGCCGACCCCTCCGGGCCGCTGCGGACCCAGTTCCTCCAGGAGGCCCGAGCGGATCAGTTCGTCCACGAGGGTCGACACGGCGGCGCGGGTCAGTCC
The DNA here is from genome assembly GCF_042886315.1 of Streptomyces sp. NPDC058001. Taxonomy (NCBI): domain Bacteria; kingdom Bacillati; phylum Actinomycetota; class Actinomycetes; order Kitasatosporales; family Streptomycetaceae; genus Streptomyces; species Streptomyces sp. NPDC058001. Next base: position 43,144 of record NZ_JBHVQT010000003.1, read on the forward strand.
GATCCGGGACGCGACGGCGGCGCGTGACAGCGGTCCCTCGGCGGCGACGGTGTGCATCACCCGGGACAGATTGCGGCGGCGCATGCCCTGCTGGGTGTCGGGTGTCCCGGGGCGGGCCTCGTGGAGCGGTGCGGTCATTCCTCCGTCAGTCCTCGGTAGTGCGTCGGGCGGTCCTCGGTGGTGCCGCGGGGTGGAAGGGTTTCCCGACGCACCGCCGACGACTCGGGTCTCAGGCCGGGTCCCGGGCTGGGGTTCAGGTCGGGGACCAGGCCGGGTTCAGCCGGTCGGAGGTGGCGGGTCGAGCAGGGCGGACGCATCGGACAGTACCCCGGTGATGCGGTCCAGTGCCGCCTCGTCGCGGTCCACGGGGTCGAGCACCGGCCCGCGCGCGGTGCCCCAGCGGCGGGCCACGGCCGCCGGGTCTTCGCCGGTGAGCACGCCCGCGGCCTGCGCGGCGGCGCCGAGTGCGACCAGCTCCCGGGCCTCGGGCACCTGCACGGCGCGTCCGGACAGCCGCAGCACGGTCTGCTGCCAGGTCTTCCCGCGCGCGCCGCCGCCGATGAGCAGCAAAGGCGCCGCCTGATCGGCGTCCGCGTCGAGCACCAGGTCGAGTGCCTTCAAGAGCGCGTGCACCGCGCCGTCGTAGGCCGCCTGGAGCACCTGGCCACCGGTGGTGTCGTGCCGCAGCCCGTGCAACAGACCCGTGGCGTGCGGCAGGTCCGGGGTGCGCTCGCCGTCGAGATACGGAAGCAGCGTCACGCCGCCCCCCGGTTCGACGGCGTCACGGTCCAGACCGAACAGCGTGGCGATCCGGTCGACCGCGAGGGTGCAGTTGAGGGTGCACGCGAGCGGAAGCCACTCCCCGCGCGCGTCGGCGAAGCCCGCGACCGTACCGCTCGGATCGGTGGGACGGTGCTGTGACACCGCGTACACCGTCCCCGACGTGCCCAGGCTGAGCACCGGGGCGCCGGGACGCAGTCCCAGGCCGAGCGCGGCGGCGGCGTTGTCCCCGGTGCCGGGAGCGACGAGGGTGCCCTTCGAGAACGGCAGGTCGCCGACGTCCCGTACCGTCCCGGCGATCTCACCCGGCCGCACCACTGTCGGCAACAGTGCCGGATCGAGTCCCACGCGCGCGAGGATCTCTTCGTCGTACGACTCGTCGGCCGATGCCCACCAGCCCGTGCCGGAGGCGTCACCGCGGTCCGTCGTTCCGGATCCGGTGAGCCGCTCCGTGAGGTAGTCGTGCGGGAGCCGTACGGCTGCCGTGGCGCGGACCGCGTCGGGTTCGTGCTCGGCGAGCCAGGCCCACTTGGTGACCGTGAATGACGGGGCGGGCACACTGCCGACGCGCTCGGCCCACGCCTTGGGCCCGCCGAACTCCTCCACGAGCCGACGGGTCTGCGGCGCGGAGCGCACATCGTTCCAGAGCAGTGCCGGGCGCACCGGCCTGCCCCGCTCGTCCAGTGTGACGAGCCCGTGCTGCTGGCCGCCCACCGAGACGGCGGCGGCCTCGCGGGCGGCGTCCCCGCACTGGTGCAGGGCCTGCCGCAGCGCACTCCACCACTGCTCCGGGTCGCTCTCCCGCCCAGCGCCCGTCGTGACGGTGTGCGGGGCCTGCCCGCTCGCCACGACCTCGCCCGTGGCCGCGTCCACGACCAGCACCTTCGTGGACTGCGTCGAACTGTCCACGCCGACGACAAGAGGCCCTTCGGATGCTGACATCGGTACTCCGTTTCTGCGGGCCCGCCTCTCCCGCTGCGGCTGCGCCATCACCGTCATCCCTTCCCAGAGATGCTCGTGCATACTAATTTGTAAATCGCCATGACGAAATAGTCGCAGCGACCGAGGAGCCACCGCATGAGCTATCAGCCCACCCCTGACGACCGGTTCACCTTCGGCCTGTGGACCGTCGGCTGGCAGGGCCGCGACCCGTTCGGCGACGCCACCCGACCGGCCCTCGACCCCGTCGAGTCGGTGCGCCGTCTGTCCGATCTCGGCGCCCACGGCGTGACCTTCCACGACGACGACCTGATCCCGTTCGGTTCGTCGGCCACTGAGCGCGAGGCGATCGTCAAGCGCTTCCGTCAGGCGCTGGACGCCACCGGCATGAAGGTGCCGATGGCGACGACGAACCTGTTCACGCACCCCGTCTTCAAGGACGGCGCGTTCACCGCCAATGACCGCGACGTGCGCCGCTACGCGCTGCGCAAGACCATCCGCAACATCGATCTGGCGGCGGAGCTGGGCGCCCGGACGTATGTCGCCTGGGGCGGCCGGGAGGGCGCCGAGTCCGGCGCGGCGAAGGACGTACGGGTCGCACTCGACCGGATGAAGGAGGCATTCGACCTGCTCGGCGAGTACGTCACCGAGCAGGGCTACGACCTGCGCTTCGCCATCGAGCCCAAGCCGAACGAGCCCCGCGGCGACATTCTGCTGCCGACCGTCGGCCACGCCCTCGCGTTCATCGAGCGCCTGGAGCGCCCCGAGCTGTACGGCGTCAACCCGGAGGTCGGCCATGAGCAGATGGCCGGTCTCAACTTCCCGCACGGCATCGCGCAGGCCCTGTGGTCGGGCAAGCTCTTCCACATCGACCTGAACGGCCAGTCGGGCATCAAGTACGACCAGGACCTGCGGTTCGGCGCCGGTGACCTGAGGTCCGCCTTCTGGCTGGTGGACCTCCTGGAGACCGGTGGGTACGAGGGGCCGCGTCACTTCGACTTCAAGCCGCCGCGGACGGAGGACTTCGACGGGGTCTGGGCATCGGCCGCCGGCTGTATGCGTAACTACCTGATCCTGCGCGACCGGGCCGCCGCCTTCCGCGCGGACCCGGAGGTCCAGGAGGCCCTTAAGGCGTCCCGTCTCGACGAACTCGCCCGGCCTACCGCAGAGGACGGCCTGGCCGCATTGCTCGCCGACAGCGGCGCCTATGAGGACTTCGACGTGGAAACGGCCGCCGCGCGCGGGATGGCCTTCGAGCGGCTCGACCAGCTCGCCATGGACCACCTGCTCGGCGCCCGCGACTGACAGCGTCGACGGGACGGCAACGGGCGGCGGCCCGAGAGCAACACAACTCGGCCCGCCGCCCAAGCCGTCGTCCGCACGGTGCCGTCGCGATTAAGTTTGAGCCATCGTGCTAGGGCAGGAGCTGGCGAACAAGGTCCGACGCCGCAGACGTTCAGGCGCGGACCAGGTCCAGCGCCTGCTTCAGGTTGTACTCGGCGATGTCCGCCATGAACGCCCGGTCGGGGAAGTCCCCGTCGAGCAGTCGCAGCGGACCCGCTGTCAACGAGAGACGCTGCGCAAGCATGTAGAGCGCGAGCCTGTCCTCGTCCAGTCCGTCCACCGCCAGCGGCCGATACGCGTCGTCCAGACGGATCTTCAGAAAGACGTGCTCCCACTCGACGTCGAAGTACATCAAGCCCTCGATGTCGATCGCCACAGGGTTCCCGCCGGCGTCCACCAGCACATGGTCGGGTCCCAACTCGCCATGCACAACGGCGTACTCCGCGCGCGGGAGGACCGCCGCGGCCAGAACCCTCAGCCGCTCCTCCAAGCGGTCGCGCGCTGACGCGATCCGCGGATCACGCGACGCCGCCTCGGCGAGGTCCCGCAGAGCACGGTCCAGGACGATCCCCTCGCACGAAGTCCCCTGCGAGCGCTCGCCGCGGTCGACCACGGCCACCTTGCCGTACGCGGACGCCCGATGACTCCGCATCGCCTCCAGAGCCTCCCCGAGCCGCGCCATGACCGGGGCAGCCGCGCCCGGGTCGCGCGCGAGCAACTCCTCCAGGCTCTCACCCCGAAGGTCCTCCACGATCGCGAGACCGGCCGGGTGGTGGGCGCCGTCGCGGTCGACGAGACGGATCGCCGGGACGCGCACGCCGAGGGCGTCAAGGCGCCCGTGCGCGGCCTCGAACAGGTCGAGCCCGAGGCCGGGCGAGAACGGGTCGGTGAGATCGTCGTCGCCCTTGCCCGCCGGCCAGTAGTTCTCGGCGTCGTCCCAGAGATAGGCGATCGCCGTCGTCGCGTCGTCCATCACCAGGCGGTACACGCCTTTCTTGCTGCCGCCGGCGACCCGCTCGACCCTCTCCAGCCGCCGCCCACCGCCCAGCGCCGCCCGCGCCGCACTCGCCAACTGCTCCCGCGTCACTGCTCCGGGTGCCATGTTCCGAACCGCCTTTACGTCAAGACTGACCCGGGCACCCTACGGGAGCAGCGGCGAGGGGACCGCCTGCTCAGATACCGTGCGGCAACCGGAGGTAGGTCACCGTCGTCCTGATGCCGCTGTCGATCAGTCGGCCGTTCGCGTCGAAGGCGCCGTTCCCGTCCGTCATCCCGAAGTCGTTGTCGTTGATGAGGACAAGCGTGTCGTGCCGCACGCGCGCGACGCCCTCGATCTTGCCGGGCAGCCCCTGAACCTTGCCCAGGTCGGCGACGAGCTTCTTGCGCAGCACCGGCACGCCGGCCGCCGACGGGTCGGTGAGCTGCTCCAGGGAGGGTGAGGTGGTCTCCTTGTCCCACCGCTCGCCGAGGATGTCGGAGCGCCGGTTCAGTTCCACCACCTGAAGGCGTGCGGCCTTGTCGGTGCGCTCCTCGACGAGCAGACGCTCGCCGCCGAGAGCCACCAGTGAGGAGATCTTCAGCTCGGACGGGTCGTCCTCACTCGGATCCACGACGTTCACCGGGTCGATCCGGTACGCGTACTCGGCCGTGACCGCCTGCTTCCGCGGCGAGAAGCGGAACAGCCGCGTGGTGAGCGACGCCTCGCCCGCGCTCTTGTCCGGCAGCGACAAGGGGCTCTGCACGGCCAGCACCAGGTCACCACCCGGGAGTTGGGCCAGCCCCTCGAAGCCGCGGTTGATCTTGCGGTTCAGCAGCACTCCGGGCAGCGCCTCGACGACCGGGTAGTCCGCGCCCTTCAGGTTCAGCCCCTTGGGGACGTACCGCGAAAGGACCTTCCCGCGCGCGGAGACGTGCAGCAGCGAGGGACCGTACTCGTCGACCAGCCAGAAGCTGCCGTCCTTCGCGCGGACGATGCCCTCGGTGTCCACACCGTTGGCGTCGTACGTGAGGGCGGTCTTCGTGTCGTACGAGTACGGCGCCTCGTCGCGGCCGGGCTGGTTGGGCAGGCCCGTCACCGGCTTGCCCGAGCGCGTGGTGAGCGGGATGGCGTCGATGACCTTCACGGTCCTGCCGGTGACCCGGATCTTGACGATCGCCGGGTCGAAGCCGGGCACCGGGAAGGTGCGGCGCTTGGTGCCGTCCACCGTGATCTGGCCGTTGGGGCCGCGGTCCGTGACGGTCCAGAACTCGCCCTCGCGGCCGGCGGGATAGATGTCGCTGCCGATGCCGCCGAGCTTCACACCGCGGTCGTCGCTCACCGTCCCGGGCAGCAGATCGTTGCTGAACGCTCCCAGCGGTATGTCACCGAGCGTCGCCGCGCCGGTGATCCGGGGCTCGCCGTCGCGCGCGTGGGACGGCGCGCCGGTGGCGGTGCCGGATGCCGTGACCGCCGCGATGACGGCGATCGGTACGCCCACGGCGAGGCAACGGCGGAGACGGCTCTTACCGGTGTCGTGCGGGGACATCTGGCCTCCAGGAACGGAAGATCGGCTTGACGGTGGCCAGAATCCGCTGCTGTCGCCAACGTTCGGCGGACGGTGGGTGAATCGAGGCGGGCGTTCGGATGGCGCCTCCCGTCAGAAACCGTGAAGGACCGGCGCCGCGCGCGGTAACCGGTAGCTCGTCACCGCGCATGCGTCACCCGTCAGTCGTCTCCTCCTGCCGTGGCCAAGGCCGTTGCCGGATCGTGGGATGCCGGACCCGCCGGAGCCCAGTGCCCGTGCTCCTCGCGGAACGGCCACCACCGGCCGTCCCGCCCGAGCCGCACCTGTGTCCTCGTCCGGCCGCGCTGTTCGGTTCCGACCGTGGTCCACCGGTTCGTTTCGGCGCTCAGCGTGGGCCGCTCATCGTCGTCCCAGGCCGAGTCGACCGCCGCACGCGCGCGTGCCATCGTGTCGGCGTCCGGTTCCCAGGCGTCTTCCAGGGCCGTGAGGGCTGCCCGACCACCGTAGGTCCAGGCGCGTATCGCCCGTGCGATCTCCTGGGCGTCGCGGCCCGAGCCGTCAGCCAGTCGGGCGGTCGCCCGTGCGCCGGGACGGCCCGCGGCGAGCCGTACAGCGTCCTGGTCAGGCGTCAGGTCCGCCTCGACGGGACGCTGTTCATGACGAGGCGACAGTGCGTCGGACAGCAACTGGTGGGCCTCGACGGCGGCCTGGAGCGCCAGGAATTCGAGTGCTTCGGGATCCACCCCCGGCGCGGGCTGTGCGTCCGTGTCCAGCGAGGGCGGCAGACTCGGCTCAAGGGGCAGCGCGGCAGGGCCGGGCAGTGACGGCAGGACACTTTCGGCCGCGAACGCCTCGACCGCGTCCACGCCTTCCCGCGCGTTGTCGTCACGGTCGTCGCCGTCTGCCTGGCCGCTGTCTGCCTCGTCGGCCGGCGTGACATTGCCCTGGGTGATGCTGCGGACCTGCAACTCGTCCAGGATCGCACGCTCGTTACGGCCTCGCAGGAGGAGCAGTATGAAGGGGTCCTGGTCCAGGAGGCGGCCCACGTGGTAGCACAGCGCCGCCGTGTGACCGCAGTGGTCCCACGCCTCGCAGTTGCACTCGGGCTCCAGATCGCCGATGGCGGGCAGGAGTTCGACGCCGACACCGGCCGCGTCCTCGACCAGGTCCGGTGGCATGTCGCGGTCCAGGAGGGCCGCGATGTGTCCGGCCCGCTGCACGGCCATGTCCAGGAAACGGGCCCATTCCTCGTCGGTGAGCCGCTGCCACAGCACGTCGGCCCGGTGCCGGGTGCCGTCACGGTCCTGCACCACGGCGGTGATCCGGCCCGGACGAACCGACACCGCGCCCACGGCGCCCGCGCGGGCGAGCGCACGGCCGACCTTCAACTGCGCCGTTTCCAGGGCCGTGTCCTCCAGTGCCTTCAGCCAGGTCCGGCCCCACCAGGTCTGCGCGAAGCCCTTCCCCCGCGCGGGAGGCAGCGCGGCGAAGGTCCGCTCCTGCTCGTACGAGGCTTCGTGGCCGTAGGGCTCGGGGTCGCGGTCGGGGCGGTCGTCCCCGAAGTCGTCGGCGTGACTCATCGCGCGCTCCCTCGCAGTTCTACCAGGTCGGCCAGGTCGGCATCGGACAGTTCGGTCAGTGCCGCGTCACCGGAGCCGAGTACGGAGTCCGCGAGCGCGCGTTTGCGCAGCAGCATCTCGGCGATGCGGTCCTCGATGGTGCCCTCGGCGATCAACCGGTGGACCTGCACCGGCTGTGTCTGCCCGATGCGATACGCGCGGTCCGTGGCCTGCGCCTCGACCGCGGGATTCCACCAACGGTCGTAGTGCACGACATGCCCCGCGCGCGTGAGGTTCAGCCCCGTACCCGCTGCCTTCAGCGACAGCAGGAAGATCGGGACGTCGCCACTCTGGAAACGGTTGACCATCGCCTCGCGTTCCCCGACAGGCGTGCCTCCGTGCAGGAATTGGGACGGCACCCCGCGCGCCGCCAGATGCCGTTCGATGAGGCGAGCCATCTGCACGTACTGCGTGAAGACGAGCACGCTCGCGTCCTCGGCGAGGATCGTGTCGAGAAGTTCGTCGAGGAGTTCCAGCTTCCCGGACCGCCCGGCGATCCTCGGCCGCTCCTCCTTGAGGAACTGCGCGGGGTGATTACAGATCTGTTTGAGTCCCGTCAGCAGCTTGATGATCAGTCCGCGCCGTGCCATCCCGTCGGAACCGGCGATCTCCGCCAGCGTCTCGCGCACCACCGCCTCGTACAGGCCCGCCTGTTCCCGCGTGAGCGACACCGCGCGATCCGTCTCGGTCTTCGGCGGCAGCTCCGGCGCGATCCCCGGGTCGGACTTGCGGCGCCGCAGCAGGAACGGGCGAACGAGCCGCGCGAGCCGGTCCGCCGCGGCCGGATCCCCGCCGCCCTCGACCACGCGCGCGTAGCGGGTGCGGAACGTGCCCAGTCGGCCGAGGAGGCCCGGGGTCGTCCAGTCCAGAATCGCCCACAGTTCGGAGAGGTTGTTCTCGACAGGCGTGCCCGTGAGCGCCACCCGCGCGCGTGCGTCGATCGTCCGCAACTGCCGGGCCGTCGCCGAGTACGGGTTCTTGACGTGCTGTGCCTCGTCCGCGACGAGCATGCCCCACGGCACCCCGGCGAGCCGTTCGGTGTCCAGCCGCATCGTGCCGTAGGTGGTGAGGACGAACTCGCCGTCCGCCAGGGCCTCCAGGGAGCGCCGTGAGCCGTGATGGCGGCGTACCGGAGTGCCGGGTGCGAATCTCTCGATCTCCCGCTGCCAGTTACCCATCAGGGACGTCGGACAGACGACGAGCGTCGGGCCGGCCGTCTCAGGGCGCTCCTGCCGGTGGAGGTGCAACGCGATCAGAGTGATCGTCTTGCCGAGGCCCATGTCGTCCGCCAGGCAGGCGCCGAGACCCATTGACGTCATCCGTGCCAGCCAGTTCAGGCCACGCACCTGGTAGTCCCGCAGCTGGGCATCAAGGGCGGCGGGCTGTCCGACCGGCTCCATGCCTTCCGGGTCCGCGAGGCGGTCCCGCAGCGCCGTCAGCCACCCGGTGGGGTGTACGTCGACGCGCCGCCCATCAACCTCCGTGGACCCCGTGAGTACGGCACTGAGGGCGTCGACAGGGGTGACCTTGCTGTCCTGCCGGGCCCGTGCGAGACGGGTCTCTTCGGGGTCGACGAGTACCCACTGGTCACGCAGTCGTACGACAGGGCGATTCGCCTCCGCGAGCCGGTCCAGTTCGTCCCGGGTCAACGGCTGATCTCCCAGCGCGAAACGCCAGTTGAAGGCCAGTAGGGCGTCCGCGGACAGGAATGACGGCGCGTCCGACGACGTCTTGTCGGGGCCGGTCTCGTCGTCGGGTGGACCGATCACGGCACGCGCCGTGAGTTTGCGCGCCAGTTCCCTCGGCCAGTGCACGTCGACCCCCGCGACCGCCAGCGCGCGGGCGCCCTCACCGACGAGTTCGGTGACCTCGTCGTCGGCGAGGTCGATCGCGTCGGGCACGGAAGCCGACAGCAGCGGCGTGAGCGGTGCCCACGCGCGCGTGGCGCGTCGCAACGCCAACAGGACGTCCATCCGCGCGCGCGGCCCGAACGCCTGGGCCGGGACCCCCGACGCGGCCCAGACCTCGGCCGCGTCCGCGACGAGCGTCGGATCACTCACGCCGTGCACCTGGAGCACGGCCCGGAACGGGAAGCGCGTCGCCGCCGGATCGGCCGCCGCCAGGCCCGGCACCTCGATCCGCAGCGAGATTCGTACACCCGCGTCGTGTCCGGCGGCGACGTCGGCGGCCCACTCGCGCTGTTCCGGGAGGCGCTGCGGCTCGTGGGCGGCGAAGGCCGGGCCGCCGGTCGCGAGGGGCGCGGCGGGGGAGCGGGGCAGCCCGTCCGCCACGGCGTCGAGAAACGCCCGCAGCAGCCCCTCGGGTTCGGGCAGCCGCAGTTCCGGTCCACTGCCCGACGCCGCCTGCGTAGCGGAACCTGTGAGGGGCGCCGCGTGCGCGGTGGGTGGCATCGCCGCGGCGAGGTCCCGGATCCGCCCCACGTCCTCGGCCCGTAGCGGCCCGAACCGCCACGCGTCGTGGTCATTCGCCGTCAGCCCGGGGAGCAGCAGACCACGCGCGGCGAACTGGAGGGCGAGTACCGCGGACGCCCCCCAGAACGCCGCCGCCGGATGAGCCCCGGCCGCAGCACGCGCGCGCGTGAGTACCGGCAGGGCGAACCGCATGGGCATCACCACGGCGGGTACGGACACCGCCTCGACCGTGCCCTCGACGGGAACGGCGACGGTCAGCTCCTCGACCGTTCCCGCATCGGTCCCAGGCAGTCCCTCACCCTCCGGGAGCCAGAAGGCCACCCTCCCCGCGCGCGGGGGGTCAGCGGGCAGGAACACCACACGGCAACGGGAGAGTTCGGAGATCTCGGCGGGGGGCATCGCGGGAATCCTCTGCACAACGACGGCGCATTCCTCAAATTTGACTAGCGGGTGGGCGGCCGAGAGTACATCAGGCCAGGCCCGAAGGGGCGCGACAGCGCGGTGATCCGGCTCACCCCACCCCCGGGGTGTACTCAGCCCCCCTGTGTGCCACCGGGAGACCCCCGCGCTGTACGGGTGGTGGCGCCATGGCCGCCGACAGTCACCGATCCGTACGTTTCTAGAGGTCAGACCGTACGTCCCTGGAACGCCCGCAGCCGTTCCAGGTGACCTGGGCACCTCGCCCGCAGCGTTCCTTCCAGCAACCCAGAGACCCAGAAACCGGAGACTTACCATGCCCGAGGCCGTCGCAGCCGTCGCGGAACGCACCGCGACCTCCACCGGCACAGAGCCGGCCGGAAGCGAGTTCACGCCCCTCCTGCGCACGGTGAAGGGGCAGGGCCTGCTGGACCGCCGCACCGGGTGGTACGCCCTCGGAATCACCGTCAACGCCCTCGCTCTGGCCGCTGTCGTCACCGGCGTCATCCTGATCGGTGACTCCTGGTGGACGCTGCTCCTGGCGCCCGTGCTCGCGGTTCTGTCGTCACGCACCGCGTTCATAGGCCACGACGCGGGCCACGCGCAGATCTCCTCCGACAAGGCCGTCAGCCGTGTCATCGGGCTCATCCACGGAAACCTCCTGCTGGGCATGAGTCACGCGTGGTGGAACGACAAGCACAACCGTCACCACGCCAACCCGAACCACGTCGACAAGGACCCCGACGTCGCCGCCGACATCCTGGTGTTCAGCAGCGATCAGGTCAGCACGCGCACGGGGTTCCGCCGCTGGCTCACCCGTAACCAGGCATGGCTCTTCTTCCCGCTGACGCTCCTCGAAGGGCTCTGGCTGAAGGTCTCCGGATTCCGGGACCTCAGGCGCCAGTCCCCGCGCGAGCGGATCGTCGAGGGACTTCTCCTCACCTCCCATGTCGTCGGTTACGTGATCCTGCTCCTGGGCACCATGTCGATCGGCAAGGCACTCGTCTTCGCCGCCATCCACCAGGCGCTCTTCGGCCTGCATCTGGGGATGGCGTTCGCGCCCAACCACAAGGGCATGGAAATGCCCGCCCCGGACGGCGACCGCTGGGGTCATCTGCGCCGCCAGGTGCTCACCTCACGCAACATCAAGGGCAGCCCGCTCACCGACTGGTTCCTCGGCGGACTCAATTACCAGATCGAGCACCACCTGTTCCCGAGCATGCCCCGCCCGCACCTGCGGCTCGCCCAGCCCCTGGTCCGCGCGCACTGCCGCGAAGTGGGTATCTCCTATACGGAGACAGGGCTGATCGAGTCCTATCGTCAGGCCCTGCGTCACATGTATGAAGTCGGTGAACCCCTCAGGGTCGAGTAGGGGTCGCACATCAGGGGCGGATCAGGGTCGCGGCCTGGAACTGGACGGGGGGCCGCACCGTTCCTCAGTACAGAGAGCGGCAGCAGCCGCGAAGGAGGCGACACACATGTCGAGGAACGCGAAGATCGCCGCAGGGGGTGTGGCGGCCGGGCTCATCCTGCTGATCTGGCTGCCCTGGTGGGCCGCCCTCCTGATCGTGCTCGGTGTGCCGACGGCGGCATACCTCACGCTGGACCCCTCACAGCGGCGCAGGCTGCGCCGCGTGACCCGTAAGGAACTCGGCCGCTGAGCCGTCCACCGGTCGGGCGGCGGCCCGGACCGGCGACCAGGCCGCCCCGCGCGTGTACCGGGGCGGTCCACAGTCGCTCGCGGGCCTGCCCACCCCCCCGGCGGGCCCGCGGGCCTTTCCGTGCCCGCAGCGCTGGAGAGGCCGAGGCAACGTGACGTGTGTTCGTGCGAGGGCGCGGGCCTCGACGTAGCGGCGACCCGGGGTCAGGTGGGACGTACGGCCATCTTGTCCAGAGCCTCCAGTAGCGCCGGAAGCTCCGCTCCGCGCCCGACCGGCAGCACCTCACCGGGTTCCTCGTCGAGGAGTACGAAGGCGATGTCGTCGGTCCTGGCGACGATGGACCAGCCCGGCCCGTCGGCGCGCAGCGTCCGGGACTCACCGGATGCGAACGAGGACCGCACACGGCCGAGAGGTGGGGGCGTGTCCACATAGGCGCGTGCCTCAGCGAGCGCGCGACGGATCCCACCGTGCGGCTTCGCACCGTTCGAGACCTCGTCGCCACCTTCCTCGTCCCGGCCGTCGCCTTTGCTCGTGTCGGTGGCGTCCTTGTTCTCGCCAGCGGCGTCTGACGTATCGCCGTCACCGGCGGCAGCTGGAGCCGCGGTGCTGTCGGTCGCGAAGTCGGCGTCGTCGATCTGAGCCCGCCAGGCGGCCCACTGGAGCGCTATCTCGTCGGCGCCGAGCCGTCGCTGCGCGGCACCCCAGGTGCCTGTGTCCGGCGGCGCGAGCGGCGGGCGGTCACCGATCTCCTCGTCAGGAACGGGGTCATGGGGCGCCGGCAGTCCCGGGGCGGCAACGGCGAGCGCGAGAGGCCAGCCGGGCAGGGCGGCCACGACCGTACGCTCGTCCGGCGACAGGTCGTACTCCATACCGCAGTCCCAGGAGGCGATCGCGACGGCCACCAGGGACACGTCGTCCACGACGACCGTCCACCGCGCGCCGGAACCGTCCTGACCCAGCACCAAGCCGTACCCGTCGGCGAGCGGCGCCAACTCCAGTGCCGTGCACGCCTCCGGATAGTCGTCACCCAGCACGCTGGGAAACTGCGCGGGCGTCAGCAGCACCGCGGTCAGTACGTACAGCGCGTCATCCTCGGCGGCGACGGCGCCGTCGTCCGTCCCGGCCATCCCAGCCTCCCCATCGGTTCGTCCGTCGGCGCACCCTAACCAGTCGTATAAGTGCTAGTCGAGGGCGGATGAGCAGCAAATTTCGCTCGCGGAACGAGCGATCACGGACCTACCATGCCTGTCATGTCCAGGTCCCGCACGCACTTTGTCTGTCTGCCGTGCCGCGTCTCCTTCAAGAAGGCACCGGACTACGCGCGCGTGCGTGTCGACATCTGTCCCCGGTGCGGCGGACAGCTGCTGAACGCGGGTCAGGCGCTCGCCGCACCCAAGCGACGTGACGTCGCCGCGTGGCGCGCTCTGGGCGTCGTCCTCACCGCGGGAATCCGCTTCCGGCAGGACTGTTGCGGATGCGGTCCCGGGTACCGCCCGCGCACACCCCGCGAGGTCCGTGAGCGACTGGCGTACGCAGCCGCGACGGGGGTCACCGTGCGCCAGGCGCTCGTCTGCCCGGATCCGACCCATACGGACGTCAGGCAGCGGGCAGGCCGAGGAGGGTACGCGCAACCGTCTCCGGCGACTCGTCGCGTTCGCGCGCGAGGGCGATGACGGCCCGGGTCGCGAGTTCGCTGACACCGAAGGAGAGCGCTTCCGGGGAGACCCAGGTCCGCGCCTCGTCGATCGTCTCCTGGTCGTCGTCGGCGGAGGCCGCCACATAGGTCGCCGCGGCCTCGAAGAGATTCGGCGTCGATTTCCTTTCGGGTGCTGTCGTGTCCGTGGGCCAGAGCTTGCGGATTCTGCCGAACATACGGGCCACCCTCTCAGCCGTGCTGTCCCCATACCTGCGCGTTCATCTCCCCGCACTCAACCTAGAGTCGAAGACGCGGCGACAGAAGAGGGCACTCGGCGTGACGTGCGGTCGCGGCCGGGCCTTCAGGCAGGGAGCGTCGGCGGCCCGGGTTCGGTCAGGGAGGTCAGATCCGCCGGGAGCCGGGAGCCGGGAGCCGGGAGCCGGGAGCCGGGAGCCGGGTCAGTCGGACGGCGACGGTCAGGTGTCTGGGTCGTCGCGGCGGATCGCCAGCGCCAGGAACCGGGTGTCCTCGTCAACGTACGACGTCATGTCCCAGCCCGATTCAGCGAGCAGCGGTCCCAGCCGGGTCTCGGCGCGCAAGTCGTCGGCAGTGATCTGACGCCCTTGGCGGGCCGCGAGCGCCGCCCGACCGATCGGATGGAACAGCGCGAGCCGTCCTCCGGGCCTTACGACCCTCCGCAACTTGCGCAGATTGTCCACGGGGCGCGGCAGATGGGCGATCAACCCGGCCGCGAACACGGCGTCCAGGGATGCCGTGCGCAGCGGGAGTCGTGCGACATCCGCGAGCAGCAGCAGGGCGTGAGCGTTCCTGCCCGCCCTTACGGCGGCCTTGAGCATCGCCGGAGTGAGGTCGGCCCCCAGAACGACCCCGGAGGGGCCCACGGCGTCGCGCAGCGCCGGGAGGGCCCGACCGGTGCCGCATCCGGCGTCGATCACACGGTCGCCCGGCCGCAGACCCAACTCCCCTACGGCGGCCCGGTACGCCGGACCGTCGTCGGGGAATCGGGTGTCCCAGTCGGCCGCGCGTGCCGTGAAGAACTCCCGCACGTGTGAGTGGTCATCGCTCATGTCTCGCATGATCCCTCACACCGACGGGCGGTCCCCACGCAGTCCGGAAGGCGACTGGCCGAGTGGATCAGTCCCGTCAGCACCTCACTCGGTCATCCCGGCATAGGCGACGGCCTTCTCGATCCGCATCCGGACCAGCAGTTCGCCCGGCTGACCGTTGCGGGTGGCGAACTCCTCCGCGCGGTCCTCACCCATGTAGCGCGCGCCGATCCGGCCGGCCCACCTCCGCAGGTCGTCCAAGTTCTCGGACAGTTCGGCGCGCCCCTGGAGCGTCACGAACGCGAACGGCGGACGGTCGTCGTCCACGCACAGAGCCGCCCGGCTCTCCCTTGCCAGGTTCCGGCCCTTGACGGTCTCCTTTCCGGTGTTGAACACCAGATCGTCGCCGTCCAGGACGAACCAGATCGGTGCGACGTGGGGACTCCCGTCGGCGCGCACCGTCGACAGCTTGCCGGTGCGGGTGCCTTGCGAGACGAAGTCCCGCCATTCCTCGTCGGTCATCTTGTGTGCCATGGCCTCATCCTGCTTGCCGGGACGCCAAGGGTGGTGAAGGCTTGCGGGACGCGTCCTTCAGTCAGGAGGCGCCGATCGGGGGACATCGGGGAACGGGGAGAACGGGACATGGCACAGAGCACAAGGCTGAGCTGGCTGCTGGACGACCTGACCCAGCGCGTCGACCATGTACGGCACGCACTCGTCCTGTCCAACGACGGGCTGGTGACGGGCGCGAGTACCGCGCTCAACCGGGAGGACGCCGAACACCTCGCCGCGGTCGCCTCCGGTCTGCACAGTCTGGCCAAGGGGTCCGGCCTCCACTTCGGAGCGGGCCGCGTCCGCCAGACCATGATCGAATTCGATGACGCGGTCCTCTACGTGACCGCCGCCGGCGACGGCAGTTGCCTGTGCGTCCTGAGCACCGCCGAGGCCGATATCGGCCAGGTCGCCTACGAGATGACCCTGCTCGTCAACCGCGTCGGCGAACACCTCGGCGTGAACGCCCGTCAGCCGGAGCGGACCCCCACATCGGACGACTGAGCGTCGCCCGACCATCTCTCTCCGGTGCCCGACCACCTCCGGTTCGCAAGCGATCCAACTTTCTCTTACCTCGCTGACCTGCGGAAATGTGGATGTGCGCGGAGTTATCCACAGGCTTCCCACGAAATCCGGCATCCGAGCTACGGTTTTCCCGAGAACGATCACAGCTCACGGGGGAGAACCGACATGACCAGCAGGACCATCGCTCAATCCACGACCGCGACCGCCCTGGAATCCGCGACCGCGACCGTCTCGGGCTCCTGGGCCTCGACCGCTGAGGGGCGGCGGATCCCGTCGAGCCCGCCGACGGTCGCCCAGAGCCGCGCGGCCCGGGAACTCGGGCTCGCACGCATCGATTTCGACCTGGCCGTACAACTGGGCCGCATCCGCACCGTCCCGGACCGGTCCGGTGGTCACCGGCGTGTCCAGCAGGCGGAGTTGGACCGGGTGCGCTCCGCCGAAAGCTTCCCCCACGCCCTGCGCGAGAGCATCAAGGCCGTGGGCACCACAGAGGGCGCCGCCCTGATGGGTATCACCTCGGCCCGCTTCACGAAGCTGGCCAGACTGGGACTTCTGGTTCCGGTGAAGTTCTACATCAACCGTTACAGGGCTGTCGTGTGGCTCTATCTCGCCGAAGAACTCAGCCAGTTCGCTGCCCGGGAGGACCGCCGCGCGCTGCTCACCGGGCGCACTCCGGAGCATCTGCGTCCCCAGCTCGAAACGGGCACGGATCTGCGTCCCCGCAACTGGCGTGCCCGGTACACCGGTTGTCTGCTGCGGCAGACCGAGGACCCCTGGGAGCGCGCCGCCGTCACCGCGTCGCTGCTTCATCCGGACCGGATCGCCGAGACCGTGCAGGATCCCGGCGAGCGGGACCGCCTTACCCGCCTTGAACCGCCCCGCCTCGGTAAGGGCAACCCGAATTCGCCCACCGCGCAGATCGTGGAACGGATCATGACGGCGGAAGACGAGGACGAGATCGCCTGGCTGCAAGCGAGCCTCGGCCTCTGCCTCGCCGAGGCTCGACGTAGAGACACCGAACAGGCACCGAGCGGCGTGGCACCTAGCACCGCCGTGCCGGTGACCTCGGCTGCCGCCGGCGTCGTCGCCTGCGCCGCCGAGGCATCCACCCCGGCGAAGGGTGACCCCAAGCCGACGCGGACCCTGCTGAAGTGGCTGCGTCGCAGAGGGGTCTGAACTCGGCAGTCACGGTGGCCGAACGGCCGGGGCAGGGAGTACGGAAGCCCGGGGCCAGATGCCCCCAGGTGTCAGGTGCCGAGTTTGCGGAACAGCCCCTCCTGCACGACGGAGACCAGCAGGCGCCCGTCACGGTCGTAGATCCGCCCACGGGCGAGTCCCCGGCCGCCCGTGGCGATCGGTGACTCCTGGTCGTACAGGAACCACTCGTCCGCGCGGAACGGCCGGTGGAACCACATCGCATGGTCCAAGGACGCCATGTCGAACCCTCGGGGACCCCACAGCGGCTCCACCGGGATACGGACGGCGTCGAGCAGGGTCATGTCGCTCGCATACGTCAACGCGCAGGTGTGCACCAGCGGATCGTCGCCCAGAGGGCCGACGGCACGCATCCACACCGCGCTGCGCGGCTCGGCGTGCTCGATCTCCTCGGGCGTCCAGCGCAGCCGGTCCACATACCGGATGTCGAAGGGCTGACGCCGGGCGATCCGCTCGTACTGCTCCGGGAGCGCGCCGAGATGCTCCCTGATCTCCTCGGAGACCGTCGGCAGCTCCTCGGGGCCGGGAACCTCGCGGGCGGGCGGCAGTTGGTGTTCGAACGTTCCTTCCTCAGGCTTGTGAAAGGAGGCGGTGAGATTGAAGATCGTGCGCCCTTGCTGCACGGCGGTGACCCGGCGCGTGGTGAACGACCGCCCGTCGCGGACCCGTTCGACCTGGTACACGATCGGCACGCCCGGCCGCCCCGGGCGCAGGAAGTACGCGTGCAGCGAGTGCACGGGCCGGTCGCCGTCCGTAGTGCGGCCCGCGGCGACCAGGGCCTGGCCCGCGACCTGCCCGCCGAACACCCGCTGCAGCGACTCCTGCGGACTGCGGCCACGGAAGATGTTGACCTCGATCTGCTCCAGGTCGAGCAGGTCGACAAGCCACTCAGCTGGATTCGTCATGCGTCGTCCACTCCCACATCCACCCACTGAAAGGAACCCGTACTGTCCACAGGGCTCGCGGCCCGGCGTGGTGTCACAACTGGCCGACGTCGGTGACACGCACGACGGCCCGCCCCTCGGCGTCCGATGCGACCAGGTCGATCTCGGCACTGATGCCCCAGTCGTGATCGCCGTTCGGGTCGGCGAAGGACTGGCGGACCCGCCACAGGGCGCTGTCCCGGTCCTCCTCGATCATCAGGAGTTTGGGGCCGCGCGCGTCGGGACCCGTGCCGAGGTCGTCGTACTTTTCCCAGTACTTGTCCATGGCCTCGCCCCAGGCATCCGCGTCCCAGCCGGCGTCGGCGTCCATCTCGCCGAGTTCGTGGACGTTGTCGAGGGCGGCGAGTTCGACTCGGCGGAACATCGCGTTGCGGACAAGGACTCGGAAGGCGCGGGCGTTGGAGGTGACCGGCTTGACCTGGTCGGCCCGCTCCTGGGCCTCCTCGGCCGTCATCACCTCCGGGTTCGCGAGCTGCTCCCACTCGTCCAGAAGACTGGAGTCGACCTGCCGCACCATCTCACCGAGCCAGGCGATCAGGTCCTCCAGGTCCTCCGACTTGAGGTCGTCGGGGACGGTGTGGTCGAGGGCCTTGTAGGCACTGGCGAGGTAGCGCAGCACGATGCCCTCGGTGCGGGCGAGTTCGTAGAAGGAAACGAACTCGGTGAAGGACATGGCCCGTTCGTACATGTCGCGGATCACCGACTTCGGCGACAGCGGGTGGTCACCGACCCACGGATGGCTGCGCCGGTAGATGTTGTACGCGCCGAACAGCAGCTCTTCCAGCGGCTTCGGGTACGAGACGTCCTGGAGCCGTTCCATCCGCTCCTCGTACTCGATCCCGTCCGCCTTCATCGCCGCTACGGCTTCGCCTCGTGCCTTGTTCTGCTGGGCGGCGAGGATCTGCCGCGGATCGTCCAGCGTGGACTCCACGACGGAGACCATGTCGAGGGCGTAGGAGGGGGACTCGGGGTCGAGAAGTTCGAAGGCGGCGAGGGCGAACGTCGACAGCGGCTGGTTGAGCGCGAAGTCCTGCTGCAGATCGACCGTCAGCCGCACGATACGACCATCGGAGTCCGGGGTGTCGAGCTTCTCGACGATGCCGCCGTCGAGCAGCGACCGGTAGATCGCGATGGCGCGGCGGATGTGCCGCAGCTGCTGTTTGCGCGGCTCGTGATTGTCCTCAAGGAGATGACGCATCGCGTCGAAGGCGTTGCCCGGCCGGGCGATCACCGAAAGGAGCATGGTGTGCGTGACACGGAAGCGCGAGGTGAGCGGCTCGGGATCGGAAGTGATCAGCTTGTCGAACGTGCCCTCGCTCCAGCCGACAAACCCTTCCGGCGCCTTCTTGCGCACCACCTTGCGACGCTTCTTGGGGTCGTCGCCCGCCTTGGCGAGAGCCTTCTCGTTCTCCACGACATGCTCGGGCGCCTGTGCCACGACAAAGCCCGCGGTGTCGAAGCCGGCGCGTCCGGCGCGGCCGGCGATCTGGTGGAACTCCCGCGCGCGCAGCACCCGGACCCGGTTTCCGTCGTACTTCGCCAGCGCGGTGAACAGGACGGTGCGGATGGGGACGTTGACGCCGACGCCCAGGGTGTCGGTGCCGCAGATGACCTTCAGCAGGCCCGCCTGCGCGAGCTTCTCCACGAGCCGCCGGTACTTGGGCAGCATCCCCGCGTGATGCACACCGATGCCGTGCCGCACGTAACGGGAGAGATTCCGGCCGAACTTGGTGGTGAACCGGAAATTGCCGATCAGCTCAGCGATCTGGTCCTTCTCCGCGCGCGAGCACATGTTGATGCTCATCAGCGCCTGCGCCCGCTCCACGGCCTGAGCCTGCGTGAAGTGCACGATGTAGACGGGTGCTTGCTTGGTCTCCAGCAGTTCGGTCAGGGTCTCGGTGAGAGGCGTCTGACGGTACTCGTACGACAGCGGGACCGGGCGGGTCGCGGAGCGGACCACGGCGGTCGGACGCCCCGTACGCCGGGTGAGGTCCTTCTCGAACATCGACACGTCGCCGAGGGTCGCCGACATGAGGATGAACTGCGCCTGCGGCAGTTCCAGGATCGGAATCTGCCAGGCCCAGCCCCGGTCACCCTCGGCGTAGAAGTGGAACTCGTCCATCACGACCTGGCCGATGTCCGCGTGCCTGCCGTCGCGCAGCGCGATCGAGGCGAGGACCTCGGCGGTGCAGCAGATGACAGGCGCGTCGGCGTTGACCGACGCGTCGCCGGTCAGCATGCCGACGTTCTCCGTACCGAAGAGTTTGCACAGCTCGAAGAACTTCTCCGAGACGAGCGCCTTGATCGGCGCCGTGTAGAACGTGACCTCGTCGCGGGCCAGAGCCGCGAAGTGCGCCCCCGCGGCGATCATGCTCTTGCCCGAGCCGGTCGGCGTCGACACGATCACGTTGGCACCCGAGACAACCTCGATCAGCGCCTCTTCCTGGTGGGGATAGAGGGTGAGACCGCGCTCCTCGGCCCACGACTCGAATGCTTCGTAGAGGGCGTCGGAGTCGGCGGTCTTGGGCAGCTGATCGATAAGGGTCACCACCCCATCTTGCCTGTCTTCCGACCCGATCTGGGAATCGGACGCCCGTACGAAGATCACGAACGCTACGCTGATGCGCCAACAGGGCGTCAGTACATCCGGACGACGGGGACGGCGCGTGAGTTGATCACGTGGCCAACGGGGCGTTCAGGTAAGAGGAATGGGGCGGGGCACAACCATGATGGGACCGGCACACTCACTGTCAGGAGCGGCGGCCTGGCTGGGGGTGGGAGCGGCGGCGGCAGCGGCCGGACACACCATGCCGTGGCCGGTTCTGCTGGTCGGGGCGCTGATCTGCGCCGGAGCCGCCCTGGCGCCGGACCTGGATCACAAGGCGGCCACCATCTCGCGGGCCTTCGGCCCCATCTCACGGGGCCTGTGCGAGATCGTCGACAAACTCTCCTACGCCGTCTACAAGGCCACCCGAAAGCAGGGCGACCCACGGCGCTCGGGTGGACACCGGACCCTCACCCATACGTGGCTGTGGGCCGTGCTGATAGGCGGCGGCACCTCGGCCCTCGCGATCACCGGCGGACGCTGGGCGGTGCTCGGCATCCTCTTCGTGCACATGGTGCTGGCCATCGAGGGTCTCCTGTGGCGTGCGGCGCGTGGATCCACCGACATCCTGGTGTGGCTGCTGGCGGGAACCAGCGCCTGGATTCTCGCGGACATTCTGAACAAACCGGGCAATGGTGCGGACTGGCTGTTCACGGCACCGGGCCAGGAATACCTCTGGCTGGGCCTGCCGATCGTCCTTGGCGCACTGGTCCACGACATCGGCGACGCGCTGACCGTGTCGGGCTGCCCGGTCCTGTGGCCCATCCCGATAGGCCGCAAGCGCTGGTACCCACTGGGTCCGCCGAAGTTCATGCGGTTCCGGGCGGGCAGTTGGGTCGAGCTGAAGGTGCTCATGCCGGTGTTCATGCTGCTCGGCGGAGTCGGCGGCGCGGCGGCGCTGAACTACATCTGACGCGGACGCCGCCGCTCGTGAGTATGGCGGCCCGGCCGGAGGCCGGCGGCATGCTCAGGTCAGGTGCGGCGTGCTGCCCACACGGTGCGTTCGGTGCGGACCGTGAGGTCGTTGCGGCGCAGGATGCTGAGGGGGCTGTCGGTGTCGAGCAGTTGGTCGAGGACGGTGAGGTCCTCGGTGGTGAGGGTGTGGGCGGCGCCGCCGCGCAGGCGCTTCAGGCTGGTGAGTGCGTAGAGGCCGACCGCTTCGCTGTGGGAGCCGTCGATGTTCACCCTGATCGTGCGCTCGCCTTCGATGGTGAACCCGGCGGCGGCCAGCTTGGGGCCCCAGTCGGCACCGCGGTGAGGCACATGGTCGGCGTGGTGCTGCGCGAGGGCGGTGTGGCAGCGCTCCTCCAGGCCGGGCCGCTCGCTCGGGGCGTCGTCGGGAAGGAAGCGCGGGAAGCCGGCCAATTCCACGACGGCGAACAGTCCGCCGGGGGAGAGCAGGTCGTGGACCTTGCGCAGGGTGCGGTCGGGGTCGGCCATGTGGTGCATCGACGCCGAAGCCCACACCAGTTCGGGCCGGCCGAGTTCGGGCCAGTCCGTGTCGAGATCGGCCAACACCGTGCGTACCCGGTCGGCCGCACCGAGCGTCTCGGCCCTTTCCCGCAGGCGGTGCAGATGACCGGCCGATGCGTCGACGGCGGTCACTTCCGCTTCGGGGAAGCGTGTGAGCAGGGCGAAGGTGCCGGTACCGGTCCCGCATCCCAGGTCCACGATGTGGCGCGGATCGCTTTCGACGGGCAGCCATGCGGTGATGGACGCGATGTGCTCGGCGAGGACTTCCGCGTCCAGGTCGAGGATCTCCGTCTGGTCGTCGGACGCGTGGTCGTGGGAGTCCGGGGTGTGCTGGGGAACGGGGTGAGCGCCGTTGTGTGCCGGGTGCGGGGAAGCTTGGGTCATGGGCACACGCTAAGAGGGCCTTGCCGTCGTGGCAGCATGGTTCCCGGTCTGCGCAAGACGATGGCCGCAAGAACTGCCGAACGCGCAAGCGGCCGACCGTGGCGCCAAGTACGTCAGGGGCAGGGTCGACCGTTGTCGAGGACGTCGTCAGTGCGCTGGTGGCCGCGGCGGGCGTCGCGGTCGAAGATGCCCAGGATCTCGCAGGGCCCGCCCTCGGCGCCGATGGCGTGCGGCAGCATCGTGGGGAACTCCGCCGCCTGGTTGGTCTCGATCCGCAAGCGCCGGTTGCCAAGGAGCAGGATCGCGGTGCCGGACAGCACGACGAGCCATTCGCGGCCCTGGTGCGCGCGCATGCGTGAGGGATTGTCGGGCGGCGGGTTCGTCATGCGCTGACGCACCACGGTCATGCCGGGTTCCGCCTTGATCGGCCAGCGCATCAGGCCGTGGCTGCCGTCGATCACCGGGCTGGTGATGACGTCGTCGGCGGCTGTCTCGACGAGCTGGTCCAGTGAGGTGTCCAGGGCCCGAGCGAGGGTGACGAGCTGGTCCAGGGCAAGGCGGCGCTGGCCGTTCTCGATCCGGCTGAGAGTGGACTGGCTGACCTTGGCGCGGGTGGCCAGTTCTTCTAGGGACCAGCCCTGTGCCACACGCAGGGCGCGGATCCGTTTGCGTACCAGGCTGTCCAGCTCGCCACTGTCTTGCGTCATAGGCAACATCGTATGCCTTCGCCGCAAGGTGTGTTTATCGTCGTGAACACGGCCCCGGGGAGGACTGGGCCCGCGTGAACGAACGTGAACGAGCATGAACGAAAGGGTGCGACGCCATGCCTGTGTCAACTGCCGCGTACGCGACCGACGAGTTGCCGGGTGAGACCGTCGACGCCCTGGTGATCGGCGGCGGTGCCGCGGACGCATCGAGGGCCTGGGCGGACTGGGGCTGCCGATGGAGGACCTGCCCGGGGGGATGGGGCACCGTTTCGCCTCCGGTATGGCCGGTGCCACCGAGGTGCCCGGGGTTTGGGTGGCCGGTAACGCCACCGACCTGACCGCCCAGGTCGGCGCCTCCGCTGCGGCCGGTGCCCTGGCCGGCGCCCACATGAACGCCGACCTGGCCGCCGCCGACACCGAGGCCGTCCTCGCCGCCGCCCAGTGCGGCATCGCCCACGCCTGACGCCCGCCAACTCGTCGACACCCCCACCCATACCTCCGCCGATACCCCACCGCCCTCTGCGACGGCGGCGTACAGACGCGGGCCCGGCTCCAGACCCATCGCCCTGACCCATCACCCAGACCCATCACCTTGGGCCACCTCGGCGTCCAGCCCAACCCAGCGCTGCTCCCGCACAGATATCCGCATGCCCTCTTCCATCCCCATGCCCTTTTTCGAGAGGAATCCATGAGTACGAACCAGCCTCCGCAGGTGAGTGCTGCCGAGACGAGCCGGGCCGCCGTCGCCGTCGCCGTCGCGGACGACGTGCCGGACGCACGCCGCCGTCGCACGATCCTGATCGCTGTCTGTATCGCGTTGATGGCTGTCATCGCCTCGGTGTCCGGACTGAACGTCGCCCAGCCCGACCTCGCCGTCGCCTTCGGCGCATCGCAGAGCACGATTCTGTGGATCATCAACATCTACACCCTCAGCCTGGCCGCGTTGCTCCTGCCGCTCGGTGCGCTCGGCGACCGCTGGGGTCGTAAGCCCATGCTGCTCGCCGGACTGGCGGTCTTCGGTGTCGCCAACGTGGCGGCGGGCCTTGCCCCGTCGGCTGAAGTCATGCTCACCGCACGCCTGTTCAGCGGCGTAGGAGCAGCGATGATCATGCCCATCACCCTCGCTGTCATCACCTCGACCTTCCCGGCGGAGGAGCGCGGGCGGGCGATCGGCGTGTGGACCGGCGTCGCCGGAGGTGGCGGCGTCCTGGGTATGTTCCTCTCGGCCGCCCTGGTCGACGTGGCGAACTGGCGGTGGCTTTTCGTCCTGCCCGTCGCGCTCGTGATCGTGGCTCTCGTGATGGCGTTGCGATCGGTTCCCAACTCCCGCGAGAGGTCCGGGCACGCCTTCGACACCGTCGGCGCGTTGACCTCCGTCGTCGCGGTGGTCGGCCTGATCTTCGTCCTTCAGGAGGGGCCCGAGCGAGGCTGGACCGCACCCGTGACCGTGCTCGCCCTCCTCGTCGGTGTCATCGCAGCCGTCGGCTTCGTGGCCTGGGAACTGCGCCGCCGGGATGCCTCGCTCCTGGACATACGCCTCTTCGGCGAGCGCTCTCTGGCCAGCGGCTCGATGACGCTCCTGGTGGTCTTCGGTGTCCAGGCGGGGATCTTCGTGGTCCTCTTCCCGTTCTTCCAGGCCGTGCTCGGCTGGTCCGGTCTCCTGTCCACCCTGGCGCTCATGCCCATGGCCGTGCTCATGATGATGGCATCCGGCCTCGCCCCCAAGCTGGCCGCACGTATCGGCGGCCGGTCCACCATGGCGACAGGAATCCTCCTGGCCGGCGCCGGTCTGGCCCTCATGGCGACCTTCGTCTCGGTCGACGGCGGCTACCTCTCCGTCCTTCCCGGCATGCTCGCCATGGGCATCGGCATGGGACTGTCGATGACGCCCTCGACCGAGGCCATCACCAGCACCCTGCCGCGTGAGCGCCAGGGCGTCGCCTCCGCACTCAACGACGTCACCCGGGAGTTCGGCACCGCGCTGGGCGTCGCTCTGCTCGGCGCGCTCCTGTCCTCCGGCTACCGCGGCGCCATCGACTCCCGGCTCGACGGCGTCCCTCAGGGCGCCGCCGACACCGCACGCGAAGGCGTCGCCAACGCCGTCGAAGTGGCGAAGGGAACGGGTAGCCATGCGCAGGCGCTGGTCCGTGCCGCTCAGGAATCGTTCGTCGACGGGTGGCAGCAGGCCATGTGGGCAGGCGTCGCCGTCATGGTCGCCCTGTTCTTCTACGTCCTCATCCGAGGCCCGCTGAGTCCCACGCACCCACCCGAGGCGAAGGAACAGGACGAGTCCAACGGCACGACACACCCAAGCGAAACGGCCTAACCGTGCCAGGACCGCCACAGCGCCGCATATGCGCCGTCCGCCGTGACCAACTCGTCATGGCTGCCCAACTCGGTGATCCGACCGCTCTCGACCACCGCGATCACATCCGCGTCATGCGCCGTGTGCAGACGGTGGGCGATGGCCACGACAGTCCGTCCGTCCAGGACCCGCGCCAACGACCGTTCCAGATGCCGGGCAGCGCGCGGGTCGAGCAGCGAGGTCGCCTCGTCCAGGACCAGCGTGTGCGGATCGGCCAGGACCAGCCGGGCCAGCGCGATCTGCTGCGCCTGCGCCGGAGTGAGCGCCACTCCGCCCGAACCGACCTCCGTGTCCAGGCCGTCATCGAGGGCCCGCGCCCAGTCGTCCGCGTCGACCGCGCCGAGCGCCGCCCACAACTCGGCGTCCTCGGCACCCGTACGGGCGAGGAGCAGATTGTCCCGCAGGGACCCCACGAACACGTGGTGCTCCTGATTGACCAGCGCCACATGCGCGCGCACCCGCTCCGCCGGCATCCGGGACAGCTCCGCGCCACCCAGGGTGATCACACCGTCCCTCGGCGCGTAGATCCCGGCCATCAGCCGCCCGAGCGTGGACTTGCCCGCACCGGACGGTCCGACCAGGGCCATCCGCGTGCCGGGCTCGACCTTCAGCGACACCTCCCGCAGGACGTCGACGCCGGCGCGGTAGCCGAAGTGGACGTCGTCCGCCCGCACCGTACGGCCGTCCGGCGACACCGAAGGATCACCCTCGTCCGGCTCGATGTCCCGCACGCCCACCAGGCGGGCCAGCGAGACCTGGGCCACCTGCAACTCGTCGTACCAGCGCAGGATCAACCCGACCGGATCCACCAGCATCTGGGCCAGGAGGGCACCCGTCGTCAACTGGCCGATGGTGATCCAGCCCTGGAGTGCGAAGACACCGCCCACCATCAGCACCGAGCACAGCACCGTGACATGCGTGAGGTTGATGACGGGGAACAGCACCGACCGCAGCCACAGCGTGTACCGCTCCCAGGCCGTCCACTCCGTGACCCGCCGGTCCGACAGCTCGACGCGGCGCGTACCGAGCCGGTGCGACTCGACGGTCCGGCCCGCGTCCACGGTCTCGGCCAGCGCAGCCGCGACGGCGGCGTACCCGGCCGCCTCGGACCGGTAGGCGGACGGCGCCCGCTTGAAGTACCAGCGGCAGCCGACCACGAGGAGCGGCACCGCGATGAGCACGGCGGGAGCCAGCGGCGGGGCGGTGACGGCGAGTCCGCCGAGCAGCAGCGCCACCCAAACGACCCCGATGGCCAACTGAGGCACCGCCTCGCGCATGGCGTTCGCGAGCCGGTCGATGTCCGTGGTGATACGGGACAGCAGATCGCCCGTACCGGCACGCTCCAACACCCCGGGAGGCAGTCCCACGGAGCGGACGAGGAAGTCCTCGCGCAGATCGGCCAGCATCCGTTCACCGAGCATCGCCCCGCGCAGCCGCACCTGCCGCACGAAGAACGCCTGCACGACCAGCGCGACGGCGAACAGCGCCACGGACCGCTCCAGATGCAGATCGCGCAGGGCACCGGCGCCCTCCGAGACGTGCTCGACGAGGGAACCGAGCAGGTAGGGCCCCGCCATCGACGCGATGACCGCGACCGCGTTCACGGTGACGAGGAGGAGGAAGGCCCGGCGGTGGCGCCGGAACAGCTCGCCCACATAGGCCCGCACTGTCGCGGGGGCGCCGACCGGCAGCGTGTTCGCCGTCGTCGGGGCCGCCGGGTCGTAGGCCGGGGGCGCTAGGCCGATCATGCCTTCTCCTCGATCTCTTCCAGCTCTTCCCAGGTGCCCGCGGCCGGCCGACCACGGGATTCGTCGGGCCGCCCGGACCCCGACAGTTCTTCCGGATGCCCGGATCCCGCCAGCTCCGCCGGATGCCCGGACTTGAGGGCCCGCAGTGCCGCCTTGTTGTCCGTCCGCGCCGCCTCGTCGTCCGTCTCCCGGGTCACGACGGCCCGGTACCGGGGCTCGGTCCGTACCAGTTCACGGTGCACACCGACCGCCGCGACCTCCCCGTCGTGGACCAGCACGACCCGGTCGGCGTTGTCCAGGAGCAGCGGCGACGAGGTGAACACCACCGTCGTCCGGCCCTCCCGGAGCGACCGCACGCCCTCGGCGATCCGCGCCTCCGTGTGCGAGTCCACCGCGGACGTCGGCTCGTCCAGCACCAGCACGCCAGGGTCCGTGATCAACGACCGTGCGAGGGCGAGCCGCTGGCGCTGGCCGCCCGACAGCGAGCGGCCCCGCTCGGTGATCCCCGCGTCCATGGGGTCGGACGCGTCGAGCGCACCCTGGGCCAGCGCGTCGAGAACGTCGGTGCACTGCGCGGCCTCCAACGCGCGCCGGGCCGGTACGGCGCCCGACGAGGGGACGTCGAGCAGTTCGCGGAGCGTCCCGGACAACAGCACCGGGTCCTTGTCCTGTACCAGTACGGCCGTGCGTGCCGTGTCGAGCGGAAGCTCGTCCAACGGCACCCCACCGACCAGCGCGGACGGCAGGTCATCGGCGACGGAGGCATGGCCACCCAGTCGTTCCGCGAGACGTCCGGCGGCGTCCGGGTCCCCGCACACCACGGCGGTGAAGGAACCGTCACGCGCGAGCAGCCCGGTCGCCGGGTCGTACAGATCGCCCGAGGGCACCTCTGCCGTACGCGACCCGTCCGAGTCCATCGTCCGTTCCAGCGACAACACCCGTGCCGCGCGCTTCGCCGAGGGACGCGAGAAGGAGTACGCCATGGCGATCTCCTCGAAGTGCCGCAAGGGAAAACTCAGCATGGTGACGGCGCCGTACACGGTGACCAGGGCCCCCACCGAGATCCCGCCGTCCTGCGCCAGCCGCACACCGCGCCACACGACCACGATCAGCAACAGCCCCGGAAGGAGCACCTGGAGGGCGGCGATCAGGGCCCACATCCGCGCGCTGCGCACGGCCGCCCTGCGGACCTCCTGGGAGGCACGGCGGTACCGGTCGAGGAACAGCTCCTCGCCGCCGATACCTCGCAGCACCCGCAGACCGGCGACGGTGTCCGACGCCAGCTCGGTCGCGCGCCCGGCCTTCTCACGCTGCACATCGGCACGCCGGGTCGCCCGTGGCAGCAGCGGCAGCACCGCGAGGGCCAGCACCGGGATGCCCACCGCCACGACGACACCGAGGGAGGGTTCGTAGAGCACCAGACCGACACAGACGAAGACGACCGTGAGGGCGGCGGCGGCGAACCGCGACAGCGCCTCGACGAACCAGCCGATCTTCTCTACGTCCCCCGTGGACACGGCCACGACCTCCCCGGCGGCGACCCGGCGGGTGAGCGCCGAACCGAGCAGAGCGGTCTTTCGGGCCAGGAGCTGCTGGACGCGCGCGGCTGCGGTGATCCAGTTGGTCATCGCGGTGCGGTGCAGCATCGTGTCGCCGAGCGCGATCGCGAGGCCGAGCAGGGCGATGAACCCACCCGCTACGGCGAGGCGTGAGCCGGAACGGTCGACGACGGACTGGACGGCGTAGCCCACGGCGTACGGAAGGGCCGCCACGGCCATGAAGTGAAGGAGGCCCCAGGCGAGGGACTTGAGCTGACCGCCGAGCTGGTTCCGGCCGAGCCAGAGCAGGAACCGGGGGCCCGTGCGTGCGTCGGGCACACCCGGGTCGGCGTAGGGAAGGTCTCGAATCTGCATGGTGTCCCAGGGCTCGGATGGCGGTCTTGGAGAAGTGGGCGAAAAGGGAGGGAAGTGGAGAGAAGCGGACAACAATCCAGCGGAGCAAACCGTGAAAGGTTCGCGTTCCGGCTGCCCTTCAGGCAAACGGTTTTATGTGGGACGGCAAAGATTCGGCCCCCGTCAGGTGTCCTGGCGTGGGGTCGGCGCTGGACAGGAGGGGGCTGGTGCGACGATGGGGCGTATGCGGATATCCGGTGCGGTGCGAACGGGGGTCGTTGCTGCGACCTGTGGTGTTCTGCTGGCGTCGCTCACGGGGTGCGGGAGTTCGGGCGACGGAAGCTCGGCCAAGGGCGACGCGAACGCCAGTAAGGGGCCAGGACGCCGACGCGCGCGCGAGCGACCTCAAACGTATCCCCGATGTGGGTGACCGTCTTCAGAAGCAGATTCCCGCCTCGGCGCGTCAGGTGGTCGCGGTGTACGGCGAGGACGCGGACTCGGCCGACGCGACCGTGGTGCTGTACACGAAGAAGGGTTCCACCTGGAAGAAGACCCGGAGTTGGGACGGCCACAACGGTAAAAAGGGCTGGACGCCGGATCATCACGAGGGGGACAAGCGAAGCCCGGTCGGGGTGTTCTCGCTGACCGACGCCGGGGGAGTGCTGCCCGATCCGGGTGCCGCGCTGCCGTACACGGAGTCGGCGGGGTTCCAGGCTCCGCACTACTGGGCGAAGTCGCACTGGCACGACTTCGACTACGTCATCGCGATCGACTACAACCGCGTCAAGGGCACCTCGCCCAACGACCCGACGCGCCCGCAGGGCCAGTCGAAGGGCGGCAGCATCTGGCTGCACATGGACCACGGCAGCGGTACGTCCGGCTGCGTGAGCCTGTCGAAGTCAGGGATGGAGTACCTGCTGCGCACCTTGGACCCGAAGCAGCACCCGGTCGTGGTGATGGGGGACAAGGCCGGCCTCAATGCGTGACAAGTGCGGCTCTCTCGTGGGTCTCCAACTGCGTCTCCAGTGGGTCTTCAGCTGGATCTGTAGTGCCTCAGTAGTAGTGCCTCAGTAGTAGTGCCGCAGCGAAGGCCACAGAACCGACCACGGCTCCGTCGCCCCCGCGCACAGCAGCACGACAGCGCCCTGTTCCTCGTTGTCGACGCCGAACCCGTTGTCCACGCGCGCGACCTCGTGGCAGTCGGTGAAGTGGCGCGACAGGAACCGTTGGCCTTCACGTTGGGCGACGAGCAGGACGGGCCCGTCGGCGGAGTCCGGCGGTGGCCCCCAGTCGGCGAAGCTCATATGGCCCGAGTAGGGCCTCGGCAGACCACGACCGGGCCCGTACAGGGCGAGTGCGCCGGCTTCGCCGTAGTTCTGCGCCAGGACGACCGCACGCGCGCGGGAGTCCGCCGGAACCTTCGCCCAGCCGTCACGCACCGCGTCCGCCAGGACCGGCCAACCCACCTGCTCACCCTGCTCCTTGTTCATCGCCATGGGTACAGCGAGTGCGCTGGGCGGCAGAGCGGGCAACGTCACCATGGCGTTGATCGCGGCGGTCAGGACGACAGCGGTCCCCAGCAGCGCGTTCCGGACGCGTCGACGGCCGCCCCGTACCCACGTGAGCAGCGGTTCGCAGCCCGCCGCCAGCAGGACGATCAGCAGCGGCACGGCGTAGTAGCCCTTGCCGCCCGCCGCGAGGACCAGCACGCACAGCAGGGGGTACGCGACGGCGAAGGCGCGGGCCCAGCGCAGCGCGGGGTCCCGCCACAGCCGTAGCCAGCCGGCGATCCACACGGGGACGAACAGGGGGGAGAGATAGATGAGTTGCTGAGGCACGAACAGGGCGCGGTTCTCGGCGCCGTCATCGGTGCTGATCCCGTCGGCGACGGTGAGTTGGGGCCAGTCGTGGTCCGCCTGCCACCACAGATTGGGCAGGGCGAGCGCCAACGCGAGGACGATTCCCGCCGCGAGCCATCCGCTGCGCAGAACGCGCCTCGGCCCCACCGCGATGACGCCCGCGAGGAGTACCGCGACGAGCAGCACCACCAGGTACTTGTTCTGGACGCCCACCCCGACGGCCGCGCCGACGGCGACCCACCAGCGGCCGTCGCCCGTGCGCAGGAGGCGCAGCATCAGCCAGCTGATGAGCAGCCAGGCGAGGAGGTCGAAGGTGGCCGTGGACACCATGTGGGCGACGGCGAGCAGTTGCCCGCCGAGCGCCGCGAGGCCCGCCGCCCAGAGTTGGGCACGCCGCCCGCCGCCGAGTTCGCGGGCGATCAGCGCCACGATCACGACGCTCACCATCGAGGCGAGCGTCGCCGCCACGCGCAGACCCGCCGTCCCGTCTCCGACGAGGGTGGTGGAGGCGCGGGCGATCAGCGGGGTCAGCGGTGGTTGGTCGACATATCCCCAGTCGAGATGGTCGCCCGCCGCGAGGAAGTACAGCTCGTCACGGTGGAATCCGTACCGACCCGACAGCGCGGAGAGCACGGCACCGAACGCGGCGGCCGTCGCCAGGACCGGGACGGTCGCGAAGGGCTTGAGGAGTGCGGGGCGCCCGTAGCGGTCGGCCGGGGAATCGTCCTGTGTTCCCGGCGAGGTCACGTCCATCGCACGCTCCGTCTCCCTGTGGGCCCGGCCGTACGGGGGTGAGCGTCCCATCGCCCAGGCGGAGCGTACTGGGCGGACCGGGCCGGGGTCGATACCGCGCGGAGGCGTCATTGCACCCCGCGCCGTGCACCCGTAGAACTCCGTGCATGAGAAGACGGATCGCCATGCCCATGCTCAAGTTCCTGCCCAGGTCCATGCCCAGGTCTCTGCCCGTGTCCACCGCCCGTGTCCGCCTCGGTGCGTGTGCAAAGGCGCGCGCCCTTACTCCTCCTCATGGGCCTCCTGATGGCCCTGACCACCTTCACCGGCCCCGGTTCGGCGGCGGCCGTGACCCGTGCGCCGACTGATGCTGCTTCGCCGACCATGATGCGGGCCGCTGCCGAACCGCCGCCCGAGTTCGGTACGGACTGGCACGATCCGCTCACGGCGGCGCCACCGATATCCAAGCCGGGCACAAAGGCGTGCGAAGTCACCGTCGCCGAGGCGCAGTTCCGGGACTTCACGCCGTACAAGGGCGCCTACGCCCCGCCTCGCGGGTGCGGTGACCGGTGGAGCAAGGTGGTGCTGCGACTCGACGGCAAGGTCAAGGGACGGCAGTACGACCGGCTGGGCTATTTGCGCATCGGCGGCGTGGAAGTCCTGCGCACGTCCACCCCTCAGCCTTCACCTGACGGCATCGCCTGGTCGGTGGAGAAGGACGTCACGCGCTACAGCGACACGCTCCGCCGCGCGCGGGACGTGGAGATGCTCATCGGGAACGTCGTTGACGACACCTACACGGGCATCCTCGACGTCAAGGTCACGCTGACCTTCTACGCGGCCGAGCGCACCGCCAGGTCCGCCACCCAGAACCCCCAACACACCCAACACACCCAGGACACCCCGGACCGCGTCCTCACCCTCGACAACGGCACGCTCACGACCCCGCGCAACTCCGAACGCCTGCTCGCGGAGGTGTACGCGACGGGATCCGGCGGCGGCTGCGAGGAGTACTGGTACCTGACCGTGCCGGACGAAGCCCCGTACTCCTGCAAGGCGGACAACGGCCCCTACCGGGAGGTGCAGATCAAGGTCGACGGACACCTCGCGGGAATCGCGTCCCCCTTCCCGACGGTCTGGACCGGCGGCTGGTCCAACCCCTTTCTCTGGTACGTGATTCCGGGCCCCCGCGCCTTCGACGTGCGGCCGATCACGTATGACCTGACCCCGTTCGCGGGCGTCCTCAACGACGGCAAGGCGCACCGGGTCGAAGTGTCGGTCGTTGGCGTCCCGCAGGGGCAGAGCGGCTGGAGTACGCCGGTCAATGTCCTGGTCTGGCAGGACGAGGGCCGTAAGCAGGTCACCGGTGCCGTGACCCGGCAGCAGGAGAGCGTTCCGGACAACTCCACCTCCTACAAGCCCGGTTCGGAGCACCGGCTCGACACGGAAGGCGGTCACCGACTGACAGTCTCCGGCTATGTCGACACCTCCCACGGCCGTGTGACGACGACCGTGACCCGTGCGCTCGCCCACACCTCCACGCACCGCTGGACCGCCGGCGAGACCATGGACGCGCTCGACGCGCGCTGGACGGACGACGAGACGGTCACCACGGCGGGACGCGGCCCCGCGCGCGTGATCCGCGCCGACCGCACGTACACGATGGACGGGACGACGACCCTCGGCGACGGCGACCGGCTGCGTACCGTCCTCGCGCTCGGTGACCGCGCGGCCGTCGAGGAGTCCCGAGGCGGACGGACGGTCGCCTGGCAGCGGCTCGACGACTCCTACGCGGGTGATGCCACGTACACGGCGAACGTCCCGCGTGATCAGCGGCACGCGGTCGCCACCACCAGTGAGCGGTACCGCCTGTACGGCAGCGGTAGTTGCTACGACCGGAGTCTGACGACCGTCCAGGGCGCCCTTACGCGGGACCGCACCCGCTGCTGAGTGCTCCGCGGGAAGACCGGTGCGGAATCCGCCGGCCGTCGGTGGCTGGTCGCGCAGTTTCCCGCGCCCTTGGCGGGGCGCTGTACCGCACCGGACTTCCCCGATCCTGCTTGGTGCGTGTCACGGAACGGTCACAGGTGTTCGGGCTCTGCGACAGGGGGCATCCCCGATACAACGCATTGTCGGCCCGGACGGTCTACATGGGCGCAACCTCGCAGTTCGCGTGAAAGGAAGAAGCCACACATGGGGGACATTCGCAGAAGGAGCGCCGTCGCTCTCGGGATCACCGGCCTGGTGGCCCCGTTGACGCTGGCGCTGGGGGCGGCTCCGGCCAGTGCCGCGTCGTGCACGACGCAGACCGGCCCGTATCAGAAGCAGGTCGAGAAGTTCCTCGGCCGCCCGGTCGACGGCAAGCAGTCCGCGGCCGACTGCAAGGCGATCCGGGGATTCCAGAACAAGCACGGCATCACGCCGAACATCGGCTACGCGGGCCCCGTGACCTGGGGCGTGATGGACCTGATGAACAAGCAGAAGGCCGTCGGCAACAAGCCCAACAAGGACGGCAAGTGCCCCGTCAACAAGGGCCGTATAGCCTGCGTCAACCTGACGCTTCAGCTCAGCTGGATCCAGGACGGCAAGACGCTGGTGTACGGGCCGGTGCCGGTGCGCACGGGCCGTAACGGGTACGAGACCCGCACCGGTCTGAAGAAGGTGTACTGGCGCAACATCGACCATGTGTCGAGCATCTACAACGTACCCATGCCCTACAGCCAGTTCTTCGACGGCGGCCAGGCGTTCCACTCGGTGGGCCTCAGCATGTGGAACCCGCCGGGCTCGCACGGCTGCGTGAACATGCGTACCGCCGACGCCAAGAAGTACTGGTCGCTTCTGAAGAAGGGCGACGACGTCTACGTGTACGGGCGCAAGCCGGGCACCTGATCGCCACTGCCTTGACGCGATGCGATGCGACGTGGGGCGCGGCCCGGCTTCTGACGCCGGTGTCCGCGCCCTGATCTGTGGTCGAAGACCGTTCCGCCCAATGAGACACCTATAGGTGTCCATTGACAGGCGTCGGCGGCTGCCGTCACGATGTTCTACATGCTCACGACGCACCCGCGGCGCACTTCCAGCACCCTCTGTCGCTGATCCGTTCCTGATCGCGCACTGCCCCTGATCGGGCACCGTCCCTGATCACAGGCGCCGCCCGACTCCTGCCGGCAACGCTGATTGCCCGCCGTTGAGTTGAGCCCGCGCCCGTTCCCCTCGCGCTGTCATCCCGGGATCAGCGAACCACGGAGAAGAGCTGTCATGCCGCGCACTATCCATCTCGCCCTGCATCCGTACGGAGTCGGCGGCCCCGGCCAGCACGGTCTCTGGAAAGACCCACGCGTGGCGAAGAACGCCAGCATCGACATCACCTACTACATCGAGCAGGCCCAGGCGGCCGAGCACGCGCTCTTCGACGCCTTCTTCATCGTCGACAGCCAGTTCATCAACGCCACTTACCCCGCGCACTACCTCAACCGGCTGGAGCCACTGACCCTGTTGTCCGCCGTCGCCACGCATACCCGGCACATCGGCCTGGTCGGCACGGCGAGTTCGACGTACAACTCGCCGTTCAACCTCACCCGCAGGTTCGCGTCGCTCGACCACATCAGCGGTGGGCGCGCCGGCTGGAACGTGGTGACCAGCTTCGACACCGGTACCGCCAAGAACTACGGCCTGGACGAGCACCTCGACTACACCACCCGCTACGGCCGCGCCCTGGAGTTCGTCCAGGTCGCGCAGGGCCTGTGGGACTCCTACGAGGGCGACGCGTTCACCGCCGACGTGGAGCGGGACGTCTTCCTCGACCCGGACAAGCTGCACGCGCTCGACCATGTCGGGGAGCACTTCAAGGTCGCGGGGCCGCTCAACATCTCCCGCTCACCCCAGGGTTGGCCGGTCATCTTCCAGGCCGGGGTCTCCGACGAGGGCCGCGACCTGGCCGCACGGGTCGCCGAGGGTATCTACGCGCCGGGCGGCACCCTGGAGCAGGCGCGGGAGTACTACGCCGACATCAAGTCCCGCACCGCGTCCTATGGGCGTAACCCCGACCACATCAAGGTCTTCATCCACGGTGACCCGATCGTCGGCGCGACCGACGAGGCCGCGAGGCGTCGCGAACGGGAGATCTTCGAGGAGGACAACGACTTCGGGCGCAACCTCGCGCTCCTGGGCCGCTCGTTCGGCGCGTACGACTTCAGCGGGCACGACCTGGACGCGCCCTTCCCGGACGTCGCCCACCTCGCCGAGAAGGGCGGCCGGACGGGCGCCCAGAAGATCATCGAGCGGGCCGAGGCCGAGAATCTCACGCTGCGTCAGGTCGCCGACTCGGTCAACGCGTTCCGCCGCTCGCCGTTCGTCGGAGCACCGGAGACCGTTGCCGACACCATCGAGCAGTGGTTCGACGCCGGCGCGTTCGACGGCATCAACCTCGCTTTCCGGAACAACGACGACCTCGGCCTCTTCGTCGACGGTGTCGTACCGCTCCTCCAGAAGCGCGGCCTGTTCCGCACCGCGTACGAGTCCGACACCCTGCGCGGCAACCTCGGCCTCCCGATCCCCGAGAACCGCCACACCCGCGAACGCCGACAAACGAACGGCTGTTCCTGACTCCGCGCCGGACCTGGGCGGGAGTTGGCCGAACCGGCGCGCACGGCGCACCGGGTACGTCGCGGCAACACCGTTCGGACTCCGCGCGCCCTACCGATGGCCGGAGGACCGCCGTAATCATGAGCGGAGCGCAAGTGATCCAGGCGACTTCGCACACCTGCCCCTTGGCCAGGTGGACATGCGGCGGAAGGAGTCCACGTTGTTGCTTCTCATCTCCCCGGACAGTGTCGAGGAGGCCCTCGACTGCGCGAAGGCGGCCGAGCATCTCGACATCGTCGATGTCAAGAAGCCCGACGAGGGCTCGCTCGGCGCGAACTTCCCGTGGGTCATCAGAGAGATCCGCGACGCGGTCCCGGCGGACAAGCCGGTGTCCGCCACCGTGGGAGACGTGCCGTACAAGCCCGGCACGGTGGCCCAGGCGGCGCTCGGAGCGGCCGTCTCCGGAGCCACGTACATCAAGGTCGGCCTCTACGGATGCACGACGCCCGAGCAGGCCATCGATGTCATGCGAGGGGTCGTCCGGGCAGTGAAGGACTATCGGCCGGACGCGTTCGTCGTCGCCTCGGGCTACGCCGATGCCCACCGGATCGGCTGCGTCAACCCGCTTGCCCTGCCCGACATCGCCGTCCGCTCCGGCGCCGACGCGGCCATGCTCGACACCGCGGTCAAGGACGGGACACGGCTGTTCGACCACGTTCCGCCGGAGGTCTGCGCGGAGTTCGTCCAGCGGGCCCACGACTCCGATCTGCTCGCCGCCCTCGCGGGCAGCGTGAAGGTCGGAGACCTCGGCGCGCTGACCCGCATCGGCACGGACATCGTGGGAGTGCGCGGGGCGGTCTGCGAGGGCGGCGACCGCACCACCGGAAGGATTCAGCCGCACTTGGTGGCCGCCTTCCGTGCGGAGATGGACCGGCATGCCCGGGAACACACGGCTGCCGTCACCGCAGCGAGCTGATCGCCGGCATGGCGACACGCCCGCCCCATCGAGCCCCCGGAACCCTCGGCGAGCGCTTCGCCGTCCTCGATCCTGCGACCGGCTTGGCCTTCGAGGAGGCTCCCGACCAGCAGCCGGACGAGTTGGACGCCGTCGTCGGCCGGGCCCACGAGGCATGGCGCACCTGGCGGGCCGACCCCGTCGCCCGCGCCACCGCATTGCTCGCGGCAGCCGACGCCGTGGATACGGCGGCGACGGACATCGCCCCGCTTCTCACCCGTGAACAGGGCAAACCCCTTGTCGAGTCCTACGCGGAGATCGCCCGCACGGCGGCCCGCCTGCGCTACTTCGCCGAGCTACGACCCGAGCCCCGGCCCCTTAGGGACGGTCGGCCGGTACGCAGCGAGATCCGCTGGCGACCGCTCGGACCCGTCGCCGCGATCGTCCCGTGGAACTTTCCCCTTCAGCTCGCGTCGGCGAAGTTCGCGCCCGCGCTCGCAGCGGGCAACACGATGGTCCTCAAGCCCTCTCCCTTCACGCCCCTCGCCACCCGGCTGCTGGGCTCCGTCATGTCCACCGCCCTCCCCGAGGACGTACTGACGATCGTCACCGGTCAGGAACCCCTCGGCGCCCGCCTGGCCTCCCATCCGGGGATCCGCCACGTCACCTTCACCGGTTCGATTCCCACCGGACGGGCCGTCGCGGAGGGCGCGGCGGCCTCGCTCGCCCGAGTCACCCTGGAACTGGGTGGCAATGACGCCGCGATCCTGCTGGAGGACGTGGAGGTGGCGCGGATCGCGGACCGCCTGTTCTGGGCGGCGTTCCGCAACTGCGGCCAGGTCTGCATGGCGGTCAAGCGCGTCTACGCCCCGGCCCGGCTGCACTCCGAGGTGGTCGAGGCCCTCGCACAGCGCGCGAAGACCGTCGTCGTCGGAGCGGGACTCGACTCGGACACCCAGCTCGGCCCGGTCAACAACGCCCCCCAACTGGCCCGGGTCAAGCGCTACACGGACCAGGCCCTGGCCGACGGTGCCCGAGCCGTGGCCGGCGGCCACCGGCTGGACCGGCCGGGCTACTTCTACGCCCCGACGATCCTGACCGACGTCCCGCCCGACAGCCCGGTGGTGAGGGAGGAGCAGTTCGGTCCGGTCCTGCCGGTGCTGCCGTACGGAAGCCTGGACGAAGCCGTCGAGGCGGCCAACGACACCGGGTTCGGGCTGGGCGGCTCGGTATGGGGGACCGACCTCGACCGGGCCGAGGCGGTGGCCGACCGGCTGGAGTGCGGGACGGCGTGGATCAACCACCACGCCGAACTGTCCCTCGCCCAGCCCTTCGCGGGCATCAAAGAGAGCGGTGTCGGCGTCGCGGGCGGGCCGTGGGGGCTCTACGGAAACCTCAGGCCGTTCGTCGTGCACCGGCCTGAGGAGGCGTGACGATGAGGTTCGACGCGGCGGTACTGCGCTCGTCCGAGAGCCGATTCACCGTCGAGGAGGTGATCCTGAACGCGGGGCCGGCCGACGGCGAGATCCTGGTCAGGATCGCGGGCTGCGGGATGTGCCGGACCGATCTCGCGGTCCGGCGTTCGGGCAGCTCACCGCTACCGGCGGTGCTCGGCCACGAGGGCGCCGGAGTCGTGGTGGAGACGGGCGGCCCGCACACCGGCCTGAGCAACGGCGACCACGTTGTGCTGAGCTTCGACTCCTGCGGACAGTGCCGGAACTGTCTGGGCGCCGCCCCCGCCTACTGCGACTCCTTCGCCTCGCTCAACCTCTTCGGAGGGCGAACGGAGAAGGCCGCGCGGTTCACCGACGCGGCCGGCGGCGAACTGGCTCCCCGGTGGTTCGGCCAGTCCTCGTTCGCCGAGTACGCGATGGTGCCGGCCCGCAACGCCGTCCGGGTCGATCCCTCGCTGCCCGTCGACCTGCTCGGACCGCTCGGCTGCGGCTTCCTCACCGGCGCCGGAGCGGTCCTCAGCTCCTTCGGCGTCGGGCCCGGTGACACCCTCGCGGTCTTCGGCGCGGGAGCGGTGGGCCTGGCCGCGGTGATGGCGGCCGGTGCCTCCGGAGCGGTGACCGTCGCCGTCGACCGATACCCCGAACGACTGGCCATCGCCGAGCGGTACGGCGCGATCCCGCTGCACGCCGCGTCGACCGACCTGGCAGGGCGCATCCAGCGGCTGACCGACGGCGGCGCGCGATACGCGCTGGACACCACGGCCTCCGCCCAGTTGATCAACGACGCGCTCAGGGGCCTGCGCCCGACCGGCCACCTCGGCCTGGTGGCACGGCTCCACACCGCGCTGCCGCTCGAACCGGGGGCACTGGACCGGGGCAGGAGAATCACCCACATCTGCGAGGGGGACGCGGTGCCGGGACTGATGATTCCGCGGCTGATCGCGCTGTGGCAGGCCGGGCGGTTCCCCTTCGACGAGCTGATCCGTACGTACCCACTCGCCGCCATCAACGAGGCAGAACGCGACTGCGACGCGGGTCGCGTGGTCAAACCCGTTCTGCTCCCGGGGGAGAGCCGCCGGTGAGCGCGTCCTGAGGCACGGCGCCGGTGCGGTGGCGCAGTGCGTCCACCGTTGACCCACCCTTTCGTTTTCATTCCTCGCTGTTCGTGGTCTCAACTCGCCCAAGGAGGGCACGTGGTCGGCAGCACAACGCCTCGTCACACCGGCGTGGAAGGCGTGGAAGGAGGTATAGGCGTGACCGCTCTCCTCGTCGCCGCGGCACGCGCGATCGAGACCCACCGCCACGACACCCTGGCACGGGACCTCTACGCGGAGCACTTCGTGCTCGCCGCACCGGCGTCCGCCGACTGGCCGGTCCGCATACAACAGGTTCCGGACGGCGACGCGAACCCGCTGTGGGGGCGCTTCGCGCGGTACTTCGGTCTGCGGACGAGGGTCCTCGACGATTTCCTCCTCCAGTCGGTGCACAAGGGAGGCGCCCGCCAAGTGGTCCTGCTCGGGGCGGGATTGGATGCGCGGGCGTTCCGGCTCGACTGGCCTCCCGGCTGTGTGATCTTCGAGATCGACAGGGAAGGCGTACTGGCGTTCAAGCACAAGGTGCTCGACGGATTGTCGGCCACCCCGAAGGCAGCCCGCGTACCCGTACCGATCGATCTGCGCGGGGACTGGGTCGGCGCGCTCGCCGACGCCGGCTTCGACAGGGCCGCACCGAGCGTCTGGCTGGCCGAGGGGCTGCTGTTCTATCTGCCCGCCGTCGCCGAGACATACCTCATCGACACGGTGGAGCGGTTGAGTACCGGGGGAAGCGCTTTGGCGTTCGAGGTCAAGCTCGAAAAGGACTTGCTCGAATACCGCGACAGCCCGCTCTACACCTCGACCACACGCCAGATAGGCATCGACCTGCTCACCCTGTTCGACAGGGGTCCGCGACCCGACTCCGCCGGTGATCTGGCGAGAAAGGGCTGGTCCGTATCGGTCCACACCCCCTTCGATTTCACCCGCCATCACGGACGCGGCCCGCTGCCCGAGCAGAACGACGCGCTGGCGGGCAACAGGTGGGTGTTCGCGAACAAGCCCCGACCGTAACGCCGCCGCGCCATGTCGGCCTGGTGGGTTCCCTCGCGGACAAGTGCCGCGAATCGATCCCGCTGTCGATGAATGCCGCCCAGGTGGGGCGGGCGCCACAACCTTTTGCCGGGCTTGGCGGTCAAGGTGAACGACCGACGTACGGTAGGCCAACTGCCGGGGCGCCCTGCTGTGCTGTGGCTGCCCGGCGACATGACGTCCTGGAGAAGACACCGATGTCCCACCGCACCCGCCGGGCCGTTGCCCTACCCCGTCGTCTCAAGGCCGTGAAAGGTGGCGTCAAAGGTGGCGTGAAAGGTGCCCCCGTCGCCGCGGTGGCCACCCTGCTGACCGCCTCCCTGGCGGTGTCCGGCGGTCTCGCCGCACCGGCCACCGCCCAGAACGCCAAGGCGCCTGTCGACTTCAACGGTGACGGTTACGCGGATCTCGCCGTCACCGCGCCCGGTGGCACCGTCTCGGGTCTCATCGAGGCGGGCTACATCGCGATCCTTTACGGATCCGCGGCCGGTACCGACACCGCGCACCCGAAACTGCTCACTCGGGCGACGTCGGGCGTGCCGGGTGACGTCGAGAAGTACGGCGCCTTCGGCCGCACCACGGCGGTCGGTGATCTCGACGGCGACGGCTACACCGATCTCGTGGTGGGCGACTTCGCCGCCCCGACGGTGCTCTGGGGCTCCGCGAAGGGCCTGAGCAAAGGCACCGCGCTTCCGACGCCCACCTCGACCGTCGTGGCGGGCGACATCAACGGCGACGGTCACACCGACCTCGTCGTCAAGAGCGACGAGGGCCTCCAGGTGCGCTTCGGCCCCTTCTCCCGCACCGGAGTTCCCGCCTCCACCCAGACCCTCCCCTTCACGGAAGGGGACCACCCGCAGGCCATCGCCGTGGGTGACATGACGGGCGACGGCGCCGACGACATCGTCACGACCCACAGCTTCGACGACACCCCGGGCAAGTCCCGTTTCTGGGCGGGCGGGAAGAACGGCCTCAGCCAGACCTCCAAGTCCACCGGCCACATCACGACAGGCGGGGTCGTCGCCGACGTGAACGGGGACGGATACGGCGACCTCATCGCCATGCAGGTCGACCAGGTCTCGGAGGACCGTGACTACGACGCCGGCACGATCCGGGTGGTCTACGGTTCGGCGTCCGGTCCCTCCACGCGTACGGCGAAGATCACCCAGGAGACACCGGGCGTACCCGGGGTGAGCGAGTGGGGCGACCACGACGTCAACTCCGGTGACCTGTTCGGCTATTCGCTGGCCACCGGGGACGTCAACGGCGACGGCTACCCGGATGTCGCCGTGGGCGTACCCGGCGAGGACATCGGCTCGATCCGCGACGCGGGCGCCGTCGTCCTGCTCAAGGGCGGCGCGGCGGGTCTCACCGGCAAGGGCGCGCAAGCCTTCCACCAGTCGACCCGGGGCGTGCCCGGCAAGTCCGAGAAGGGCGACTACTTCGGCCGGACCGTGCTCCTCGCCGACGTCAACGCCAACAACCGCGCGGACCTGGTGGTGGCCACCCCCTACGAGGACGGGGTCTACGCGGACTCGGGCGCCGTATGGGTGCTGCGTGGCTCCAAGTCCGGCCTGACGACCACCAACATCACCTCGTTCGGCCCGCGCACGCTGGGCGCACCGGAGAAGGAAGCGCGGTTCGGGGACGACTTGGCACGGTAGGGGCTGTTCTTCTCGGGCCTCCCACGGGGCGGTGCCGCTACGTGTTGAACATCAAGTCGAGTTCACGGAGTCGGAGGACATGGAGTCGGAGGACATGGCCATCTCCCGGCGCCCGTGGTAGCTACTCAACTCGATGCGACCACGGGCGACTTCCCCGCGAGAAAGCGAGAATCACATGTCCATCCCCACCCCCCATCCGATCACCGGCGTGCGGTCGGTCGCGATCGCGGTCGAGGAGCTGCCGGTCGCGAGGGGTTTCTACCGGGACCTCTGGCAGTTGGACCTCGTCACCGAGGAGCAGGGCAGGAGCTACTTCGGGTCCGGATGCCCGAGCAACTACATCATCAAACTGCGCCAGAACAACGCCGCCGGCATCGAACTCACCACATTCGATGTCCGGGACCGGGCCGGGGTGGACCTGCTGTACGAGAGTGTCGCGCGCAGCGGCACGAAGGTCATTCGCGAACCCGGTGACCGTGCTGACCTCGGTGGCGGCTACTCGTGTGTCTTCTTCGACTGCGACGGCCGACCCGTCGAACTCGCCACCGAGGTCGAACAGCGCGCCCACCGCCCGGTCGAGCGCGGCGAGTC
Source organism: Streptomyces sp. NPDC058001 (assembly GCF_042886315.1). Classification (NCBI taxonomy): domain Bacteria; kingdom Bacillati; phylum Actinomycetota; class Actinomycetes; order Kitasatosporales; family Streptomycetaceae; genus Streptomyces; species Streptomyces sp. NPDC058001. The sequence goes on from NZ_JBHVQT010000003.1 coordinate 85,915, forward strand.
GAGACCGAAGTCCATCAGCCACGCCGCCTTCAACACCACGAACGTGAACCGGACCATCGCCTGGTACGGCAAGTTTCTGGGCTTCAAGATCTCGGACTGGGTCGAGGACTTCTTCTGTTTCCTACGCACCGGAAGCGCGCACCACATCCTGGCGTTCTCCCAGTCGAAGCACACGAGCCTGAACCATGTGTCCTTCGAACTCAACGGCATCGACGAGTTCATGCGCGGAACGGGACGACTGATGCGCGCCGGCTTCCAGCCCCTGTGGGGCCCCGGCCGACACGGTGCCGGAGACAACACCTACTCGTACTTCCAGGAACCGTCGAGCGGATTCGTCATGGAGTACACGACCGAGCTGATCCAGATCGACGAAGACCACGGCTGGACACCCAAGGTATGGGGCACCACCCCCGAGGAACACGACCAGTGGGGGACAGCCAACGCCTACGACGAACTGGTCCTCGCGGGATTGACACCCGCGACCGATCCCGTGCTGTGGACACCACCGAGCGTGTGACAGTCCGGCGGGGAGTCTCACGCGCTAAAAACGGTCGCGTGGGGCCGGGTTGATCTCTACGGTGTGACGGCGTACGAGGTTCGGACGGACCCACGCCTGATGGCGGTCAGGGAGTTGCCATGTTTCCGCGGATGAAGCTCACGGCGATCACGCTCGACTGTGTCGATCCGGAGGCGCTGGCGGCGTTCTATCAGGAGGCCACCGGGTTTGAGCCGCACCCGAAGTCCGACGGTGACTTCGCCGGTCTCACTCGCGGGGACGGGCTACTGATCGGCTTCCAACGCGTCGACGACTACCGGGCCCCGCGCTGGCCCGAACAGACCGTGCCCCAGCAGATCCACCTCGACTTCGCGGTCGACGACCTGGACGAGGCCGAGGCGCTGCTGCTGGAGTTGGGCGCGAGCAAGCCGGAGTACCAACCGAACGAGGGCAGATGGCGGGTCCTCATTGATCCGGCGGGGCATCCGTTTTGCCTGACACTGTCCAGAGGCTGACGGCGAACGCGGGGCTCAGTCGGGGGTTCAGTAGCGGTGTCCGGGCCAGTGCGGGTCCTCCCAGCGGTCGAGGTCGGTGACGCCGAGCAGTCGTATCCGGTGGAGCAGCTCTTCGGGTGCGCCCTGGGCCCGGAGTCGGGCGGGGGTATGGCGCAGCAGCCATGCCGTCAGCTCGGTGCGCAGGTCTTCCTCGCTGTGCCAGGTGTCCCACGGGAGTTGGTCTCCCAGAAGGTCGTATTCCCAGTGGGTCGCGGCTTCGGTGAGGTGCTGATCGGCCGTGGGGTGAGACTGGGTCTCCCAGGTGTGGAGCCAGGGGCCGAGCGTGCCGGATGCCTCGGCGCACGTGGCGAGGACCTCGTACGCGGGCACCGTGGGCGCCGGATCGGTGAGGGTGTGGGCCCACCAGGCGTCCAGGAACTCGCGTACGGCCGCAGCCTGTTCGGCGGGCCACTGCTCCCACTTCGCGCAGTGGAAGGTGCGTCCGACTTCCTCCATACCGAAGAGCGCCTCGATGCGGCCGGCGGTGAGGGCCTTGGAGAATTGGGGCAGGATCCGGCGGAGCACAGCACCCTTGTAGGTCCAGTCGGTGGCCTCCCAGGTTCGAGCCAGGAGGTCAGGGTCCAGCTCTGTGTCCGGCACCTTCAGTTGCCCGAGGTCTTCCGCGCTGCCCCAGTGGCACTCGCAGTTGGTCTCGTCGGGGTGGGCCGTCATCCCACGGAAGACAGCAGCGAGGTTGTCCAGCGCGGCGTCCAGCCGAAGTCGCGCGGGGGTCCGGGCGAGGTGCGTCATGGGCATGGCCTTCGGGGACTCCGGGGGCTTACGCCGACCGAAGATCGCTACCTTACAGGGCGGGGTGGCGGGACTCCACTCCGATGCGGTGGGATGCCTCGCATGATGCCAAGTCGGGGCGCATGGACTGCCGTTCGGGGCGGGACGCGCCGTCATCGTCTCGCCCTGGCGACCACTCCCGGCGCGGTCAGGTGATGGAGCGATTCCGGGCGTCTGCCGGGCAGTTGGCCTCGGACAAGCTCGCGGAGCGGCTGGGAGCCGTTTAACGGGTTGGAACACGTCATGGCCGAGTCGCCCGGAGACCACAACACCGTGGTGGGGCTGCTCGCGGCGTTCATCCGCGAGAACACCGCACTCGACACCCGACGGATCCCGGAATCCAGCCCTCCGGAGCAGGGGATGCGGGAGCCGGTTCCCGCATGGGGAACCGAACCGCCGGCGGACATCCGAGCCGCGATGGACGTTCTCGCCCGCCGGCCCGATCGAGCCGAGCCGCGCCGCGTCGACCTCCGGTCCACCACCCTCGTCGGACTCATCGTCCGCCGTATCGACTTCGACGCGCCGCCCCGGCTGTCACGGATGTACTTCACCTGGGCGGATCTCCGACTGCCCCCGGAACTCGCCGACGACCCCTGGGTCATGGCCCGGCCGGAGGACTGCCTCGCGTGGCGGGACCGGCACGCCCCGCATGAGCGCGTGCCGCCACCACCGCCGACCCTTCGCCGCGAACCCTGACCCACGCCTGACCGACCGCTGACCCACCCCTGACCCGGTCCCCGCGCCGGCGTCGACCGCCGTGTCACGGACACCCGTAGAAGCCCTGTCTCGGCCCACCGCATCGCCTCTGACCTGCCATTTTCCCCGGCCGTGCAGCCGCTCACGTGCCGCTACGTGCCGCTCCCGGTAACCCCCACCCCCCGTCGGCCCGGCACCACGGTGAACAGGTGCCTCTTACGTATGTGCTCCTTACAATGGAAAGTGCATCCGTGTGACTCGGATGACAGGAGGAAGCGCAGATGAGCACTACAGCCACGACTCCTGGCCCCACGATCGCCGATCCAGGCCCGCTCGGTCTCGCCGGCTTCGCCGCCACCACATTCGTTCTCAGTACGTTCAACGCCGGCCTCATCAGCGACCTGAGACTGAGCGCCGTCGTCCTCCCGCTGGCCCTTTTCTACGGTGGCATCGCGCAACTGCTGGCCGGCATGTGGGAGTTCCGCAGGGGCAACACCTTCGCCGCCACGGCCTTCAGCTCCTTCGCCGCCTTCTGGCTGGCGTACGCCGCGTTCGCCAGGTTCGTCGCGGGCGGCCTGCCGCTGTCCACCGCACACCAGGCGGTCGGTCTGTTCCTGCTGGTCTGGGCGATCTTCACGGTCTACATGACGGTCGCCGCGACGCGCACGACAGGAGCGGTGCTGGCCGTGTTCGTCACCCTGTCGGCGACGTTCATCGTGCTGTGCATCGGCGCCTTCGCCCAGTCGCCCGACGTCACCAAGGCCGGCGGCTGGCTCGGCCTGTTGACAGCGGTCTGCGCCTGGTACGCGTCGTTCGCGGAGGTCACCAACTCCACCTGGCACCGGACGGTGCTGCCGGTCTTCCCGAACGTCGGTAAGCACCTGATGCCGCACCGCACCCACCACCACGGCGGCCCGGTCGCCGGAGCACACACATGAGTGACACCGGTGGCGAGACACTCTCCAACCTGCTGCGCGAGGAGCGGCGCTTCCCGCCGCCTCCCGAGCTGGCCGCCACGGCCAACGCCACGGCAGCGGACTACGAACGGGCCGACACCGACCGCCTCGCGTTCTGGGCCGCGCAAGCGGCCCGGCTGGACTGGGAGCGGCCGTGGACCGAGGTACTGGACCTGAGCCGCGCCCCGTTCTTCCGCTGGTTCACCGGCGGACGGCTCAACGCGGCGTACAACTGTCTGGACCGGCACGTGGCGGCCGGCCACGGCGAACGGGTCGCGTTCCACTGGGAGGGCGAGCCGGGCGACACCCGCACGATCACCTACGCCGAGCTGACGGCGGAGGTCTGCCGGGCGGCCAACGCGCTGGAGACACTCGGTGTCCGGCCCGGCGACCGGGTGGCCATCTACATGCCGATGATCCCGGAGACGGTGGTGGCCATGCTGGCCTGCGCCCGCATCGGCGCCCCGCACACCGTGGTCTTCGGCGGCTTCTCCGCCGAGGCACTGCGCGGCCGGATCCTGGACTGCGACGCCCGAGTGGTGATCACGGCGGACGGTGGCTACCGCAAGGGTGCCGCCTCTCCGCTGAAGCCCGCGGTGGACGAAGCGCTGCGCGAGTGCCCGGATGTGCGCAGCGTGCTGGTGGTGCGGCGTACCGGAGGGGAGACCGGCTGGACGGAGGGCCGGGACGTGTGGTGGCACGACCTGGTGGCCGGCCAGCCGTCCGAGCACGAGGCCCAGGCGTTCGACAGCGAACACCCGCTGTACATCATGTACACCTCCGGCACCACGGCCCGCCCCAAGGGCATCCTGCACACCACAGGTGGCTATCTGACCCAGGTGGCCTGGACACAGTGGGCGGTGTTCGACGTCAAGCCGGAGCGGGACGTGTTCTGGACGGCGGCGGACATCGGCTGGGTCACCGGCCACTCGTACATTGTCTACGGGCCCCTCGCCAACGGCGTCACCTCCGTGCTGTACGAAGGGACGCCGGACACCCCGCACCGGGGCCGCTGGTGGGAGACCGTCGAGAAGTACGGCGTGACGATCCTCTACTGCGCCCCGACCGCCATCCGCACGTTCATGAAGTGGGGCGGCGAGATCCCCGCCGAGTTCGACCTGTCCACGCTGCGGCTGCTGGGCTCGGTCGGCGAGCCCATCAACCCCGAGGCGTGGATCTGGTACCGGCACCACATCGGAGGGGACCGCTGCCCCGTGGTGGACACCTGGTGGCAGACGGAGACCGGCGCGCAGCTGATCAGTCCCTTGCCGGGGGTGAGTGTCTGCAAGCCCGGCTCGGCGTTGCGCCCGCTGCCCGGCATCCGGGCCGAGGTCGTAGACGACGCGGGCAAGCCCGTACCCAACGGCTCCGGTGGATATCTGGTGCTCACCGATCCATGGCCGGCGATGCTGCGCACCATCTGGGGCGACGACCAACGCTACGTCGACACGTACTGGTCCCGTTTCCCCGGCATCTACTTCGCGGGGGACGGCGCGAAGAAGGACGAGGACGGCGACATCTGGTTGCTGGGCCGGGTCGACGACGTCATGAACGTCTCGGGGCACCGCATCTCCACCACCGAGGTCGAGTCCGCTCTCGTCTCCCACCCGCTGGTCGCGGAGGCCGCCGTGGTCGGCGCCAGCGATACGACGACCGGGCAGGGCGTCGTGGCCTTCGTCATCCTGCGCGGAGAGGCCGGGCGGACGCAGCCGGAGTCGGCCGGGCCGGAGGAGTTGGCAGCCGAGTTGCGCGGGCACGTCGCCAAGGAGATCGGGCCGATCGCCCGGCCCCGGCAGATCCTGATCGTCGCCGAACTCCCCAAGACCCGCTCCGGGAAGATCATGCGGCGCCTGCTGCGGGACATCGCCGAGCACCGCGACCTGGGCGACGTGACCACACTCACCGACTCGTCGGTCATGGACGCGATCCGCGAACGACTGCCGAGTGCCGGGGCCGCGGAGGACGAGGAGACGTAGAGGAGGGGGGGAGCCCGGACAGGGGTGGGGCACTGAGCAGGCGACGTGGCCCTGTCACTCTGCTGCCCGTGCTGGAGGGCAGAGCGGACGTCGGCGGGTGAGTGTGAGGCGACAGCCTTCCCCGAGCAGAAGCGAGATCTCTCATGGCTGTTTCACCTCCTTCCCCCCGTATGCCGCGCCGCCGAATAGCCCGCGCGGGCGCTCTGTCCCTGTCGCTGACCGCGGCCGTGCTCGCGTCCGGCCCGGCCATCGCCGGCGGCGACTTCTCCGGAGCCGACAACCCCGAACCGAGTACGCGGGGCGTCAAGCCCACCGTGGTCCTGGTCCACGGCGCGTTCGCGGACGCGTCCGGCTGGAACGGCGTGGTCGAGCGACTCCAGCGCCAGGGCTATCCGGTCCTCGCACCGCCGAACCCGCTGCGTGGCGTGTTGAGCGACTCCGCGTACGTCGCCTCGATCCTCAAGAGCGTCAAGGGCCCGATCGTCCTCGCCGGCCACTCCTACGGCGGCGCGGTCATCAGCCAGGCCGCGGCCGGGAACAAGAACGTGAAGGCCCTGGTGTATGTGTCGGCGTTCATGCCGGACGTGGGCGAGAGCCCCGCCGCCCTGTCGGCGAAATTCAAGGGCAGCGAACTCGCCCCCGCGCTGAACCCGATTCCCTACACCGACGGGACCACGAGCGGGTCGGACCTGTACATCAAGACCGACAAGTTCCACGCCGTGTTCGCCGCCGACCTCCCCAAGGCACAAACTCGATTGATGGCCGTCGGGCAACGCCCCGTCGCAGCCGCGGGGTTCGCGCAGAACGCGACCAAAGCCGCGTGGAAGACGATCCCTTCGTGGTTCATCGTCGCCAAGAACGACAAGGCCATCGCGCCCGACCTGGAGCGCTTCGAGGCCAAGCGCGCCAAATCCCACACCGTCGAGGTGGCTTCCTCGCACGTCGCGATGATCTCCCACCCGGACCTGGTCGCCAACCAGATCAGGGCCGCCGCCCAGGCCACAGCCAAGTAGCACCGCCCCTTGCCCGCGGGCCCGACCACCGGGCCGGCGGGCAAGACGCCATCGCGTCAGACCGGGTCGGCGCACCGGTGACAGAGGCTCAGTCGACAGAGGCGGCGTCCCGTCGGGTCAACGCGAGGTGCAGGTCGATGCTCCGGGCGAGAGCCAACGCGTCCTGGGGATCGTCGGCCCGGAAGCTGACGCGACGGAGCAGGCCGACCCGGTTGAGCGCGATGCCGTCGCGGGCGAGAACGAAGACGAGGGTGAGGAAGGCGGACCGGGCGTTGCCGTCGTCGAAGGGGTGGAAGAAGCAGACGTCGAGATAAGCGCGTGCCGCGCGTGCGGACACGGGGAGGGGACGCACGCCGTCCCTCGCGCTCTCGGCCAGGCAGGCATCGAGGCGGGCGCGGGTGTCCGGGCCGATGCCGTACCGTTCCCGGCCCCCCTTGGCGAAGGCGGGCAAGCTGCGGAACGGCGGCGGCTTGGCCGTGCCCAGGACGAACTGCTGCCAGCGGCCGAGGAGTTCGAAGTCGAGGGACGCGCCCCGCGCCGCGTCGGCCCGTACCAGCTCCAGAGCGGCGAGCAGGCCCTCCGCGCGGGCCGGGTCCAGGGCGCCGTCGAAGGTCCGGAAGTCCTCCGCCGCGCCGTCACACGACGGGGTCACCGGGCCGTCCGGACCTCCATCCGTGCCTCCGTCCGCGCTTCCGTCAGGGCCCTCACGCCATGGCACGGTCCCGCGCACCGCGAGCCAGCGCTCCAGATGGTCCGGCGCCGACTCGACGGCCCGTACACCGTCGTCCGGCCTAAGAGACAGCGCGAGCCGCTCCGCGATGTCGTCGACCAGTGCCGTGTCGGGGCCGGTCCAGCTGTGGAACCGCCCGCCGATCGCCTCGTCGACCAGGTCCTCCGCGACATCGGCCGCGACTCCCCAGCGGCTGAGGAACCAGGTGAGTACCTGAGCGCAGTGCCGCTGCCAGCCGCTGCCGCAACCCGTGCGGTCGGTCACCTGAAGGATCAAGTTTCGGGCGCTGCGGTCCCACAGGATCCGCTGGTCCTCGACCGTGGACAGTTCCAGTGGGTACGCCTCGAACCATCCGTGGAGGGTCTCCAGCCACTCGCGCCACTCGCACAGCGCCGCTATGACACGCGGGAGCGTCTCCTCAGGGGTGGTGATCGAGTCCCGCGGGCAGCACCAGTGCCCGACCGGTCCGCCGTCGAAGTCCCCTTCGTCGTGGTTCCAGCGCCACCCTATGGCCCACCGGCCGTAGCGCTGGACGAGAGCATGCGACATGGCGTTGGCCCAGGGCTCGGCCACGCCCTGGCTCCAGTCACTCATCTTCAAGTCCGCGGGATGGACATCGGGGCGGTACGGCACACACTGAGCAGGGCCCAGCGAGCGCACCACCTCCGTTGCCGCCGTGCTGTCGAAGGGGTAGCGGGTGGGGTCCACGTCGTCCCAGCTCAGATAGACGGGAGCCAGCACAGGAATCACCGCGTCAGCCTGCCACGCGCACCCGGTGCCGGTTCAAGTGAATTACCGCTCCACCGCCGACCGTTGACAGAGCCGCACTGCACTGTGCAGCGTCAGGACCTCCGTTGGTTACTGCCGGGCCACGGCCTCCCGGGTGGCGCCGGCTGCCTCAGGCCGGTGGGGGAGCGGTCGTGCGGCGCGGTACGAGTGTGGGGGCGAGCTTGACCTGGGCCGACGGTCTGCCGCGGTCGGCGATCCGGTCGAGCAGCAGGCGCGCGGCATGAGCCCCTATGTGGGTGCCCGCCTGGTCGACGCTGGTGAGCGAGACCGGGACGAGGGCGGCCAGTGAGGTGTTGTCGTATCCCGCGACGGAGATGTCCTGGGGGATCGACAGGCCGGCCTCGTCCACCGCCTGGATCACGCCCATGGCCACGACATCCGCGCCGGCGAAGATGGCGGTGGGGAGGCGGGGCCGGTCGAGCAACAGCCGTGCACCGAGGTATCCGCCCTCCTGGGTGTAGGTGGTGGACACGATGTCGATCTCGTCCGCCAGGCCGTGGGCCGCCATGGCCTCCCGGTAGCCGTCGGCCCGTACGGCGTTGGACATCTCCGCCAGCCGGTCGGGGTCGGTCTCGGCATGGTCGATGTGGGCGATCCGGCGGTGTCCGAGACCGGCGAGGTGGCCGACGACGAGGGCGGCGCCCGCGATGTCGTCGGCGGCCACCGAGTCGTAGGAGGCGGAGCGCCCGTGCCGGCCGACGATCACGGTCGGCACCGCGGCGGCGACATGTTCGAGGTGGGAGCGCGACGAGACGGGAGCGACCAGGATCATGCCGTCCATCCCGCGGTCGATCATCGCCTCGGTCATCCGGGCCTCGGCCTGCTCGTCGTTGCACCCGCCCGGCCCCATCAGAACCTGGTAGTCGGTGTCCCGCAGCGCTTCGGTCAACCCGTCGATGATGTCCGGGAAGAACGGGTTGCGGATGTCCGGCAGCATCACGCCGATCGTGTACGTCTGGCCGCGCATGCCCCGGGCCGCCGCGTACGGCCGATAGCCCAGTTCGGCCATGGCCTTTCGCACCTTGGCCCGCGTCGCCGGGCTGGCCCCGTACGCGTTGCGCAGCACCTTGGACACCGTGGTGGTCGAGACCTCGGCGTGCCGCGCCACGTCGACGATGGTGACGCGTCGGGACTGTCCTCCCGGCTCCATCTGCCTTTTCCTCCCGCAATGTTCCCGAGTATCGCCTTCTGGTCCCACATCACGCAGGGAACGTTGCCCCAGAGTGTAGATGCCCGCAGGTCGCCCGCCGCCAGTAACTGACCTGCATTGCCCGCGACATATTGACGTCACCTCGCGGCGCTCCTAAAGTCTGCCGCACCGTTTTGGGGAACGTTCCCCATCGTGTTGCGCATGGCATTGAAACGTTACAACCGGTGTCGCCAGAGAGAGAACTCCGCCCGTGACCAGTGCTCCGAGTGACCGGCACGCCACCACCCCGCCGTGGTGGTTCGCCCTGCCGGCGATGCTGCTCTTCGCCTTCGTCGTCCTGGTGCCGACCGCTCGCGGCGTGTACTACGCGTTCACCGACTGGGACGGCCTCGGCACGCACTTCTCGTTCGTCGGCCTCGACAACTTCGCGGCCATGTTCCGCGACCCCGTCGCGATACGGGCGATCTGGCACACCCTGCTGATCGCCCTGGCCGTCACGGTCGTCCAGAACGGATTCGGGCTCCTGCTGGCGCTCGGGGTCAACAGCCGCATCAAGTCCCGGCACGTGTTGCGGGTGTTCCTGTTCGCGCCCGCGGTGATCACCCCGATCGTGACCGCGTATCTGTGGCGCAACCTCCTGGGTCCCGAGGGCGCGGTGAACGGCCTGCTGCGGGCGGTCGGGGCGGGTTCCTGGCAGCAGGACTGGCTGGGCGACCCGCAGCTCGCCCTCTGGTCGGTCGTGGGTGTCATCGTGTGGCAGTTCGGCGGCTACTCCATGGTGATCTTCCTGGCCGGTCTCCAGTCGGTACCCAAGGAGGTCCACGAGGCCGCGGACATCGACGGGGCCGGCCCCGTACGGCGCTTCTGGTCGGTCACCCGCCCGCTGCTCGCCCCCGCGTTCACCATCAATCTGATGCTGTCGATCACCGGCGGGATCAAACTCTTCGACCAGGTCTACGCGTTGACCGGCGGCGGACCCGGGCACGCCACCGACACCCTGTCGACGCTGATCTACAAGGACGCCTTCACGCTGGGCGAGTTCGGCTACAGCGTCGCCCTCGCGGTGGTGCTCACGATCATCGTGGCGGTCGCCTCCACGGGCCAGTACTTCGCGCTGTCCCGCAACGAAAGGGCCGCCTCATGAACCGGTACCGCAAGCGCACGTTCGGCCTGGAACTGGTCATGATCGCCGTGGCCCTGGTGGTCGGGTTCCCGGTGTACGTCCTGGTCAACCTGGCCGTCCGGGCGCCGTCGGACACCTCGTCGCCGATCCGCCCGACGACCTCGCCCACCCTCGACAACTTCTCGCAGGCGTGGCAGCGGGGCGCACTCGGTGGCGCGCTCGCCAACAGCGCGCTCGTCACCGTGTGCAGCGTCGTCGTCGTCCTGGCCGTCTCGTCGTTCGCCGCGTACCCGCTGGCCCGCGCCACCGCACGCTGGTCACGCGGACTGTTCCTGCTCGTCATGCTCGGCCTGGTATTGCCGTTCCAACTGGCCGCGCTGCCGCTCTACCAGACGATGCGCGACCTCGGTCTGCTCGGCACCCCCTGGGCGCTGATCCTCTTCTACTCCGGCCTTCAGGTGCCGTTCACCGTGTTCCTCTACGTGGGATTTCTGCGGGCGGTGCCACGCGATTTCGAGGACGCCGCACTCATCGACGGCTGCACACCGGCGCAGAGTTTCCGGTACGTGGTGTTCCCGATGCTCAAGCCGATCACCGTGACCGCGCTGGTGCTGAACGCGGTCGCCGTGTGGAACGACTTCTTCACCCCGTTGCTGTACCTCAGCGGCAGCGCCCAGCAGACCATGCCCGTCGCCATCGCCGGTTTCGTCGGCCAGTACGTCACGGACTGGAGCCTCGTCTTCGCGGCGCTCGCGATCAGCGTCGTGCCGATCCTCGCCGTCTACTTCGCCCTGCAACGCAGCATCATCAGCGGCTTCGCCGGAGGGCTCAAGGGCTGACCCACAGCACACACCACTGCCCACCTAAGCCCGCGGACGCGGCACTTCGCCGGTCACGTGACGACCGCCGTTCCCTCCTCCCTCGCTGGAGACACCATGAAGAGACGCAGACTGACCGGCCTGGTGGCCGCGTCGACCGCCGCCGCCGTGCTGGCCGCATGCAGCGGTGGCACCCGCGCCGACACCGGAGGTGACCCCGACACCCTGACGCTCGCCTCGGTCGACCAAGGGTCGATCGAGGCCGTCGTCAAGGCGTTCGAGAAGGTCAACCCGGGGGTGAAGGTCCGCTTCACCACCAGCGGCGCGGACCAGTACCAGCAGCAGATCCGCACCAAGTTGGCCTCCGGCACCGCGCCGGACGTTATGTCGGTCTGGCCCGGCAACGGCAACCCCGCCGCGACCCACGTCCTGGCCGAACCCGGCTATCTCCTCGACCTCTCCGACCAGCCCTGGTCCGCCCGGCTGCCGGCGGCGATGGAGAGCGTGGCCCAGTACAAAGGCAAGACGTACAACGCGATCTTCGGGCAGAACGGCATCGGCGCGGTCTACAACCAACAGGCCCTGGACAAGGCCGACCTCACCCCGCCGGGCACCTGGACGGAACTCCTGGACTTCTGCGCGGCGGCGGCGCGCAAGGGAACCCCGGCCTTCGCCTTGGGCAACCAGGACAACTGGGTGACGCAGATCGTGCTCTACGCACTCGTCGCCACGACCGTGTACGGCCCCGACCGGGACTTCGACCGGAAGATGCGGGCGGGCCAGGTCACCTTCGCCGACTCCGAATGGGCGACCGCCCTGGACAAGTACGTGCGGATGGAGAAGGCGGGCTGCTTCCAGAAGAAGCCGCTCGGCACCAGCTACGAGGCGAGCCAGGAACTCGCCGCCACCGGCAGGACGCTCGGCATTGTCCAGGGCAACTGGGTGATCGCCCTGCTCAAGAACAAGAACCCGACCGGCGAGTACACCCTCAAGCCGCTGCCGGCCACCGACGACCCCGCCGGCTTCCTCATGCCCGCCGCGGCCGGAGCGGGCTACGGGGTCAACGCCAAGACCAAGAACCAGCAACTGGCTTTGAAGTTCGTGGACTTCGTGATGTCCGACGAAGGCATGAACCTGTTCGCCGGGAAGCAGGGCGGCCTTCCCTCCCTCTCCGGCACCGGCTATGCCGCAGACCCGTCCCTCGCCGACCTCTCGACGTTCATCGAGGACGACCGGACCGTCCCGTTCATGGACATGCTCTGGCCCAACCCCAAGGTGCAGCAGACCATGCTCAGCGGTCTCCAGGAGATCTTCAGCGGACAGTCCACTCCGGAGAAGGTGCTCAAGGCGATGGACGCCGTCTACGAGCCCGGCGACTGACCGCTCCGCATCCGGGACCCCGACCACGATTCGCCACTGGTACGCCACCGGTCCGCCACTGGTTCCGCCTCCGGACACCTACCACCTTCACCGTCCGCGCCCGCCCGGGCCGGGCCTTCCCGCGCCACCAAGTCACCGCACCGATCAAGGAGTTCAGCATGCCCGCAGAGTCGCGTGACGCCCTCAACCGCAGACACGTCATCGGGATCGCCGTAGCCGCGACGGCCGGTCTCGCGCTGTCCACCGGGGTCGGCGGGCCCGCCTCCGCCACCCCCGGCAGCCACGGCAGTCACAGCCCTCATGGCCCGACGGTCGGTCACCTCGCCGTCAACGGCCGGGAGGACGAGCCGCTGGGCGTCGACGATGTGACGCCGAGGCTGAGCTGGCGGGTGACGAGCACGGGGAAGGCATGGACGCAGACCGCCTACCAGATCCGGGCCGCGCGCCGGACCCAGGATCTCGCCCGTGGCCCGTACCTCTGGGACTCCGGCAAGGTCCGCTCGGACGCCCAGAACGACATTCCGTGGGGAGGCAGGGCGCTCCCGTCCCGGCAGGCCGTCGTCTGCCAGGTCAGGGTCTGGGACCAGCACGGCGCCACGACGGCCTGGAGCCGGCCCAGCTCATGGGAAATGGGGCTGCTCAGGCGCGGGGACTGGGGCGCCGCCGAGTGGATCGAGCATCCCGGCCGCACCGTCGGCGATGCGCTGCCCCTGTTCGCGCGCGCGTTCAGCGTCGACAAACGGCATGGTGCGAAGGTCGTCGAGGCACGCTTGTACCTCGCGGGAATCGGCCTCCACACCGCGCGGCTCAACGGCGGGGCGGTGACCGACGAGGTGCTCGCGCCGGGCAACTCCAACTACCAACTCTCCGTCGAGTACCGGGCCTACGACGTGACACATCTCGTCCGCCCCGGCGTCAATGTGCTCGGTGTCGAACTGGGCCATGGAACCGCCCTGGTCACGCGTTCCGTGACCAACCCGGCAACGGGCCGCACGGCTCCGTACAGTTGGTGGCAGAGCCAGTCCAAGGGGAGCGGCACTCTGGCCGCGCCGGCCGCGGGTGGAGACACGGCCGTCAAGGTGAGCAGCGTGACCGGATACCACGTCGGCGGCACGATCAACATCGACACGGGCGACGGCGGCGAGCGGTTGGAGACACGCGAGATCACGGTGATAGGCACCGCAGGGGCGGACGGGACGGGCATCGGCTTCAAGGGAGCCCTGAAGAGGGAGCACGCGGGCGGCGTCACGGTCACCGGCTCGGGGAACCCGCTCGCCAGTACCGATCCCAGTGCCGGCGCCGCCGTGACACCGCGCATGATCGCCCGCCTGGAGATCACCAAGGCCGACGGATCGGTCGACGCCGTCGTCAGCGACCGTGCGTGGACCACGGCGCTCGGCCCGACGATCACCAACAACTGGTACTCAGGATCCGACTACGACGCACGCCGTGAACAGGACGGATGGACCGAGCCCGGGGCCGACCTCGGGCGATCGGCCAAGCGCCGTGACGGTTCGCCCATGGGATGGGTCGGCGCGGGGATCGCCGCACCGCCCAACCTGACGACGGAACTCGTCTGGCGCGCGGGGGAACCGGTGAAGATCGTGGACCGGATCCGTCCCGTCGACATCACCCAACCCAAGCTGGGTGTCTGGGTGTTCGACTTCGGGCAGAACTTCGCCGGCTGGCCGGAACTCTCCCTCGACGGCACGGTGCCGCCGGGCACGACGGTCAAGCTGCTGCCGGCGGAGTCACTGGCCGCGGACGGCACCGTCGACCAGGCGTCCATCATGGGCGGTGGCGGCAGCCGCGGCACCGATGTGTTCGCCGCGTACACCACACACGGCGACCGCAAGGGCGAGACCTGGCACCCCCAGTTCCACTACTTCGGCATGCAATGGGTCCAGGTCACGGGTCTGCCGCCGGGTTACCGGCCCACGGCCAAGACGGTCACGGGCCTGCAACTCCACGCGGACACACCCCTGGCAGGCGGCTTCCGGACCTCCAACGAGCGGATCAACCGGATCCACCGCATGGCGCGGTACTCGATCATGAGCAACATGATGTCGACGTTCACGGACTGCCCGGGACGCGAGAAGCTGGCCTACCCCGCCGACTACCTCCAGCCCTTCGGCTCGCTGCACCGCCACTTCGGCTACGCCGCATATCTCCGCACGATGCAACGCCACCTGGCGGAGGGGCAGTCCAGGACGGGCGACAACATTGGCAATGTCGCGTTGAAGGCACCTGTGTACGACTGGGGCTACACCGGCCGGTTCGGCGACGAGATCAACTGGGGCAACGGGATCATCCTGACGCCCTGGTTCCTCTACGAGACGTACGGCGACACGCAGACGATGGCGCGGTACTACCCCCAGATGCAGGCGTTCATGGACTACATCAGGACGCGGAAGGCGGGCACCGGGGCCAACGCCTACATCGTCGACGCGGCACTCGCCGACTGGATCGCGGCCGAGACCACCTCGGGCCGTATCACCGGCACCTGGGGCTACCACCAGATCGCCGACCGGATGGCGAGGATGGCCGCCGTACTCGGCCGCACCGCGGACGCGAGCGAGTACCGCGCCCTCGCCTCGCACATCAAGGACGCGTTCAACGACGCCTTCTACAACGTGACGCTGGGCCGCTACACGAGCCAGGGCAACCAGGGCACCACCGGCGCGACGCAAGCCGCCCAGGCACTCGCGCTCGACGAGGGACTGGTCCCCGATCGGGAGCGGCAGCGGGTCCTCGACGCCCTGGTCGAACTGGTCGAGGGCTTCCAACCGTTCGGAGGCGGCCCGCACTTCAGCGGCGGCACCATCGGACTCGCGCCGATCGTAAGGGCGTTGATGGACGGTGGCCGGGACGACGTGCTGTGGAAGGTACTCCAGGAGGACACACGCCCGAGTTACGGGTTCTTCATGGCCCCGACCGTCGCCAACCCCCAGGGCCTCACCACCCACCCCGAGCAGTGGGACATGGGCAACTCGAAGAACCACATGATCCTGCTCCAGATCGAGGAGTGGTTCCACGGTGGTCTGGCGGGGATCCGGCAGGCGCGCGGCTCCGTCGGCTACCGCGAGCTGGTGATCGATCCGCGGGTGGTCGGTGACCTCACCCAGGTCGAAGGGAGTTATCGGACTCCGTACGGCGAGGCGGTGGCGGAGTGGACGCTCAAGAAGGACGTCTTCCGGCTGAACGTCGACATACCGCCGAACACCACGGCCGAGATACGGGTGCCGAACGGGGACCGTGTGTCACGCGAGGCGTCAGCAGGTGCGGCGTTGCGACGTATCGAGGGCGACAAGGCCGTCTACAGCGTGCCGTCGGGGACGTACACCTTCACTGTGCGTGGCGTGCGCGCGGTCTCGTAGCCACTGACGCGGTGGCGGCGGGGACCTGTCAGGCGGATGCTCCGCTGTCGATCACCAGGTCCGTGCCGACCATCGCGCCGGCCGCGGGTGAGGCGAGATACAGCACCGCTGCCGCCACTTCCTCGGCCTCCGCGACCCGGCCGAGCGGGTTCTCCGACTTCGCCCGCTCCGCACGGTCGGCCGGGGTCTCGCCGGGTCGCAGCGACATGGGGGCAGCGGCGGAACCCGGGCTGACCGCGTTGATGCGGATGCCGTGCCGGATGTGATCGAGGGCGGCGGCCCGGGTCAGTGCCGAGACCGCCGCCTTCGAGGTGCTGTAGGCGGCGAGGTTCGGGATGCGCAGGTGGGCGCCCAGGTTGGCGGAGATGTTGACGATGGTGCCGCCGCCGTTCGCCTTCATGTGCGCGATCTCGTGCTTCATGGCCAGCCAGACGCCGGTGACATTGGTCCGTAGCACCGCGTCCCAGTCCGCCTCGCTCACCTCGCCGACGGGCCCGGCTCCCCGGAGTATCCCGGCGTTGTTGACCGCGATGTCCAGTCCGCCGAAGCGGATGACGGTTTCGCGTACGAGGTCCTGGAGGCTGACGGATTCGGTGACATCGGCGGTGACCGCGGCGGCCGTGCCGTGGGCGGCCTCGATCAGGCCGACCGTCTCGTCCAGCGTTGCCCGGGTGCGTCCGGCGGCGACTACGGACGCGCCCTCGGCGGCGAAGGCGAGCGCGATGGCACGGCCGAGGCCGGAGCCCGCGCCGGTGACGAGGACGGACCTGCCGGTGAAGCGGTTCATCTCGGTAACTCCCTTGAGTGACGGACTACTTGGCGTGGTGGTGGTTCGGGAAGGCGGCGGCGGTCGTGGCTTGATTCTTGACCGATCGGTTCATTATTTGGGCATGAGGGCGCGCGGAAAGTGAGTCCGCCGCATTCGTCCGGCGCGCGCTCTTCGTCGGGTGTGCTGTTTTCGTCAGGTGTGTGTCAGTCCAGCAGTGTCAGCGCCTGTTCGGCCGCGTCGCGTACCCGGGCCGGGTCGTTCGACGCCTTGCCGACGACGCGCACGCCCTGCATCATCACGAACAGCATGCGGGCCAGTGCGCGCGGATCGCGGTCCTCGGGCAACTCGCCCTGGGCCCTGGCCCGTACGAGCGCCGAGTGCAGGGGTGTCTCGATGTGCTCCCAGCTGATCTCGACCCGGCGGGCCGCGGCCGGGTCGTGCGGGGCCAGTTCGGCCGCGGTGTTGGTGATGAAGCAGCCGTTGAGTCGGGACTCCGGTGCGGCGGCCTCCGCTGCGAAGCGGCGTACCAGCGCCCGTACGGCGGGCAGTACGGGGCCCGGCTGGGACAGGTCGGCGAGGAGGCGTGGATCGCGCGTCTCGGCGTACCGGTCCATGGCCTTCAGATACAGCTCGTGCTTGTTGCCGAAGGTCGCGTAGATGCTGGCGCGGCCGATGCCGAGGTGTTCGACGAGGTCCGCCATCGACGTCGCCTCGTAGCCGCGCCGCCAGAACAGCTCAAGGGCCGACTGGAGCGCGGCGTCCGGATCGAATTCCTTGGTCCTGGCCACGGGAAGACCCTAGATGTATCTGGAACGGTCGGTCAAATAGCGGCGGTGCCTGCCTCATCGTCCGTCGCTGTCGCTGTCGCTGTCGCTGTCGTCGCCGTCGCCGGTGCGATCGCGGGCTCGTGGCCCTGGAAGCCGTTCGCGAGTTCGCGCAGGGCCCGGTCCAGGAGGGTGTCCAGGTCGCTGTCCTCGTCCCGCAGCCACTGCTCGTAGGACGCGACGGCGGTCCCCAGTGCCGCATAGGCGATCACCTGGGGGAGGGTGGCGTCGACCGGCCGGCCGAGACGCCGGGCGACGAACTCCGCGATGACGGCGCGCCAGTCGGCGTAGCGAAGGGTCGAATGGGCCTGGAGCGCGGGCACTTGAAGGATCAGGGTCATCCGCTGCCGGTGCCAGGGGACCTGCGTGGCGTCCAGGTGATTGAACGCCACGATCGCCTCCCGCAGGGCGTCCATCAGCGGGACCTCGGGCGCGCAGTCGGCGAACCAGGCGCGCATCCGCTGCAACTCCTGTTCGAAGTCACCCCAGACCACGTCGTTCTTGGAGCTGTAGTAGCGGAAGAAGGTGCGTCGGCCGATACCGGCCGCCGCCGCGATGTCGTCCACCGTGGTCTCGTCGAAGCCGTGCGTGGCGAACAGGCCCAGGGCGAGTTTCTCCAGTTCCGCGCGGGAGGTCAGCGGCTTGCGTCCGACGCGGTGGGGGCGGTCCCCGGAGGTGGGGTCCCCGGAGGGGCGGTCCGCGGAGGTGGGGCGGGGCAGTTTCGGCACGCCTCTTCCTTTCGGCATCGGGTGCCATTACTTTGTCACAAGTCTCCTTTCGGCATCGGGTGCCAGATTGGGCCTCCGGCCGATGGGGATCAGCGCCTCCGACGCATGCCTCCGATGCATGCCACCGACGCCTCCGATGGAGAGGGAGTCACCCATGAGCGACGTCTCGCAGGTCCCGGCCCCGGCCCCGGTCCCCGTCACACCCGCCACGCATACCGACGAGCAGCCCGTCGACCAGGACCTGTTCGAACAGGACCTGCTGGTCGAAGAGGTCTCCATCGACGGCATGTGCGGCGTCTACTGAGCGGGCCGTCCATGTCCGCCCCGCCTTCGTCCGACACCGGCCGACGCCCCGCCGACACACGGTTCGACCTCGACGCCGCCTGGCAACTGCATCCCCAGGTCGCCGTGCGGCCCGAACGGTTCGGGGCGTTGCTGTACCACTTCGGTACGCGACGGCTCTCGTTCCTGAAGGACCGCGTGCTGCTTGCCGTGGTGCAGGAACTCGCCGACCAGCCGGACGCCAGGTCCGCGTGCCGTGCCGCCGGTGTGGAGCAACGCGATCTGGCCCGGTACCGGACCGCGCTGGCCGCACTGGCGACCTCCCGGATGATCACCGCGCGGTCGTCACCGAACCATGAAGGACCTCAAGCCGAGTCGTGAGCGACTCCAAGGAGACTCCAACGAGAGGAGGCGCTGTGACGGTCGCACCCCCCGGATCCGAGCGCACCATCGCGCCCGCCGGTCGGCTCGTGGACCACTTCCAGCACGGCCTCGACGCGCCGATCTGTCTGACCTGGGAGCTGACCTACGCCTGCAACCTGGCCTGTGTGCACTGTCTGTCCAGCTCCGGCCGGCGTGACCCACGCGAGTTGACCACCGCCGAATGCAAGGCGGTCATCGACGAGTTGGAGCGCATGCAGGTCTTCTACGTCAACATCGGAGGCGGCGAGCCCACGGTCCGCTCCGACTTCTGGGAACTGGTCGACTACGCCACCGCCCACCGCGTGGGTGTGAAGTTCTCCACCAACGGCGTCAAGATCACACCCGCGGTGGCGGACCGGCTGGCCGCGAGCGACTACGTGGACGTGCAACTCTCCCTGGACGGCGCGACCGCCGAGGTCAACGACGCCGTTCGCGGCGCGGGCTCGTACGCCACCGCACTGCGCGCGATGGACAACCTCGCCGCGGCCGGTTTCCGTGGCTTCAAGATCTCCGTCGTGATGACCCGGCACAACGTGTCGCAACTCGACGCGTTCAAGGCGCTCGCCGACCGCTACGACGCCCAACTCCGGCTCACCCGGCTGCGCCCGTCCGGTCGCGGCGCCGACGTCTGGCACGAACTGCACCCGACCGGCGAGCAACAACGCGAGCTGTACCACTGGTTGGTCGACCAGGGCGAGGACGTCCTCACCGGCGACTCGTTCTTCCACCTGTCGGCGTACGGCGAACAGTTGCCGGGGCTGAATCTGTGCGGCGCGGGGCGCGTGGTCTGCCTCATCGACCCCGTGGGCGATGTCTACGCCTGCCCCTTCGCCATCCACGACGCGTTCCTGGCCGGCAATGTCCGCGACACCGGAGGGTTCACGCGGGTATGGCGGGACTCGCCGCTCTTCCTCGATCTGCGCAGCCCTCAGACGGGTGGGGCGTGTACGCAGTGCTCGGCGTTCGACGCCTGCCAGGGCGGCTGCATGGCCGCGAAGTTCTTCACCGGTCTGCCGCTGGACGGGCCGGACCCCGAATGCGTGAAGGGCCACGGCGTCACCGCGCTGTCGGCGATCGACCCGACCGGTGTACCGCGCCCCACCGGGGACCACTCGCACACCGGCCCGGTCCGCCAGGCGCCGGTGCCGCTCGGCATGCCGACGACGCGCCGCCCGGAGCGCTTCTGCGACGAGAGTCCCCTGACGGGACTGGAACAGGGATAGGTCCTCATGGTCCTCATGGGTAATGGCGGATGGTTCGAGACGGTGGCCGAGGCGCAGCGCCGGGCCCGGCGCCGGCTGCCGAAGTCGGTCTACAGCGCGCTGCTCGCCGGATCCGAGAAGGGCACGTCGTACCGCGACAACACGGAAGCCTTCGCACAGCTCGGATTCGCGCCGCACGTCGCCGGACTGTCGCCCAAGCGGGAGCTGGCGACGACGGTCATGGGTCAGGAGATCGCGCTGCCGGTGGTCGTCTCGCCGACCGGTGTGCAGGCGGTGCATCCCGACGGCGAGGTGGCGGTGGCCCGCGCGGCGGCGGCCCGTGGCACGGCGCTGGGCCTGAGTTCGTTCGCGAGCAAGCCGGTCGAAGAGGTCGTCGCGGCCAACCCGAAGACGTTCTTCCAGATGTACTGGATGGGCAGCAGGGACTCCATGGTGCGGCACATGGAGCGGGCCCACGCGGCCGGGGCCAAGGGGCTGATCGTCACCCTCGACTGGTCCTTCTCGCACGGCCGGGACTGGGGCAGCCCCTGGATCCCCGAACGCCTGGACCTCAAGGCGATGGCCCGGCTGGCCCCCGAGGGACTGACCCGCCCGCGCTGGCTGCTCGACTACGCCAGGACCGGACACCTGCCGGACCTCACCACACCGAATGTCGTCGCGCTCGGCGAGCAGCCGCCGACGTTCTTCGGCGCGTACGGGGAGTGGATGCAGACACCGCCCGCGACCTGGGAGGACGTCGCCTGGCTGCGCGAGCAGTGGGACGGCCCCTTCCTCCTCAAGGGCGTCATCCGCGTGGACGACGCCAAGCGGGCCGTGGACGCGGGCGTGACCGCGATCTCGGTGTCCAACCACGGCGGCAACAACCTGGACGGCACACCGGCACCGATCCGCGCCCTTCCCGCCGTCGCGAAAGCCGTGGGCGACCAGATCGAGGTGCTGCTCGACGGCGGGGTCCGGCGCGGCAGCGATGTCGTCAAGGCACTGGCGCTCGGCGCGAAAGCGGTCCTCATCGGCCGTGCCTACCTGTGGGGACTCGCGGCGAACGGGCAGGCGGGCGTGGAGAACGTCCTCGACATCCTGCACGGCGGCATCGACTCGGCGCTGCTCGCGCTGGGCCGCTCCTCCGTGCATGAGTTGACCGAGGACGACGTACTGGTCCCCGCCGGGTTCACCCGGGATTTGGGAGCCGGTACCCCGGCATGACCCGGCTCGCGGCTCTCACCTGGCCGGAGGTGGCCGCCCGTGCGAGCGGCGGTGGACCGGTACTCGCCGTGCCGGTCGGCGCCACCGAACAGCACGGGCCGCACCTGCCGCTGTCCACCGACACCGACATCGCCGTGGCCCTGGCCGAGGGGCTGGCCGACGCGCTGCCCGACATCGTGGTGGCGCCGCCGGTGGCCTACGGGTCCAGCGGTGAACACCAGGGATTCGCGGGCACGTTGTCCATCGGGCAGGAGGCCCTGGAATCCCTCCTGGTCGAGCTGGTGCGCTCGGGGAGTGCCACCTTCCCCCGGGTCGTGCTCGTCTCCGCGCACGGCGGCAACGCCCAGCCGGTGGCCCGCGCCGTACAGCAACTCCGGTACGAGGGACGCGAGGTGAGCGCCTGGTCGCCGCGCTGGGGCGGGGACGCGCACGCCGGACGCACGGAGACCTCCCTCATGCTCGCGCTCGCGCCGCACCGCGTCCATGTCGAGCGTGCCGAACCCGGCGCGACCGCACCGATCGGCGAACTGCTGCCACACCTACGGCAGGGCGGCCTGCGCGCCGTCACCGCCAATGGAGTCCTCGGCGACCCCACCGGGGCGAACGCGCCCGAAGGGACTGCCTTGTTGCATCGGGCGGTCGGTGAACTCGTCGCGTGGGTACGGCGGTTGAAGGGGGACGCATGACACGGGTCGCGCTGGTGACCGGGGCCGCCCGGGGGATCGGGGCCGCCACCGTGCTCGCGCTGGCGGAACAGGGCTGGTCGGTACTGGCGGTGGACCGTGCCGCCGACGACCCCGCCCTGCCCTACCCGATGGGCACCGAGGCCGAACTGACCGCTGTCGTCAGGGAAGCGGACCGTCGCGCCGACGGGACCGGCCGGGTACGCCCGTACACCGCCGACGTGCGGGACGCGCCGGCTCTTGAGGCGGCCGTGGCCGAGGCGGAGGACCGGTGGGGCGGACTGGACGCCGCCGTCGCGGCGGCCGGAGTGATCGCGGGCGGCGTCCCGCTGTGGGAGGTCCCGCCCGAGCAGGAACGGGCCGTACTGGACGTGGACCTGGGCGGTGTCGTCAACCTGGCGCGAGCCGCGATCCCCGCACTGCTGCGGCGACCGGCACCCCGCTCGGGCCGATTCCTGGCCGTCGCGTCGGCCGCCGCCACCCGAGGACTGCCGATGCTGGCCGCCTACTGCGCGGCCAAAGCAGGTGTGGCCGGGCTGATCCGCGCGCTGGGCACCGAGTTGGGCGACACGGGTGTGACCGCGGGCGCGGTCAGCCCCGGCTCGACCGACACCCCCATTCTGGCCGAGAGCGCGCGCCTCTACGGCCTGCCCGGCGCCCAGGAGTTCGCCCCCCAGCAACCCGTACGACGCCTCCTCGAACCCGCCGAGGTCGCCGCCGTACTGGCCTTCCTGGCCGGACCCCACAGCAGCGGCATGACCGGTGCCGTCGTACCGGTGGACGGAGGTCTGTCGCTGTGACCCCACCGGCCGGGCCGACACCGCTTCCGCATGGATTCCGGATCCAACTCGCCCCCGATACCGTGCAGTTGGCGGATGGGATGTGGTTCGGAGGGTCACCGGCACGGGTGATGCGGTTGACCCGGGCCGGACGTAAGGCATGGCGGCAGCTCGCCGAAGGCGGCGCCGTGACATCGGCCGCCGCCGGGGCGCTGGCCCGGCGGCTGACCGACACCGGCATGGCCCACCCCTGCCCGCCCGAATCCGCCGCCGTCTCCCCGGACGTGACCGTGGTCATCCCGGTCCATGACCGGACCGAACTCCTCGACCGCTGCCTGGCCGCGCTCGACGGCCGGCATCCGGTCGTGGTCGTCGACGACGGGTCCCAGGACCCCGGCGCCGTCGCGGCCGTGGTCCGCCGACACGGCGCCACACTCGTGCGGCGCCCCGTCAACGGAGGACCCGCCGCCGCGCGGAGCACCGGCCTGGAACACGTCACCAGCGAGCTGGTCGCCTTCCTCGACAGCGACTGCGTACCCGTCCCCGGCTGGATCGAGGCACTGGCCTGGCACTTCGCCGACCCGCTGGTGGCCGCCGTCGCACCCCGGGTGACCGCCCTCGCGCCGGACGGCTGGGCAGGCCGCTACACCCGCGCCAGTTGCAGCCTCGACCTCGGTGAACAGCCCGCGCGCGTCGCGCCGAGGACACGTGTGTCGCATGTGCCGACGGCCGCGCTGCTCGCCCGCCGGACCGCGCTCCTGGAGGTGGCGCGGGACGGCGCGGTCTTCGATCCGGCGATGCGGGTGGGCGAGGACGTCGACCTGATCTGGCGACTGCACGAGCGCGGTGGGCGGATCCGGTACGACCCCTCGGTACGGATCGGCCACCGCGAACCCGTGACCTGGCGCGCCCTGCTCACCCGCCGCATGCGGTACGGGACATCGGCCGCGCCGCTCGCCCTGCGGCACCCCACGTCGGTGCCGCCGCTCGTCCTGCACGCCTGGCCCGCCGTCACAGTCGGCGCGCTGCTCGCCCGCCGGCCCGTCGTCGCGGCGGCGGCCTTCGGCATGGCGAACCTGACGATGCTCCGGACCCTGCGCCAGGCCGACGTACCGACCGATGGCGTCCCGCGCGCGATGGCTGTCGCGGTCCAGCAGACATGGCTGGGCACCGGACGCTACGCCACCCAGTTCGCCGCCCCGGCGCTCATCGCCCTGATGGCACCCGGCGGGCGGCGCCGCTGGGGCCGCCGGGCCGCCGTCGCCTCCCTGCTGCTCGGCCCGGGGGTCGCCGCGTGGGCCGCCCGACGACCCGCGCTGGATCCCGTCCGGTTCACCCTCGGCACCCTGGCCGACGACATCGCCTACGGCACCGGCGTCTGGATCGGCTGCCTCACCCACGGCACCGGCATCCCGCTGCGCCCCGTACTCACCTGGCGCCCCTTGCGCATCGACCCCACCACCGGCGAACAGCGGTCCTGACCCACGTACGGTCCGGCCTTCCGCCACCGCGCGTACCCCGCTCCCTTCGGTGGGAACCGGCGTCCGGCGATCACGCCGGAGCCTTGACCGGGGCTCTTCGGGACCTCATAGTATCAACCAAGCGGTTGGTAGTAATTCAGGGTCGGTGTCTGCCGGTGTCCCCATCCCGACCGTTCTCGCGGCGCACTACGCGACCGCTCCGCACTCCGTGAACAAGGGACGAGAGATGACGGACGACGCCCTTCCCGACGAGGCGACCCTTCCCGACAAGGCGGCCCTTCGCGACGAGGTGACTCCTCTCGGCGAAGCAGCCCTTCTCGACAAGGCGGTGCAGATGTTCGTGGCGGCGACCCCGCCGGTCGGGGCGCCCATCGAGGACTGGCGTGCGGGCTTCGAGGCCATGTGCGCCCAGTTCGAACTCCCCGCCGACGCGGCGGTCGAGGAACTGAGCCTGGGAGGTGTCCCCGCCCGCAGGGTGACCGCCCCGGGTGCGACGGGCGACGGGGTGATCCTGCACTTCCACAGCGGTGGCTATGTGATGGGGTCGTCGTGGGCGTACCGCGAGTTCGCCCACCGGCTGTCCGCGGTCGCCGGTGTCCCGGTGATCGTCCCGGACTACCGGCTCGCCCCCGAGCTGACGTTTCCGCACGGCGCCGTCGAGGACGCCCTGACCGCGTACCGCGCGCTCCTTGAGACCCAGGACGCGCGCCGAATCGTTGTGAGCGGTGACTCCGCCGGCGGCGGTCTGGCCATGTCCACGCTGCTGTCGCTGCGGGACGCCGGGGACCCGCTGCCCGTCGCGGGGTTCGCGATCTCACCGCTGCTCGACCTCGCGGGCGAGGGCGAGTCCTGCGTCACGAACGACGGCGTCGACCCGCTGATCGACCGGGCCATGATCGTGGACATGGGCAAGGTCTACATCGGCGACCTCGACCCGAAGGAGCATCCGGCGGCCTCACCGCTGTACGGCGAGCACCACGGCCTTCCGCCGCTGCTCCTGCTGGCCAGCGACTCGGAGGTGCTCCGCGACGACGCGGTCCGGTTCGCGGCGAGTGTGCGCGCCGCCGGAGGCCGGGCCGAGGTCAATCTGACCGAGGGCATGATCCACATCTGGACGATCTTCCCGTTCCTCCAGCGGGCCGGGGCGGCGCTGGAGGACATCGGCGGCTTCGTCCGGACCCACCTGAACTGACGGACCCAGCTCAACTGGCGGGCCTACCTGAACTGACGGACCCACCTGAACTGATCACACGGAGTACGGAGTACGGATGGACAAGAGCGTGGCGAGCGCCGCCGACGCGGTGGCCGACATCGCGAGCGGGTCGTCCCTCGCGGTCGGCGGATTCGGCCTGTGCGGTGTGCCCGCGGTACTGATCGAGGCGCTGCTGACAGCGGGCGTGGACCGTCTGGAAGCGGTGTCGAACAACGCGGGCGTCGACGACTTCGGCCTCGGCCGGCTGCTGGCCAACGGCAGGATCCGCCGGATGGTGTCCTCGTACGTCGGCGAGAACAAGGAGTTCGCCCGGCAGTATCTCGCCGGGGAACTGGAGGTCGAACTGACCCCGCAGGGCACACTCGCCGAGCGGCTGCGGGCCGGCGGCTCGGGGGTGCCCGCGTTCTACACCATGACCGGCGTGGGCACCCAGGTGGCCGCGGGCGGTCTGCCCTGGCGGTACGCCGCCGACGGATCGGTGGCACTCGCCTCGCCCGCGAAGGAGATCCGTACCTTCACGGTCGACGGCGGGGAGCGTGAATTCGTCCTGGAGCGCGCGATCACCTGTGACTTCGGGCTGGTGCGGGCCTGGAAGGGCGACCGGCACGGCAATCTCGTGTACCGGGCCTCCGCCCGCAACTTCAACCCACTGGTCGCGATGAGTGGTCGGGTGACGATCGCCGAGGTCGAGCACCTGGTGGAGCCCGGGGAACTGGACCCGGACGAGATCCACACCCCGGGCGTGTTCGTGCGGCGGGTGGTCGCGCTGACGCCGGAGCAGGCGGCGGACAAGCGGATCGAGAAGCGCACCGTGAGCCCGCCCGCATCCCGCGAGGCCCAGCGCACACCCCGCGACCCAAGGAGCGGGCATGGCCTGGACGCGTGACGAGATGGCGGCCCGGGTGGCCCGCGAACTGACGGACGGGTCATATGTGAACCTCGGCATCGGGCTGCCCACGCTGGTGCCGAACCATGTGCCCGACGGCGTCGAGCTGGTGTTGCAGTCCGAGAACGGCATCCTCGGGGTGGGGGCCTACCCGACCGAGGACGAGGTGGACCCGGATCTGATCAACGCGGGCAAGGAGACCGTCACGTTGCGGCGCGGGGCGTCGTACTTCGACTCCGCGACCAGCTTCGGGATGATTCGCGGCGGAAAGATCGACACCGCCGTCCTCGGTGCGATGCAGGTGTCCAGAACGGGCGACATCGCCAACTGGATGATCCCCGGGAAGATGGTCAAGGGCATGGGCGGCGCGATGGACCTGGTCCACGGTGCCCGGCGGGTGATCGTCCTCATGGAGCACACGGCCAGGGACGGCTCGTACAAGATCGTCGACGAGTGTTCACTGCCGTACACCGGCAAGGGTGTGGTCCAGCGGATCATCACCGACCTCGCCGTCATCGACGTCACCCCCGAGGGGCTGAGGCTCATGGAGCTGGCACCCGGTGTCGCCGAGGACGAGGTCCGGGCGAAGACCGAGCCGCACCTGCTGTGAACGGCGGTGGTCCCGGGATTCCGGTGGCGTACCGGCCTTGAGGTCGGGCTCATCACGGTGCATGCTCATCTCCACCGGTTTGTCGGTCCGTACCTCCGGTCCGTCGGTCCGCCGTCGGCGCAGGTGCCGGGAGTGGCGGGCACCCGCACCGGGGCCGTCACGGTGGCCCCGCGATCCCGGAAACCGGAGACCTCCCACCCGTTGACGATTCTTCGCCACGCACCTTAACTTCAACCTAACGACCGTTTGATATTGGTGACAGGGACTCTCAATGAGGCGGCGGAACATGGACAACAGAGCAAGCGCACCCGACGTGGACGCGGTCGTCATCG
Organism: Streptomyces sp. NPDC058001; assembly: GCF_042886315.1. Classification (NCBI taxonomy): domain Bacteria; kingdom Bacillati; phylum Actinomycetota; class Actinomycetes; order Kitasatosporales; family Streptomycetaceae; genus Streptomyces; species Streptomyces sp. NPDC058001. The sequence continues at coordinate 113,198 of NZ_JBHVQT010000003.1, forward strand.
GCGCCGGCTTCTCGGGCCTCTACGCGACCAAACGCCTGCGGGACATCGGCCTCGACGTGCGATCGTTCGACGACGGGCACGACGTCGGCGGGGTGTGGCAGTGGAACGCCTATCCGGGCGCCCTCACGGACTCCCTGCACGAGGCGTACCAGTTCTCCTTCGACGAGGAGCTGGCCCGCGAGTGGTCGTTCAGCCACATCCACCCCGACCGCAACGAGGTGCTGAGCTACCTCCGGCTGGTGGCCGAGCGCTACGACCTCCGTAAGCACTACACGCTCAGTACCCGGGTCGAGTCCGCCGTCTTCGACGAGAGCGCGAACCGGTGGACGTTCACCACGGACGCGGGGGAGACCCTCACGGCGACGTACTTCGTCACCGGACTCGGCCTGGTGTCCGCGCCGATCTTCCCCGATGTGCCGGGCATCGACTCCTTCCGGGGCGAGATCCACCACACCTCGCGCTGGCCCCAGGACAAGGCCGTCGACTTCGCGGGCAAGCGCGTCGCCGTCATCGGCACCGGATCCAGCGGCGTACAGATCATCCCGGTCATCGCCGAGCAGGCCGCCGAACTCGCGGTCTTCCAGCGCACCCCGAACTGGGTCGCCCCGACGGGCAACCGTCCGGTCACCGAGGACGAGAAGAACTGGATCGCGGACAACCAGGACCTGGTCTGGGGGCGCGTCCGACAGCACCCGGCGGGCTGGCCCTGGGAGATGGTCGCCCGTTCCGCCCTGGACACACCGGAGGCCGAGCGCGAGCAGATCTTCACCGACGCCTGGGCCACCGGTGGCTTCTCGATGCTGTACGAGACCTTCGGCGACCTGTCCACCGACAAGTCCGCCAACGACCTGGTCTGCGCGTGGATGGCGAAGAAGATCCGCTCGACCGTGCACGACCCGGCGGTCGCCGAGAAGCTCATCCCCCACCATCCGTACGGGGCGAAGCGGCCCCCCGCGTCGGACGGCTACCACCAGGCGTTCAACAAGCCCACGGTCCGGCTCGTGGACCTCACCGACACACCGATCGTCGCCCTCACACCCGACGGCATCCGCACCGCCGACGGTGAGCAGCCCTTCGACGTGATCGTGGTCGCCACCGGCTTCGACGCCATCACCGGTGCCTTCACCCGGATGGACATCCGAGGGGTCGGCGGGGCGTCGCTCAACGACGCGTGGATCGCGGGACCGCAGACCTACCTCGGCCTCGCCGTGAACGGCTTCCCCAACATGTTCATGGTCGCCGGACCGCAGAGCCCCTTCGCCAACCTGCCGCCGGGGGCGCAGGAGCAGGGCAACTGGATCGCCGACCTCATCACGCACATGCGGGAGAACGGCGTCGCGCTCGCCCAGCCGACGAGGGAGTCCGAGATCGAGTGGACCAAGCACCTCAACGAAGTCGCCGAGAGCCTGGTCACCCGCTACGGCCTGGAGGCGAACTCGTGGTTCGCCGGCGCCAACATCGAGGGCAAGGCACGCGCCTTCAACGTCTACTTCGGCGGTGCGAACGTCCATGCCGACCTCTGTGACACCGAGGCGGCAGCGGGCTACCCGCACTTCGAGTTCACCGGGTCCGCGGCGGACCCGGCCTGACCGGACGTGAGGGTGCCGGCGGGGGGACGACCTCGCCACGGCGGATCCCGCCGTGGCGAGGTCGTGGCATGTCCGAAGTGCCGGACCGGCACACGGGCAAACGCACGGTAGGCAACATTTCAACCGGACGGTCGGGCGGAGGGCTGTAGGATCCGGTGCAGTCGAACATCGAGCGGGAGGTCGCCCCCACATGTCGCCCAGGACGCCCAAGGCCGGTCAGGGAAGCGCCACCGGCGCCAAGCGCGGCCGGCCGAGCGCGCCCAGGAACCTGGAGCCGCTCGGCGGGCGCCGGTCACGGGACCAGGAGGTGGTCGAGACCGCCGTCCGGCTCTTCTCCGAGAACGGTTACGCCGCGACCTCCGTCCGGGACATCGCGGACGCGCTCGGCATGCTCAAGGGCAGTCTCTACTACTACATCGACACCAAGGAGACCCTGCTCCGCAAGATCTTCGAGACCTCCCACGAGCAGGTCCAGGAGATCGCCGAGCGGCACCGGACCGGGGACGCGCCGCCGGTGGAGCGCCTGCACGCGTTCCTTGAGGAGTACGCCCTCTGGTATCTCACGCACCTCCAGCGGGCGATTCTGTTCGCCCGGGAGTGGCGGCACGCCAGCGACGACCTCCGGGAGACGATGGCCGCCCAGCGGCGCTACTACGACGACGTGGTCGAGGAGATGATCCAGGCCATCGGCGACGCCGGGGAACTCGACCCCGAGCTGGACACCAAGCTCGCGACCTACTTCGTGATGTCCGCGGTCTCCTCGCTGCCCGACTGGTACAAGCCCAAGGGCAGGCAGAGCCCCCAGGCCGTCGCCAAGCGGTACGCCGACATGGCCATCAAGATGTTCGTGGCGGGCTGACGGCGCCTCACGCCCCGGGACGCACACCCTCCGTCGCGCCCACCCTCAACCCTCCGTAAACGCCGTTCTATCGCCCTCCGTATCGCCCTCCGTGCCGCGCAGCAGCAGGCTCTGCTGGGCGACCGACGCCACGAGCCGCCCCGTGCTGTCGTGGAAGCGTCCGGTCGACAGCGCCAAGCCGTCCCCGTAGGCCGGGCTGGTGAGTTCGTAGAGCAGCCAGCCGTCGAGGTCGACGGGCGCGTGGAACCACATCGCGTGGTCCAGCGATGCCGCCCTCCTGGTCCCCGGCGCGTGCTCGTGCTCCAGATCCGCCACGCGCGTCAGACACAGGTCCGACACCCACGCGAGTGCCGCCGCCGAACGGATCCCGGCCTCGACCGGCACCCGGGCGCGCACCCAGTACGCCACCACCGGACGGCCGTCGTCGCCGCGCCGGACCGTACCTCCCGCGCCCGCGTCGCGGAGGTCGAAGCCGGCCCGGGTCGGGGCGTCCGGCGCGGGGATCGGCCCGCCGCTTGCCGGAGGTGACGCGGCGGGTGAGCGTGGAGGGGTGACCAAGCAAGCGGCGTGCGCCCGCGAGGCCGCCGGGACATGAAACGACACCGTGGCCGTCGTGACCGCCCGGCCGCGCTGCTCCGCCACCACCCGGACCGTGGTGAAGCTGCGTGAGGCGCGCAGTGTGACGGCCCGCAGGTGGGCGGGCCCGTCGGTGCGCCCGGGACGCAGGAAGCTCGCATGCACCGAGTGCACCGAGGCGCCCGGTGCGGCAAGGCGGTCCGCCGCCGTCATCATCAGCGCCAGAGTGCCGCCGCCGAAGGCCCGCGCGCCGTTCCCGGCCGGAAGAGACACGTCCTCGGCCCACTCGTCCTCGGCCCACTCGATGGTCTCGCTCAAAGGGTCACCGTCCTTGCTCGACGTGGTGGTGCACGTGGTTGACGTGTGTCATGCAACGACCCTATCGTTCTGCCAAACGGACGGTAGAAATTCTTCGACGGGAGGGGCCAGGCGATGGGGCCGTACACCAGCTTCACCTCGGTGCCCGAACTGATCCACCACCAGGGTCAGCGGCATCCGGACCGCGTGGCCGCGCGGTTCGAGGGCGAGGCATGCACGTACGGCGAACTCGACAGCCGGGCCGCGGCCGTACAGACCTGGCTGCTGGCGAAAGGCGTGCGACCGGGCGACCGGGTCGCGCTGCTGATGCGCAACTCGCTGGATTTCCTCCACGCCTGGCTCGGCATCGCCCGCGCCGGAGCGGTGGGCGTCCCCTTGAACACCTCATCGGTCGGTGAGGCGCTGACGCATCCGCTCACCCACTCGGCGGCCGTCGGCCTCATCGCCGACGACGAACTGCTCGCCGCGGCCCGGTCCACCACGGGCATGCCGGACGGCCAGTGGCACACGACGACGAGCACATTGCCGGAGATCCTCGCCACGCACGAACCCGCCGCGGAGCCCGCGGCGCTCACCGGGCACGACCCGATGAACATCATCTACACCTCCGGAACCACGGGCCTGCCGAAGGGTGTCGTCCTCAGCCACACCAGCTACCTCAACACCGGTGGCTACTTCGCCCACCACCTGGGGCTGCGTGAGGACGACATCCTGCACACCTGCCTGCCCCTGTTCCACTGCAACGCCCAACAGACCACCGTCATGGCGGCGTTCACGCTCGGCGCCGAGGTCGCCCTGAACGGCAAGTTCTCCCTCAGCCGCTTCCCGCGCTGGCTCGCCGAGAGCGGTGCCACCGTCACCAATCTCCTCGGCTCGATGCTGGCCCTCCTCGCCAAGACCGAACCGCTGCCGTCCGACGCGGCGACACCCCTGCGCTACATCGTCGCCGCACCGGTGCCCGAGGACCTGCACGGGTCGTTGGAGGAGCGGTACGGGGTCCGTGTGGTCGAGGGGTACGGCCTCACCGAGACCGGGACGATGGCGTGCATGAACCCGCCGGACGACCGCCGTCCCGGCACCTTCGGACTCCCCCTGGAACACACCGAACTGAAGATCATGGACGCCGACGGTCAGGAACTGGGCGCCGAACAGCCCGGTGAGTTGTGGGTACGCAGCCGTGTCCCGGACGCCTTCATGACCGCGTACTTCCGTGAGCCGGAGAAGACCGCAGAGGCGCTGGCCGGCGGCTGGTTCCACACCGGCGACGTCTGCCGCCGGCGTGCCGACGGCTACTACGTCTTCATGGACCGGCTCAAGGACACCATCCGGCGCCGCGGCGAGAACATCAGCTCCTTCCTGGTCGAGAAGGCCCTCCTTGAACACCCGGACATCCTGGAGGTCGCGGCCATCGGCGTGCCCTCCGAGCTGAGCGAGGAAGACGTCCTCGTCGTGGTGGTGCCCCGGCCCGGCTCGGACCTCACCACCGACGACGTCTTCGCCTTCGGAGACAAGGCGCTCGGCGACTTCATGCGCCCCCAGTACGTCGAGCTGCGCGGCGATCTGCCCCGGACGGAGACCGGCCGGGTGTCCAAGTACGCCCTGCGCCAGGAGTCCCACACCGGGGCCCGGCGGAGCGGGGCACGCCCGTGATACCCGCCTACGACGAACTTCCCCGGCACCCCGCGCTCGGACTGCCGTACGCGTGGGACGTCCTCGACCGCGACCTCGGCAGCCTGTCCCACCTCGACGACACCACCCGGCTCGCCGCCGTGGCCGAGGCGCGCACCGGCGAGTCGATCGCCCTGAACCTCCCGCTCGACCTGCTCGACCCACCCCTGTTCGGCCGGGCCCGGATGAAGCACCGGGTGGTGGCCGAGGGCCGCAACACGTTCGAGGACGTCCTTGACGCGTTCAACCCGCAGGCCGGTTCGCAGTGGGACGGTCTACGGCACGTACGGGCCCGCGAGTACGGCTACTTCGGCGGCGTCACCGACCTCGACGCCGACCCGGACGCGCTCGGCATCCAGCACTGGGCCCGCCACGGCATCGTCGGACGGGGCGTGCTGCTGGACGTCGCCCGCTGGGCGCGGTCCGCAGGGCGTCCGCTCGACCCGTTCGCCGGCACCGAGATCACCGCGGCAGAACTGCGCGCCTGCGCCACGGCCCAGGGGGTCGCGTTCCGGACCGGCGACATCGCCTGCGTACGCACCGGATGGGTGACCGGATACCGGGCGCTCTCCCGCGAGGACCGCGCGGACGCCCGGCTGAGCGCGGTGTTCTCCGGGCTCCGGGCCGACGAGGACACCGCGCGCTTCGTCTGGGACGCCCGGCTCGCGGCCGTCTGCGCCGACAACCCGGCGCTGGAGAGCGCACCCGGCGACCCGGCCGTCGGCTCCCTGCACCGGCGGCTGCTCCCCATGCTCGGCACCGCCGTGGCCGAACTCCTCGACCTGGACCGGCTGGCCGCGCGCTGCGCGGAGCTGGGGCGCTGGACCTTCCTCTTCGCGGCCGTGCCCCTCCCGCTGACCCGTGGTGTCAGCTCCCCTTCGAACGCATTGGCGGTGCTGTGACAGTGACCCCGCTGGACCACGGCGTACTCGGCCCGGAGCTTGCCTCCACGCCGTACGACCATCCCTTCCGCGCCGAGCTGCGAGCCTGGCTGAGGGAGCACCCGCCCGCCAGTGAACCGCTCGACCAGGGCGAGAAGTTCGCGTGCCGGCGGTCGTGGCACCGGCAACTGGCCGAGGCGGGCCGAGTCGGTCTGCACTGGCCGGTCGAGTACGGCGGCCAGGGCGCCGACCCGATGACGCAGTTCATGTATTACGAGGAGCTGGCCCTCGCGCGCGCCCCCGAGCCGGTCAACACCCCCGGCCTGATCCTCCTCGGACCCACCCTGATGGCGCACGGCTCCGACGAACTCAAGAAGCGCTTCCTGCCCGGAATTCTCTCCGGTGACGAGATGTGGTGCCAGGGCTTCTCGGAGCCGAACTCCGGTTCCGACCTGGCGTCCCTGCGTACCCGCGCGGAGATGTCCGGGGACGAGTGGGTCGTCAACGGCCAGAAGACCTGGACGACCTTCGGACAGTACGCCGACTACTGCTTCGTACTGTGCCGGACCGAGGCCGGGTCCGAGCGGCACCGCGGCCTCACCCTGCTGATCTGCCCGGTGCGGCAGCCGGGTGTGACCGTGCGGCCGATCCGGCAGATCAGCGGCGACGAGGAGTTCTGCGAAGTCTTCTTCGAGGACGCCAGGGTCCCGGGCGCCTGGGTCGTCGGCGAGGTCGGCCACGGATGGGAGGCGGCGATGACCCTCTTCCAGTTCGAGCGCGGCGACCAGGGCTATACCGACCATGCCCGGCTGCTCGTACGACTCGCCGACTGCGAGCGCGCCGTGGACGATGCCGAGGCGCGCGGAGCCGTGTCACCCGAGCGCGCCGCCGACGCCCGCGCCCGGCACCTGGCGCTGTGGGTCCGCTGCCAGGGGCTGCGCCGGCTCAACCACCGCGGTGCCACGCTGGCCGCCGAGGGCAAGGAACTCGGTGCGGTCGGTTCCCTGACGAACCTGGTGTGGGGCGAGTTGGAGAAGGACCTCGGCACGGCGTGCGCCGAGGCGTCCGGGGCGGAGAGCCTGCTCGTGGGCCGCCGCGACACCCACGCCCGGCTCGCCACCCGCGCGGCGTCCATCTACTCCGGCACCAGCGAGATCCAGCGCAACATCATCGCCGAGCGTCTGCTGGGCCTTCCACGGTGAGCGCCGTGACCACACGAACCGAGCCGGAAGGGCACGCCGGATGATCACCGAACCCCTCACCTCGCCGGACCATGTCGAGATCCGGGACATCGTGCGGGACTTCGTCGACAAGAACTTCACCTCCGAACGCGTCCGGGCGGCAGCCGCCTCCGCGGACGGCTACGGCGAGGCGACCTGGAAGCTGATGGCCGACCTCGGCTGGACCGCCTTCGGCTTCGACGAGGCCGCCGGCGGACTCGGACTCGGCGCCCCCGTGCAGTGTTTGGTCCACCGCGAGCTGGGCGCACGTCTCGCGCCCTCGCCGTACCTGGCGAGCGTCGCCTTCGCCGGCACGGCCCTCAGCCTGCTCGCGGACCGGGACGCCGGCCTGCCGATCCTCACGACCATCGGCGACGGCACGACACAGGCCGCCCTCGTTCTCGGCCATGGTCGCGGCTGGCCGGGCGCGGGCCGGTCCTCGGTCACGGCGCGCCAGGAGGACGGCTGTTGGGTGCTCGACGGCGGTGCCGACCTGGTGCTCGACGCCGCGCGCGCGGATCTGCTGCTGGTCGTGGCCCCGCTCGACGCGTCGTCATGGGGCCTGTTCCGGCTGGGCACGGACGCGCCGGGCGTGATCCGCCGTCCCGTTCCCACGGTTGACGGGACGCGGTCCTTCGGTGCCGTCCGGCTCGAATCGGCGCAGGCGGTCGCCCTGCACGCGGAGCCGCTGTCCACTGAGCGCGTCGGCCACCTCGTGGACCGGATGGCCGTCTACCTCGCGGCCGAGATGACCGGTGCCGCCGTGTCGTGCATGCGCCAGACCCTGGACTACCTGCGCACACGGCAGCAGTTCGGCAGACCCATCGGCTCGTTCCAGGCGCTCAAGCACCGCTGCGCGGACCTGGCCGTATCCCTCACCATCGTCCAGGAACTGCTCTTCGCCGCCGCCGGAATGATCGAAGCGGGACACACGGGTGCCCTCCGCGTCGAGGCGCCGCTGCTCCTGGCCCAGGCCGGCGAGGTCTTCAAGCGCACCACCGAGGAGGCCATCCAGCTCCACGGCGGTGTCGGCTTCACCGACGAGCTGGACATCGGTCTCTACTACAAACGGGCCCTGGTCGACAACGAGTTGCTGGCCGCACCCGCCGATGCCTACGCCCGGCTGGACGCCATGCGAGAGCGGTCGGGTGCGACGGGAAAGCAGCGGGACGCCACGCGAGAGCGGCTGGGCGCATGAGCGGCAAGGTCATCCACGCCGCCGACGTCACCGGCGCCGAAGGCACCGAAGGCATACGGGCCGCGCTCGTCGACGCCTTCGCACAGGTGCGGGCGGCCGTCGCCGCCGAACAGCGGATCACCCTGGTGGTCCCCGCGGACGACCTCCTCGGACACCGTGGCCCCGAGCGCGGCGCCTACGTCGGCGCCCTGGTCGGCATCGCCCGCGCCGTCGCCTTCGAAGGTGCCCGCGCCGGACGCCGGATCAATGTGCTGGCCGTGCCGAGCGGCACCGAACTGTCCGACGCCGAGGTGGACGGATACATCGCGGACGGACTGTCCGGGCAGGTCGTCACCGTCGGCACCGCCCTCATCGGAAAGGTGGCGCCATGAGTGACCGAGTCGCCGTTCTCACCGGAGGGGCCCGGGGGCTGGGGCTGGCCATCGCCCGGCTGCTCGCCGCACGCGGCCACCGGCTGCTCCTCGTCGACAGGGACCCGGGCGTGACCGGGACCGCGGCCGGGCTCGCGGAATCCGGCCACGAGGTCACCGCCCTGGTCGCGGACCTCACCCGCGCCGACGACATCGCCCGGGTGCGCGACCACGCCGCCCGGTCCTTCGGCGCGGTCGATGTCCTGGTCAACAACGCCGGCATCACCCGCGACGCCCGTCTCGCGAAGATGTCCACCGACGACTTCGCGGCCGTACTCGACGTCAACCTGCTTGCCCCGATGCGACTCACCGAGGCCCTGGGACCGCTGTTCCGGGACGGCGCCGCAGTCGTGAACGTCAGCTCACGGGCGGCCCTGGGCAACTTCGGCCAGACGAACTACGTCGCCTCCAAGTCCGGTCTGATCGGCTTCACCCGTGGCCTCGCCCTGGCGTGGGCCCCGAAGGTACGGGTCAACGCGGTGGCGCCCGGACTGGTCGACTCGGCGATGAGCCGGGCCATGCCCGAGGACGTCCTGTCGGGTCTGGTCGACCGGATCCCGGCCGGCCGGATCGGCGAACCGGACGACATCGCCCGCGCCGTCGCCTTCCTGGCATCCGACGACGCCTCGTACGTCACCGGCCAGGTGCTCTTCGTCTGCGGCGGACGCAGTGTCGCGCCCTGACGGTCCGACCGCCGGGGGTTCCACCGACGCGGGCTCCACCGCCGTCGGCTCCTCCGTCGCGACGACCGTCGGGTACGTCGCCCGGCGCCACCCCGACCGCATCGCGGTCGTCGACGCCGACGGCCGCCGGACGGCCTACCGCGACCTGGTCACCCACGCGTCACGGGCGGCGCACGCCCTGACCGCGCTCGGTGTGCGGCGCGGTGACCGTGTCGCCGCCTGGATGGCCGACGGATCCGCGTATGTCGAGCTGTATCTGGCGTGCGCCACGGCCGGGTTCGTCGTCGTGCCGCTCAACACCCGCTGCACCGTGCACGAGGTGCGGGCACTGATCGCGGACGCCGAGCCGAGGGCGCTCGTATGGAGCGCGGACAAGGACGGGGCCGTCGAGGCACTGAGGGACGAGGGCGTCCTGACCGGCATGGCGTCGGTACGGCAAACGCGGCAAACGCGGCGGCCCGGGGACGGGACGAAGGCACTCGACGCGCACGACTGGTCCGCGCTCGTGGCGAGCGGGTCCTCGGTGCACCACCCCGTGACCACGCCCGACGACCTGCTGGTCATCGGCTACACCAGCGGCACGACCGGGCGCCCCAAAGGCGCGTTGCTCACCCACCGGTCCGTGTCGGCGGTCGTCCGGCAGCACGCGGCGGCCTACCGTCTGCCCCCGCACAGCACCATCGTCATGACCGGCTCCATGTCGTTCGTCTCGGTCGTACCGGCCCATGTGCTCACCCATCTCGCCCTGGCGGGGACGATCGTCTTCCCGGGGCACTGGGACGTGTCCGTTCTGCTCGACCAAGTGGAGCGCCACCGCGCGGACTTCACGTATCTGCCCAGCCCGGTGCTGACGGAGTTCGCCCGAGTGGCGGCCCGGCACCCGACCCGCTGGCGGAGCCTGGCGGCCGTACTGCACTCCGCGTCGAAGGTCCCGGCGGCGGCCCTGGCCGAGTTGGCCGACGTGGTCGGTTCCCGGCTGGTGGAGGGGTGGGGCATGACGGAGAACTCCGGCGGCCTCATGACCGCCACGTCGGCCGCCGACATCGAGGGCCGCCGCGCCCACCCCGCTGTGCTGGAGACGGTGGGCCGCCCCCTGCCCGGCTACGAAGTCCGGGTCGCCGACGGTGAGTTGCTGCTGCGTGGTCCGGCCGTCGTGACCGGCTACTGGCGACGTCCCGAGGCCACCCGTGCCGCCTTCGAAGGCGGCTGGTTCGCCACCGGCGACCTCGGCACCGTTGATGAGCGCGGCTATGTGACAGTGCTCGAACGCCGTACCGATCTGATCCTCTCCGGCGGCATGAACGTCTACCCGGCCGAGGTCGAGGCGGTGATCGCCACCGTGCCGGGAGTGGCCGCCTGCGCGGTCGTCGGCGTACCGCATCCACGCTGGGGCCAGACCGTCGTCGCGATGGTGGTGCCACGCGACGGGACCGCCCTCGATCCGGCCGACATCTCGGCGCGCTGCCGGGAGCGGCTGGCGGGCTACAAGAAGCCCACCGAGATCCTGCTGGCCGCGCACCTGCCGACCACCGTCGCGCAGAAGGTCTCGCGGGCCGCCGTGCGTGAGGTCGCCCGCGAGCGTCTCCGGGCGCGGGCACACGACACCTGATCACACCGCACCTGGCCACACCGCACCTGGCCATACCGCACCAGACCACACGGCACCAGACCACACGAAACCCGAAGACGCGGGCCCGACCACGTGAGCCCGTCACCCTGAGCCCACCTCCCAAGCCTGACCACCCCAGACCTCCCGAAAGGATCGACGCACGACCTTGCTCATCTACCAAACGTAAGGTTGAATTCACACATGGAACGAACCCCTGACCGGCGGGTCGCGGTGGTGAACAGTGCCCAGACGGTGCTCTCGCCGTCCTGGTCCGACCGCCAGCACATCGACCTGATCTCGGAGGCCGTCACACGGGCCCTCAAGGGCACCGGGCTGCGCATCGACGACGTGGACTTCGTCATCGACTCCGGCAGCGACTTCCTCGACGGCCGATCCATCTCCAACTGCGGATTCCTCGGTGCCATGGGCGCCCACCACAAGGAGGAGTCCCGCGTCGAGGAGGACGGCCTCTGGGCCCTCACCTACGCCGTGGACAAGATCGCGGGCGGCAGCGCATCGGTCGGCCTCGTGGTGGCGTACTCGAAGCCGTCGGAGAGCGATGTCCGCGCCTACTGGACCGGCCTGCTCGAACCCTTCCTCCAGCGCCCCGTCGGCCTCGACCACGAGTCCGCGGCCGGGCTGTACGCCCAGCGCTACCTCGCCGCCGCCGGCCTGAAGGCGGACCAGCTCCGCGCCGTGTCCACCCGGGCGTGGGAAGCCGCGGTGGCCAACCCGTTCGTCGCCGCGGACACCGTGCCGCAGGACGACGGTTTCTGGAACGACGACGTCGCCTCGCCCCTGCGCGCAGCGGACCTGGCCCGTCCGGTCGACGGCGCCGTGGCCGTGCTCGTCGCGAACGCCGAGGTCGCCGACCGGGTGTCCGCCCGGCCGGTATGGATCACCGGCTCGGGTTCGGCGATCGATCAGCACTTCCTCGGCGCGCGGGCCGCCGACACCCTCCCGGCGTGCGCGCACGCCGCCCGCGCCGCCCTGCGCACGGCGGGGATCGACAGTGCCCGCTCGTTCGACATCGCCGAGGTCTCCGCGACCTCCACCGTGGGCGAACTCATGGTCCTTGAGGCGCTGGGCCTCGCCGACACCTACCACGGGCTCGACGCGTACGGCGCCGACGGGCCCCGCGTCAACCCGTCGGGGGGCGCGCTGCCCGCCGACGTGATCATGGCCACCGGCCTGGTCCGCCTGCACGAGGCCGCGTCCCGGCTCGCGGGCCGGACCGGCTACGAGACGGAAGGCGCGAGAACCGCGCTGGTGCACGGCACCGGAGGCTTCGCCATGCAGAACCACTGCGTCGTGACGCTGGGGGTGCGGTCATGAGCATCGCCGTCGTCGGCACCGGACAGACCGTGCACGCCCGACGTCGTACCGACGTCAGTCAGGCGGGCCTCGCGCGCGAGGCCGTCATCGAGGCCCTCGGCGACGCCGGGCTCACCATGGACGACATCGACAGCGTCGTCGTGGCCAGCGGACCCGCGATGTTCGGCGCGGTCAATCAGCCGGAGAAGTGGCTGGTGGACGCCCTGGGCGCCCGCTTCAAGCCGCTGGTACGGGTCACCAGCGGCGGCGGCACCGGCCTGGCCGGAGCACTCGCCGCGATGAACCAGATCAAGGGCGGCTCGGCCCGCCGGGTGCTCGTCGTCGCCTACGACAAGCTCTCCGAAGGCGCCCTCCAGGCGTCCATCTCGACGCTGTACGACCCCTTCTGGGGCCGCGAGTTCGCCGTCGGGATCATGGGCTTCTCCGCCTCCTACTGGCACGCCCGCATCGCCCGCCTCGGACACACCGAGGAGGCCGCCGCACGGGTCGCCGTCAAGAACCGCAAGCACGCGATGGCCAACCCCAAGGCACATGTGAAGCGGGAGGTCACCGTGGACGAGGTCCTGGCGTCCCGGCCGCTGTGCTGGCCGATCAAGGTGCTCGACGTGCCCCCGATCTCCGACGGCGCCTGCGCGGTGATCCTCGCCGCCGACGACGACGCCCTCGCGATCACGGACCGGCCCGCCTGGATCCACGGCATGGCGTACTACTCGGAGGCCGACAACGGCGCCGACCGGTCCATGCTCCAGTCCGAACCGCTCCAGATCGCCGCCGCGAAGGTGTACCGGCAGGCCGGTATCACCAACCCGTTCCGGCAGTTCGACGTCGCCGAGTTGCAGGAGCCGTACACCTGCTTCGAACTCAGCTACTACGAGGGGCTCGGTCTCTGTCCCGAGGGCGGCGCGGCGGAGCTGGTCACCTCCGGTGAGACGGCCATGGGCGGTGCCCTGCCGGTCAACCCCTCCGGCGGCTGCATGGGCGCCAACCCGATCGGCGCCACCGCGCTGATCCGGCTCGCCGAGGCCGCGATGCAGGTCACGGGAAAGGCCGGAGACCATCAGGTCCCCGGCGCCGGCACGGCGCTCGTACAGGCGGGCGGCGGATGGGCCAACCTGCGCGGTGTCGCGGTGGTCGGCGCCGAGAAGCGATGAGGTGAGGACGATGTCAACCACGCACAAGGCCACGCGGTCCACCAACGACACGGCCGAGACGGTCGGGACGATGGACTGGATGGCGGCGCAGATCACCATGCCGTACACGCTCACGCCCGGCCGGGCCACCGGCATCTTCCTGGCGGAACTGGCAGGGCGTCGCCTGATCGGCTCCCGCCACGGCGACGAGATCATCGTGCCCGCCCAGGACTACAGCGGCAGCACCGGCGAACCGGCCTCCGACTTCGTCGAGGTCCCACCCGTCGGCACGATCCAGGCGTTCACCACCACCGCCGACGGCACCATCGCCCTGGTACTGGTGGACGGCTCCACCGTTCCCTTCACCCACCGGCTGCTGGGTTTCGAGCCGGGGGTCATGGTGGTCGGCTCCCGGGTCGAGGCGGTCTGGGCCGACGAGCCCACCGGCGGCATGCTCGACCTGGCCGGGTTCGGCCCCCTCGGCGCCGCCGAGTCCTTCGAGCCCCGCCCGGACCCCGCCGAACTGGCCGCGCCGTCCGAGCGGATCGACTACACGATGACGCTGGACTACCGGCACGCGTACGGCCCGTACTACGGCACGCTCTTCGACGGGATCAAGGACGGCCGCCGTATCCGGGGGGTCCGGTGCTCGGAGTGCCGGCGGCTGCTCCTGCCGCCCCGGGCCCACTGCGACGTCTGCTTCGCGCCGACCGCCGAATGGGTCGACGTGGAGGCGACCGGCACGGTCCAGGCCAGCTCGGTCGTGCACATCGAGTTCATCGGCCAGCGGCTGAAGCCGCCCTACGTGTACGCCGAGATCGTGCTCGACGGGACCTCCACCCGGCTGATCCACATGGTCGGCGGTGTCGACGCGGAGGAGGCCAGGACGGCGGTCGCCCCGGGAGCCCGGGTGCGCGCGGTCTGGAGCGACCGGCACACCGGGAGCCTCGCCGACATCGACCACTTCGAACTCGCCCCCGAGGAGACACCGTGACCTGGTCGACCCCGGTCCTCGGGGCCGAGGTCGTGGACGGCGTGCTCGAACTGACGCTGAACCGGCCGGACGCGCTCAACGCGCTCAACCTGGACCTCAAGGACAGCCTCGCCGCCGTACTGCGCGCCATCCGGTACGACGACTCGGTCCGGGCGGTCCTTCTGACGGGCGCCGGACGGGCGTTCTGCGCCGGCGGCGACCTGTCGGAGATGGACCCCCGCCGCACTCCCGAGCAGGCCCGTGCCCGACAGCACCAGCTGCTCCACGATGTGTTCCTGCCCCTGACCCGGACTCCCAAGCCGGTGGTCGCGGCGGTGCACGGACACGCGCACGGCGCGGGCCTGAGCCTCGCCCTCGCCTGCGATCTGGTGGTGGCCTCCGAGGCGGCGCCGATGTCGTTCGGCTATGTCCTGCGCGGGCTCACCCCGGACTGCGGCATCACCTATCTCCTGCCGCGCCTGATCGGTATGGCCCGGACCAAGCAGCTCCTCTACAGCGGCCGGCGGTTCACCGGCGCCGAGGCCGCGGCGATGGGACTGGTGGCCGAGGCCGTGGCGCCCGCAGATGTGCTGTCCCGGGCCGGCGCCCTGGCCCGGCAGCTCGCCGACGGCGCCACTGTCGCTCTGGCCCTCACCAAACGCATGCTGGAACAGTCGGGTCATCTGGGGTTCGAGGACATGATCGAGGCGGAGGCGTACTCGCAGGCGGTGACGCGGGCGACCGCCGACCACGCCGAAGGGGTCCTGGCCTTCCAGGAGAAGCGCTCCCCGGTCTTCCAGGGTGCCTGACGAGACCTCCGGCGCGACCGGAGCCGAGTACGGGAGGACGAACATGACTGGCTGGTCGGGCGAGTACGCCGACATGACCGTGCCGTGGCCGACATCGCGTGACGTGCGCGTCTTCGACCTCGCGGTGGCGCTGGAACCGGGGATGCCGAAGCACCCCTACCATCCGCCGTACAGCTTCGTGCTGGCCAAGAAGCACGGCGAAGGTGTGTATCCGGGCGGGATCTCCTCGGCGATGGAGATGATCACCATGGGTGCCCACGTCGGTACCCATGTCGACGCCCTGGGACACATCGGCGTCGACGGCATGGTGCACGGTGAGCGGCCGATCCTGGAGCACCAGTCACCGACCGGCGGCCTGGAGTACGGGTCGACCGAGGAGTGCCCGCCGCTGATCGGGCGAGGGCACCTCATCGACGCCGTGAAACTCTTCGGCGGAGATCTCACACCGGCCGACGGCATCGGCGTGGCCGAACTGGAGAAGTGGTTCGCCGACCATCCCGAGCCCACCGCCGGCTCGGTCGTCCTGGTCCGCACCGGCTGGATGCGGTACTGGGGCGACAACGACCGCTACCTCGGCCTGAAGACCGGTCTGCCCGGGATGAAGCGGGAAGGCGCCGAGTGGCTGTCGGCGCGCGGGATCATCGCCACCGGCTCGGACACCGTCAACTACGAGCACAAGCCGGATGTGAGCACCCCCGCGCTCAGTGTGCACCGGCACAATCTGGTGGAACGGGGCATCTACATCCTGGAGTGCCTCGACCTGGAGACACTGGCCGCCCATGAGGCGTACGACTTCACCTTCGTCGCCCTGCCGCTGCGGATCCGCGGCGGCACGGGCTCCCCGCTGCGCCCCATCGCGATCGTGGAGAAGCCATGACCGCGCCCACCGCTGAAAAGCCCACCGCCGAAGAGCAGGACACCATGGAGCTGACCCCGGACGAGATCCGTCAGGTCCTTGAGGCGCTGGACGCCTCGACCTGGGACGAGGCCGTGATCACGGTGGGCGACGTGCGTATCGCCGTCGCCCGCAACGGCGCCGCACTCCCGGGCACCGACACCGCGCCCCCGCCGCCCACGCGGCCGACGGATACACCGGCCCCGGCAACCACCCCGGAAACCGCGCCCGCCGTCGCCCCCACGCCCGCCCCGTCGGTGCCGGCCGACCCGGCTACCGCCGCCACACCCGGCACATCCGACAGGGCACTCCTCGTCGCCGCACCGAGCGTCGGTGTGTTCTGGCGGTCCCCCGAGCCCAGCGCGCCGCCGTTCGTGGACGTGGGCCGGCGGGTCGCCAAGGGCGACACCATGGGGATCGTGGAGGTCATGAAGCTGATGAGCCACGTCTACGCACCGGCCTCGGGAACGGTGACCGGGATCCATGTGGAGAACGCCGCTTCGGTCGAGCACGGAGCGCCGCTGTTCACGCTCCAGCTCGACGAGGGCTGACACCGTGCGCCGGGTGCTCGTCGCCAACCGCGGAGAGATCGCCGTCCGCGTCGTCCGGGCCTGCTTCGACGAGGCGCTGGAGTCCGTCGTCGCGGTGTCCGAGGCCGACCGGGGCTCCCTGGCGGCCCGCATGGCCGACGACACCGTGGTCATCGGCCCCGCCGCCGCCGCGGACAGCTATCTGCGCGTCGAGCGGATCATCGCCGCCGCCCTGCACAGCGGCTGCGACGCCGTCCACCCCGGGTACGGGTTCCTCTCCGAACGCCCCGAACTGGCCGACGCCTGCGCCGAGTACGGGCTCACCTTCGTGGGACCTCCGGGCGATGTGATGCGCCGCTCCGGCGACAAGCTCCGCGCGCGTGAGGTGGCCGCGGGGCTCGGCATCCCCACCGGGGGCGGCACCGAGGGTCTGCGCACCCTTGACGAGGCGCTGGCGGCGGCCACCGCACTCGACGCCTATCCGCTGCTGATGAAGGCGTCGGCGGGCGGCGGCGGCCGTGGCATGACGATCGTGCGGGAGCCCGAGGATCTGCGCCGCGCCTTCGACCGCTCCCGTCTTGAGGCCGAGCGCGCGTTCGGCGACGGGACGCTCTACCTGGAGCGTTTCATCGAGCGCGCCCGGCACGTCGAGGTCCAGATCCTCGCGGACACCCACGGCCAGGTACGCCACCTGGGGGAGCGTGACTGCAGTGCGCAGCGCCGCTACCAGAAGCTGGTCGAGGAAGCCCCTGCGGTCGGCCTCGCCCCCGCCACGGTCGAAGGGCTACGGTCCTCGGCGGTCCGCCTGGCCGAAGAGCTGTCGTATGTGGGAGCCGGCACGGTCGAGTTCCTGGTCGACTCCGAGCGCGGCGACTTCGTCTTCCTGGAACTCAACGCGCGGGTCCAGGTCGAGCACCCGGTCACCGAGCAGGTCACCGGAGTCGACATCGTCCGCGCACAGCTACGGATCGCCGCCGGGGAGCCGATCGGCTTCCGGCAGGAGGACGTGACCCTGACCGGTCACGCGGTGGAGTGCCGTATCAACGCCGAGGATCCCGACGCTGACTTCCTGCCCTCGCCGGGCACGATCGAGACCTGGGTGCCGCCGCTGGGCACCGGCATCCGTATCGACACCTTCGTCCAGCCGGGCGCCCGTGTGCAGCCGTACTACGACTCGATGATCGCCAAGGTCATCGCCCAGGGCGCGACCCGCGCCGAGGCACTGGAGCTGATGGGCCGCGCGCTCGCGCGGCTCAAGGTGGAGGGGGTACGGACGACGACGCCGTTGCAGCACGCGCTCGTCACCGACCCCCGTTTCCGGGCCGAACCGATCCACACCCGGTGGCTGGAGGACGTGTTCCTGCCGGGCCGGAAGGAGACCGAGGCGTGACCCACATCGACTTCGTCGACCAGACGCTCCGCGACGGGCAGCAGAGCCTGTGGGGCATGCGCATGCGTGCCTACGAGGCCGCTCGGGCGCTTCCCCATATCGACAGGACCGGCTTCAAGGTCGTCGACCTGACGGGCGCGGGCATGTTCACCGTGCTCCTGCGGTCGTTCAAGGACGATCCCTGGGCCACGACGGACTTCCTGGTCCAGCACCTTCCGCACAATGTGCGGCGCTCCGGTCTGCGCACCATCAGCGTGATCGGGTTCAAGCACACACCCGACTCGATCATGGACCTCTGGGTACGCACCCTGGTCAAGCACGGCGTCACCAGCTTCTGGATCTACGACTGCCTCTACGACATGCCCGTGATGAAACGCCTCGCCGGTGTCATCCACGACGCGGGAGGTACGGCGGCGCCCGCCGTCATGTACGGACTCACCGGCGTCCACGACGACGCCTTCTTCGCCGCCCGGGTGGCGGAGATGGCCTCCTGGGAGCACATCGAGTCGGTCTACGTCGAGGACGCGGCCGGCGTGCTGAAACCGGAACGCGCCGCGACACTGCTCCCGGCGCTGAAGGCGGCGGCGGGTGACGTACCGCTGGAGCTGCACTGCCACAACACGACGGGCCTGGCCCAGCACAACTACATCGAGGGTCTGAAGGCGGGCTTCTCGATCCTGCACACCGCGTCACGCCCGATGGCCAACGGCCCGTCCCTGCCGTCCACGGAAGGCATGCTCACCGTCATCAAGGCGCTGGGCCACACGCACGCGCTGGACGAGTCGCACCTGCCGCCGGTGGCCGAGAACTTCGCGGAGATGGCGCGCGCGGGAGGCTACGAGATCGGGCAGATGGCCGAGTACGACCCCCGGATGTACGACCACCAACTCCCGGGCGGGATGACCGGCACGCTCAAGAGTCAGCTCGCGCAGCACGGCATGTCAGAACGCTTCGACGAGGTCCTCGAAGAGATCCCCAGGGTCCGTCTGGAGCTGGGTGAGCCCATCATGGCCACACCGTTCTCGCAGTTCGTCGGCATCCAGGCACTGCTCAACGTCGTCAACGGCGACCGCTACACCATGGTCCCCGACGAGGTGCTCCACTACGCGCTGGGGCACTACGGCCCGGTGCCGGGTCCCATCGACCCAGAGGTGCTCGACCGCATCATGGCGGCCCCCAAGGCCGCCGCGTACCGGACCTGGGAGCGCCCGCAGCCGACGCTGTCCGAGATCCGGTCCCGGTTCGGCAAGGGGGTGAGCGATGAGGAGTTGCTGCTGCGCTTCATGACCTCCGACGAGGAGGTCGACGCGATGATCGCCGCCGGCCCCATCCGGACCGATCCGCGGACGGCGTCGTCGGCCATCGTGTCCCACATCAAGGACCTCGTCGCCGAGTCCCGGTCGCTCACCGGTGTGTCCGTGAGCACCCCGGAGATGTCGCTGACGCTCCGGCGGAAGAGAGCCTGACCATGGCTGAACGGCGCACACTGGACGGCGCACGCGCGCGGGACCGCGAGGTCATCGAGGTAGCCACCCGCATCTTCTGGGAGAAGGGCTACTCCGGTACCTCGGTGCGGGAGGTGGCCGACGCCCTAGGGATGTTGAAGGGCAGCCTCTACTACTACATCGACTCCAAGGAAGACCTGCTCGAACGGATCTTCCAGGACTCGCACGACGAGGTGCGGGCCATCGCCACCGAAACCCTGACGCTCCCCGGCCCCGCCACGCAGCGGCTGCGCACCTTCCTCGTCCGGCTCGCCGAGTGGTACCTGACCAACACCCGCCGGGCCAGCCTCTACGCCCGTGAATGGCGACACGCGAGTGATCGCCTCCGGGAGGTCATGCTGGAGCAGCGCAAGTACTACGACAAGGTGCTCCTCCAACTCGTCGAGGAAGCCGCCGAGGAGGGCGGCATCACTCCGGACGACGCCAAGTTCGCCGGGAACTTCGTGATGTCGGCGATCTCCTCGCTCCCCGACTGGTACCGGCCGGGCGGCACCCGCTCCCCGCAGACGGTCGCCGCCGCCTACGCGGACATGGCGATGCGCCTGCTGGGCGCGGCCGGCGACGCCGTGGACCTGGACGTCCCGGGGACGGTGGTGGCCGAATGACCTCCGCACCGACGCGGTATGCCCTGGCCGACCTCGCCGGCCTGCTCGGTACGCGACTGGGCGTGAGCGGCTGGCTGACCGTCGACCAGTCGCGTGTGGACCTCTTCGCGGACGCCACGGGCGACGACCAGTGGATCCACGTCGACCCCGAGCGGGCCGCGTCGGGGCCGTACGGCGCGACGATCGCCCATGGCTATCTCACGCTGTCACTGCTGCCCGTACTGGTCGGAGAGGCGTTCCGGCTGACCGGTGTCGGGCGGAGGGTCAACTACGGGCTCGACAAGGTCCGTTTCCCGAGCCCTGTCGTCGTCGGCGCGCGCGTGCGCGCGGTCGTGACCCTGCGGGAGGTGGAGCCGGTCCCCGCCGGCGGCATCCGGATGGGGCTGCGCTGTGTCGTGGAGATCGAGGACGGCGGCAAGCCGGCCTGTGTCGCGGACACCCTCACGCTGCTCATGGCGTGACACCGGTCACCCGACACCCTGGACAGCGGTCGGGCACACGCCTAGTCTGACGGCGAAATTCAAACGAGTGGTTGGTTTAAATGGAGGAGACGGGCATGGGACACGGAGTCACCTTCGGGCTGATCAACACCTTCGGGAACCCCGCCGAGTGGCGGCAGCCGTGGAAGCAGCGCTACGACTCGATCCTCGAACAGATCGAGTGGATCGACCGCGACCTCGCCGCCATCGACGGTGTCTATGTCACCGAGCACCACTTCTACGACGACGGATACATCCCGTCGGCCATGGTGATGTGCGGTGCCATCGCGGCGCGTACCCGTCGGGTGCGGATCGGCACCAACCTGATCCAGTTGCCGCTGCACAATCCGGTCCGGCTGGCCGAGGACGCCCTGGTCGTCGACGCCCTGTCCGGCGGCCGACTCCGGCTGGGGCTCGGCATGGGCTACTACCACCAGGAGTTCGACGGTATGGGGCAGCGGCTGGCCGAGCGGGTCAGCCGTACCGAGGAGGGGGTGGCCATCCTCCGTAAGGCATTCGCCGGCGAGCCGTTCGCCTTCCACGGCAAGCGGTACGACTTCGGGGAGATCCGGGTGACGCCGGGGCCCGTCCGCGCCGGTGGACCCGAGATCTGGATGGGCGGCTTCGCCCCTCCCGCGGTGGAGCGGGCCGCACGGCTCGCCGATGGATTCCTCGCCTTCGACCCGGGCACCCAGGCCGTGTGGCACGACGCCTGCGAACGGCTCGGGCGCGACCGGGCGGACCGGCGGATGAACGTCACCTACTGGGCGATCATCGCCGATGACCCCGAGAAAGCGTTCGCCGAGGCGGGCGACCACTGGCTCCACCTGCTCAACCAGTACATCCTGCGCGACGCGTACGCCGGGCGGACACCACCGCTCACCGCACCGTACGACGACCCGCGCCGCGCCCTGGCGGACGGACTGGTGATGCTCGCCGACGGGCCGACCGCGATCAAGACCTTCAACGCCGACGTCGACAACGGGGCCGTCGACATCAACCTCGTGACGATGATGCCCGGCGAGCCGGTCGACCAGGTCTCCGAGCGGCTGGCCTACCTCAACGACCACGTGATTCCGCACGTCAAGCAGTCGGAGCACCCCTCGGCCGCCCCGCGGCACGCGACACCCACCGGCCACTGACGCCGGACAACGGGACGCATCGGCTCAGAACCAGACCGGACCAGGCTCAGGACCAGGATCAGGAGGGGCACATGGGACGTGTCCAGGACAAGGTCGCACTCATCACCGGCGCGGCGCGCGGACAAGGGCGGAGCCACGCCGTCCGGCTGGCCGAGGAGGGCGCCGACATCATCGCGGTCGACCTCTGCGGCACACCGGAGACCACCGACTACCCCGGCACCACCAAGGAGGACCTGGCCGCCACCGCCGACCTGGTGCGCGCCATCGGACGGCGCTGCGTCACGGCCGAGGCCGACGTACGCGACCAGGGCGCCCTCGACGCCGCCGTGCGGTCCGGGCTGGCCGAGTTCGGCCGGATCGACATCGCCGTCGCCAATGCGGGGATCGTGAGCTGGGGGCGGCTCGACCAACTCACCGACACGCAGTGGCAGGAGATGCTCGACATCAACCTGACCGGTGTCTGGCGCACCATCAGGGCCGTGCTGCCGCCCATGCTCGACCAGGGCGCCGGCAGCGTCGTGATCATCAACTCGGGCGCCGGGATCTCCGGACCCGTCAACATCGGGCACTACGCGGCGGCGAAGCACGGCCTGGTCGGTCTGATGCGGACCGCGTCGAACGAGCTGAGCCCGCTGGGTATCCGCTTCAACAGCGTGCACCCCACCCAGGTCGACACCCAGATGATCATGAGTGACCGGCTGTTCGGGATCTTCCGGCCGGACCTCGAAGCACCGGGCCGCGAGGACATCGTCGAGCCGTCACGGGGTCTGCACACCATCCCGGTCCCCTGGGTCGAGCCCGTCGACATCTCCCATGCCGTGCTGTTCCTCGCCTCCGACGAGGCGCGCTACATCACCGGCGCCATGCTCACCGTCGACGCCGGCGGTTCCACGAAGGTCGCCGCCGGCTGATCGTCCGAAGGTTTCCGTACGAGAGGAGTCAGAACCGGCATGGGCGAGTTCACGGGCAGGGTGGCGATCGTCACCGGCGGCGCCAACGGCATGGGCGAGCGGGTGGCCCACACCCTGGCGGCCGGTGGAGCCACGGTGGTGGTCGCGGACAAGGACGGCGAGCGCTCGAAGCTGGTCGTCGCGGAGATCGCCGAGGCCGGCGGGGACGCCGTGGCGCTCCCTGCGGACGTCAGCGAAGAGGAACAGGTGGCCGCACTGGTCGACGACGTCGTGCGCCGCTACGGACGCGTCGACATCCTCGACAACAACGCGGCGGCGCTCGAACTCACCGCCGTGGACCCGGACCTGCTCGGCGTCACCACGGATGTGTTCCTGGGCACGCTGCGGGGCAATCTGCTCGGCCCGTTCCTCTGCACGAAGTACGTGCTGCCGGTCATGCTCCAGCAGGGCGCCGGAGCAATCGTCAACATGGCGTCGGTGTCCGGCATGGCGGGGGAGACCTCGCTCACCGCGTACGGCGTCTCCAAGGCCGCGGTCATCCAACTCACCCGCGCCACCGCCGTGCAGTACGGCAAGCGGGGCATCCGCTGCAACGCCGTCGCGCCCTCCATCGTGCTGACGCGCAACACCGACGCATGGGCGCCGCAGGCGGTGAAGGACGCCTACCTGCGGCACAACGTCACGCCGTATCTCGGCCTGCCGCAGGACATAGCCGAGGTGGTGGCCTTCCTGGTGTCCGACAAGGCGCGCTACATGACCGGGCACGTCATCCCGGTGGACGGCGGCCTCCGCGCCGCCCACCCGATCGCGGCGGACCTCCGCGACACCTGAGCAGGAGGACGAACCGGATGGGTCAGCCCTGTTCGATCCGGGCCTGAAGTTCGGCGATCCGGGTGGACGCCAGCGCGGGCACACCGGGCGGCTGGTTCGTCATGCCGGCGTCGATCGAGAACGCCGTGCCCGTGACGAACCGTCCGTCGTCCGACGCCAGATAGACGGCGGCCTCCGCCACGGCTTCCGGCCCGAACCAGGGGACCGGCAGCAGTTGCGCGGCCTGCGAGGGGAAGACGGCTTCCTCCTTCGTGCCGCCCGGGTGTCCGGCGTACATGTCGTGGATGTACGGGTTGTGGAACATCGGCGTCGACACATTGCCGGGACACAGGGCGTTCACCCGGATCCAGCGCGGGCCGAGTTCCACCGCGAGCGCCTTCGCGAGGCCGACCACGCCGTGCTTGGCCGTGACGTACGAGGGGATGCCGGAGAACGGCCGCAGACCGGCCGCCGAGGCGGTGAGCAGGAGCGAACCGCCGCCACGGGTGACGAGGTGCGGGATGATCGCGCGCGCCGAGCGCCACACCGACGACAGGTTCGTCTCGATCACCGTGTCGAACTCCTCGTCGGTGATGGTGTCCCAGGACCCCGCCATGACGACGCCGTGGTTCACCACACCGATGTCGATCCCGCCCAGCTCCGCGGCCCCCTGGTCGGCGGCGTCCCGTATCAGCCGGCTGTCGCGGCTGTCGGCCACGACGCTCACGCAGCGCCGCCCCGCCGTCTCGACGAGGTGAGCCGTCTCCTTGAGGTCGTCCTCGGTGGCGAGGTCGTACCTGACGCCGTCGATGGGTGCGCAGATGTCCGTCGCGATGATGTCGGCGCCCTCGCGGGCCATGGCGACCGCGTGGGCGCGACCCTGCCCGCGTGCGGCGCCGGTGATCATCGCGACCTTGCCAGTGAGTCGTCCGGTCATCGGGGCTCCTTGAAAGTGGGTGCGTGGTCGGACAGTTGAAAGGTGGTGGCCGGTCAGACCGAGACGTAGCCGCCGTCGACGTCGTACGCCGAGCCCGTGACGAACGACGCGGCATCCCCGGCCAGGAAGGCCACGACCTCCGCGACCTCCTCGGGGGTGCCCAGCCGGTTCATCGGGTGCAGTGCGCCGAGGGCCTGCTTCTGTGTGCCGGTCCGGGGTGAGATGGCGGTGTCGACGAACCCGGGACAGACGACGTTCACGCGGATGTTCCGTGTGGCGTACTCGGCCGCCGCGCATTTGGTCAGCCCGAGGACGGCGTGCTTGGCGGCCACATAGGCGCCGGCCCCGGCGATGCCGATGTGTGCGGCGACGGACGCCATGTTGATGACGGAGCCGCCGCCGGAGGCCAGCATCGCGGGCAACTCCGCCCGCATCGAGCGGAAGACCCCGTCGAGGTTGACGGAGGTGACCCGGGTCCAGTCCGTCCACGACATCTCGCCGATGTCCCGTTTCACGGGGACGCCGACGCCGGCGTTGTTGACGGCGATGTCGAGCCGGCCGAAGCGGCTCGTCGCCAGGTCGACCGCGGCCTGGACCGAGGCGGATTCGCGTACGTCGAGCCGGCAGGCCAGGCCGGGAGTCTCCAGGCGCCGCGCGACGCGCTCGGCCGTGGTGGGGTCGATGTCCGCGACGACGACCTGGGCCCCGCGTCGTGCGAGGGCCGTCGCGCAGGCTTCCCCGATGCCCGAGCCACCGCCGGTGACCAGGGCGACCTTGCCGCTCAACTCCGCCATGCCGGGCCATCGCTTCCGCTGGAATTAGTACCAACCGGTTGGTAGATAGCTTGAGTCGTGATCGTGGTCGAGTCAAGCGGTCGGACACCCGTCGTGAGGGACGGCCGACAGGGACGGCCGACGCGGAGACGGCGGCGCGAATTGATACCAAACGATCGGTTGACAACCGGCCGCACTCTGAGGTCGACTCAAGCGAAATCAAACGGGGGGTTGGTAGATCGCGTGTCGCCGCACCCCCTTCGGAGCGGCGCAAGAGCCTGAAGAACGAGAGGTACGCACGTGAGCGTGGCGGTCAGGAACCTGTCGTGGACGTTCTCCGGGACGACCGCGTTCGACCAGAACAACCCTCATGGAGAGGGGAGAACCGGTGCCGCATAGCAAGGTCGAACCGGCGGCCGGGACGACGTCGGGCGAACGTCCCGAAGATGCCGGTGGTGACACCGTCGACATCACCTCGCTCAGCAAGACCTTCCCCGGCACCCGCGCCCTCGACGATGTCTCCCTCACCCTCCGCAAGGGCGAGATCCACTCACTCTGCGGCGGGAACGGATCGGGCAAGTCGACGCTGATCAAGATTCTCTGCGGCGTCCACCAGGGCGACCCCGGCGGCACGATCCGCATCGGCCGGCACTCCGTCGAGGCCGACAGGATGACCTCCGCGCTGGCACACGACGCCGGCGTACGGGCGGTCCACCAGGACCTCGCGGTCTTCCCCGACCTGACCGTCGCCGAGAACCTCCTCTTCGGTATCGGCTTCGACACCGGTCCGGCGGGCAACGTCCGCTGGTCACGTGTGCGCAGCCGGGCGGCCGAACTCATCGAGCGCTTCGACATCCCGGCCCGCCCGTCCACACTGATGCGCGACCTCACCGTCGCGGCCAGGACCCAGGTGGCCATCGCGCGGGCCCTGGGCGCCGTCGCCGGGGAACACGCGTCCCTGCTGATCCTCGACGAGCCCACCGCGGCACTTCCCGTGCACGAGGTCGAGCTGCTGCTCACCGCGCTGCGGCGCTACGCCGACGCCGGGACCAGCATCCTCTACGTCAGTCACCGCCTGGACGAGGTACTGGAGTTGAGCGACCGGATCACGGTCCTGCGGGACGGACGGACCGTGGCGACCCGCGCCGCCTCCGAACTGGACGAGGCGGGCCTGATCCACCTGATGCTGGGCCGCCAGGCCGAACGCGCCCTCGACCACGGGCACACGGAGGCGACGGGGGCGCCCTTGCTGGAGGTCCGCGATCTGCACGCGGGGCCCGTACGCGGCGTGGACCTGTCGATCCGGCCGGGAGAGGTCGTCGGGATCGCCGGGCTGCTCGGATCGGGACGTACCGAACTGCTCCGCGCCCTCTTCGGTGATCTGCCGGTCACTTCGGGCGAGATGCTGCTGCGCGGAGTGCCGGTCCGCTTCCGCCGGACGGCCGACGCGATCACCGCGGGCGTCGCCCTCGTACCGGAGAACCGCGTCATGGACGCCGCGTTCCTGGACCTGCCGGTCGCCGACAACCTGGACGTCGGCGTCGTCGCCCGGTTCTGGACCATGCTCACCCTGCGGCGCCGCCGGATGCGGACCGAGGCGGCCGGCCTCATCCGTGCCTTCGGCGTCAAGGCGACCTCCTCCGCGATGTCCATGGGCGCCCTGTCCGGCGGCAATCAGCAGAAAGTCGTCATGGCGCGGTGGATGCGCCTCACCCCCGACCTGTTGCTCCTGGACGAGCCGACTCAGGGAGTGGACGTCGGCGCCCGTGCCGACATCTACGCCGCCGTCCGGGCCGCGACCGCCCGGGGCGCCGCCGCGCTCGTCGTGGCGTCCGACTTCGAGGAACTCGCGCATGTCACCGACCGCGTGATCGTGCTGCGCGAAGGCCGGGTGGCGGCCGAGGTGGCGTGGCAGGACCTCGACGCGCACCGACTCACCGAACTCAGCTACGCCGGCACTCACGGAGCATGACATGACGACGATCAACACGCCGACGCCGACCGGCCCGACGGTCACCGAACCCGTCACCTCCGCACCGCCCGAGGTGCGCCGCGGCCCCGGTCGCCTCACCGTGGATCTGCTGGAGCGCGCCGGAGTCCCGGTCTTCCTCGTGCTGCTGATCATCCTGTTCAGCCTGCTGCCCGCGATCAGCGACCTGTTCCGGTCCGAGGCGAACATCCAGAACGTCTTCGCCAACCAGTCCGTCACCGGACTCATCGCCCTGGCCATGATCGTGCCGCTGGTGTGCGGCTACTTCGATCTGTCCGTGGCGGCGGTCGCGGGCCTCGCGAATGTCACCATGGCCGCGATCTGCGGCACCTACGGACAGCCGATCTGGCTCGGCCTGCTCGCCGCCGTCGCCATCGCCGGACTCGCCGGTGTCGTCAACGGCGTACTCGTCGCGGGCCTGCGCCTCAACGGATTCATCGTCACGCTCGGCACCTACACCCTCATCGGCGGCCTGCTGACCCTCTACACCGGTGGTCAGACGATCAGCAACGGCATACCGGCGTCGCTCGGCAACTGGGGATCGCAGCAGTTCCTCGGCATAGCCCAGCCCTTCTGGCTGCTGCTCGTCGTCGCGATCGTGGTCTGGTACCTGCTGATGCAGACGCCGTTCGGGCGGCGCCTTGAGGCGATCGGGTCGAACGAGAGCGCGGCACGGCTCGTCGGCATCCGGGTCGACCGTGCGATCTTCCTCAGCTTTCTCCTCTCGGGCCTGCTCGCCGGTATCGCGGGCGTCCTGCTCACCTCACGCTCGGGCGGAGCCGACCCGACCGGTGGCTCCGCGTATCTGTTCCCGGCGCTGGCGGCGGTGTTCCTCGGCCAGACCGCCATTCGCCCCGGCCGCTACAACGTCTGGGGCACGATCTTCGGCGTCTTCCTCGTCGCCGTGGCCGTCGACGGCTTCACCCTGCTCGGCGTCCAGTCCTGGGTGCAGCCGGTGTTCAACGGTGTGGCCCTGGTCCTGAGCGTGGCGGTGTCCACCTACATGGGCAGGGTCCGCGAGCGGCGGGCCCAGAGCGCCGTGCTGCGCGCAGCCGCCACGTCGTCGCTCGCCGGCATCCACGGCGACACATCCGCGGACGTACCCGCCGACGCGTCGGAGACCCCGGCACCGGCAACCGAACCGCACGCCAGTGCCGGCCGCTGACCCGCACGCGGCACTTCTCCCTCGTACCCCTCCCTTCACCTTCATCCAGTCCTTCCCTCTGTGCTCAGCACACCTGTCACTCAGGAGACCGTCGTGAGAACCAGCCGGACAAAGATGATCGGCATCGCCATGGCGGGCGTCGCGCTCGCGGCGCTGCCGGCGTGCTCCACCAGCAAGCCGGAGGCGAACACCGTCGCGGCGGGCGACCCGTCCGCAAGCACCGCCAAGGGAGCCGACACCGCCGCACTGGACGCCCTGTACAAGGGCATGGAGAACGAGCCGCCGTCGGTGTCGGCCAAGCCGGCGAAGGGCAAGTCGGTCTGGTGGATCTCCTGCGGACTGTCCATCCCGGACTGCTCCGTGCCCGCCAACGCGGCCAAGGAAGCCGCCGGAAAGCTCGGTATCGACTTCCACATCGCCGACGGAAAGCTCAACGTCGGCGGCGGGAACGCGAGCGCCGTGCGCACCGCGCTCGCGGCCAAGCCGGACGCGATCATCATCCACGGCATCTCCTGCCCGATCGTCCAGCAGCCGCTGGAGGAGGCCAAGGCCAAGGGCGTCAAGGTGCTCGGCGTCGAGGCGCTCGACTGCGCGGACACCGGCGGCCCGCGGCTGTTCACGACCGACATGAAGTACTCGAAGGCCGCGCAGAGCGGCGAGGACTACTTCAAGGCATGGGGCAAGATCAGCGCCCAGTACATCATCGCCAAGTCGGGCGGCAAGGCGAAGATCATCAACAACGAGGGCACCGAGCCCCTTCAGGCGACCATCAACCAGGGCTTCCTCGACGAGATCAAGACCTGCGGCGGCTGCACCATCGTCGACACCATCAAGTTCAGCTCCGCCGACCTGACCCCGAACGGGCCCTGGATCCAGGGCTTCCGGTCCTCCCTGGTGCGTAACCCGACCGCCACCGCGACCTTCCTCCCCTTCGACGTCAACATCGCGACCGCGGGCGGCGCCCAAGCCGTCAAGGAGAGCGGCCACAAGCTGATCGCGGTCGGCGGCACAGGTCAGGCCCCCGCGATCAACCAGGTCAGATCCGGCGCGATCACCGCCATCACCGGGGCGCACTCCCCGGAGTGGATGGGCTACGCCGCGATCGACCAGATCAACCGTGCCCTCAACAACGAGCCCACGGTGGCCCAGGGCGTCGGCGCCCGCGTGGTCGACGCGGACCACAACATGCCGCCGAACGCGGACGACTACTACCAGAGCCCGATCGATTTCAGGGCCGCGTACGACAAGGCGTGGAAGGCGGCCACCGGCTGACGCGCCCCGGGTGCCGACGAGCGGGCCGCGCCGAGGAGTTCACCCCGGCGCGGCCTCTCGGCGTGACACGTCAGTCGGGCACCAGCACGGTCCGCCCCCGTACCTCACCGCGCCGCAGTCGACCGAACGCCTCCGGCGCCGAGGACAGGGGGAACTGTTCCGTCTCGACGTGCAGGGCCCCTGAGCGGGCCAGCGCGACGACTTCGGCGAGTTCGGGGCGGGTGCCCCAGAACGGCAGTGAGAGCCGGGAGCCCGGCGGGAGAACGCCGGGCTTGCGGACCGTCAGACGACCGCCGCCGCTGCCGACCAGCGCGAGTTCACCACCCGGCCGCAGCAGGGCGGCGGCGAGGTCCAGTGTCGTATCGCTGCCGACGAAGTCGAGTACGGCGTCCACCCCGACGCCCCCGGTCCGCGCCCTGAGCACCCGCGCGGTGTCCTCCTGGAGCAGCGTGGCGACATGGGCGCCGGACCTGCGCGCGAGATCAAGGGCCTCTTCGCGGATGTCGACCGCGAGGATGTGACTCGGGGTGGTCGCGCGCAGGATCTGGACGGCCAGGTGGCCGAGCCCACCCACGCCGATGACGGCGGCGTTGGTGCCGTCGCCGAGCGTGTGCCGCAGCCCGGCGATGGCGTGGTACGAGGTCAGGCCCGCGTCGGAGAGCGGTGCCGCCTGGTCGGCGGGCAGATCGCCGATCGGCACCAGATGACGGGCCGAGGGGACGAGTACATACTCGGCCATGCCACCGTCGCGGCCCAGCCCGACCCCGTGCCACCCCAGATCGCCGCGCCGGTCGCAGTAGTTGTCCCGGCCCGCCGCGCAGCGGGCACAGTGCCCGCAGCCCCAGGGGCCGTAGAGCACCACACGTTCACCCGGCGGCGGCCCGTCGGCGTCGGGGCCGAGTGCCGCGACGTGCCCGGCGACCTCGTGGCCGAGGGTGAACGGCAGCCGGTAGGGGAGAGCGCCCTCGGCCGCGTCGACGACATGCAGATCGGAGTGGCAGAGCCCGACGGCTTCCACCCGCACCAGCACCTCGTCCCCGCGCGGCGATGGCCGCTCGACCTCGGTGAGGGTCGGCTCCCGTCCCCAGGCCGTCAGCCGCATCGCTCGCATGGTCACCTTCCCGGGGCTTGTCAGTCTCTCCGCGACACGATACCAAAGACGAATTCAGTTCAATACCGAGTCGCGGGGACGAGTGGGGGCGAGTGGTCGAGATGAGTGACGGAGCGCAGAGTGCCGGAGCACCAAGCGGCGGAGCGCAAAGTGCCGGAGCGCAACAGGGCCGGTTCCAGGGCAAGGTGGCCATGGTGACGGGTGCCGGTTCGGGGATAGGGGCCGCTGTCGCCCGACAGTTGGCCGCCGAGAGTGCGCGGGCGGTCGTCCTGGCGGACATCGACAGTCAGGCCGCCGGAGCCGTCGCCGAGGAGTTGCCCCGCGCCCGCGCGGCGGCACTCGACGTCGCGGACGCCGCCACGGTCGACGGCGCGGTCGAGGACGTACTGCGCGAGTACGGGCGGCTCGACGTGGTGGTGCACGCGGCCGGGGTGGACGATCCCGAGGCGAAGTGGTGGATCGCGGACGCGTTGTCGGCGGGCCGCCCGCCCGAAGTGACCGGTCGGCTCGGCGACGCTGCCTGGGCGCGCGTCATGCGGGTCAACCTGGACGGGACCTTCCATGTGCTGCGGGCCGCGGTGCGGGCCATGCTGCCGCGCGGGTCGGGTGCGATCGTCGTGATCGGCTCCTCGTCCGCGTTCGACGCACCCGCCGGCTATCCCCACTACGCCGCGTCCAAGGCCGGCGTGCACGCCGTGAGTCAGGCCGTCGCCAAGGAGGTCGTCGCGTCCGGGATCCGCGTGAACGTGGTCGCGCCGGGGCCGACCGAGACCGGGATGGCGGCACGCACGCCCGAGGCGCTGCGGACCGGATTCGCCGGCCCGCGGGTGCGTCCGTACGCGACAGCCGGGGAGATCGCGGACATCGCCCTGTTCCTGGCGAGCGACGCGGCGGTGAACCTGGTCGGGGCGGTGCTCCTCGCCAACGGAGGCCGGTTCACGGCCTGACACGCATGGCCTGACAATCAACTGCCGCACGAGTCTTGCCCGCCCGGGGTCCGACGCTTACGGTTCACGAATTGAGTTCAGTTTGTAGATAGGGTGGCTCGGGTGCGCCGGGACGCGTGCGTGCTGGGCGCAAGGGAGAGGTCGACGTGGATCAGTTCCTGCTCGTCCTGGTGAGCGGACTCGCCAGTGGCGCCGTGTACGGCCTGATGGGCCTCGGGCTGGTGATCATCTACAGGGCCACGGACGTGGTCAACTTCGCGCTCGCCAGTCTGGCGACCGTCGGTCTGTACGTGGCGCTGACGCTGTACGACAGCGGCGTTCCACTTGCCCTGGTGGCGCTCGCCGCGATGGTCGTCACCGCGGTGACCGGACTGGTCGCCCGCGAGCTGGTGATCAGGCCGCTCGGACAAGGGGATCTGCTCGCCGCGCTGGTCATGACAATGGGCATCTCGCTCATCGCCGAAAGCGTCATGAGCACGATCTGGGACGACCAACCGCGGCTCTTCCCCAGCCTGGTCGAGGGCTCCGTCTCCTTCGGAGGCTCGGCGATACCGACGCAGAGCCTGGTGACCATCGCCGTGGCGGCCGTCGCGATGGCCCTGGTCGCCTACCTCTTCGGACGCACCACCATCGGTTCCGCCATGCGCGCCGTGGCCGAGTCCGCCGACACCGCGCAGATCCTCGGCCTCGGCTCCCAGCGCATCGCCCGGATCGCCTGGGCGCTCGGACTCGCCCTCGCCGCGCTCGCCGCTTTCCTGTACGCACCGCGGGCCGGACTCGTACCGACGGTCCTCGGCGCACCGCTGTTCCGCGCCTTCGCCGGGATCTTCCTCGGCGGCCTGACCAGCATGTACGGGGCCGTCATCGGCGGGGTGACGGTCGGCGTCCTGGAGAACGTGGCCGCGAGCTACGTCTCGGCGGGCTACCGCGACACCTTCGTCTTCACGTTCACCATCCTCGTGCTGCTGATCCGCCCGCAGGGGTTGTTCGGCACGCGCACGTTCCAGCGGGTCTGAGGAGCGGTACATGTCTGTCGTCAGTCGTTCCCACCTGGCCAGGGCGGCGCTCGGCCCGCTCCTCGCGGCCCTGCTCATCACCGTGCTCAGCACCGGCGCCGTCCCGCCGTACCAGGCGTACTCGGTCGGGCTCGCGGCCGTCTACACCGTCCTTGTCCTCTCGATGAACCTCCTCGCCGGATGGGCGGGCATCTGGTCCATCGCCCACCCCGCGTTCTTCGCCATGGGCGCCTACTTCGCGGCGTACGGCAGTACGCACGGCTGGTCCCTGGAACTGGTCGTGTTCGGCGCGGCCGTGTGCGCCGCGGTGTTCGGTGCATTCCTGGGAGGCATGGGCGCGCGGTTCTCGATGCTGTACGTCGCCCTGCTCACCCTCGCGTTCACCATGGTGTCGTTGGAGGTGATGGGACAGTGGACCGGCGTCACCGGCGGCGACCAGGGTGTCGCGATGGCGAAACTGGACAGCGCCCTCGGCCTCGGCACCCTCGCGAGCGCCGGCACGCAGGCCCAGTACATCGCCGTCGGTCTGGCCGGGGTGGCGCTCGCGGTGGCCGCGCTCGCCCGGCCCAGCGCCCTGCGGATGCGGCTCGTCGCCGCCAAGTCCCATCCGATGGCGGCCCGTTCGATCGGTATCGCACCCGAAGCCCAGTCGGCGCTCGCCTTCGCGGTCAGCGCGGTGTTCGCCGCACTGGCCGGTGTGCTGCTCGCCCTGGTCGTCGGGTTCGTCAGCCCGGAACCGTTCTCGCTGGCGCTGTCGATCTCCCTGATCGCGGCGTGCGTACTCGGCGGCCCCGGCACCCTCACCGGCGCACTGGTCGGCGGGGTGTACCTGACCTGGGCGCCCACGGCCGCCGAGAGTGTGGGGCTGCCGCAGCCGATCCTTCAGGGGATCGTGCTCATCGCCGCGCTGCTGTTCCTTCCGGGCGGTGTGGTGCTCGCCCTCGCACGGCTGGCCCGCAGTGTGCTGCGACGGCCCGCGACGCAACCCCCGGCCCTCGTGGACCACTCCGATGAGTCGCCGCAGGCCGTACCGCCCCCGGCCGCAACCGCCCCTGAAGTGCTGAGACTTGACGACACGACGGTCACCTTCGGCGGTCTCACGGCACTGGAAAACGCCTCGCTCTCCGTACGGGCCGGCGAGACCCTCGCGATCATCGGGCCCAACGGCGCGGGCAAGACGACCCTGTTGAACGTCCTGTCCGGACTCGCCGGCGGCGGCCGGGTGACGGGCAGCGCGGAGTACGGAGGCAAGGCCCTGCTGAAGACCCGCGCCACCGCCCGCCGCAGGCTCGGCATCGGGCGGACCTTCCAGCACGCCGAGACCTTCTCGGAGCTGACCGTCCTGGAGAACGTGCTCTGCACCCGCCGCCGCATCACCGCCCGCGACCGTGCCAGAGCCGCCGGGCTGCTGGACGAGATCGGCCTCGCGCATGTCGCGGACCGGTACCCCGACGAGCTGTCGTTCGGGCTGCACAAGCGGCTGGACCTCGCCAGGGCGCTCGCCGAGGAGCCCGAACTGCTCATCCTGGACGAGCCGTTCGGCGGACTCGACGCCGCCGAACGCACCCTGCTGGCGCGGCAGATCGTACGCCGGCAGCGACGCGGCACCACCGTCGTCATCATCGACCATGTACTCGACGACCTGTTCGCGGTCGCCCACCGGGTGGTCGCCTTCGACTTCGGACGGCCGATCGGCGAAGGCGAGCCCGGCAAGGTCCTGGACGACCCCCGGGTGCGCTCCTCCTACCTCGGCGAGGGCGGCGCGCGGGGCGAACTCCCGCTCCGGGACGGCACCGAGCAGGCCGCGGTGCGGCTCCACGGTGTGGACCATGGCTACGGCGGAGTGACCGCACTGCGCGGCGTCGACCTCACCATCGCGCGGGGCAGCGTCGTCGGGGTCGTCGGCGCCAACGGGGCCGGCAAGAGCACGCTGGGCCGGATCCTGCACGGATCGCTGGCGCCCACCGGCGGTCGGCGTGCCGTCGACGGCGGGTTGCGTACCGCGCTGGTGCCCGAGGGCCGCGCACTGTTCAAGACGCTCTCGCTGCGGGAGAACCTGGAGGTCGCCGCGTACGCCGCGGGTGTCAAGGGCGCCGGCTTGCGGGAACGGCTCGCGGAGACCGCCGAGTGGTTGCCGCCGAGGCTGCGTGAGCGGATGGGCGCACCCGTGGCCGGGCTCTCCGGAGGCGAGCAGCAGATCCTCGCGGTCGCACGGGCCCTGATGGCGCGACCGGACATCCTGATCGTCGACGAACCGGCGCTCGGCCTGTCCCCGGCGATGGTCGACGAGGTGTACGCCCGCCTCGGCAGGCTCGCCCACGACGGCATCACGGTCGTCCTGCTCGAACAGTCCCTCGGCCGCGCCGCGTCCGCCTGTCACGAGGTCGTCGTCCTGCACGAGGGCGGTATCGCCGTGCGGGGTGAGCCATCCGACCCGATCTTCCTCGCCCGCGCCGAGCAGGCGTACTTCGACGGCCAGGAGGACGCCTCCGTGGTCGCGGCACAGGGCTGAGACGTTCCTCGGTCGCGAAGGGCGCGAAGGGCGCGAAGGACGCGGAGGTCGCGTAGTGGTGAGCCGAACTTCAACGCATGCTGCCGGACGGCCGGTCCGGTCCGCTCCGGCCCGGAGGAGAGAGAGTCGTATGAGCGCGGAAGGCGTGGATCTGCTGGTCGTCGGTGCGGGCATGGCGGGGCTGACCGCCGCCGCCCGCGCCGTACGCGACGGCCTGTCCGTGGTGGTGGTCGAGATCGGCGCGGACGTCGGAGGCTCCGCGCGCTTCGCCGGGTACGCCTGGACCGCGCCGAGCCACGAGGTCATGGACCGGCACAACCCGGGAGGCGATGTCGCGCTCAAACGCGCGCTCGTGGACCGGTTCGCCGACGGCATCGCCTGGATCCGCTCCCTCGGCGTGGAGGCCAAGGACGCCCAGCGCATCCTCAGCTTCGGCCGCGGGCACCAGTTCGACACCAACCACTACGTCGACACCTGCGGACAACTCGTCCTCCACGGCGGTGGCGAGCTGCTGCTCGAAACCGAGACCGAACGGCTCCTGGTCGAGAACGGCGCCGTCGTCGGAGCGGAGGTGCGGGCGGCCGACGGCACACCCAGGCAGGTGCGGGCCCGCACCACGCTCATCGCGACCGGCGGATTCCAGGGCGACCCCGCTCTGCGCACCGCGCACGTTCACCCGCACGCCGAGGGGATGCGGCTGCGCTCCAACCCCCATAGCCGTGGTGGTGGTTACCGTCTGGCCACCCAGGTCGGTGCGGCCACCGGCGGTGACGACGCCGGCTTCTACGGCCATCTCATTCCCAGCGGCATCCCCTTCGCCGACCCGGCCGACTTCGTGGACATGTCGCTCTACTACAGCGAGCACGCCCTTCTCTTCAACCTGCGCGGCGAACGGTTCGTGGACGAGACGCTGGGCGACCACCTCACCGCCATGGCGCTGCTGGACCAGCCCGAGAGCCGCGGGCTGCTCATCGCCGACGCCCGGGTGTTCCGTGACTGGATCGTCGGGTCGTACGTCGAGGGCGCGGTCGCGGTGGACAAGTTCGCACTGGCGAGCAAGCGAGGGGGCCGCGTGGGACTCGCCGAAGACCTCGAAGAACTGGCTTTCCTGCCCGAGGAGTGGGGTTACCGGGGCGAGACGATCCGCGACGCCGTGCGGGTGTTCAACGAGCGGGCAACGGTAGGTTCGGGGCCGTCTCCCGGCCGGGAGTTGGACCGCCTCGCGCTGGACGAACCGCCGTACTACGTCATCGAGACGGTACCGGCCATCACCTTCCCGTTCCACGGCGTGCGCATCGATGACCGGGCCCGTGTCCTGCGTGCGGACGGTCAGCCGCTGGGCGGACTCCTCGCGGCCGGATCGGACACCGGCGGCCTGTGGCACCGCGCCTACGCGGGCGGCCTCGCGGCGGCCCTGGTCTTCGGCCTGACAGCAGCGGACACGGCGGGCGGGGCGACCCGCGCTTAGGGGTGCCGGCGCGCCTTCGCCTCGCGGCACCTCCAGCGGAGCGCCTTCGCGTCGCGGCACCTCCACCGAGCGCTCAGTCGTCCGAGCCGGAACTCCCGTTCGTCCGGCTCGTACGTCCCGACTTGCGCGCCAGCTCGCCCGCGGTCAGAGTCGTGGCCGACACCACGCGTACCCAGCGCGGGGCGCCTCCCCGCGCCGCCCACACGACGCAGACGCACCCTCCGACGGCGAGCACGACGACAGCGGCCAAGACGAGCACGATCATGTTCATCCCCCCTTTTTCTGTTGCGATCCGCTTTCTGTTGCGATCCGCGCCATCCTCCCAGTCGGGACGACCCGGGGGGATGGCGGGCCGCAGAGGGGAAGAGATCAGGCCGGACTCGGCTCGGGCCCGACGATGTGTGCCTGGACGTGGCCGTCGGTCAGC
Organism: Streptomyces sp. NPDC058001; assembly: GCF_042886315.1. NCBI lineage: Bacteria > Bacillati > Actinomycetota > Actinomycetes > Kitasatosporales > Streptomycetaceae > Streptomyces > Streptomyces sp. NPDC058001. Next base: position 150,341 of record NZ_JBHVQT010000003.1, read on the forward strand.
CACCCGGACGACTCCGCGAACGCGAACATCGCGTCCAGCGCCGCCGACCACTCCGGGGTCCCTGGCCCGGAGTCGCGGATCCAGTCGCACCGTACGAAGGCCACCCCGTCGGCGAGTCGGCCGAACTGCCCGGCTCGCTCGGTGAGGGTGCCGAGGTCGTCGGCCACCACGCTGAAACGGGTCAGGTCGTCGGTCTCGGCCAGCCGGACGTGGTCGTGGCGTGCGTCGACGTACATGTCAGCCCTTCGCCAAGGACCGGAAAGTACTGGCGTGGAAGACCACCGGGGGCACCCCGGCGTGCGGGGAGAGGCGGTCGACTTCGAGCAGTGCGATGGTGTGGTCGCCGGCCGGGATCTCCTCGACGATCCGGCACTCCAGCCAGAGCGCCGCTCCGATGACGAACACGGAACCCGGCGGCTCGGCCACCCAGTCCACGGAGGCGAACCGGTCGGGCGACCTGGCCGCGAGGGCACGCGCCACAGGGCCCTGATCCTCACCGAGCACGCTGACACCCAGACGCGGAGCCTGCCGCAGGACCGGCCAGGTGGTCGAGGTGTGGGCGACACATACCGACACCAGCGGCGGCCGGAGCGAGACCGATGTGAACGAGCTGGCCGCGATGCCGGTGGGTCGGCCGGCCACGAGACCGCAGACGGCGGTGACCCCGGACGGGAACCGCCCGTAGGCGCCCCGGAGCACATCGGTGGTCAGATCCCCGTTGTCGACGAACATGGCTACGGCGCTCCTTGTCCCGGTCACTCGGTCGGCCACGAAATCGACCCTTCTCTCGAACTCGGTTCACTTTGGTGAGCGTACCCACGGTGCGGCGGTGTGCGGAAGGGTGCTGCACGGCCTGGGCGCCACCGGTGGCTCCCCGGTCTTTCCCCAGTGCTCGCCCGAGGTTTCGCCCCAGGCTTCGCCACATTTCGCCTACACGACCATTGACCACCCGGGATCCGAGCGCCTAGCTTCTGTGAATCGAACCAAACTCAGTTAGGTGGCCGTAATGGAACATGAAGCACTGCGGCAGACCAACATGGCCATCGCCGCGAGATATCTCCAGGCGATCAACGACTGGGACTTCGACGTCAAACGCGAACTGCTCGCACCCGACGTCGTCTTCGAGATGCGGTGGGCGCCGGCCGGGTTCCCGCGCCGTATCGACGGAGTGGAGGCCGTCATGGAATTCCTCGCTCCACTGCCTGAGTCCATCGTCACCGAGGGCCTCTACGACATTCACGTCGACACCCTGCACTCCGACCCCGGCGAGGTCGTCACCTTCTACCGGAGCGACATGAGGATGGTGCGGCCCGTCGAGTACAAGAACGAGTACGTCACCCGCTTCACCATCCGGAACGGCAGGATCGTCCGCTTCGTGGAGCACTTCGATCCGATCCCGCTGATCCTCGCCTTCGGCGGCAGCGTGACACCCCCGTCGCTCTGACGCGCACACCCTCAGTCAACGAAGCTCACGAAGGCTGACGAAGGCTCACGAAGCTCACCGAGCGAGAGGTTCACCGACCATGTCCGCATCGCATCACCCGACCGACTTCGGCGTCTTCATGGCCCCTTTCCACAAGATCGGCGTCAGCCCGACCGTCCTCTTCGAACGCGACCTGGCCATCATCGAGATGGCCGACCGGCTCGGGTTCCAGGAGGCATGGCTGGGCGAGCACCACTCCGGAGGGCATGAGCCGATCGGCTCACCGGAACTGATGCTCGCCGCCGTCGCGCGCACCACACGCACCATCAAGCTGGGCACGGCGGTGAACTCGCTGCCGTACCACAACCCTTTTCTGCTCGCCGAACGACTGGTGACGCTCGACCACCTCACCCACGGACGCGCGATGATGGGCTTCGGCCCGGGGCAACTCGTCTCGGACGCCCATATGCTCGGCATCGACCCGGCCACCCAGCGGGACCGCATGCTGGAGGCGGCCGATGTCATCATGCGGCTCCTGCGCGGAGAGACCGTCACGGAGACGACCGACTGGTACGACCTGCATGACGCGAAGCTGCAACTCCGCCCGTACACCGTCCCCGAACTCGATGTGGTCGTCGCCGCGGTGACCTCGCCGTCGGGACCGGTGACCGCAGGGCGGCTCGGTATCGGCATGATCAACCTCTCCGCGAGTTCACCGGCCGCCTTCGAAGCGCTTCGTAAGCACTGGGGCATCGCGGAGAAGGAGGCGGCGGGACACGGCCGGAGTGTCGACCGCAAGAAGTGGCGGCTCTCCGCCATCACCCACATCGCCGAGACCGAGGAACAGGCCCGCCGGGACTGCACGTACGGCTTCGAGGAGATCTGGAACTACCTCGCCCATATCTCGCCGCTGCCCGCATCCGACAAGCCGGATGTCGAGGGAATGATCGATGACGCCATCGCGTCCGGGGCGATTCTGATCGGCACGCCCGACACGGCCATCGAGCTGATCCGGAAACTGGCGGACCAGACCGGCGGCTTCGGCAGCTTCGTGATGACGCTGACGGACTTCACCACCTTCGACCGGCAGAAGCGCGCGGTGGAACTCTTCGCCGAATACGTCATCCCCGAATTCCGGGGCCAGTTGCGGCCCCTCCGCGAACACAACGCCTGGGTCCGCGACAACGAATGGAAGACGCAGACCATGGCGGCGATCACCGCCGCTTCCGAGAAGTACCACCAGCGGACGGCCACGTCCCACTGACCTGGGCGCACCTTCCTCCCCCCGGCGCACCCGCTGACCCCTCGCCTAGACGATGGAGACCCATGCACCACCGACACCCCCACATCGATCCCCAGCTGCTTTCCGAGACCGACGAACAGCGGCAACTACGCACTGTCCTCAGGGACTTCTGCACCGAGTCGAGCGGTCCCGAGGACGTCCGCAAGCATCAGGCCACCCCTCGTGGATACGACGAGACGCTGTGGGCGCGGCTCGCGGGTGAGATCGGCGTTCATGGGCTGGCGATTCCCGAGGAGTACGGCGGATCGGGCTTCACCTTCGCCGAACTCGCCGTGGCCATGGGGGAATTCGGGCGCGCGTTGTACTGCGCCCCCTTGCTGCCCACGGTCGTCCTTGCCGCGCACGCCCTGCTGTACGGCGACGACCGGCAGGCGGCTGAGCGCTATCTGCCGCGGATCGCGGACGGCACCCTCACCGCGACCGTGGCCGGCTTCGACACCGGCGAACCGGGCGTCATCGCCGAGCGGACGGGCTCGGGCTGGGTGCTGCGCGGCCGGGCGGACTTCGTACTCGACGGGGCCGGAGCGGGGCTCCTCCTCGTACGGGCCCAAGTTGTCGGCGGCACGGGGCTGTTCGCCTGTGAGCCGACCTCGGACACCTGCCGGCGGACTCCGCGTCGTGTACTGGACGAGACCCGCCGGCAGGCACTGGTGGAGTTCCACGGTGCCACCGCCACCGCCATGGGCGCGCCCGAGCGGACCGAGGCCGTCGTCGCGGCGACGCTCGACGCCGGGCGGGCCGCACTCGCCGCAGAGCAGGTCGGCGGCAGCGGTCGCGTGCTGGACGACACCGTCGCGTTCGTCGCCCAGCGCCACCAGTTCGGGCGGCCCATCGGCTCCTTCCAGGCCGTCAAACACCGGCTCGCCGATGTGCTCGTCGCGCTGGAGGCGGCGCGCTCCGCGTCCGCGTACGCGAGTGCGTGTGTGGCCGTTGAGTCGCCCGAGCTGCCGGTGGCCGCGAGTGCCGCCGCCGTGGTCTGCTCCGAGACGTTCCTCCTGGCGACGGCCGAACACGTCCAACTGCACGGCGGGATCGGCTTCACATGGGAACACCCGGCACACCTGTATCTGCGCCGAGCACGTGGCAGTGAGGTGTTGTTCGGCACGGCCGACCGGCACCGGGACCGGCTCGCCGCACTCATCGGCCTCGCCCCGCACGCCGCCGCCTGATCGGGCAGGGAACTCCCCGTGACGCACAGCCCAGTGCCGCACCGCACCGACCTCGCGCTCGCCGCACCGTTCACGCTTGGCGGCCTCACCCTCCGCAACCGTCTCGTCGTCACCGCCCATGCCACCGCCGCCGTCACGGACGGTGCCCCGACCGGGACCGACGCGGCCTACTGGCGGCGGCTTGCCCAGGGCGGCGCCGGCATGGTGGTCACCGGCGGCACCGCCGTGGCACCCGAGTCGACGCTGCCGCACCGCTTTCTGACCGAGGCGTGGCGGCCCGAGATCGAGGACGCCGTACGCCGTCGCGCCGAGGCCATCACCGGCGCCGGCGCCGTGGCCATCGCCCAACTCGTCCACCTCGGGCGGGAGACCCTGGGCGCCGGTACCTACTACCCGCCGGTGTCCTCGGCGGCGGTTCGCTCACCCCGTGAGGCAACCGCGCCCCACCCACTGAGCACCGACGAAGTACGCCGCGTTGTCGACGCCTTCCGCAGATCGGCGGCGAACAGCGTGGCGGCCGGTTTCCACGGCGTGGAGTTGCACGCGGCCCATGGCTATCTGCTCGCCCAGTTCCTCTCCCGCGCCAACAACACCCGCGACGACGCCTACGGCGACCGACTCGCGCTGCTGGCCGAGGTGATCGACGCGATCAGCTCCGAGATCGGTGAACTCCCCATAGGCGTACGGGTGTCGGTCGAACCCGGCGAGGATTCCGGGCTCGGCCTGGACGGCCTGATCGAGTTGCTTCCGCGCCTGTGCGCCGCCTCGCCCATCGCCTACGTCAACATCACCACCGGCGTCCGCAACACCTACGTACCCGGGATGGCGACCACCCGCCCGCCCCTGCTGGAGTCCGTGGCCCGGCTGCGGGCGGCGGTCGCACCACCGTTGCTGGTCAGTCAGGGGTTCCGGTCGGTGGCCGACATCGAGAGCGCGCTGGGCGCCGGGGCCGATCTGGTCGGTATGGCACGGCCGTTCATCGCCGACCCGGACTTCGCCCGCAAAGTCGTCGCCGGCGACGAGCGCTCCGTACGCCCCTGTACGGGCTGCAACGAGGGCTGCCGGACCTTCGAGCCCACCGGTTCCTGCTCGGTCAACCCCGAACTCGGCCCACCAGGAGCCGAGTCGCGCCCTGCTGTTCCGCTGTACCTCACCCGGAACGCCGGCCGATCCGGCGCCCGATCCGGCACCCGATCCGACGTCCGGAAAGACATAGGGAAGGGCACGCTGACAGGCCCCGTGGCGGTCCTGGGCGCGGGGCCCGCCGGCATGGAGTGCGCGATGGCCCTGGCCCGTACCGGTGGCGAGGTCGTCGTCTTCGACAGCGCTCGGGAGGTCGGCGGTCAGGCGCGCCTCGCGGGCCGCGCCGCCCACCGCTCCGGCTGGCAGAGGTTGGTCGACTACCAGAGCGATCGGCTCGCCGACCTCGGCGTGCGCGTGTTCCTGGGTACGACTCCGACCTCGGCGGAACTGAGGGAGTACTCCCACATCGTGCTCGCCACCGGGGCCGAGGAGGCGGCCGTCCCCGTGCCGGGCGGCGCGCTACCAACCTTCACCAGCACGGACTTCCTCCACCGATACGCCGATGTCGTGCCGGGAGCGTCCAGGGTTGTCGTCCTGGACGACGGCTTCGGCTGGTGGCAGGGCATCAGCGCCGTCGAGAGCGCGCTGGGGGCCGGTGCCCGCGAGGTCACCCTCGTCACCCCCGGCACGGGCTTCGCGACAGGTCTCTCACCGGAGAACCGGACCCAGTTGACGCACCGTCTCGTCGGAGCGCCACTGCGCGTCGTCGTGCTGAGTACTGTCTTCGCCACCACGCCCGACGGAGTACGCCTGCGCAACGTCATGGACGGTCATGAGACGCACCTCGCCGCCGACTGCCTGGTCACCGTCGGCGAACGCCGGGCGCGCCGACCGGACTTCACCCCGGCCGCCCACCACACCACCCTCGCGATCGGCGACAGCGTCGTACCGCGCCGGATCGCGCACGCCGTGGCGGAGGGACGCGCGGCGGCGACCGAGGTCGCCGCCGGGGCCCGTGCGGATCAGACGGTGCCGCTCTCCCACCACCAGGAGCCGGAGCCGTAGGAGGGGTACTGGACGCGGCTGTCGCAGTGCTGCCAGGAGTGGGTGTACGCCTCAAGGCCGGAGAATCCGCAGGTCTCGGCGATCCGGTACACCTGGAGGGTGGTGTGTCCCGAGACCACGATGTCCCCGGCGACACCGTAGACATGCATGCTGTTGGACGCGCCGCCCGACGCCGCGTTGTGGGCGATGCTGCGGAAGCCGGAGTTGACGGTGATCGCGCTGTTGCCGGCCTTCTTGCGCAGGGCCTCCAGCTTGTACATCAGGCGGCGGACGTTCTCCTTGACCTCCGCCGAGCCCACCTTGCCGCCACCGAAACCGGATCCGTCCTTGGAGTGGAACTCGGTCCAGTCGAAGTGCGCCGTCGAACCGTCCGCGTTCTCCAGGCTGTTGAGCGCACTGTGGGTCTGCGGCCCCGCGACACCGTCCGCCGACAGCCCGTACGCCGCCTGGAACCGCCGGACCGCACCGTCCGTGGCCGGGCCGAACGAACCGTCCCACGCGATGAAGACGCGCTGGGCGCTCGGGGCGGCCCAGCCCCCCACGCGGATCTGCAACTCGGCCACGTCCGCGCCTGACATCCCCTGCTGAAGGGTGCGGGACCATCCGTACGCCGAGGCCGGCCCCGCGGTCGCCAGGTTGGCGGCGGTTGCCAGGCCCGCGGCTGTGGCCACCCCGGTCACACCCCGGAGCAGAGCGCGACGGTCCATGCCGCGCCCGGAGTTTCCTGCTGTGTTCATGGTTCCTCCTCGAACTTCGCTGGACGGCCGTGCCGAGGGCGACCCCGTCAGGCCGATGTGAGGCCCGATCGCTCAGGCGACAAGTGCCTGCCAGGTGTTGGAGCCGACGACGCCGTCCACCGCGAGACGGTGGGCGGACTGGAAGGAGCGGACCGCGCTGTCGCTGGCGGGTCCGAACGCGCCGTCGACCGTGAGCGCGGCGCCATGCGCGTTGAGTTGACTCTGCACCGCCTTGACCGCGGCACCACTGGAACCCTGACGCACCGTCACGATCAGTGCCTGCCAGGTCGCCGGCCCGACCACACCGTCCACGGCCAGGCCGTTGGCGGACTGGAAGGACCGCACCGCGCTGTCGCCGGCGGGTCCGAACGCGCCGTCCACGGTCAGCGCGGCGCCATGCGCGTTGAGCAGGTACTGCACGGTCTTGACGCGTTCACCCGTGGAGCCCTGCCGTACGGTGGGCCAACCGGCCGTCGGCGGCGGCGAGTAGGCGCCACGGGCGAAGGACACTAGGTCCTCATAGGTGCCGTTGAAGGTGTTCTGGTCACCGGGGAAGGTCCCGGAGTCGGCGTACTGCCAGATCGTCTGGCTGGACCAGCCCGCGGGCAGCGCCCCCGGAGCACCGGCGTACCGCGCGATCCACAGCGGGTTGGTCGCGCCGAAACCGCTGTTGTTGCCGGTGCAGGTGGTCCACCAGTCGGTGGTCGTGTAGATGGTGGGATAGCGTCCGACCTTGGCGCGGACCTGATCGCTGAAGGCCCGGATCCAGGCCACCATCGCGCTCTGGCTCAGCCCGTAACAGGCGGGCCCGTACGGGTTGTACTCGATGTCGAGAGCGGGTGGCAGGGTCTTGCCGTCGGCGGACCAGCCGCCACCGTGGCTCGTGAACCAGTCTGCCTGAGCCGTACCGCTGGAGTTGTTGGGCAGCGCGAAATGGTAGGCGCCGCGGATCAGCCCGGCGTTCACCGAGCCGTTGTACTGCTGGGAGAAGGAGGGACTGGTGTACGTGGTCCCCTCGGTGGCCTTGACGTAGGCGAACGCGGCGCCCTTGCTCTTGACGCTCGCCCAGTCCACCGTCCCCTGGTGGGAACTGACATCGAGTCCGGCGGGGCCGGTGCTGGGCGCGGCGGCCAACAGCACCTGGCGCGGGGCGTCCCCGCTTCGGCGCGCCAGCCCGGAACCGGCGTGATCGTCCTCCGGATGGGTAACTGGTGTGGGGCGAACACTCTCCCGCGCGCTCTGCTCAGCACTCTCCTGCGCGGTCTTCGCGGAGGCGGTGCCGGGCAGGGCGAACAGCAAGGACAGGACGGACAGGACGGCGGCGAAGAGCGCCGTCGTCGTGGCGAGTCGGCGGGCCGGACCCGTAGTGGGTACGGGCCGTGCGGTGGTGCCTGTGGGCATGTGCCTTCCCCGGATCGCGCGGTGGGCAGTGACCAGACCGTCAGTCATTCCGTCAATCGTTGATGCGGACATGACAGCGAGATGACAGTGAGGACTCTATGCGCATAGAGCCGTCGTGCGGAAGGGCCGAGAAGATGTCGTGCCGATGACACAACGGCCCACCGGAGATCGCGCGATTCGAGGGTGCACGATCGTCCGTACGGTGCCGTGAGTCCCCGGACCTCCGGACGCACTACGGCAGACCAAGTCGCCGTCTGCGCACTGCTGGTGGGGCGCCGTGCAGGCATGACTGGACGCGGCCGGGACGGACCACCCCGGACTCGGACCGGTCATCGAGGTGGTCGCCGAGCACCCGGGCGCCGCGCTGGCCGACAGCACCGTCGAGGGCCCTTTGCCGAGCGTGCTGATGGAGGACAAGATGTCCGGCTTCACCTCGGCGGCGAGGCCACGCTGAGCCGGGGCGGAAACTTGCAGAGTTTTCTCTGCGGAGAATCCTATGCAGAGAAGACTCTGCAACATACGCTGCTGGCATGTCCGATGAACCCGAACCCACACCACAGCCCGAAAGGTCCACCCGGCGCATCGATGCGCGCAGCCTGAGGGGGCTGGCCCATCCGCTGCGGATGAACATCTTTGAACTGCTCAGTCTGGACGGCCCCGCCACCTCCACCAGACTCGCCGAACGCCTCGGGGAGAACACCGGCACCGTCAGTTGGCACTTGCGCCACCTTGCCGAGCACGGCTTCATCGAGGAGGAAACCGGACGGGGCACGAAACGCGAGCGCTGGTGGAGAAGGGTCGGCGTCACGAACGAGCTGAAGATCGCCGATTTCCGCGACGATCCCGACACTCGGGGCGCCCTGTCGGTCTACCTGCACGAACTGGTGCAGCAGTACTTCAGCCGGGTCGTGAACTACATCAGCGAGGACTGGGACGACAGATGGCGGACCGCCGGCACCGTCTCGGACTGGCGTGACCTGCGGATGACGCCGGATCAGCTGGAGGCGCTCAACGCGGAGCTGATGGCTGTCATCGCCCGCCACACGCCTGCCCCGGATGCCGAGCCCGCCCCGGACGCGCTCCCTGTCGTCGTGCAGCTCCAGTCCTTCCCCCGTAAGCAGCGTGGCACCGCGTGAGTCAGGGCATACGCGGTGGTCTCCTGCGCCGCCACCGCGATTTCCGCCTGCTGTGGTGCGGCGAGACCGCCGGCAAGTTCGGCGCTTCGGTCACCGGGGTGGCGATGCCGCTGATCGCCGTCTCCACCTTGGACGCCAGCACGTTCGAGGTCGGCCTGCTGAGCGCCGCCACGTGGGCACCTTGGCTGATCATCGGTCTCCCGGTCGGTGTCTGGGTGGACCGGCTGCGGCGCAGACCGATCATGCTGGCCGCCGCCGCGGTTTCCCTCCTGCTCTTCGCCGGTGTCCCGGTCGCCGCATGGTTCGGCTGGTTGAGTATCGGACTGCTGCTGGTCGTCGCACTGCTGACGGGCACGGCGGCGGTGTGCTTCCAGACCGCCTACAGCGCCTATCTCCCCAGCATTCTGGAACCCGATGACCAGCCCGAGGGCAACGCCAAACTGCATGGCAGCGCGTCCGCCGCGCAGATTGCCGGGCTCGGCTCCGGTGGTCTGATCGCGCAGTTGGCAGGTGCGGTGAACGGAATGTTCGCCAACGCCGCGACCTTCCTCGTCTCCCTGCTCTGCCTGGCAGGCATCCGGCACCGCGAGCCACGTGTCACCAGAACCGAACATCGTCCCCGTTCACTGGTCAGTGAGGTCCGCGAAGGGCTGCGGCTGATCGCCGTCGACCCCTGGTTTCGTACGCTCACACTCTTCGGCGCCGCGTCCAACCTGGCTCTGATGGGATATCAGTCGATCCAGGTGGTCTTCCTGGTCCGGAGCGTCGGCCTGACCCCGGGGACGGTCGGCGCACTCATCGCGGCTTCCAGCGCCGGAGGCGTCGCTGGGGCCTTCGTCGCACGCCGGGTCGCCCACCGGATCGGCACGGCCCGCGCGACTCTGCTTTTCGAACTGGGCCTTCCCATGCTCGCTCTGCTCATCCCGCTGACCGTCGGCGGAGCCGGGATCCTGCTCTTTGTGGCGGGCGGCTTCAGCGTCTCCGCGGGGGTCGTGGCCGGCAACATCATCAAGGCGAGCTTCCAGCAACGCTACTGCCCGCCGGATCTCCTCGGTCGCCTCACCGCAAGCACAGCATTCCTCAGCTACGGAGCGATCCCCGTCGGAGCACTGCTCGGCGGCGCGCTCGGAACCGCACTCGGCCTCCGCGCCGCCATGGCCATCACGACAGCGGGGGTCCCGCTCGCCGCGCTGATCCTGCTCTTCTCCCCGATCCGGCGATCCCGAGACCTGCCGACGTCCCGGCAGCCGACGAGTAATTCCGAACTTCCGCTGGATTCTGATAGCGAGACGGCCCTACCGCGTCATTGACCACGACCGCACCTGGCTAGCGCCCCTCGGAACCGAGTGCCAGAACCTCCCGTCGGATCTCAAAGACCCGCCTGATTCCTCCGGCTTGACGCATGCCGATATCGGAATATGATGGCTGCCATGGCACGAGCAGCGACGACATCGGACGTCTTCAACGCGATCGCCGAGCCGCAGCGCCGGGAGATCCTGGTGCTGCTGAGGGCGGGTGAGCGGCCGGTGACCGAGTTGGCCCAAGAGCTGGGGATGACCCAGCCGGGGGCGTCCAAACACCTGCGAGTGCTCCGCGAGGTCGGGCTGGTGCGGGACCGTAAGGCGGGCAAGCAGCGTCTGTACGGCCTTGACGCCCGTGGGCTGCGACCGATTCACGAGTGGACCGGCGGGTTCGAGCGGTTCTGGAACGAGAGCTTCGACCGGCTGGACGCGTACGTGCAGGACCTCAAGCAGGCAAGGCAGGAGGAATAGCTGATGAGCGCGACGGGACGAGGAGCGCCGGCGCAGTCCGCGACGGCCGACCGCGAGATCGTGATCTCCCGGGTCATCGACGCCCCACGGGAGCTGGTGTTCGAGGCTTTCACCGAGGTGCGGCACCTGTCGCGGTGGTGGGGGCCGGAGGGGTTCACCACCACCACGCGGTCCTTCGAGTTCCGCGTCGGCGGGGAATGGGACTTCGTGCTGCACGGGCCGGACGGGACGGACTACCAGGAGTGGATCTCCTGGACCGAGATCGCCCCGCCGGAGCGGATCGCGCTGCTGCACGGTGAGTCCCGCGGCGACCCGAACGCCTTCGAGTCGGTCCTCACGTTCGCGCCCGACGGGGCGGCGACCCGGATCGAGATGCGCACGGTGTTCCCCACCAGGGAGCTGCGCGACGAGGCGGTCGAGAAGTACCACGCGATCGAGGGCGGGCGGCAGACCCTGAGCAACCTGGCTGCCTACGTCACCGAGACCGTTCGGAAGGGAGCTGAGGACTGATGGCCGGCAAGGTGTTCTTCAGTGTGTCGATGTCGCTGGACGGGTTCATCGCGCCCGAGTCCGTGCCCGTTGAAGACGGGCTCTTCGCGCCCGAGAGGCAGGACGACCCGCGGGTCCGGCGCTGGATGGCGCAGTGGATGGAGCTACAGCAGTGGATCTTCCCGCTGCGGTTCTTCCGGGAGAACCTGAAGCTCGGCGAGGGCGGCGAGGAAGGGCGCGACAACGACATCGCGCGGGAGATGTTCGAGCGCACCGGTGCGAGCGTGATGGGCAAGCGCATGTTCGACCTCGGCGAGCAGTCATGGCCGGAGGAGGCGCCCTTCCACACCCCGGTGTTCGTCGTGACGCACGAGAAGTGTGACCCTTGGGAGCGGCCGGGTGGAACCACCTTCCACTTCGTCAACGACGGCATCGAGCACGCCCTCGACCAGGCCCGCGAGGCCGCCGGCGACAGGGACGTCCGCATCGCGGGCGGCGGCGCGACGATCCTGGAGTACGTGAACGCCGGCCTGGTCGACGAGTTCTCGATCACGCTGTCACCCGTGCTGTTCGGCTCCGGCACCCGCCTGTTCGAGGGCGTGGACGCGGGCCGCGTAGCCCTGGAGCCGGTCCGAGCGGAGCCGACGCAGCGGGTGACCCACCTGACCTACACCGTCCGGAAGCGGTAACTGTCCCGAACTCGGCGCTCTCATGGCGAGGTCAGCGGCGATCGAGCTGGCCAACCTGGTGCGGACCGGGCTGGTGATCGACGTCACCGAGAACGACGGCTGGTCACCGGAGCGGGTCACCGCCAGGCCCTGACGGGGCCGTACGCTCCAGGCGTCCGGACGGGGAGAGTGCCGGCCGGAACTGTTTCGCGGATATCTTCCTGCGCTGTATATCGGCGCCTCCATGCGCGCATGTCAGAGGACCCCGGCCGTGGCCGGGGTCCTCTGAGGTTTGTGACGAACTGACGGTCGGCCGGCGCTCCCAGGTCATCGGTGAAGGAGAGCCGCCGGCTCGGAGGTCGACTCGGCGAAGGTGACGGCGAGGCCGCGCGGAGCCGCGATCTCGGCGATGCCGGAACCCATGAGGCCGCAGCCGACGACGAGAGCCGGGAGATGTCGGACATGAGTGCTCCAGTGGAATTGAACCGAAGTAGGTGCAGGAAACAGCAGACTAGTTGAAGTCAGTTCAGTTTGGTGGCAGGGTTGAGGTCAGCGCACCGCGAGTGAGTCCCGGGAGGGCCGATGCTGGCCGCAAGGCTGTACGGAGCGAAGGATCTACGGATCGAGGAGATGCCCGAACCCGAGCCGGGGCCGGGCGAAGTGAAGATCCGGGTGGCGTTCGCGGGGATCTGCGGCACCGATGTCCATGAGTACTTCGAGACGCCGCGTGCCACGCACACGCCCCACCCGCTGACCGGCGCCACGCTGCCCCAGACCTTGGGGCACGAGTTCGCCGGGACCGTGGTCGCCCGTGGTGAAGGGGTCGACCGGGTGGCGCCCGGTGACCGGGTCTGCGTACGGCCCATCCGTACCTGTGGGGCGTGTCCCCGCTGCACGGCCGGGCTGTCCCATCTGTGTACGGCCCTGGCGGCGATCGGGGTGACCGCCCCCGGTGGCGGACTCGCCCAGTACGTGGTCGCTCCGGCCGACTCCGCGCATCGGCTGCCGGACGGCGTCTCGCTGGAGCAGGGTGCCTTGGTCGAGCCCATGGCCGTGGGCCTCAACGCCGTGGAGCGGGCCCAAGTACCCAACGGTGGAAGCGCGTTGGTGATGGGTGCGGGAGCGGTCGGCATGGGGGTGCTGTTCGCGCTGAAGGCGCGGGGCGTCCATGACGTACTCGTCGTGGAGCCCTCGCCCGCCCGCCGCGCGGCGGCCGGACTGCACGGCGCCCACGCCCTCGATCCCGGTGCGGTCGACGTGGTCGAGAAGGTGATGGTCCACACACATGGCCGGGGCGTGGACGCGGCCGTCGAGTGTTCGGGCCGCCCGGAGGCCCTGCACGCCGCCCTTCACTCGGTGGCCGCCCGAGCGCCGGTCGTGATGGTGGCGCTGTACTCGGGCCCGGTCACCGTGGACGCCGCCGTCCTGCGTCTGGGCGAACTCGCCCTGCTCGGTTGCGAGGCGTACCCGGACGGCGTCTTCGAGCGGGTCATCGCGTCCATGGACGCCGGTCACTACCCGACCGACGGGTGGCTCGATCACATTCCGCTCGGCGACACCCTCGCGGGGCTGCGCGATGTCCGCGACGGACGGCGCGTGAAGGTCCTGGTCGACATCGCCGCGGCCGGCGCGACCTGACCCATTGCGGGATCCGTGCCGGGATCCGCGCGGGACCCGGGCGGTCCACTGAACCGATCTCGATCAGGGGGTTGACAGTGGATCACCGACTCCGCAAGCTCATAATGAATTCAGTTCAATTTGGAGGACGAGAGATGGCAGTGGAAGACGAGATCCAGTTCGAGCGGGACGGCCATGTCGCCCGTGTCTGGCTCAACCGCCCGTGGAAGAAGAACTGCGTCACGGTGCCGATCCTGGAGCGGCTGGACGAGATCATCACCGAGGTCGACGAAGACCCCGAGCTGCGGGTCCTGGTGGTCCGTGGCCGCGGCGGCACCTTCTGCTCGGGCTTCGACCTCGACAGCCTGAAGGCGGAGTATGTCGGCAAGTCGACCGCCATCGACGTCGCGGTCAAGTCCGCGAAGGTGTGCGACCGCCTCTACTCGATGAAGACCCCCTCGGTCGCGGTCCTTGAGGGCCATGTCACCGCGGGCGGCTTCGAGATCATGATCTCCTGCGACTTCGCGATCGCCGCGGACGACGCCAAGATCGGCGACTTCCACATCCGCCGCGCGCTGTTCGGCGGGGCCGGCCCGATCTACCGGGTGCCGCGCATGATCGGCATCCGCAAGACCAAGGAGCTGATGCTCACCGGCAAGCTGCTGTCCGGTGTCGAGGCCGCCGAGTTCGGCCTGATCAACAAGTCCGCCCCCGCCGATGAACTGGACGACACGGTCCAGGACTTCATCGGGGACCTCGTGGACAAGAGCCCGTTCACGATGTGGCTCACCAAGATGACCATCGACCGGAGCCTGGACGCGGACACCCAGTCGCTGATGGTGATGGAACACCTCGCCGTGGGCGTGGCGCTCAACTCCGAGGACGCCAGTGAAGGTGTCTCGGCGTTCCTGGAGAAGCGCGAGCCGAAGTGGCTGGGGCGCTGATCGGCGTGGAGACGCCGCCGCGGCATCCGGACACCGGCTCGCGGGACGCGGGGTCGCGGAGCACCGGGTTGCCGGGCTCACGCTGCTCCGGCTGCTCGGTGGCGGTCTACCCCGCGGACGACACCTGCCCGCGCTGCGGGGGGCCCGCCGACCCGGCGGCCCTGTCCGGCGCGGGCACCCTGTGGACCTGGACGGTGCAGCGGTACGCGCCCAAGTCACCGCCGTACCAGCCACCGCCCGGCGGCTTCGTGCCGTTCGCCCTCGGCTATGTCGAGCTTCCGGACGGGGTGCGCGTCGCCGCCGTACTCCAGGTCGACGACTTCGACGACCTCCGTATCGGCATGCCGCTCACGGTGACGGCCGGCCACGGTGTGCCGCGCGCGTGGCCCCTGACCGTCGGCGAGGAGGTCCGATGCGGACCGACGTCCTGATCTGCGGCGCCGGACGCACCCCGTTCGGCCGGACGGAGCTGAGCGGCCGGCGGCTGGCCGTCGACGCGGTGAACGCCGCGTTGGCGGACGCGGGGATCGTGTGGTCCCGGGTGCGGGCCGCGTTCGGCGGCAGTGACAGCGCCGGACTCGCCGACACCCTGGTGGCCCAACTCGGGCTGACCGGACTGCCGTTCGTCAACGTCAAGAACGGCTGCGCGACCGGCGGCAGCGCACTGGTCTCCGCCGTGAACGCGATCCGCTCGGGCATGGCGGACGTCGTCGTCGCCGTCGGCTTCGACAAACACCCGCGCGGAGCCTTCGACCCTCGGCCCGAGGACTGGGGCCTGGGCGAGGAGTACGGCAGCGACGGGCTGATGGTGACCACCCAGTTCTTCGGCATGAAGATCCAGCGCTATCTGTACGACCACGGCATCACCCCGCGCACCCTCGCACTGGTCGCCGAAAAGGCGTACCGCAACGGCGGCCTGACCCCCGAAGCCTGGCGGCGGGAGCCGGTGTCCGCCGCGGAGATCCTGGACTCCGGCATGGTCAGCGACCCGCTGACCCGGTACATGTTCTGCTCCCCGGGAGCGGGCGCCGCCGCACTGGTGCTCTGCTCACCCGAGGTCGCCCGCACCCTGGACGGCCCCACGGTCACCCTGTCCGCGGCGGCCGTACGCACCCGGCGCTTCGGCTCGTTCGAGGTGTTCAGCCCCTGCGTCCCCGGCGGCGAACCGAGCAGTGTCAGCCGCGACGCCTCGGCCGCCGCCTTCGAGGACGCGGGCATCGGGCCCGGTGACATCGATGTGTGCCAGCTCCAGGACACCGAGAGCGGGGCCGAGGTCATGCATCTGGCCGAGTGCGGGTTCTGCGCGGACGGGGAGCAGGAGGCACTGATCGCGGCCGGTGCCACCGAGATCGGCGGGACGCTGCCGGTCAACACCGACGGCGGCTGCATCGCCAACGGCGAACCCATCGGCGCCTCAGGACTGCGCCAGGTCTACGAGGTCGTCCAGCAGTTGCGCGGCCGGGCCGGAAAACGCCAGGTCCCCGGCGAACCACGAGTCGGCTTCACCCATGTGTACGGGGCGCCCGGGGTCAGCGCCTGCACGGTGCTGACCCGCTGAAGGAGAAGCAGAAGGAGAGGGAGAAGAAGGAGGTGGAGGAGTTGGAGGAGGTGGAGGAGAACATGAGCACCGTCCCGGAACCCGAGGAGTTCCGTGCGCGGGCCCGGCAGTGGCTGACCACGGTCGCCCGGCCGCGCCCCGCCACGGGGGAGTGGGGCAGCGGCTCCGACTCCGTGGCCGTGTTCGAGAACTGGACCGAGGAGGAGGAACGCGCGCACACGGCCCGCGCCCAGGAGTGGGAGCGCCTCCGGCACGACCAGGGGTGGGGCGCCCTCAACTGGGGTGAGGCGTACGGCGGTCGTGACCTGCCCGCGTACTACGGACAGCTCTACCGGGCCGAGGAAGCGGCCTTCGACGTGCCGCACCGCACCGAGATCTTCCCGGTGACCCAACAACTCGTCGCCCCCGCGATCGGTATCTGGGGCACCGAGGAGCAGAAGCGGCGCCTGCTGCGGCCCCTGCTGCGCACCGACGAACTGGCCTGCCAGCTCTTCTCGGAGACCGAGGCCGGATCCGACCTCGCCGCCGTACGGACCAAAGCGGTCCGCGACGGCGACGGGTGGGTGCTGAATGGACACAAGATCTGGACGTCCGGCGCCCGCGTCGCGACCTGGGGCGTCGCCGTGTGCCGCACCGACCCGGACGCACGCAAGCACGCCGGTATCACCGTCTTCCTGGTACGCATGGACGCGCCGGGTGTCTCCGTACGGCCCATCCGGCAGATGACCGGCGGCGCCAGCTTCAACGAGGTCTATCTCGACGGCGTGGTGGTGCCCGACACCGACCGGCTCGGACCGGTCGGCGAGGGCTGGCGGGTCACGCTCAGTGTGCTGGCCGCCGAACGGCTCGACTCCGGCGGACTCGGCCTCGACAACGCCGACCGGGCCCTGGAACTGGCCCGGCACCAGCCCCACCCACTCACCGGCGGCGCACAGCGGCAGGCCGCCGACCTCTACGTCCGCGCCCTCGTTCAGCGGCTCATCGGGCTACGGGTGACCGCCGCCCTCGTCGCCGGCCGGGAGCCCGGCGCCGAGGCATCCGTCGGCAAGCTGTACGCCACCGGGACCATGCGGCGCACCAGCGACCTGGTGTCGGAACTGCTCGGGCCACGCCTCGTCGCCGATACGGGGGAGTGGGGCACCTACGCCTGGACGGAACACGTGCTCGGCGCCCCCGGCTACAGCATCGCGGGCGGCACCGACGAGATCCAGCGCACCATCCTCGCCGAACGCGTCCTCGGCCTGCCCAAGGAGCCCACCCGATGAGCACGGGCCCGCAGGAGGCGGAGCCGGCACTGACCGCACGGGTCCGCGAACAACTGGCGCACCGTCATCCCAACTGTTCCATAGGGGAGTTGACGACTCTGCCGGGTGGTCACTCGGGACTGACGTACTCGGTCACCGTGGGGGACGCGCGATATGTCGTCAAGGCGGTCCCGCCGGGGCAGCGGCCCATCGGGCGCAACGATGTGCTGCGGCAGGCACGGGTACTGGGAGCGCTCGCCGGGTCCGCGGTGCCGGTGCCCGGCGTCGTCGCCGTCGAGGACGGGCAACCCGCCTGGTTCGCGATGGACTTCGCGCCCGGAGAGGCCCTGGAGCCCGTACTTGACGAGCCGGAGGTGCCCGCCGCGACGGCACGCGCCCGGATGCTGGAGATCGCCTCCGTACTGCGACGGCTGCACGAGACCGACATCCGCGCGCCCGGACTCGACGCACCCGAACCGCTCGACGCCGCCGGTGAGCTGACGCGATGGAGCCGTACCCTGCACGCCGTACCGGCCGAACTCCGCCCCGGTGGCGAGGACTTGCTGACACGCCTCGCCGACGCCGTACCCTCCGGCGCCGTGTCCTCCGATACTCAACCGGTGCTCCTGCACGGCGACTTTCGGCTCGGTAACGTGTTGTGTGTCGGCGAGCGGGCCGTGGCCGTTGTCGACTGGGAGATCTGGAGCGTCGGCGACCCGCGCATCGACCTCGGCTGGTTCCTGCTCTTCGCCGACCACCGCAACTTCCCCCACCTCGGACGCGCCGTGCCCGGCCTGCCCACGGAGGCCGAACTGCTGGACACCTACCTCGGCGGACGGCCCCCGCTGCCCGCGATGGACTGGTTCCGCGCGCTGGGCCGGATGAAGATGGCGGCGATCATGGGCCACAACCTGCGCCGGCATCGCGAGGGCAAGCACCACGACCCGGACCAGGAGCGACTGCCACCCACCATCGCCGCGATGATCCGCACGGCACGCGACATCCTCGCCTGACCCCGAACGTCGGATGCGTACGTCGGATTCGTACGTCTGATCCCGCACGTGTGATCCCGCACCGACCGCACACCACCCCGCACCGGAACGTACGCCGAGCCAGAAGCCGGCGAGGAGGAGCAATCGTGGATTTCGGGTACTCGCCACGAGCGAGTGAACTCCAGGACCGCATGCGGTCGTTCATGGACCGGCACGTGCTTCCGGCGGAAGTGGTGTACGACCGGCAGCTCGCCGAGGCCGAGGACCCGCACGCGTTGCCGCCGGTCATGGCCGAGCTGAAGCGGAAGGCACGGGCCGAGGGCCTGTGGAATCTCTTCATGGCACACGGTGACTGGGGCGCCGGACTCACCCACCTCGAATACGCGCCGCTCGCCGAGATCGCGGGCCGCTCCATCATCGGGCCCGAGGTGTTCAACTGCTCGGCACCGGACACCGGGAACATGGAACTGCTCGCCCTGTACGGCACGCCCGCGCAGCAAGAGCGCTGGCTGCGGCCCCTGCTGGACGCCGAGATCCGCTCCTGCTTCGCGATGACCGAACCGGAGGTCGCGAGTTCCGACGCCCGTAACATCCGGACCCGTATCACGCGCGACGGCGACAGCTATGTCGTCAACGGCCGCAAGTGGTACACCTCCGGGATCCTCGACCCCGACTGCCGACTGATCATCCTGATGGGCAAGACCGACCCGGACGCACCCACGTACCGCCAGCAGAGCATGGTGCTCATCCCCCGGGACACCCCCGGTATCACGGTCCTGCGCGACCTGCCCATGTTCGGCTACACCGACCGGCTCGGACACGGCGACGTGCTCTTCGAGGACGTCCGCGTACCGGTGGAGAACATCCTCGGCGGTGCGGGAGAGGGCTTCGCGCTCGCCCAAGGGCGGCTCGGACCTGGGCGCATGCACTACGCGATGCGCGCCGTCGGCTTCGCCGAGCGTGCCCTCCAGCTCATGTGCGAACGCGCCACCGAACGCGTCGCCTTCGGCGGGCCGCTCGCCGAACAGGGCGTGGTACGCGAGTGGATCGCCCGCAGCCGCATCGAGATCGAGCAACTGCGCCTCCTCGTCCTCAAGTCGGCCTGGCTGATGGACACCGTCGGCAACGCCGCCGCCCGCACGGAGGTCGCCGCGATCAAGGTGGCGGCGTTGGACGTCGCCCACAAGGTGGTCGACCGCGCGGTCCAGACACACGGCGCGGCAGGGGTGAGCGACGACACCGTACTCGCCCGGCTGTTCTCCATCACGAGGGCGCTGCGCATCGCCGACGGTCCGGACGAGGTGCATCTGCGGACGGTGGCCCGGCAGGAACTCGCCCGGTACCGGAAGCCCGACACAAAGGCAGGGGCAGCGTGAACGCCGACACTCTCCACGGCAAGGTCGCCGTCATCACCGGCGGATCCCGCGGCATCGGCCTCGGTATCGCCACCGCCTACCGGGAGGCCGGCGCCCATGTGGTGATCGCCGCCCGCAAGGCGTCCGGACTCGCCGAGGCACGCGAGGAGTTGCTGCGCAGCGCCGGCGACGGCGACATACACACCGTCGTGGCCAACGCCGGTGAACCCGAACAGGCCGAGGCATGCGTCAACGGCACCGTCGAGCGCTTCGGGCGGGTCGACATCCTGGTCAACAACGCGGCGACCAACCCGTACCACGGCGACCTCCTCGACCTGGACCTGCCGCGCGCCGAGAAGACCGTCCGCGTCAACCAGTACGGGATGATCGCCTGGACCCGTTGCGCATGGCGGGCCTGGATGGCCGAGCACGGGGGAGCGGTGATCAACATCGCCTCCGTCGGCGGACTGATCGTCGACCCGCACATCGGCTACTACAACGCCACGAAGGCCGCCATGCTGCACATGACCCGGCAACTCGCCTACGAACTCGGGCCGCGCGCCCGCGTCAACGCCATCGCACCCGGGCTGATCAAGACGGAGCTGGCCCGAGCGGTGTGGGAGGTCCGCGAGAGCGTCCTCACCGCCCAACTGCCGATGCGGCGCCTCGGCACGGTGGAGGACGTGGCGAACGCGGCGCTGTTCCTGGCCTCCGACGCCTCCTCCTGGATGACCGGCCAGACCCTGGTACTCGACGGCGGCGCGACCGCCCTGCCGATCGGCGTGGACCGGTGAACATGTCCCGACCCGCCGACGTGCCGGGCACGGTGAACGCACCACCATCGACATCCGACCTGTTCTCGCTCGACGGCAGGACGGCGATCGTCACCGGAGCCTCCGCCGGGCTCGGCGCACGCTTCGCCACCGTCCTCGCCCAGGCCGGCGCCACGGTGTTCGCCGCCGCCCGCCGCATCGACCGGCTGGCGGAACTCGCCGACTCCCACCCGCGTATCCACCCCGTCGCCTGCGACGTTTCCCGGGAAGCCGACCGTACGCGACTCACCGACACCGCGCTGACGGTCACCGGCCGCATCGACGTCCTCGTCAACAACGCGGCCGTCTCCGGCGAGACACGCGCCGCCGACGAGTCCCCGGACGCCTTCGCCGACGTACTCGGGGTCAACCTCACCGCGCCCTTCCACCTCGCGCGGCTCACCGCCGAGGCACCCCTCCCCACCGGCGCCACCCCAGGCGGCGGCCGGAGCATCATCAACGTCTCCTCCATCCTCGGCCTGGTCTCCGCCGCCCCGCTCGGCGGCGCGGCCTACGCGGCGTCCAAAGCCGGACTGATCGGTCTCACACGCGAGTTGGCCGGACAGTGGGGCCACGCCGGAACCCGCGTCAACGCACTCGCCCCGGGCTGGTTCCGCACCGAGATGACCGCCGACCTGTTCGGCGACGAGCGGTCCGCCCGGTGGGTCGAGCGCAACACCCTGCTGCGCCGCGGCGGCCACGGTCACGAACTCGACGGCGCGCTGCTGTTCCTCGCCTCGGACGCGTCCTCGTACTGCACAGGGCAGGTCCTGACCGTCGACGGCGGCTGGACCGCACGATGAGGGTCGGCGTCGACATCCGGACCGACGGCCTCGCCCGGGTCACCTTGTGCCGGGGCGACGCGGGCAACGCCATCGACCTCGACATGGCACGCGGCCTTCTCGACGCGGCACAGGTCTGCGCACACGAGTCCGTACGGGCCGTGCTGCTCACCGGTGAGGGACGGTCCTTCTGCGTCGGCGGCGATCTGAGGGAGTTCGGCGCACTCTCGGGTGAGGCACTGGAGCGGCACCTCATGGCGGTGACCGACGCGCTGCACGACGCGCTGCGGACCTTCGCCACCATCGACGCGCCGATGGTGGCAGCGGTGCAGGGAGCCGTCGCGGGCGCGGGCATCGGTCTCGCCGCGGCGGCCGATGTGACACTGGCCGCCGACGACGCCTCCTTCACCACCGCGTACACCGGCGTCGGCTACTCGCCCGACGCGGGCGTGAGTTGGTCGCTGCCCCGCCTCATCGGTCCCAAACGCGCCCTGGACCTGCTGCTGACGAATCGTCGGGTACCGGCCGTCGAAGCCGCCGCCCTCGGACTGGTGACCCGCGTGACCACCCCGGACCGACTTGCCTACGAGGCACTGCGGACGGCCGAGACCCTGCGCCGCGGACCCACCGCCGCCTTCGGCGCCACTCGCAGACTCGTCGCGGCGGGGCTGAGCGCCGACCTCGGCCCGCACCTGGACAGTGAGGCGCGCGCACTCGCCGGGACGGCCGTGTCCGGCGAAGGACGCGAGGGCGTCGCCGCCTTCCTCGGTAAGCGCGACCCCGGCTTCACGGGCGCCTCGCACCGACCCTGAACCGGCGCGGACTGCCGCGCACCGCCCCTGAACCGGCGCGGACCGCCGCGACGCTCCCCGAACCGACGCGCACCGCATCGGAACCCGAACCCGAACCCGAACCGAACCCCGAGCCCCTGGAGCACACCGTGCCGGAAGCATTCATCGTCGGAGCCGTCCGCACCCCTGTCGGCCGCCGCAAGGGCGCGCTCAGCGGCGTCCACCCCGCCGACCTGGGCGCGCACGTCCTGCGTGCCCTCCTTGAACGCACCGGTGCCGACCCGGACGCCGTCGACGACGTCTTCTTCGGATGTGTCAGCCAGATCGGCGCGCAGAGCGGCAACATCGCCCGCACCGCGTGGCTCTCCGCCGGGCTGCCCCAGCACGTACCCGGCACCACGATCGACCGGCAGTGCGGCTCGTCGCAGCAGGCCGTGCACTTCGCCGCCCAGGCCGTCGGTTCCGGCGCCGCGGACCTGGTGGTCGCGGGCGGCGTGGAGGTGATGAGCCTGGTGCCGATCGCGAGCCCGGTGTTCGCCGGTGAACAGGCGGGCCTGGGCAGTCCGTTCACCGGGGACGGCTGGCGTGAGCACTTCGGTGACCAGGAGGTGTCACAGTTCCGTGGCGCTGAACTGATCGCCGAGAAGTGGGGGATCTCCCGCGAGGACATGGAGCGGTTCGCGTTCAGCAGTCACCGCAGAGCCCTCGCGGCGCAGGCGGACGGCGCCTTCGATGAGGAGATCGTCCCGGCCTTCGGTCTCACCGCCGACGAGGGACCGCGCGCGGACACCACCCTGGAGAAGATGGCCGGCCTGAAGACCCTCACCGAGGACGGCCGGCTGACCGCGGCCGTCTCCAGCCAGATCTCCGACGGCGCCGCGGCCCTGCTCATCGCCTCCGAGGACGCGATACGCCGCCACGGCCTGACCCCTCTCGCCCGGGTGCACACCATGACGGTGGTCGGCTCCGATCCGGTCCCCATGCTGACCGGTCCGATCGCCGCCACCGAGAAGGTCCTCGACAAGGCCGGTCTGCCGATCGACCGGATCGACCTCGTGGAGATCAACGAGGCGTTCGCCTCCGTCGTCCTCGCCTGGCAGCGGGAGATCGGCGCCCCGCCGGAGCGGGTCAACGCCCATGGCGGCGCGATCGCCCTCGGGCACCCGCTCGGCGCCACGGGCGCGCGCCTGATGACCACACTCGTCCACCAGCTCCGCAGGACCGGCGGACGCTACGGCCTCCAGACCATGTGCGAGGGCGGTGGCATGGCCAACGCCACCGTGGTCGAACGTCTGTGACCTCGCCGATTGGCAACTGAGTTCAACTTGGGTTTACTCTCGGGTACGGACACGGTGGGTGACGACGTGTGACGACCCCAGATGATGACCACAGGTGACGACCAGGAGAGGGCCATGGCGAGGATCGTTGAACCGGAGGCGGGCCCGCGGTCCAAGCGCGCGGCCATCCTCACCGCCGCGGTCGACTGCTTCGGTGAAACCGGCTTCGAGGCCACCAAGTGGTCCACCGTGGCCGAGCGGGTGGGCATCGGGCAGACCGCCCTCTACCACTACTTCGAGTCCAAGACGCACTGCCTGCTCACCATCATGCGGCTCGAACTGCAACGGTCGCACGACCGGTTCACCGAGGCGACCACCGAGACCGCGGACCCGGTCGAGGCGCTGCGGGCCGCGGTCCGCGCGGCGTACGACGTGTCCGAGCACGAGGTCCTTCAGATGCGTATCCTCCAGAACCATATGGACCTGCTCGCCGGCTCCCGCAGGTCCGAGCGCGAGGAGGCCGAGCGGGTCGCGGCCCGGCAACTGGTCCAGGTCGTCGAGCGGGACTGGACGAACCTGCTGGTCCGGGGCATGTCCCAGGGCGCCTTCCCGCTGCGGGACGCGCAGTTGCTCGGCGTGAGCGTGCTCGGCCTGATCGTCAGCGTGTGGCGGTGGTACCGGCCGTACGGACCGACGCCGCTAACGGAGATCAGCGAGCTGATCGAGGGTTCCTGCGTGCGCATGGTTGCCACCTGACGCGCTCTGACGGACTGAAGCGCTGACCCGCTGACGCACTGAGCTTTTCCGTACCTCGTGACCCCCGACGGACATCCGTCGGGGGTCACGCCGTTTCCGACCATTGCCAGGGGTGTTTCTCGGGGATTAAGATCCCGGGGACGAAACTGAACTTAACTCAGTTTGATCGGATCTTCGATCCGGTCAGTTTGATCCGAGGAGGGTCATGCGACGACGCGCCCCTCGCGTTCTGCACGCCGTGCTCGCCACCGTGCTCACCCTGGTGGCCACCGCCTGCGGCGCCGGCAACCGTCCGGCGGACGCGAACGACAAGGTCATCAGGATCGGCGCGTGGTATCCGCTCACGGGTGCCCTGGCCTCCTTCGGCATCCCCGAACGGGCGGGCGCCGACGCGTACTTCAAGTCGGTCAACGCACGCGGCGGGATCAACGGCCGCAAGATCGACTGGATCGTCAAGGACAATGCCTACGATCCCCAGCAGACCGTGCAGATCGCCCGTCGCCTTGTCGACCAGGACGGGGTGGTGGCGATCGTCGCCAGCAACGGGACCGCCCAGTCCCAGGCCACCTTCCCCTTCGTCCTGGAGCAGTCGAAGGTGCCGGTCCTCAACACGCTCGGCGGGGACGCGTCCTGGTACGGGCCCGCCCGCGACGGCCTGTTCGGCCTCCAGACCCTGTACGAGGACCAGGCGGCGGCGCTCGGGGACTGGGTGGCGCGCGACGGGGCGAAGAAGGTGCTCGTCGTCCACAGTGACCCGGCCGCGTTCATCAATGTCGCCAAAGAGATCGCCCCAGCGGCCCATAAGGCGGATCCCTCGATCGAGGTGAAACAGCTGTCGGTCAAGTTCCAGACCACCGACTACAGCCCGGTGATCAGCAAGGTCAAGGCCGCCAAGGCTGATGCCGTCGTGGTGATCCTCGCGGCGGCCGAGGCCGCGACCTACCTCAAGGAGGCCAAGTTGCAGGGGCTCTCCACCCCCGTGTACGGCTACGCGCCCGTGGCCGCGCAGGCGACGCTCACGCTGGCCGGTCCGGCGGCCGAAGGGGTCAAGGCGGTCCAGCTCGTCAAGTCCCCTCATGACGCGGACCCCGCGGTCAAGGAGTTCCGGGACGCGATGGCCAAGTACGAGCCGGGGCAGCCGGCCGACTTCGTCACGCTCTGGGGCTGGGCCGCGGCGAAGGCGTTCGTGGAGATCGCCAAGACGATCGAAGGCCCCGTCACCTCCGAGGCGATCACAGCGGCGTACGAGAAGGCCGAGGCGATCGACACCGGCGTGGCGCCGGTGCTGCGGTTCTCCGCGGACAACCACCTGGGCACCCGGGATGTGCAGAAGGTGGTCGTCAAGAACGGACGCTGGGAGTCGATAGGTGACTTCTTCACACCACCCGCACGCGGCTGAGGCCCGTGCGCCACACAGGGCAGTCCGCCAGCCGAAAGGAATCGTCACCATGGCCTTGCGTACGTATCTGACCCACATGGACAGCCCTCACCCCGAGCGAGCGCTCGACGTGCTGGAACCCGACTTCCGCTTCCTCCTCGCCCTGCCGGGGCGCGAGGTCACGGGCAAGTCCAAGGAGGACTTCGCCGCCTATGTCGCCGGCCGCAACCCCGTGGACCGGGTGCACGAGATCCTGCGGTACAGCCGTGACGGCGACCTGGAGACCGTGTACGGAGTGGTGACGGAGCGCGGGCGGTACGCCGGGTCCTTCCTGTCGGCCGCGGTGGTATCGCCCGGCGGGCTGATGGCGCGGTACCAGTCCTTCTTCACGCCGTCGTTCGCGCTGGTCGACCAGCATGTCTGAGCACCCCGCCGCGACCGCGGCACCCTTCCTCACCGCATGGTTCGAGATCCTCGACAGTGACGAGCCGTCCCGGATCCTCGACCTGATCAGCGACGACTTCTCGCTCTCCATCCTGTTCTCCACGGGTGACGGCAACGCCACCGACTTCGCCGGGGACCGCACCGCACTCGTCGGCTACCTCGAACAGCGCGAGAGGGGCACACGTACGCACCACACGCTGTCCGCGACCACCCTCGGCCAGGACGAACTCTTCCTCGGCGAGGTGCGGCGGGCCGGCGTCCCCGAGGCCACCTTCGTCGCCGCCGGACGGGTGAACGACAAGGGCCGGCTGCAACGTCTGCTGATCGGCAGGTCGTCCGAGATCCGCTTCACGTGAGCATGTCTTGACCGTGCCTTTGATCACGCTTTGACCAGGTCGTGAGTACGCCGTGAGTACGTAGTGAGCACGTAGGAAGGACCGCCATGTACAACCTTGTCCTGCTGGCAGCCCGGCCCGCCGAGTGGACACACGAACAGTTCATCGACTGGTGGCGCGGCGACCACGCGGAGCTGACCTGCCGCCTGCCGGGCCTGCGCGCCTGGCGGCACACCGAGATCGACGCGGCCCTGGAACAGCGCTCCGAAGGCTGGGACGGGATCTCCGTGCTCAGCTTCGACTCCCCGGAAGACCTCAGGAAAGCCCTGGACAGCCCCGCATGGGCTCGCGCTGTCGAGCAGGTCGGGGACATGAGGGGCCGCCGCATCGCCGTGATGGGCCATGAGGCGGAGATGTTCAGCGGCTGACGTGTCCAGGACCGGCTGAGGCCGCTCGGACCGGCCGTTCAGCCAGTCCGTCCGTACGGTGATGAGAGCAGCGTTTACGGTAGTGAGAGCAGTGTTTCTGTCCTTGGTGGAGTTCGGCCCAGCGTAGCGAGGAAGCGGGATGCGACAGGTAGTACGGGAGTTCCAACAGAGGGCCGAGCAGGGTGACTTCGTCGCCGTCATCGACGACGCGGGCAGCCACACGGCGCGCCGGCTGCTCGATGAGGCGGCCACGCTCGCCGGTGCGATGTTCCCGGGTGCGGCCGAGGGGACCGGCGGCACCGCCGTCGTCCAGGCCGACAACTCATGGCGTACCGTCGCCGCGAGCCTCGCCGTCGGGATGCGCGGCGGTGTCCTCGCCGTGGTCAACCGGCACACCACGGCCGCGGAGTTCGCCGCGGCCTGCGACGACATCCGCCCGGACGCCGTCGTCGCCGAGCGCTCGGCGATGGACGAATGGGCGGTGCCCGAACTGTTCACGGGCCGGGCGACCCCGGTGCTCGACGACTGGACCTGCCTGTCCGCACCCGGACAGCCCGATGTGTCGCGGTGGGCCGGCGGCGTCCTCATCGGCCTCACCTCCGGCTCCACCGGGCGGCCCAAGGGCGTCGTTCAGAGCGAGGAGGCCCTGCGCTACGCCGGTACGAGCACCGTCCGGATCAACGGCCTCGTACCGGGCGACGCGGTGGGCGCGATCGTGCCGCTGTCGTCGACGGCGGCGTACTGCTTCGGTGTCTACCTCGCCCTGCTGCTGGGCGGCCCGCTCGTGCTGACGGCGAAGTGGGACCGTGCCCTCGCGCTGCGGCGGATGGCGGACGCCGAGGTCCGCTGGACCATGTGCGTCCCGACGATGGCGCTCCAGATGGGCGCCGAGGCAGGCGGCTCCGGGGTCCTCGGGGGAGTCCGGGCGATCACCGTGGGCGGCGGCCCGATGGACCGTGGCGCCCTCGCCCGCGCGGAACGGTCCCTGGGTACGAAGATCCTGCGCGTCTTCGGGATGTCCGAGTGCCTCGGCCACACCTCACCGAGCCCCGACGACCCCGAGGAGATTCGTCTCGGCAGGGACGGCCGCCCTTTCCCGGGCACGGACGTGCGCGCGCTCACGCCCGACGAGGCCGTGGCCGGTCCCGGTGTGTCCGGCCGGGCCCAGGTGCGCGGTCCCTCCCTCTTCCTCGGCTACGCCCGAGCCGGCAGGGTCGAGCCGCCCGCACTCACCGATGACGGCTACTTCCCGACCGGCGATCTGCTGATGACCCACGACGACGGCACCGTCAGCATCATGGGCCGCGAGAAGGACATCATCATCCGCGGCGGGCGCAACATCGACATCACCGAGATCGAGCGCGCGGTCGCCGGTTACGCGCGCGTGGCCAGGGCCTGTGTCGCGGCGGTCCCGGACGAGGTGCTGGGCGAACGGATCGCCCTGCTCGTCGTCACCGAGGACGGCGGCGGTATCGACCTGGCGGAGATCACCGAGCACCTGGACGGCGTGGGACTGGCCAAGCCGAAGTGGCCCGAATTCGTGTACGCCGTCGAGGAGTTGCCCCAGACCAAGGTCGGCAAACTCGACCGTTCCGGCGCCCGCGAACTGGCCCACCGACTGCGCGACCGTAGCGACGGCGGCAATGACCACCACACCCACGACCGCCCCCACGACCCGGCCTGATCCGTGACACACCCGAGGGCCGGGCCCCTGTCGTCGGCCCGACCCGCCGACCCACAGCAGCACACCAGCAAGGGAGAGTCATGACAGCGCGGTTCGACCAGGGTCCATGGGCAGCGGCCGGCGTCCAGACGGTACAGCCCGGGGTGCACCGCGTTCCGCTGCCGCTGCCCAACGACGGCCTGCACGCCGTCAACGTCTATCTGTTGGAGAATCAGGCAACCGACGACGGCATCGTCATGATTGACGGCGGCTGGGCGATCCCGGAGGCACGCAAGGCACTTGAGGAGGCCCTGGCCGTCATCGGCCGCGACCTCGGCGAGATCAGCCACATCCTGGTCACCCATATCCACCGGGACCACTACACCAACGCGGTGGAACTGCGCCGTTTACTGGGCTCGCGCGTGTACCTGGGTGCCGGTGAACGGCCGGGCCTGGAGATGCTCGACCGGCTGGGCAGCAACGAACCCGCGGGCTCCCTGGAGACGTTGCGCAGGGCGGGCGCGGACGAACTCGCCGACCGCATCAGGGCGATGGACCACGGTGGGTACGACCCGAGTGTGTGGGAGCCACCGGACCGCTGGCTCGGTGCGGAGACCCTGAGCTTCGGCGACCGCCGGCTGCACGTCGTACCCACACCCGGACACACCACGGGACATGTCGTCTATCTGGACGAGCAGCGCGGACTGCTGTTCTCCGGGGACCACGTGCTGCCGCACATCACCCCGTCCATCGGCTTCGAACTGGCCGAGCCCGGCGGCCGGCCGCTCGCCGACTACCTGGACTCCCTGCGGCTGATGACCCGGTACGCCGACGCACGGTTGCTGCCCGCGCACGGGCCGGTCGCCGACAGCTCCCACGCCCGCGTCGCCGAACTGCTCGCACACCACGACGACCGGTTGGCCAAGAGCCTGACGGTGCTGGGCGACGGCACGCTCGACGCCTACGCGGTGGCCCGTCGGCTGGGCTGGACGCGTCGTGAAGTGCCGTTCGGCGACCTCAGCGCCTTCAATCAGATGCTCGCGGTCAACGAGACGGCGGCACACCTGGACGTACTCGTCCTCCAGGGGCGCTCGACGGTGGCGATCGCGGACGGGGTGAACCGGTACACACGTGTGCGGTGACCCGGCAGGACGTGTGCATGGGTGTGTGAGGGGCGCGGCGGTGGCCGCGCCCCTCACCCAGCGCGTCAACGCGCGGTCCAGCCCCCGTCGACGTACAACTCGGAGCCCGTGACGAAGCTCGCGTCCGGTGAGGCGAGGAACGCCACCGCTCCCGCGACCTCCCCGGGCGTGCCGAGCCGTCCCATGGGGGTGCCTTCGACCATCGCGGTGTGCCGGGGTGTGCCCACCCACAGTTCTCGCGACAGGGGTGTCTCGATGAAACCGGGGTGGATCGAGTTGACGCGGACGCCGCGCGTGCCCCAGTGCAGCGCGGCGTTCTTCGTCATCGTCCGCACGGCGCCCTTGGCGGCGTGGTACGAGAACTGGCTGCCGAAGCCGCCGACCGTACCGAAGATCGACGCGACGTTGACGATCGAGCCACCGCCGGAGCGCTCGATGGCGGCACCACCGTGCTTCATACCGAGCCAGACGCCGGTCTGGGTGACCGCGATCACCTTGTCCCAGGATTCCTGGGTCTCCGTCTCCACGGTCCGCATCTCCGCGATGCCCGCGTTGTTGACGAGCACGGAAAGGCCGCCCAGTTCGGAGACCACGCGTGCGACGGCGGTACGCCATGCCTGCTCGTCGGTGACGTCCAGCGGGATGCCGAGGGCTTTCGCTCCGTCGACGGTCAGCTCTTTCGCCAGGTTCGCGCAGCGTTCCGCGTCCAGGTCGGTGACCACCACGGTGGCGCCCTCGGACGCCAGCCGTCGTGCCGTCGCCTCTCCTATGCCGCCGGTCGCGCCGGTGATCAGGGCGATCTGTCCGGCCAGTCGGGCTCGCATGGGTTCTCCTTCGGTCGGGGTGTCCGTGGTGCGGTCGGTGCGCGCGTGGTCAGTGGGCGCGTGGTCAGAGCGGGAGTGTTGATGGCAGCAGGTCGAGGCCGGAGCGGAGCAGCGCGGGCACCGCGGATCCCACCCGGTCGAAGCCGGCGCCGACGGTCTGTCCCGCGAGGTAGCGGGCGTGGATGCCCTCCGCGATGACGGCGAGCTTGAAGTAGCCGAGCGCCTGGTAGTAGGGCAGGGCGTCGATGTCGCGGCCGGACTTCTCGGCGTACCGCTCGGCCAGTTCGCGGCCCGAGGGGAAACCGGGGTTGGCCGTGGGGACGTGCCGTGTGCCGATGACCGGTGCGCAGACCGGGTCCCAGTACATGAGCAGCATCCCGAGGTCGGTGAGAGGGTCGCCGAGTGTGGCCATCTCCCAGTCCACGACGGCCGCGATCCGCCCGAAGTCGCCCGGTGCCAGGAGGGTGTTGTCCAGGCGGTAGTCGCCGTGCACGATCGACGGGGCGCCGCTCACGGGCAGGGCGCGGGTGAGCCTGCCGTGCAGTGCGTCGAGTTCGGGCAGCGTACGCGTGGCGACCTTGTCCCACTGTCCGCGCCATCGCCGTGTCTGGCGCGCCAGATAGCCGTCGGGGCGGCCGAAGCCGCCGAGCCCGACGCCGTCCGGGTCGACCGAGTGCAGGGTCACCAGGGTGTCCACCAGGGTCTCGGCCGCTTGGCGCGCGTCGGCCGGCGGGAGTTCGGCGGCCTGGTCGCCGTCGCGCAGGACCATGCCGTCCACGAAGTCGACCACGCAGAACGGCGCCCCGATGATCTCCGGGTCCGTGCACGACAGCACCGCCCGCGCGACCGGAACGCCGGTGCCGCCGAGCGCGGCGACGACACGGTACTCGCGGTCCATGTCGTGCGCGGTCGGTGTGAGCACCCCCAGCGGCGGTCGGCGCAGCACCCATCGGTGCGTACCGTCGGTGATGACGTACGTGAGGTTGGAGCGTCCGCCGTGCAGCGGCGTGATGCTCAACGGGCCCGCGCACTCGGGGACATGGTGCTCGAAGTACTGCCGCAGTGCCGGAGCGTCGATGCCGATCACATCGGGCTCGGGCGCCGTCACAGCGCGGCCCCCCGCTCCCTGGCAGCGCGGACCGCGCGCTTGGCGATGGCCCAGCGGTGGGTCTCGGACGGCCCGTCGTAGATACGGAACGGCCGCACCTCCCGGTACAGCCGCGACAGTGGTGCGTCCGCCGAGACACCGAGCGCGCCGCACACCTGCACGGCCCGGTCGACCACGCGGTTGACCGCTTCGGAGACATACGTCTTGGCGATCGAGGTGTGCTGAGCGGCCGGACGGCCCTGGTCCAGCTCCCAGCAGGACCGCCACAGCACCGCCCGGCTGGTCTCGATGTCGATCTCGGAGTCGGCCAACAGCTGCTGCACCATGCCGAGTTCGGCCAGTGGCCCACCGAAGGCCGAGCGGTGCGCGGCGCGGTCCAGCGCGATGTCCTGTGCGCGGCGCGCCACTCCGAGCCAGCGCATGCAGTGAGTCATACGGGCCGGGGCCAGGCGCACCTGCGCGTACGCGAAGCCCTGGTCCACCTCGCCCAGGACGGCGCTGTCGGCCACCTCGCACCCCTCGAACAGGACTTCGCTGTGCCCGCCGAACAGCCCCTGGTCCAGGGTTTCGATGTTCCGGACGATCCGCATGCCCGGATGGTCGGCGTCCACGAGGAACATCGTCGCGCCGCCCGCGTCGCCGGGGCCGCCGCTGGTGCGTGCCATGCAGATGGCGAACGTGGCACCGTCGGCGCCGCTGATGAACCACTTACGGCCGTCGATGCGCCAGCCGCCCGCGATCCGCGTCGCCGTGGTGGTGAGCGCGCGCGGGTCGGATCCGGCACCCGGCGCGGGTTCGGTCATCGCGAAGCAGGAGCGCGCCGTTCCGGCCGCCAGCGGTCGCAGGTACCGGTCCTTCTGCTGCTCGGTGGCCACCTTCTCCAGCAGGTGCATGTTGCCTTCGTCGGGCGCCGCGCAGTTGAGCGCGAGGGGTCCGAGGAGCGAGTACCCGGCCGCTTCGAACACCACCGCCTGCCCGCACAGGTCAAGGCCGAGGCCGCCCCACTCGGCGGGGACATGCGGGGCGAAAACCCCGGCGCCACGCGCCGCGTCCTGGAGCCGTCGCCGTAGCGGCTCGGGCCCGTCATGGATGTTCCCGTCGCACGCCCGCTCCTCCGCGATGACCACATCCCGTACGAAGTCCGTGGTGCGCCGTGCGATGTCGGCGACCCGCTCATCGATCTCGAACCCGATGGCCACGCTCACTCCCGACCTTGGCTACTGACTATTAGCCATCACAGAGTGAAAGGGGCGGCGTGTCAAGTGACGTGCCAAGGGTGGACGCTATAATCGCCGCTACAGCAAGCGAGAAGCGGCTACTCATTGATAGCTCGGGGGTTGGTGTGTCCGTATCTCAGGGCGGGTCGGGATCGTATGAACGTCCGCACCGGCCCGCCTGGACCGAGGGTTCGTCGCCGGTCGACCGCCGGTCGGCGATCCGCCAGGCCGCGCTCGGGCTCTTCGCCGCGCACGGCTACCGGTCCACCACCATGACCGACATCGGCGCCGCGGTCGGCATCCGTGGCCCGAGCCTCTACAAGCATGTGACCTCCAAGCACGAGCTGCTGGCCGAGATCATGATCGGCACCATGGAGCAGCTCATCGCGGACAACGCCGCGGCCGTCGCCGGCACCGGCGACGTGAGTGAGCAACTGCGCCGCTCGGTGGAGGCGCACATCCGCTACCACGCCCGCCATCGTCTGGAAGCGTTCGTCGGCAACCGCGAGATCGGCAGTCTGGAACGGCCCGAGCAGGACCGGGTGCTCGGGCTCCGCAGCGACTACGAACGCCGCTTCCGTGAACTCATCGAACGGGGCGCGTCCGAGGGCGAGTTCCAGGTCCAGTCGGCCAGAATCACGTCGTACTCGATCCTCGACATGGGCATCGGCGTGTCCAGCTGGTTCCACGAGGGCGGCGCGTTCTCCGTCGACCAACTCGCCTACCAGTACGGGGACATCGCGCTGCGGATGGTGGGCGCGCGAGCGGAGGGCTCCGGGCGCGGGGGAGTCGGGGGCGGGGGAGCCGGGGGCGACCCGACCCACACCTGAGCGCTGGCTTCCGCTTGCCCGAGCGCCTCCGCGTCCCGTCTCATGGGTCCATGGAGACGGTGCTGCGGGACGTGGAGCTGGGCGGATGCCGCCGGGCCGACGTCGTCGTGTCCGACGACGGTCTGATCGCCGCCGTCGGCAAGGCCCAGCCCCGCACCGGTGACCAGGTCATCGACGGGCGCGGCGGTGCGCTGCTGCCCGGCCTCGCCGACCGGCATCTGCATCTGATGGCCCTCGCCGCCGCACGGGACTCGGTGGACTGCGGCCCACCCCGGGTCCGTACCCGTGAGGACCTGGCGCGGGCGTTGCGGACCGGCGCCGCGACCGTACCGCCCGGGGCCTGGGTGCGGGGGATCGGCTACCACGAGTCGGTCACCGGTCCGCTCGACCGCGCGCTGCTCGACGCCCTCGTGCCGGACCGTGCCGTACGGGTGCAGCACCGGGGTGGCGCGCTGTGGACCGTGAACAGTGCGGGGGCGCGGCTGCTGGGTCTCGACCCGTACGCGACCGGCTCGTACCTGACCGGGCTGCCGTACGGGATCGGCTCCCATGGGGTACCGGACGGGGTCGAGACCGACGCCGCCGGGCGGGTCACCGGCCGGCTGTGGCGGCTCGACGGCTGGCTGCGCGCCCGCCTTGGCCCACCCACCGTCCCCGACCTGGCGACCTTGGGCCGACTGCTGGCGTCGTACGGGGTCACCGCCGTCACCGACGCGACCCCGGACCTCGGGTGGGACACGGTGGACGAACTGGCCAAAGCGGTCCGTGACGGACGGCTGCCGCAGCGACTGACGCTACTGGGTACGGGCATGCCGCCCCCCGGACCCGCGGATTCCGGCGGCGACTGGGAGGCCGGTCCCCGTAAACTCCAGCCGCCCGACCACGACCCGTGGCCCTACGACGTCCTGCTCGACCGCGTGCGCGCCGCCCGTGCGTCGGGCCCCGGCGGCCGGCGCCCGGTGGCGGTGCACTGTGTGACCCGTGAATCGCTGGTCCTCACGCTCGTCGCGCTCCAGGAGATCGGCCCCGTCCCCGGTGACCGTATCGAGCACGCGGCCGTCGTGCCGCCTGAAGTCCTGCCGCTACTGAGGGAGTTGGGCGTACGGGTCGTCACGCAGCCGGCGTTCGTCGCGGAGCGCGGTGACGCGTACCGGGCCGACGTCGACCCGGCGGACCTGCCCCACCTGTACCCGTACGCGTCACTGCTCGACGCCGGGATTCCCGTCACGGCCTCCAGCGACGCGCCCTACGGGTCGGCCGACCCCTGGGCGTGGGTACGGGCGGCACGCGACCGGTCGACCCCCGAGGGCCACGTCCTGGGCGCCGCCGAACGGGTCCCGCCCGGCACGACCCTGCCCGCCCTGTTCTCCCGCCCCACGATCCGCCCCGGTGACTGGGCCGACCTCTGTCTCCTGTCCGTGCCCTGGGCGGATGCCCTTGCCGCGCCGGACGCGGGACTCGTCCGGGGCACCTGGTGCCGGGGCCGGAGGGTTTATGAGGGGGAGGGCGTACTCGGCTGAAGGTGGCGTGCTCGGCAAGGGGCGGTGTACT
Source organism: Streptomyces sp. NPDC058001 (assembly GCF_042886315.1). Taxonomy (NCBI): domain Bacteria; kingdom Bacillati; phylum Actinomycetota; class Actinomycetes; order Kitasatosporales; family Streptomycetaceae; genus Streptomyces; species Streptomyces sp. NPDC058001. Next base: position 185,575 of record NZ_JBHVQT010000003.1, read on the forward strand.
CGGCTGGGGGGCGTACTCCGCCGAACCGGACCTCAGGCGACATCAGTTGACGTACTGCTCGGCGAACTCCCCCTTCGGCTCGATGGGGGTGATGACGTCGATCAGAACACCGTCGGGATCGGCGACGATGAAGTGCCGCTGTCCGAAGTCCTCGTCCCGCAGCTCCAGTTCGGGCTTGAGCCCGCCGCGCACGACCAGCCGCTCCCACTCGGCGTCCACGTCCTCCACCTCGAAGTTGAGCAACAGCCCCTGCACGGGCCTGCGATACGCCTCGGGGAGGGTCGGGTGGGTGTGGTCGAGGAGGGCCAACTCGTAGGGGCGGGGGCCCGGGTGGACCAGGCTGACGTACCAGTCGGCCTCGAAGGTGACCGTGAAGCCCAGCAAGGTCGTGTAGAAGTCCCGTGACTCCTGGACGCGTGACGTGCAGATCACCGGATACAAGCTGGTCAGGCTGATCACATTGATCGGGTCGATCGGGTTGCTTGGATTCGTCGGACTCATGGGGGCACCTTTCGCATACTTTCACGTACCGTGGGTATGTGAAATGAAGCTACTGGCATACCATCGGAACGTCAAACGTCGTCCCGGTGTCAGGGGCGGCGGGTCACCAGGAGTCGAGGCGGGCGATGGCAGGCGGAAGCGGCATCAGGGCACGGCAGCGGGAGCACACCCGACAGGTGCTGCTCCGCGAGAGCAGACGGCTGTTCGCGGCCCGTGGCTACGGAGCCGTCGGCCTGTCGGAGATCGTCGACGCGGCGGGCGTCACCAAGGGCGCGCTGTACCACCACTTCGACAGCAAGGAGGATCTGTTCCGGGCGGTCCTGGAAGAGGTCCAGCAGGAGGTGGGCACGGCGGTGGTCGAGGCCGCCGATGCGCGGACCGACCCCTGGGACGCGCTGCTCGCCGGATGCGGGGCGTTCCTGGCCGCAGGTACCGCTCCCGACCGGCAGCGGATCATGCTCGTCGACGGTCCTTCGGTCCTGGGCTGGAGCGAGTGGCGCGCCCTGGACGAGGCGGCATCGGCCTCCCACCTCGCCGACGCCCTCACCGACCTGATCGCCGACGGAACCCTGGCCCCCCAACCGGTGCGCCCCCTGACCCGACTCCTCTCCGGCGCCATGAACGAGGCCGCCCTCTGGCTGGCCACATCGAACGACCCGAACGACCTCGAAGACACCCAGAGGGCACTGACGGCGATGCTGAACGCGCTGCGGGCGCAGGGGAGTTGAGGAATCGGCGCCCGCGCGGCGTCCCGGAACTCGGCGACTACAAGAAGCACTCCAGGATCAGCGGCAGGTCCTCCAGCCACTCCTGGAAGACCGCCTGCCTGCGAGCGACGAGCAGATGTTGGAGGATGGCTCCGTTGCGCAGGCGGACGGTGACGACGAGGCGTCTGGGGCCATGGGCCGCGTACTCGACGGCGCCGATCTCGGCCCAGGCGAAGCGTAGATCCCCGGTCTCCGAGCCGAACTCGACGCCCTCGGCGTCGATCAGCAGAGATCTCTGCGGGTCCACCGCCATGAAGACGACGTCGGTGTCGGCCGACGCGTCGCCCACGGGGGTGAGCCTGGTCGGGGCCTCGTGCAGCGGGACCGCGTTGAACGGTGCGTGGGCAGGTGGCGGGGGTAGGACCACGGTGGGTGAGTAGGTCGCGGTGACCGGCACGAACAGGTCCAACAGCTCACCTGGTGTGGGCCGTTGCTCCGGGGCCTTGGCCAGACACGACGCCAGGACCGGCCGTAGGCCGTCCGGTACCGCGGCCAGATCCGGTGGCTCGTGCACCGATCGGTACATCAGGCCCATCGGTGTGCCCGCGCCGAACGCGCTGCCGCCCGTCGCCGCCACGAGCACGGCACCGAGAGCGAACACGTCCGCGGCGCCGCCGACTTCCTGTCCTTGGGCCTGCTCGGGCGCCAGGAACCCCGGTGTTCCGAAGGCCGTACCGGTGGCTGTCAGGCGGGTCGACTCCAGTGCCCGCGCGATACCGAAGTCTACGACCCGAGGGCCGTCCGCGGCCATGATGATGTTCCCGGGCTTCAGATCACGGTGCACCAGGCCGCAGCCGTGGATCGCCGCCAGCGCCTCCGCGAGTGCCGCGCCCAGCAGTCGCAGCCGCCCCTCGTCCATCGGCCCCTGAGCCTCAAGGAGCGCGGCGAGCGTGGGCCCGGGAACATACGCCGTCGCCAGCCAGGGAGTCGGCGCCGTCGGGTCCGCGTCCACCACCGGCGCCGTGTGGAAACCTCCCACGCTGCGAGCGGCCTCGACCTCGATGCGGAACCGTTCCCGGAAGTGCGGGTCGGACGCGAGTTCCGAGCGTGCCACCTTCACCGCCACCGCGCGCCCGCCGCGAGACCGCGCCAGGTAGACGGTGCCCATCCCGCCAGCGCCCAACTCCCGCTCCACGGTGTACCCGCCGATACGCTCCGGCAGGCTCACACCGTCCGCCCCGTACCCCATGTGCTGTATGCCTTCCCCGTGTTCCGCCGCCCCAGTATGACGCAGGCGCCATGCTCGTAGGCACGCACAGGTCCGAGTTCGGTGGCGCTCTCGTTCCCGTGCCAGCCTGAGGAGTCCCTGAGTGAACGTCAGTATGGTGACCAGCGCCGGTAAGGCCGGTCGGCGGAACGAGGACTTCGTCGGGGCTGTTCCCGGTGCCGTCGTTCTGTTGGACGGTGCGGGCATCCCGGGAACCGAGTCGATCTGTGCTCATGGTGTCGCCTGGTAACGGGAATGACGGCACTGACCACGGCGAAGGCGCCGCCGAGGAGATGTACACCGATGGCGTGGCGCGTCCGACGGCGGTGTTCGGGACGACAGAGGACGCGGTCCGCTCAGCCCCCGCGTGTGTCGCTGTGGCGGCGGGCGACGTGGGGCGGGGCGCACGGCACATCCCTCGGGGCGACACCCTCGGAGCCCAACGCGAGGGCCGACAGGCAGACCTCGCGCATCGCCACGTCGACCAGCAGGCCGCCTCCGCCGAGCAGTGACGCCAGCGCGGCCACCGCGGCGTGCAGACCCGTCAGTGGGTCGGCGAGCGCGTCGCCGCACGGCACCGGACCTTCCGTGTCCCGTGCGACCAATCCTGCGGCGGCGGCCACGTCGTCACCGAATCCGGGGCGGTCGGACCACGGCCCCGTACGGCCGTACGCGGTGATCGAGACCCAGGTCAACCCCGGTCGGTGCGCGGCGAGTTCGCGTGGGTCGATGCCGAGCTGGGCCATCGCCCGGGGGCGGGACGCCTCGATCACGACGTCCGCGCGCGCCAGCAGCGCCCGCAACGCGGCGCGTCCCTCGGCGCTGGTGAAGTCGTACGCCACCGATTCGTGCCCGGCGTGCAGGAGTTCGTAGAACGCGGGTGTTCCGCGGCGGGCACCGTCCGGGCGCCGGGTGCTCTCGACCTTGACGATCCGCGCGCCCGAGAGTCCCAGCAGGTGTGCGCACAACGGGCCCGCCCACAGGGACGACAGATCCGCGACGAGTGGGCGGCGGGGGAGCCCGTCCCCGGCTCCCAGGCGGGTCAGACGGAATGGTCCCGGCGCGGCCTCGGGGCCCCAGCGGGCGGTGAGTTGGGCGTCGCGCTGGGGCGGCGAGCCGGGTGGCGGGATCCAGGCGGCGGGGATGCCGAGGAGCGCCGCCCGGTCGCGTGCCGCGTCGGCGGGGGTACGGGCCGCCCATCGGGCGGCCGTCTCCCACGGGTCGGAATCCGGGCCCGGGTCCTCGGTCAGCGCGGGCAGCAGGTCGAGGTCGTCCGGGCGGGCCAGGCTCAGGCCGAGGGTGCCATCGACGGCCGGCAGCAGGCGGAACGCGCCACCGGCGGAGGCGGGACCGCGCCTCGACAGCCCGGCCAGCGCCGCCCGTTCGCCCAGGACGTCCGGTCCCGGCAGGGCGTCGGCCGCCGCGTCCCGGCCGGTGTGCCGCAGCAGCGCCTCGAAGGCGAGCAGCGCTCCACGCGCGGCCGACGCGGGGGCGCCCGGCGCGCGCAGGGGCGGGCCGTCCGCGCGTCCCGTCAGCGCCATCGCGCCGCTGGCGGCCCAGTCGTCGTCGGGGTGCCGGGGTCGTACCCGGATCGCGTCCGGTACCTGCCCGGTGGCGTCGAACACCACGTCGGCACCGGCGAGTTCGGGCGCCCGGCGCGCCCCAAGGCGGACCAGCAGGTCCACGGCGTGCGCCATCCCGGGATCACGGCCCACGGCGGCCACGGTCAGTGACCGGAGGGGTCCGTGGAGGGGGCCGTGACGAGAGGGGTAGGTGTCGGGCACGGTGGTCCTTGGCGGTGCGGTCTCGTATGTCGGTGCGGTCTTGGGAGCGTTGCGGTCGCGTGGCGTCGGCATCCATCATGCGCCGCGTGCTGCGCCGGGCACCCGCACTGGGGCCGGGTGCCCGGCGGGAGGGCCGGTCCGGTCAGTCGCCGCTCCAGCGGGGCGCCCGCTTCCCGAGGAACGCCGCGATGCCCTCCTCATGGTCACGCGACCCGAGCACCGTCGCGGTGGCCTCGTCCGTCGCCCGCCACCCGAGGTCGTCGTCGGCCGAGAGCCAGCGGTCCATGGCGCGGAGCGAGGCCCGTACCGCGAGTGGCGCGTTGCCGCAGATACGGTCGGCCAGTTCGATCGCGCCGGTCAGCGCCCCGCCCTCCTCCGTCACACGGTTGACCAGACCGGCCGCGTACGCGCGCTCGGCGCCGATCGGATCGCCGGTGAGGACCAGTTCGCGGGCCAGATTGACCGGCAGCGCGCGAGGGCCGCGGAAGAGACCAGCACAGGTGGGGACGAGACCGAGCCGCACCTCGGGCAGACCGAAACGGGCGGTCGCGGCGGCCACCACCAGATCGCAGGCGAGGACCAGTTCGAGCCCGCCGCCCAGCGCCGGGCCCTCGACGGCGGCGATCAGCGGCTTACGGCGCCTGCGGCGGATGAGCCCGTACTCGCCGCCGCGCTCGGTGACGTAGTCGCCGACGGCGTTCAGATCGCTGCCCGCGCTGAAGAGGCCACCCGAACCGGTGAGGACCCCGGCCCGCAGGGTGTCGTCGTCCTCCAGCGTGTTGAACGCCTCGTCCAGCGCGTCGGCCAGCTGCCGGTCGATCGCGTTCCGCTTGTGCTCTCGGCACATCCGGATCACCAGTACCCGACCGCGCCGCTCGGTCCGTACCGGCGGACGGTCCGGTGCGGTGGGTCCGGTCGGGTCGTCACGTCGGTGGGCCTCGGCCATGCTGTCCGCTCCTCGGGGTCGGTGAGCCGACGATATAGCCGCCCGGCCGCCGAACGGGCCCCGGCGGTTGCCCAGGAGCGCACCGGGTAACCCGACGATCGGGGGATCATGCCTCCGGCACGTATCGAGGGGGTTGGTGTGGACGCAGCGCACGACGGGTCGGCCGCGGAGGCGTCCCGCTGGGTGGAACTGGCGGGGATCGACAACGTACGGGACCTCGGCGGGCTGCCCGTCGAGGGTGGCGGGAGTACCCGGCGCGGGGTGGTGTTCCGGGGGAGCACCCTCCAGGGCGCGACCGAGGCCGACGTCGAACTCCTCATGGAAGGGCTGAGGTTGCGTACCGTCGTGGATCTGCGCAACCCCCACGAGTCCGCACGCGAAGGGCACGGGCTGCTCGCGGACACCGCCGTCCGCCGGGCCAATCTGCCCGTGTCCCGCGAGGAACCCGCGGTCACCGACGCGGTCCCTGACAGCCAGGACGTCGGCATGGCCGCGTTCTACCACGGCCTGCTCCAGGGCAGCGGCCCGTCCCTGACCGGTGCGGCCCGGATCGTCGCCGACACCGACCAGCACGCCGTGGTGTTCCACTGCGCGGTCGGCAAGGACCGTACGGGGGTCTGCGCGGCCGTCCTGCTCGACGCGGTCGGAGTGGCCGCCGAGGTCATCGCGGCGGACTACGCGCTCACCGCCCAGCGCGTGGCCCGGATCCGCGCCCGGCTGCTGAGCCTCGGCTCGTACCGGGACCTCCCGGCCGTCGACCACGGCTACATGGCGGCCGAACCGGAAGCGATGCTCACCTTCCTGACCACCCTGCACACCGACCACGGAGGCGCCGCCGAGTGGCTGCTGCGCCAGGGTCTGACGGAGGCGGAGCTGGAGAGACTGCGGGACGCGCTGGTGGAGCCCTGACCGGACGGGGCCGCCGCCGGAGGGGCGGCGCTACTACGCCAGTTGCGGATAGAGCGCCGACAGATCTCCCGCCAGGCCGGATTTGACCTGGCGGGTGAGGTCGTCGGCGAGTACCTCGTACGCTCCCGACTCGATGCCGTCGAGGGCGAGTACGGCGATGTCCCTGGCGGTGGACTTGGGCGCGTCGATGTCGGCGGTCATGTCCGTGTCCACGTAGGCCATGTGCAGCCCGGTGACGTCGATGCCGCGCGGTCGCAGTTCCAGGCGCAGGGTGTTGGTCTGCGACCAGAGGGCGGCCTTCGAGGCGCTGTACGAACCGGCGACGCCCAGCCAGGAGAGCACGGAGTGGGCGTTGAGGATGTGGCCGCCGCCGTTGCGTTCGATGACCGGCACGAAGGCGCGGGTGACGAGGAGTGGTCCGTAGAAGTTGGTCTCGAACTCCTGGCGGACGTCGTCGAGGGGGGAGTCGAGGAAGGACGCGCCCACCGATGCGCCCGCGTTGTTGATCAGGACCGTGATGTCCTGGGCCCGCGCGGCGGCGGTCGCGACGGAGTCGGGGTCGGTGACCTCCAGGGCCACCGGGACGGCGTCGGGGTGTGTCACGGTGCGCGGATCTCGGGCGGTGGCGTAGACCTTCCGGGCGCCGCGTGCGTACAGCTCTTCCACCAGCGCCTTGCCGATGCCGCGGCTGCCGCCGGTGACGAGGACGACGGCGTCCTTGAGTGTGGTCATGGCTCGCTCCTGACATGGGAAACCGATCGGTTTCCCATCACCGTAAACCGATCGGTTTCCGCATTCAAGTGCGGGCGGCCTTCGTCGTGCGCGGTCGGGGAGGCTCAGTGCACGCCGGCGGCATCGAGGAGGACGTCCACGGTGGGGCCCAGCAGTCCCGCCGGTGCGTCGGCCTGGATCCCCGCGCGGGCGCTCGCGCCGTCGAAGACGAGGCTCAGTTGCCGGGCCAGGAGGTCCGGGTCCGATGCCCCGCCCCTGGTCGCCTCCTCGCGGAAGAAGGACGTCAGGCCCTCCTTCACCCGGTGGGCGACCTTGCTCGCCGGGTGATTCGCGTCCTTGAGTTCGACCTGTACGGCCAGGTAGGGGCAGCCTCGGTACTCCGGCGCGGCTGCTTCCGCCTCCACCCGCTCGAAGACGTACCGGATCCGCTCACGCGGTGAGCGGACGTCATCTGCGGGAGGCAGGAGTCGGGCGGCGAAGCCGGGCGCGCGCTGCTCCAGGCTGGCGGCCAGCAGCTCGTCCTTGCTCGCGAAGAGCTGATACATCGAGCGCTTCGACACGCCGGCCGCTTTGCACAGCGCCTCGACGCCGATGTTGACTCCGTCGACGTAGGACCGTGTCGCCGCCGCCTCCAGCAGCCGCTCCCGGGAGCTCGCCTTCACTTCGTTGCTCATACGGCGAGGCTAACGCGTCCACCCCAGGATCGAAACCGATCGGTTTACGGTGGTGGGGGGCGGGGTGCCGGGGAGGTGCCGGGTCGTTCCCTCGGCACTCACGTCGTCAGGAGTTTCTCACCCCAGCGGTTCGAGGCCGGCCAGTAGGCATGCTGTGTCGAGGCCCGTGGCGAGGTACTGCTCGAAGGTCTCGTTGCTCAGTGCGCGTGGGGAGCGGTGCAGGCGCAGCAGGTTGATCGCGGTGCCCGTGTCCTGGCCCAGTTCGACCAGGGTCTGTGCGACGACCAGGCCGGAGCGGTTGTAGCCGTAGTGGCAGCGGACCAGCGTCGCGCGCCCGTCGCGTACGGCGTCCGCCGCTGTGCGGGCGACCTGCTGGACGGTGCGTATCTGCTGGGCCGTGAGCGGTGCGTCCGGGATCTGCGCGACCAGGTGGTCGACCCCCGGGGCCGGTCCGTGGCCCGCACGCGTGAACAGGCTGACGACCAGGTCGAACTCGCCGTCCACGACGGCCGGCCGTATCTCTCCCCCGGGATCGGTCCAGAAGTGGCCGCCCATCCACAGCCGGGGTGCGATCTCGTCCCACGGCGAGCCGGGCCAGGGGACGTCACGACTCTTCCCATGTGTCCTCACGTCGTCCCGCACGCTCCTCCCCGATGCCGTCGGTCCCTCTGGCCTCTCCGGCCCCTCCGATGACTTGAACGAAGGGGCCGCCCCGGCCGTTCCCCGGGGCCCGCTCGGTTCCCCGCGACGTCTTGACGGCCCGTTCTCCGACCGGTACGTACATCCCAGGCCCCGTTGGTATAGACCAAGTGTGCCACCGGTTCGGCCCGTTCGTCCCGCGCATGTTCGTTCCCACCCGGTGGAGGCAGCAATGCGAAGAACACTGGCGCTGGTCGTCACACTCGCCGGAGCACTCACCCTGCTCCTGGCACCGCCCGCGGTCGCCGCGGCACCCACGGCCGTCTTCGCGAAGACGTCGGCCTGGGACGCCGGCTACCAGGGCGCGTACACCGTCACCAACAGCGGTACGTCCGCGCTGAGCGGCTGGACCGTCGAGTTCGACCTGCCGTCGGGCACCACCGTCGGCACGTACTGGGACGCGCTGCTCACCCAGAGCGGCAGCCGCTACACCTTCAAGAACCGTGAGTACAACGGGTCGTTGGCGCCCGGCGCGTCGGCGACCTTCGGCTGGGTGTCGGCCGGGACCGGAACCCCGGCGAACTGCACCCTCAACGGCGCCCCCTGCGCCGGAGGTCCCGGCGGCGGCGACACCACCGCGCCGACCGTCCCGTCCGGCGTCACCGTCGGCTCGGCGACCGGCTCATCCCTGACCGTGCGCTGGACGGCGTCCACCGACGACTCGGGCTCCGTCGCGGGGTACGAGATTTCCCGCGACGGCGGCACTCCGGTCACCGTGACCGGCACCTCGTACACGGCCAACGGCCTCCAGGCATCGACGAGTTACGGCTTCCGCGTCCGCGCCAAGGACGCCGCCGGCAACACCTCCGCCTACAGCGCCGCGGTCAGCGGAACGACGACCGGCGGGGGCGGCAACCCGCCGACCGGGACCGTACGTACCGCTCCCTACGTCGACATGGGCGCCTGGCCGACGCCCAGCATGCCCGCGATGGCGTCGGCGAGCGGCCTGAAGAGTTTCACCATGGCCTTCGTCACCGCGTCGGCCTGCAAGGCCATGTGGTTCAACGCCTATGACCCGCGCGCCGGTTGGGCCAGGGACCAGGTCGACGCGATCCGCGCCGGAGGCGGTGACGTCAAGATCTCCTTCGGCGGCGCCAGTGGTATCGAACTCGCCCAGGCGTGCTCCTCGGTAGACGCGCTGTACGCCGAGTACGATGCCGTCGTCACCGCGTACGACCTCACGTACGCCGACTTCGACATCGAAGGCTCCGCCACCGCCGACCCGGTGTCCGTGAACCGCCGCTCCCAGGCGCTCGCGCGGCTCCAGCAGGCCCACCCGAACCTGCGGATCTCGCTCACACTCCCGGTCCTGCCCGAGGGACTGACCGCCGACGGCCTGTCCGTGGTCAGCTCGGCGCGCGACGCGGGCGTGAACCTTGACGTCGTCAACGTCATGGCGATGGACTACTACCGCGACGTCGACTACGGCGACGCCGCGATACAGGCGGCCCAGAGCACGTTCACCCAGCTCAAGTCCCTCTATCCGGCGAAGACCGACGCCCAGGTCTGGGCGATGGTCGGCGTCACACCGATGCTCGGCAAGAACGACGACGGACGCGTCTACGACCAGGCCGACGCCCGCCAACTGGTGACCTTCGCACAGGGCAAACACCTGGGCGAGCTGGCGTTCTGGGAGGCCACCCGCGACCGCAACGCCTGCACGGGCGCCCTGTACATGTGCACCAACATCCCCCAGACCCCCTACGAGTTCTCGAAGATCTTCGCGCCCTACACCGGCTGACCCCCGTGCGCGACTGAGTGCCCCCGACCCCGGCATGTCCTGTGGCCCTGGTGCCCGTCCCCTGTCACCCCGGCGGACACCAGGGCCACAGTCGTCCCTGCGCACCAGTTGTTGTCATGGACCTGGACACTCCCTCCGAGCCCGTGATGTCATGCGGAATCGGCAGTCCTTACAACGTTGTACAAGCGCGTCGTACCCGTCGTACCAGCGGCACGTCACCCGTCTCGTCACCGTCCTCACCGCGACAGGCAGGAGCACATCCGCATGCCCATCGATCGACGTCGTCTTCTGCGTACCGGAGCTCTGGCCGCCGGTGCCACGACCCTTGCCGGATCGTTCGCCCCGACCGTGTCGGCGGCTTCAGGTCCGGTCGGCCGCCGGGGCCTCGTTCCGGAGGCGTTCCGTAAGCTGCCGTCGGGTAGTGTCCGGCCGCGCGGGTGGCTCGCCGGGCAGCTCCGGCTTCAGCTCGACGGCCTGTGCGGGCGTTACGAAGAGCGCTCGCACTTCCTCGACTTCGCCACCACGGGCTGGGTCCATCCGGACAACCGGGGCTGGGAAGAGGTCCCGTACTGGCTGCGCGGCTATGTCCCGCTCGCCGTCGCCACCCGTGACGCCCGCGCCCTGCGCCGTGCCCGCACCTGGATCGACGCGATCCTCGCCACCCAGCAGCCGGACGGCTTCTTCGGCCCTCGCGAGTTGCGTACGTCGCTCAAGGGCGGACCCGACTTCTGGCCGTTCCTGCCCCTGCTGATGGCGCTGCGCACGCATGAGGAGTACACACGGGACGCGCGCGTGGTGCCGTTCCTCACCCGGTTCCTGCGGTTCATGAACGCACAGGGCCCCGGCGCCTTCGACAGCAGTTGGGTCTCCTACCGCTGGGGCGACGGCCTCGACATCGCCCTGTGGCTGTACGAACGCACCGGCGACACCTTCCTGCTCGACCTGGCCACGACCATGCACACCCACGGCGCCGACTGGACCGGACCGAGCCCGACGCCGCACAACGTGAACATCGCCCAGGGCTTCCGGGAACCCGCCCAGTACGCGCGCGTCACCGGCTCCGCCGACCTGACCCGCGCCACCTACCGGGGATACGCGGACATGCTCGACGCGTACGGGCAGTTCCCTGGCGGCGGCATCGCGGGTGACGAGAACTACCGTCCCGGATTCGGCGACCCCCGTCAGGGCTTCGAGACCTGCGGCATCATCGAGTTCATGGCCAGCCACGAACTCCTCACCCGGATCACCGGCGACCCGGTGTGGGCCGACCGCTGTGAGGACCTGGCCTTCAACATGCTGCCGGCGTCCCTGGACCCCGAGGGCAAGGCCGTGCACTACATCACCAGCGCCAACAGCGTCGACCTGGACAACACCCGTAAGACACAAGGGCAGTTCCAGAACGGTTTCGCCATGCAGGCGTTCCAGCCCGGTGTCGACCAGTACCGCTGTTGCCCGCACAACTACGGCATGGGCTGGCCCGGCTTCGCCGAGGAGATGTGGCTCGCCACCCCGGACGGCGGCCTTGCGGCGACCCTGTACGCCCCGAGCGAGGTCACCGCGCGGGTCGCCGGGGGCGTGGAAGTGACCGTCCGCGAGGACACCGGCTACCCGTTCACCGAGACGGTCACCCTCACCGTGTCACCGCGCCGCCGGGCGTCCTTCCCCCTGCTGCTGCGTGTCCCCGGCTGGTGCGAGGACCCCTCCGTGACCGTCAACGGCCGCCCGGTGAGCGCCCGTTCCGGCCCCGCCTTCGTCCGGGTCGAGCGCACCTGGTCGGCCGGCGACAAGGTCACCCTGCGGCTGCCCCAGCGCACCGCCCTGCGTGACTGGCCCGACCACGGCGGAGCCGTCAGCGTCCAGCACGGCCCGCTGACCTACTCGCTCAGGATCGGCGAGGAGTACGTCCGGTACGCGGGCACCGACACCTTCCCCGAGTACGAGGTGCACGCCACCACACCCTGGAACTACGGCCTCGTCCCGGACGCCCCGCTGCGCCTCACGCGCGCGAAGGGACCCGTATCGGACAACCCCTTCACCCACGACACCGTCCCCGTAAGGATCACCGCCGACGCCCGCCGTGTCGCCGAGTGGATCGCCGACGACGAGCACGTGGTCGCCCCGCTGCAACCGAGCCCCGCCCGCAGCACCGCACCCGTCGAACGAGTCACCCTCGTCCCGATGGGCGCCGCCCGGCTGCGCGTCACGGCCTTCCCCACCGCGACACCCGACGGCACACCGTGGACCGAGGAACCTGCCTTCCGGCGCGTCCAGAACCGGCACAGCGGCAAGGTCCTCGCGGTGGACGGCATGTCCACCGCCAACAGCGCCCGTGTCGTCCAGTTCGACAACACGGGCACCGGCGACCACGCCTGGCAGCTCGTCCCGCGCGGCGACGACTGGTACCTCATCCGCAACGGCCACAGCGGCAAGGTCCTCGGCGTCGACGGCATGTCCACGGCCAACAGCGCCCGTGTCGTGCAGTACGAGGACAACGGCACCGCCGACCACCTCTGGCAGCTCCTCGCCGACGGTGACGGCTGGTACCGGATCCGCAACCGGCACAGCGGCAAGGTCCTCGGCGTCGACGGGATGTCCACGGCGAACAGCGCGCAGGTCGTGCAGTTCGACGACAACGGGACCGCCGACCACCTGTGGCGCCTGCTCTGACACACCGGTCGTGGAACGGATTTCCGGTCCCGTATTGCGCGAGGGGCATCGCCCGGCGCAGGGTGGATGTGCCGGGCCGCACCCCTTTGGGGCACCTTCCGCAGGTGAGGGACCGCCGGCGAGGAGGTTCCGGATGACGCAAGCGACACGACTGCTGACGGCGCTGCCCCCCGACCACCGCCATCGCCTGATGTCCCTCGCCCAGGAGGTCTCCTTCGCGCAGGACACCCGGATCTTCGAGGAGGGCGGCCCCGCCGACCGGCTCTGGGTGATCCGCTCCGGAGCCGTCAGCCTCGATCTGAGTCTCCCGGAGCGGCGGCGCGTCGCCGTGGACATCCTGCACCCCGGCGATCTCCTCGGCTGGGCCTGGCTGTTCCCGCCGCACCGGTGGAACTTCGGCGCCGAGGCGTTCAGCCCGGTCCGCGCGTACGAGTTCGACGCACCGGCCGTGCGCCGGCTCTGCGACGACGAACCGGCCCTCGGGCTCGTGCTGCTGCGGACCATCGCGGAGATCCTCGCGCACCGTCTGGAGACGGCCCGTACGAAGACGATCGAGCACTACCGGATGCACGGCGGCGCCATGCTGTAGCGGCCGTGTGCGGTCGCGTGTGGTCGCGTGTGGGGGTCGTGTGCGGCCGTGTGCGCGGGGTCCCGGCGCGACGCGCCGTCGACCGGACGAATCGGCGGGTTGTCGGACAAACATGTCGTCGGATGGGTGGGTCACACGCCCTTCCCGATGGGAGTTAGAAATGGTTGTTCGTACTGCTGTCGTCGCGGCTTTCCTGGCCGTCGGAGCCGTCATCGGCGGCGCCGGTGCCGCAGTCGCCGACGCCGGTGCCGAAGGTGCCGCGATCGGTTCGCCGGGTTTTCTCTCCGGCAATGTCGTCCAGATCCCCGTGCACAACCAGCTCAATGTCTGCGGGAACAGCGTCTCCTTCATCGGTGCGCTGAACCACGCCGGGGGCAACTTCTGCAAGAACCACTGATCAACGCCGGAAACGGCTGACATCGGTACCCGCGGCCCGTACCGGCCGCACCCGCGTCACCGTGGTGCCGCTCCCGTCCCACCCCGGCGGGAGCGGCACCACGCGCACGATCGGAGTCACGCAGGGGGCGCGCCCTTCAGTCCCGCGCCTCCACCTCGCGCTTCAGGCCCCTCCCGCGCCCCGCACCCACCCCGCTCTTCGCCGCCGCCGAGTGCAGCGTCCGCAGGGCGAGCAGCAGGAACCCGATGTCGTCCAGGTACACCGGGTCGGGCAGCAGATCCACCGGTGACAGCGTGTAGAGCACCGCACACCAGAACAGGGCCTTGTCCCGCACCGGGACACCGGCGTCGACCAGCAGCTTTCGGGCCCGTATCACCCGGACCAGCAGAATCGCGGCGATCACCGCCATGAGCAGCGCGGCGACCGCGGCCAGCGTGAGCCATGCGGTGGCGTCCATGACTGCCGTGTACCCGTCCTCAGGGGCTCACTCCTCACGCCCGCGCCGATCGGGTGGCGGACGCCGCCCCGTACCGTCGTCGGGGGGCGCTCGCGAGAGCATGGGGGCGCCATCCGGAGCGCTCCGGGGCAGACTGGGGTGGCCCCGTGTCGAGGCGGTGGTGGAGGATCGGCGACGATGGGCGAGAGCGACGCGTACCGGAGCGGGCCCCGGACCGACACGGACGGGGAGGTCGGCGCTGTCACCACGGGCGGGCTCCTCGACATGCTGGGGGTCGCCGCCGTCGTCCTGGACGCCGAGGGCCGCATCGTCCTGTGGAGCCCCCAGGCCGAACAGCTCTTCGAGTACAGCACCGCCGAGGCCCTGGGCCAGTACGCGGCCCGCCTGTTCGTCGCCGAGGAACACCTGGCACGCGTACTGAACCTGTTCGACGAGGTCATGCGGACCGGTGAGAGCTGGTCGGGGGTCTTCCCCGTGCGGCACAAGAACGGCGAGTCCCGGCTCCTGGAGTTCCGCAACGTACGGCTCTTCGACGACCTCGGCGACGTCTACGCCCTCGGACTCGTCACCGATCAGGAGATGCTGCGGCAGGTCGAACGCGACCTGGCCCTGTCCGTGCGCCTGGTGGAACAGTCCCCGATCGGGGTCGCCGTCATGGACACCGATCTGCGATACATGGCCGTCAACCCGGGCCTGGAACGCGTCAACGGTGTCAGCGCCGATGCGTGCATCGGCCGCCGGCTCGGCGAGATCCTGCCGTCCGTGGGCGCCGAGATTCTGGAAGGGCTGATGCGGCAGGTCCTGGACACCGGCGAACCCGTCCTGGACCACGAGGTCGTCGGCCGCACCCCCGCCGACCTCACCGCCGACCACGCCTGGTCGCTGTCCCTGTACCGGCTGGAGGCGGCGGGAGGCCGGATCCTCGGCCTCGCCGTCTCGGTCATCGACATCACCGACCGGCACCGCGCCGCCCTGGAGACCGAACGCGCCCGGCACCGGCTCGCGCTCGTCGCCGACGCGTCGGTACGCATCGGCACCACCCTCGACCTGGAACAGACCGCGCGGGAACTCGCCGCCGTCGCCGTGCCCGAACTCGCCGACGTGGCCGCCGTCGACCTCCTCGAAAGCGTCCTGCGCGAGCGGCCCGGCCGTACCCTCACCGACGGCACCGCGATGTTCCGCGCGCTCGCCGTCGCCAGCGCCCATCCGACGCTCGCGCTCCATGCCGCCGACCCGCCGGGGGAACCCGCGCGGTACGGCGCCGACCGGCTCGTCACGCGCTGTGTCACGACCGGCAGACCCGTCCACCTCGCCCGGGTCGCCGCACACGATCTGCCGTACATCGCCCGCGACGCGGAGGCCGCCGCCCTCCTCGCGCGGGCCGGCGTCCACTCGTATCTGGCCGTCCCGCTGATCGCGCGCGGCGAGGTGCTCGGCGCCCTCGACCTCAAACGCGCCCACACCGCACTGCCGTTCGGCGAGGACGACATCCTCCTGGCCTGCGAACTGGCCGCCCGCGCCGCCGTCTGCATCGACAACGCCCGCTGGTACCGGCAGCAGCACGACATCGCCCTCACCCTCCAGCGCAGCATGCTCCCCGAGCCGCCGGTCAGTCGCGCCGGACTCGACATCGCCTCGCGCTACCAGCCGGCCGGCGCGGCCAGCGAGGTCGGTGGCGACTGGTTCGACGTCATCCACCTCCGCGACGGCAGGACCGCGCTCGTCGTCGGTGACGTCATGGGCAGCGGTATCAACGCGGCGGCCACCATGGGCCGGCTCCGCACGGCGACGCAGACCCTGACCCGGCTCGCCCTCGACCCGGCCGAGGTCCTGCACCACCTCGACGAGATCACCAACGACCTGGAACCCAACCTCGCCACCTGCCTCTACGCCGTGTACGACCCGGTCCGTGCGGAGTGCTGCCTCGCCAACGCCGGGCACCTGCCGCCGGTCCTCGTCCCGGACGGCGGCGCGCCCTGGCTGCTCGACCTGCCCCGGGGCGCGCCCCTGGGCGTCGGCGGAGTGCCCTTCCGCTCGGTCACCGTCAACTTGGCGCCCGGCGACCGGCTCGTCCTCTACACCGACGGGCTCGTCGAGAGCCGTCTGATCGACATCGACACCCGCCTCGACGCGCTGTTGCGGCTGCTGAGCACACCGGAGCCGTCCCTGGAGGACCTTTGCGAGCGCCTGCTGCGGGTGCTGCGCGGGGCCGACGACCATGACGACGTGGCGTTGCTGATCGCGAGCCCGAGTCCGAGCCCGAGCCGGAGCCCGAGCCGCTGACCGTGAGCCGTTTGGCGCGGGCGGGTGCGCGTCGGGCCCGGTGGCGAGGCGCGCGGGCAGCGGTTACGAATGCTCTAGGTAACGACGCATTCGCGTCGGGTGATCTGCATCCCACAGATTCATGACTCTGGAGTATGAGGCGCCGTATGCCGACAGATTCGTTTTCCGTCAACGCCGGCAACCCACCCCGCACCGAGCCCCAGGCGTCCCCCGAGGACGCCGACCGGCCCGACGAGGACATATCCGGCCCCGACCCCGGCCCCGGTCCAGACCTCGGTCCGGACGCCGGTCCAGACCCCGCGGACCGGCTGACCCGAACCGTCGTCGTCGCCAGATCGCTCGACGAGGTTCTGAGGCTCATCACCCTTCTGGAGGAGTCGCCGGAGCACGCGCGCATCGCGGCGGAGGCCGTCAGGGCCGCCGCCGTGGAACGTCCCGTGGACGACGTCACCCGGATGGTGGACTCGCTGAGCCGTCCACCGCATTCCCCCGACACCGCGGACGCGGCGATCCGCACGGCGACCGAGCAGCGGACCGTCGACGACGTCAGCCGTCTGATGACGCTGCTGCACCGGCCGCCGCACGATCCGCGCGTCGCCGACGAAGCCGTCCGCTCCGCCGCCGCCAGCCGCACCGTCGAGGAACTCGCCGAACTCATCGGCCGGTTGGGGAACGAGAAGGCGGCTTCCGCCCCACCGCCACCGGACGCCTCACTGTCACCGGACGCACCGTGGTCGGACGGGCCGTCCTCCGCAGGGGACGACGCCGAGAAGCGATCCGCGCGGCAGTCCACCGTCGCGATCGCACCCCTGGTGACATCGATCCGGCCGGTCTCCGTCCGGCGGCCGTCGGGCCGCACCGGCGGTCTCCCGCTGTGGCTGCGGTGGTTGGCGGCCGTCGCGTTCCTCGCGTGCGGCGTCGCCAACCTGCCGCTGTACGGCCATGGGGCGCCCGCGTATGTGTACGGCGCCCTGCTCGCCGCCGCCGTCCTGTGTCTCGTCGCGGCACTCGTCGTGCCGCTGTTCGGGCGCGGTACGGCGATCGCGGTGGTCGTCGCGGTCGTGGCGAGCGGCGCCCTGGCCGCCGCCCGACTGGTGCCCACCGGGGGCCGGGCGCGGGCCGTCGGGGACGCGCTGGAGTACACCCTCGCGCCGGGTGGCGTGGCGACGGGAGCGGCCCTGGCCGCGGTCGTCGCCGGGATCGCCGCCCTGCTGGCGCTGGCCGGTGTGTTCGACCGGAACAAGGACGCGGGCCGGCCCCGGTACGGCACTCCCGTCCTGATGTCGGACCGGGGCGTCGACTGACCGGGCGGACACCGCCGTCGGTGAGGCGGTGACGAAGCTGTCGGTGGGGCGGTGACGAAGCCGTCGGTGGGGCGGTGGTGGAGCGGCAGGCGGCTCTCCACCACCGCCCCGCCGACGTTCTCCGCAATCTCGGGCGCCCCGATGATGCGCCGGCACAACTCGGTTGGCTACATTGCGGGTTGACCGCAGCCCCGAGCCGAGGAGACCGACCGTGACCGACACCTCGGCAGGCGCGGACCCCCTGGCCGATCCGATGCGTGCCCGCATCAACACGACACAGCCGCACACGGCCCGTATCTGGAACTACTGGCTGGGCGGCAAGGACAACTACGACGTCGACCGCGCGGCCGGCGACCAGATCCGTCAACTGCACCCGGGCATCGGCGACTACGCGCGCGAGGACCGACTCTTCCTCGGTCGCGCCGTGCGCCACCTCGTCGCCGACGCCGGCATCCGGCAGTTCCTCGACATCGGCACCGGACTGCCGACCGCCGACAACACCCACGAGGTCGCCCAGCGCATCGCCCCCGAGTCCCGCGTCGTCTACGTCGACAACGACCCGCTGGTCCTCGCGCACGCCCGCGCCCTGCTCACCAGCAGCCCCGAAGGCCGCACCGACTACCTTGACGCCGACCTGCGCGACATCGACGCGATCCTCGAACACGCCGCCAAGACACTGGACTTGAGCGAGCCCGTCGCCCTCATGCTGCTCGGGGTCGTCATCTTCGTCGGCGACGACGACGAGGCGTACGGCATCGTGCGCGACCTCATGGAACGGCTCCCCTCCGGCAGCCACCTGGTGCTCTCGCACACCATCACCAGCCCGGCCATGCCCGACGTGGACGCGGCGGTGGCGTTCTGGAACGAGCACGGCACCCCCAAGCTGAAGCAGCGCACCCCGGAAGCCGTCGTCCGCTTCTTCGACGGACTCGATCTCCTCGACCCCGGCCTGGTCTCCTGCTCACGCTGGCGCCCGGCGGGCACCGGTGCCGACGAGCCGGCCGAAGTGGCCATGTTCGGCGGGGTGGCCCGAAAGTCGTAGCACCTTATGCTCAGCGCATGATCGCCGACTTGCAGTGTGTCGTCCTCGACTGTCCCGATCCCGGGACGCTCGCCTCGTTCTACCGGTCCCTCCTCGGCGGGTACATCGACCGTCCGGACCGTCGCTGGGCGTTGAGTGAGGGCTGGTCGACACTGCACACGTCGTCCGGGCTCGTGCTCGCGTTCCAGCGGGTGGCGGACTACCGGTCGCCGCGGTGGCCGGACCCGGAGCGCCCCCAGCAGTTCCACTTCGACTTCGCCGTCCCGGACCTGGACGTCGCGCACCGCGAGGTCCAGGAACTCGGCGCGACCGTGCTGGACGCCGGTTCGGGAGCCCGGAGTTGGCGCATCTACGCGGACCCGGCCGGTCACCCGTTCTGCCTGGTCCGGCACTGAATCAGTCGAGGATCGTCCACTCGTGGGGACGGGGCTTGCCTCACGCCAACGGACGCACGCGAACGGAAGCACGCCAAAGGACGCACGCCAAAGGGGCGCACCCTTGTGGGCGCGCCCCTTGGGCGTGACGACCTGGTCAGCGCTCCGAGCGCTCGTCCCTGTCGTCCCTGATGTCCTGACCCTGCTCCCGGGCACGCTGGGCCTGGTCACGGACCTGGTCCCGGTTCTGGTCCCGGTTCTGGTCACGGTCCTGGGGCCGGTGGCCGTGCTCTTGGGCCTCCTGCTGGCCGCGCTCCTTGGCGTCGCCCATGGCCTTCTGCGCCTTGTCCTTCATCTGCTCGGCCTTCTCGTTGAACTGGTCCTTGATACCCATGACGGGGCTCCTCGCACTGTGGGGGGTGGACGGGATCAGCCTTACACGGACTTCCTCTCCGTGCATTTTCGACTACGTAAGGTGATGCGATGTGGCCAGTCGCGCCCCCGCGCTGTCCAGCAGCATCTCCAGCGCCGTCGGATACGCGCTGTCGTTCATTCGGGCCACCAGCAGCGGCGCCGTGGCCGCGATGTGCGGATGTGTCGTGGCGGGCAACCGCGCGTAGGTCGCCTGCCACACCTCCTGGTCCGCCGTCCGTGCGGCGCCCGGCAGTGCCAGCGACGCCGCGTCCAACGCCGCGAAGGCCAGGCTCTGGTCGATGAACGCGTGATAGATCCGCACCGCCTCGGCGTCCGGGAACCCGGCCGTGCGCAGCACCCCGAGGATCGTCTCGTCGGCCGCCACCTCGTGCGCCCTGCCGCTCACCCGGCTCGCCGTGAGCACCGCCGCCTGCGGGTGCCCCAGATACGCGGCGTGGATCCGCAATCCCAGCTCCCGCAGATCGGCCCGCCAGTCACCGGTGCCCTCCCAGCCCGCCATGGCCCGCCCGACCAGGACGTCCCCGATCGCCAGCGTCAGGTCGTCGATGCCACGGAAGTACCGGTACAGCGTGCTCGGATCCGCGCCCAGGGCGGCACCGAGACGACGTACCGTCAGACCCGCTCCGCCGTGTTCCCGCAGCATCCGCAGCGCGGTGTCCACGATCAGCCGCTCCGACAGGACGGCGCCCTGCTTCGTCGGGCGCCGTCGCCGTCGCCCCTCCTCCGGCACCACCGGCTTGGCCATGACCCCACACTCCCTCCGCCCCCGCGCTTCCCGGTGAGCTTATGCCAACACCATTGACGTGAACCGCCGCGCACCCGTTGGATCGGGGGAACGGGACAACCGACAGATCCCGGAGAACGGAGTTCCGCCATGCGTGTTCTGCTCGTGGGCGCCGGCGGTGTCGGCACCGCCCTCACCCGTATCGCCGCCCGCCGCCCCTTCTTCGACCACATGGTCGTCGCCGACTACGACCTCTCCCGGGCCGAAGCGGCCGTCGCGGCCCTCACGGCGGACGGCACCGGCGCCCGTTTCCACGCCGAACGGATCGACGCGAGCGACGAGTCGGCGGTCACGGATCTGCTGCGCCGGGAGCGTTGCGATGTCCTCGTCAACGCGACCGACCCGCGCTTCGTGATGCCGCTGTTCCAGGCGGCCCTCGCCGCGGACGCGCACTACCTCGACATGGCGATGTCCCTGTCCCGCCCGCATCCGGAGCGCCCCTACGAGGAGTGCGGGGTCAAGCTCGGCGACGCCCAGTTCGAGCGCGCCGCCGACTGGGAGAAGGCCGGGAAGATCGCCCTCGTCGGCATGGGTGTGGAACCGGGCCTGTCGGATGTGTTCGCCCGGCACGCCGCCGACGAACTCTTCGACGAGATCGAGGAGATCGGCATCCGCGACGGCGCGAACCTCACGGTCGACGGCTACGACTTCGCGCCGTCGTTCAGCATCTGGACCACCATCGAGGAGTGCCTCAACCCGCCCGTCGTGTACGAGGCGGAGCGCGGCTGGTACACCACCGAACCGTTCAGCGAGCCCGAGGTCTTCGACTTCCCCGAAGGTATCGGCCCCGTCGAGTGCGTCAACGTCGAGCACGAGGAGGTGCTCCTCGTGCCCCGCTGGGTGGACGCCCGCCGGGTCACCTTCAAGTACGGCCTCGGCGAGGACTTCATCCGCACCCTGCGCACCCTGCACCTGGTGGGCCTGGACCGCACGGAGCCGGTGTCCGTCGCGGCGGCGGACGGTTCGGGCCCGGTCCGGGTCTCACCGCGTGACGTGGTCGCGGCCTGTCTGCCGGACCCGGCGACCCTCGGCGACCGTATGCACGGCAAGACCTGCGCGGGCACCTGGGTCAAGGGCACCAAGGACGGCCGCCCGCGTGAGGTGTACCTCTACCACGTGGTGGACAACCAGTGGTCCATGCGCGAGTACGGCAGCCAGGCCGTCGTCTGGCAGACCGCCGTCAACCCGGTCGTCGCCCTCGAACTGCTCGCCTCGGGCGCCTGGTCCGGCGCCGGGATCCTCGGCCCCGAGGCGTTTCCGGCCCGCCCGTTCCTGGACCTGCTGACCGAGTACGGCTCCCCGTGGGGCCTGCGCGAGCAGTGATCGCGCACGGCACAGCCGTACGCGTGAAGTCGACTCGGGCGCAGGGTAGTTGACGCTTCTGAGGTGCCGGTGGCGTGGGGAAACTCGGATGACCGGAGCGGCACCGGCTCTCTACGCTCGCCGGCATGGACAGTACGTACACCGATGGCGTCGCGAACCTGCTGAACGTCGTCGACATCGAGGCCACCTGCTGGGACCGGCAGCCGCCGCCCGGTCAGGTGAGCGAGATCATCGAGATCGGCCTGACGGTCGTGGACATCGCCGCGCGCGAACGCGTCGAACGGCACCGCATCCTGGTCCGCCCCCACCGCTCCGAGGTGAGCGCGTTCTGCACCGAACTCACCGGTCTGACACAGGCCGAGGTGGACACCGGTGTCGACTTCGCCGCCGCCTGCCGTGAGTTGGCCGTCACCCACCGGTCCGGTGCGCGCCCGTGGGCCAGTTGGGGCGACTACGACCGCAACCAGTTCACCCGTCAGTGCCGTGCCACCGGTGTGCCGTACCCCTTCGGTCACCGGCACACCAATGCCAAACGGGTCTTCACCGAGGCCCATGCGCTGACCAAACGCCCCGGGATGGCGCAGGCCCTGACGGTCGCCGGGCTGCCGCTGGAGGGACGCCACCACAGCGGCGAGGACGACGCCTGGAACATCGCGGCGCTGATCCTTGACGTGGTCGCGCGGGACGCCTGGCCGAACCCGAACCCGAACCCGAACCCGAACCCGAAGCTGGACCCGGACCGCGACCCGGGGCCCAACGGGACCTGACTGTCGCGTCTTTGTGGCTCTCTGTCGAGAATTTGCGTGCACTCATCTTGTCTGTGCACCGACATGTTCATAGGTTGGCGCTCACACGCACCGCACCTCTCCGTGCACCCCTCGACCCCCCATGCGAGGAACCCGTGAGCATCTCTCGACGGTCCGTGATCCTCTCCGCGCTCGCCGGTACGGCCACGGCGGGCCTTGCCTCCACGGCGATGGCCGCCCCCGCCCCGGCCCCCGCCGCGTCACCTCCCGGCGATGTGGTCGGCAAGATCACGGTCGGCTACCAGGGCTGGTTCGCCTGCATCGGC
The DNA here is from genome assembly GCF_042886315.1 of Streptomyces sp. NPDC058001. NCBI lineage: Bacteria > Bacillati > Actinomycetota > Actinomycetes > Kitasatosporales > Streptomycetaceae > Streptomyces > Streptomyces sp. NPDC058001. Next base: position 208,262 of record NZ_JBHVQT010000003.1, read on the forward strand.
GACGGCGCCCCCATCAACAGCTGGTGGCACTACAGCAGCAACGCGTCGCAGCCGCCGTCCCCGTCCAACACCACCCTCGTCTCCTGGCCGGACATGGGTGACTTCACCCGCGGCTACCAGACCGCCTATCAGAATCTCGGCAACGGCGCCCCCGCCACCCTGTTCTCCTCCTGGGACCAGCAGACGGTCGACACACACTTCCGCTGGATGCGCGACAACGGCTGCGACAGCGCGGCCCTCCAGCGCTTCAACCCGTACGGCGGCGAGGGCCCGACCCGGGACGGGATGGCGCAGAAGGTGCGCCAGTCGGCCGAGGCGTACGGCCGCAAGTTCTACATCATGTACGACGTCACCAACTGGACGTCGATGCAGAGTCAGATCAAGGACGACTGGACGACGAAGATGAAGGCGCACACGGCCTCGGCCGCGTACGCCCGTCAGAACGGCAAACCTGTGGTCTGCGTCTGGGGGTTCGGCTTCAGCGACCCCGGCCGGCCCTTCGCGCCCGCGCCCTGCAAGGACGTGGTCGACTGGTTCAAGGCCCAGGGCTGTTACGTCATCGGGGGAGTGCCGACGCACTGGCGCACCGGCACCGAGGACTCGCGTCCCGGGTTCCTGGACGTGTACCACTCGTTCGACATGATCTCGCCCTGGATGGTCGGCCGGATCAGCGACGTCGCGGGCGCCGACCGGTTCCTGCGGGACCTCAACACCCCCGACCTCGCCGACTGCGCGGCCCACGGCATCGACTACCAGCCGTGTGTCATCCCCGGCGACCTCCAGTCCGGTCACCGGGCCCACGGTGATCTGATGTGGCGTCAGTTCTACAACCTCGTCGGAATCGGGGTGCAGGGCTTCTACATCTCGATGTTCGACGAGTTCAACGAGGGCAACCAGATCGCCAAGACCGCCGAGACGGCGGCGTCCGTCCCGGCGGGTTCCGGTATCCGCGCGCTCGACGAGGACGGCACGGCCTGCTCGTCCGACTACTATCTGCGCCTCACCGCGGACGGCGGCCGGATGCTCAAGGGCCAACTCGCCCTGACCGCGGTCCGCCCCACCGTCCCGTACCCCGGCGGCGGCCCGGCGCCCACCGGTGACCTGGCGCTGCGCCGCCCGGCGACGGCAAGCGGCCAGACCCAGGTGTACGGGCCGGCCAATGCCGTGGACGGTGACCCCGCCACGTACTGGGAGAGCGTCAACAACGCCTTCCCGCAGTGGATTCAGATCGATCTCGGCGCCGCGCGGTCCGTGCAGAGGGTGGTGCTCACGCTGCCGCCGAATCCGGCCTGGGCAAGGCGCGTTCAGACCCTCTCCGTCCAAGGCAGCGTCAACGGAACGGACTTCACCACCTTGGCCGGATCCGAGGGGCGCACCTTCGATCCGGCCACCGGCAACACGGCCACGGTCACCTTCCCCGCCGCGACCGCCCGCTACGTCCGCGTCCACTTCACCGCCAACACCGGCTGGCCCGCCGGGCAGCTCTCCGGCTTCAGCGTGTACGGGACGCCCGCGTAGCCCCGTTGGGCCGTTCCGGTCAGGCGGCGGAACGCTCGTCGGGCAGCCGGCGGCGCAGCGCGGCCTGCTGGACGGCGGGCGGCACGGGGCGATCAGCGCTGACGCGTGGTCCGTCACCGTCACTGGCAGCAGCGGCTGGACGCGCACTGTGCCACGGGGCACCACGCCCGGCCACCCCGTCGTCGCCCGTCTGGCGATCTGCCGCGAGGAGGTCCGCTACCGAAGCCAGTACGGCTACAGCGCGCCGCAGGTCGTCGAGTCGCTCGCGTTGCTCACCCCGGACCGGCAGCCCCGAGTACTCGGCATCACCGCCGCGATCACCGGGGCCACGGCGCTGGTCGTGGGAATGGGGCTGCTGGGCATGGCGGCGCACGTGGTTGCCGGGGACTCGGCACGGTGGGTCGGCCCCGTGGCCGGCGGCCTGGTGTTCGCGGCGGTGGTCCCGATGCTCCCCGTCCTCGCGCGGCGCATCGACGCCCGCCGACGTTGCCGCAGCGCCCATTTTGACGCGGTGTGAAGCACCTCGTCCGCCGTCGAGTCCGGTCCCGGCCTTCAGACCGTCTTCCGGGACGACGCCCGGCGCTTGGCCGCCCCCGCTGAAGTGCCGTGTGACGTGCCGTCCCGGTCCGGCAGCCGGGTCGCGATGCCGTCGATCAGGAAGGTCAGGCTCAGCGCGAACTGGTCGTCCATGTCCGGTCCCGACGGTGATGTCATCCACGCGGTCAGCACCGGATGGCGTCCGTCGGCCGCCGCCAGCTCCCGCGCCGTCGCGATCGCCGCCGCGAGCTGCCGCGGGGTGTGCAGACCGTGGCGGCGCCGCATGGCGAGTTCCTCGGCCTCCTGTTGGGCGCTGCCGAAGATGTGCCGGTCGAGTAGGGCCACGTACGTCATGGCGTCGCCGACCGTCGTCCCCTGACGGACGAGGATCTGCAACAGGAACTCGGTGCGGCGCATCATGTGCGGGCCCAACGGCGGCCGGGTCGGCACGAGTTGGGCGTACCAGAGGTGGCGCTTGACCATGGCCCAGCTGTCGATGGCGACCCGGCGGAGGTCGCCGCGCCAGTCACCGCTCGGCTCCTGAGGCAGCGGAATCTCACCCGTGACGTGATCCAGCATCAGGTCGAGGAGACCGTCCTTGCTGAGTACGTAGCGGTAGAGCGCCATCGGTGTGTACGGGCCGAGGCGCCGCGCGACCGCCGCCATGGTGAGCGCGTCCGCGCCCCCCTCGTCCGCGACCGCGACCGCGGCCCGCACGATGTCGTCCCGCTCCAAGGGGCTCTGCCGCCGCCGGGGCGGGGACTGGGTCCAGATCAGAGGCGGCGGCGCGCTCTCCTGGACGGTGGTCGACGCGATCCTCGGACAGCTCGACCCGGCCGCCGAGACCTGGGTGACCGTCTGCTCCAGCTCTCCGTGGGCCACCCGGCACCCGACGGACTTCCTCCCGTCGTCACCGGCGAAGGACACGGAGCGGTACGCCCGATTCGTAGGGGAGTTGGTGACCCGCTGCCGGGGGCGTGTGGAGTACTGGCAGTGCAACAACGAGCCCAGCAACACCGGGATGCTCTGGGCGGGCACCGCCCGCGAGTACGTCGACCAACTCACCGCCTTCGCCGCCGCAGTACGCACCGCCGACCCGGACACGGCGGTCGTGCTCGGAGGCTGCGGCTACGACGTGCTGGCGAGCCCGGACGCCGGCCTGGCCCGCCAGTTCTTCGACCAGGTCGTCGCCGAGGGACGGGACTCCTTCGACCTCTTCTCCGTCCATCTCTACGGCGATCCCCACTCCGTCCCGGATCAGGTGGAGTCCGTCCGCGCGATGATGCGCCGCCACGGGTACGAACGGCCGGTGGTGGCGGGCGAGTACAACGGCCCGACCCTCTTCGAATTCCCGGAGGCGCAGGGGGAGTTCGAGGCGACGATGACGGCCGCGTTCGGGGGCGCCCTCGCGGATGCCGGCACTGAATCGGGAGCCCCCGAGTCGCCGGACCGTCTGACGATGCGGGCACTCTATGCACGGGAGGCCCAACTCCCGCCCCAGCTCCGGATGTTCCTGGAGAACTGCCCGCCCGAGCTGGCCGCGAAGCGGGACCGCATCAACCGCCGCCAGCTCGTCACCCGCAATGTCCTCGCCCTCGCGTCAGGCGTCACCAGGACGGCCTGCTGGAACCTCGCCCCGGAGATCCCCGGCTATGGCGACCCGCTCAACCTGATGGGATTCCTGTTCGGCAAACTCGCCCTCATGGACTACGAGGGCCGGGCCCTGACCGGCCGCCGTCCGGCCGCCGAGACCTTCGCACTGCTCGCGGACCACCTGGAGGGCACCACGTCCGTACGCCGCCTCGACCACGACCACGACCGAGACCAAGACGGCGATGGCGATGGCGACGGTGAAGGGCCGGGGGTGTTCGCCTTCGAGGTGGTGCGCAACCACCGCCCCCCGCTGCACATCCTGTGGGCCGATGGCGATGTCTTCACCGGCGAGGACGCACCCCCGACCCGCGTCGACTGGCCCTGGCCCCACCCCACCGCGCAGGTCGTCGACGCCTTCGGCACCCACCTGCCGACGCACCACGACGGAGTCTCCGCGCACCTGGACCTCTCCGTCACCCCCCTGTTCCTCACCACCGTCCCGCAGAGCTGAACGGAAACCCGGTATGCACTACACCCGCCTGGGCACGTCCGGACTGACCGTCTCCCGCGTCGGCCTCGGCATGATGAGCTACGGCGACCGCTCGCGCCGCGCCTGGCACCTCACCGCCGACGAGGCCCGGCCGATCGTCCGGCACGCCGTGGACGCGGGCGTGACCCTCTTCGACACGGCCGACATGTACGACCGGGGCGCCTCCGAAGAGGTCACGGGCCGCCTGCTCGCCGAGTGCTTCGGCGACCGCGACGCGTACGTCCTCGCGACCAAGGTCTACTACCCGATGAGCGACCGGCCGGGCGACCGCGGCCTGTCCCGCAAACACATCCTCGCCTCGGTCGACGCGTCGCTGCGACGGCTCGGCACCGACCACATCGACCTGTACCAGATCCACCGCTGGGACTACGGCACACCGATCGAGGAGACGATGGCGGCGCTCGACAGCGTCGTCCTGGCCGGGAAGGTGCGCTACATCGGCGCGTCCAGCATGTACGCCTGGCAGTTCGCCAAGGCCCAGTACACCGCCGCGCTCGCCGGAAGCACCCGTTTCGTGTCGATGCAGAACCACTACAACCTCGTCTACCGCGAGGAAGAGCGCGAGATGATCCCGTTCTGCCTGGACCAGGGCGTGGGCGTCCTGCCGTACAGCCCGCTCGCCCGCGGGCTGCTCGCCGGGGGACGCGAGAGGGGCGGGGCGCGCACCACCTCGCGCGGCGGCACGGACCCGCTCGCCGACCAGCTCTACACCGACGACGACTTCGACATCGTCGACACCCTCAGGACCGTCGCCGCCGAACTCGGCCTGCCCCCGGCCCAGGTGGCGCTCGCCTGGCTCCTCGGCAAGCCGGGCGTCAGCGCGCCCATCGTCGGCGCCACGAAGCTGACGCACCTTCAGGACGCACTGGCGGCAGTCGACGTCACGCTCACGGAGGAGCAGGGAAAGCGCCTGGAGGCCGCGTACCGCCCCCACCCGGTCGCGGGCCCGGCGGAACCAAACTCGCCGTGATCGAACCCGACCCACCTGGTGCTGCCCACGTCCCTACGACGGGCCCAGCAACTCCCGTACGAGTGCGGCGACTTGGTCCGTCTCGATCAGGAAGCCGTCGTGTCCGTACGGGGATTCGATGACGCGGACCCGGTCGGCGCCGGGGATGTCGGCCGCCAGTTCCTCCTGTTGGGCCAGGGGGTAGAGCCGGTCCGAGTCCACCCCGGCGACCAAGGTGCGGGCCCGCACCCGGCGCAGGGCCGCCGCGACTCCACCCCGGTCGCGGCCGATGTCATGGCTGTTCATCGCCTCGGTCAGGACGACATAACTACCGGCGTCGAAGCGGCGCACCAGCTTCGCCGCGTGATGGTCGAGATACGACTCCACACGGTACCGGCCACCCCGCCACGGCTCCTCGGCCCCCTGCGCCAACCGGCCGAACCGCGCCCGGAGTTCGGACTCACTGCGATACGTCACATGGGCCAGCCGACGCGCCAGACCCAGACCCGCGTGCGGACCTCCGCCCGCCCCGGCACCGTGATAGTCGCCGTCGTGCCAGTGCGGATCGGTGCGGATGGCGTGTAGTTGGACGGTGGCCCAGGCGATCTGTTCCGCGCTCGCCGCCGCCGGGCACGCCAGCAGAAGCAGCGATCCGGTACGCCCCGGATAGGTCACCGCCCACTCCAGGGCCCGCATCCCGCCCATCGAGCCGCCGATCACCAGCGCCCACCGGCCGATTCCGAGAGCGTCGGCGAGCTGGGCCTCGGCGGCGACCTGGTCGCGCTGCGTGAGGAACGGGAATGCCGCGCCCCACCGGGTCCCGTCGTCCCGTACCGACGACGGACCCGTGCTGCCCTGGCAGCCACCCAGCACATTCGGGGCGACGACGAACCAGCGGTCCGTGTCGAGCGGCCGACCGGGACCGATCAGCCCGTCCCACCAGCCGGGCGTGGGATGCCCGGGACCCGACGGGCCGACGACATGGCTGTCACCGGTCAGCGCGTGCAGGACCAGGACCGCGTTCGACGCGTCGGGCGCGAGCCGCCCCCAGGTCTCGTACGCCAGCCGGACTCCCGGCAGTTCGCCGCCCGCCGCCAGGGCCAGCGGCTTCTCCAGCACCGCCCACCGGCGGTCACCCCGGGGGTCCCCCTCCTGCCACGCGCCGGTGACAGGAGGGGGGAGGGTCCCCGGAACCGGAACCGGAACGGCGTCGGGAGGGGGAGTGTCGGCCGCTCCGGCGCTCAGGAGGCTTCCTTCGCCGCGCGGAAGCCTGCCTCCAGATCCGCCTTCAGATCGGCGATGTTCTCGATGCCCACCGACAGCCGCACCAGACCCGGCGCCGTGCCCGTGGCCGCGAGTTCCTCCGGGCCGAGCTGGCTGTGCGTGGTGGACGCCGGATGGATGATCAGGCTGCGTACGTCACCGATGTTCGCGAGATGGCTGAACAGTTCGACGGCGTCCACGAACCGCTTGCCCGCCTCCACCCCGTCCCGCAGCTCGAACGCGAGCACGGCGCCCGCGCCCCGGGGCAGATACCGCTGCCCGGCCTCGTACCAGCGGTTGGACTCCAGGCCCGGATAGTGGACGGCGGCGACCTCGTCGCGCTGTTCCAGCCACTCCGCGAGTGCCTGCGCGTTGGTCGAGTGCCGCTCGATCCGCAGGCTGAGCGTCTCCACCCCCTGGAGCAGCAGGAACGCCGAGTGCGGGGAGATCGCGGGGCCGATGTCCCGGAGCAACTGGACCCGCAGTTTGATCGCGAAGGCGCTGGGGCCGAGATCCGGCCAGTACCGCAGTCCGTGATAGCTCGGGTCCGGCTCGTTGAAGTCCGGAAAGCGGTCCGCGTGCGCGCCGAAGTCGAAGGTGCCGCCGTCCACCACGACACCGGCGATGGTCGTACCGTGCCCGCCGAGGAACTTCGTCGCCGAATGCACCACGATGTCCGCGCCGTGCTCGATGGGACGCAGCAGATAGGGCGTGGGCACGGTGTTGTCGACGATCAGCGGCACCCCGGCCGCGTGCGCCGCGTCCGCGACCCCACGTACGTCGAGGACGTTGCCCCGTGGATTGCCGAGCGTCTCGGCGAACAGTGCCTTGGTGTTGGGCCGGATCGCCGCGCGCCACGCGTCCAGGTCGTCGGGGTCGTCCACGAAGGACACCTCGATGCCGAACTTGGGGAGGGTGTGCCGGAACAGGTTGTAGGTGCCGCCGTACAGCGAGGTGCTGGACACGAGGTGGTCGCCCGCGCTCGCCAGCGTCAGGATCGCCAGGGTCTCGGCGGCCTGCCCGGAGGCGAGCGCCACGGCCGCGACACCGCCCTCCAGGGCCGCGACCCGCTGTTCGAAGACGTCCTGCGTCGGGTTGTGGATCCGTGTGTAGATGTTGCCGGGCTCCGCCAGCGAGAACAGGTCGGCGGCGTGCTGGGTGTCCCGGAACACGAAGGAACTCGTCTGGTAGATCGGCACCGCGCGGGCGCCCGTTGTCGGGTCGGGTACCGCTCCCGCGTGGATCTGCTGGGTCTCGAACGACCACCCGGAGGTCGCCGGGGGCACATCGTCGGGCGTGTGACCCGCCGTCACCGAGTCGAGGGGCTGGCTCATGGGATGTCCTTTGCGGGAGGGGTGCGTCCCGGGAAACGTAACGGCGTGGATTTCGAACGTGGAAGGGCACGGCCGTTCTGTCCACGAGGCTGCAACAACCGGGCAACAAAACCGGAAAAGGCGGCGGGGGAACGTGCGGGGACGGCCCGGGGAGGGTGCGGGCAAGACGCCGGGAAGGCGTACGGCTACGCCGTCCGGGCGGCTTCGCACCTGGTGAACGTGGCCAAAGCAAGCCATCCTTGCGCGTTCCGTCGATCCCGCCGACCGTGCACCTGAAAATCAAGCAGTTGTTCTTGCTTCACCAAACGTCCACACCGCACAGGGCAGGAAGTCTCATGTCGAACCTTCGCAACAAGGTCGCCGTCGTCACCGGAGCCGGTTCGGGCATCGGCCGTGCCACCGCTCGGGTGTTGGCGGAGCGCGGCGCCGCGGTCGTGGTCGCCGACATCAACGCCGAAGCGGCCGACAAGGCCGCCGTCGAACTGAGAGGGGACGGTCTGCGGGCGGTCGCGGTGACCGCCGATGTGAGTGACGAGCAGCAGATCCGGCAGATGACCGACACCGCCGTGGACACCTTCGGCGGACTGGACATCCTGCACAACAACGCGGCCCTCCTCACCCCCGACGTCCTCGCCCGCGATCTGCGTATCACCGACATCGACGGCGACCTCTTCGCCCGGGTCCTGCGCGTCAACGTCCTCGGTTACACGCTCGCCGCGAAACACGCCATCCCGCACATGCTGGCCCGGGGCGGCGGTGTCGTCGTCAACACCAGCTCCGTCGCCGGACTCCAGGCCGAAATCGTCCGGCCCATGTACGGCACGTCCAAGGCCGCCATCCTCGGACTCACCCGCAACATCGCCACGCAGTACGGCAAGCAGGGGATCCGTGCCGTCGGTATCGCGCCCGGCACGATCCTCACCCCGGCGCTCAGTGACAACCTCACGCCCGAGCAGCAGCGGGCCATGACCCGGCACACCCTCACCCCCCGTATGGGCACCCCGGAGGACATCGCCTTCCTCGTCGCCTTCCTCGTCTCCGACGAGGCCGGGTACATCACGGGCACCACCATCACGGTGGACGGCGGATTCACCGCACACTTCCCCACGTACTCCGAAGACCTCACCGCCATCGGCGAATAGGGGCGGCCACCCGGCGCGCGACGTCACCTCGTGCGCCGATTGTGCTGAGCACCTAAGTGCGCGCGCCCGTACGTATGGACAGACATGTAGCGACAGACATTAACGGGAGACGCACGACATAAGGCGGGACGCATGACCACAGAGTCCGACGACGGTGCTTCGGCCATCCGGTCGCTGTCGCACGACCTCTTCACCCTCGGCGATGTCCGCGCCTCGGCACCCGTCGGCACCCGTGACGTCCTGGCGCGACGCCTGGCCAGCAGCGGAACGATGCGCCTGGTCGTGTTCGCACCGTCCGGTCACCCCTGCGCCCGGCTGATCGTGCCCGAGGCGGCGCGCGGCCCGGCCGGCGCCGTCCTGGACGCCGTCGCGCGCTGTTCACCGGAGTCGCCCGGCGATGAACTGCCGGACCTGGCACGGGCGTTGCGCGAGAGCGAGGCCCAACAGGCGGTCGACTCGTCGGTGATGCTCGTGATCGACGGCGCGGTGGCCGATGTGGCGGCAGGAACGGTGTGGCTGACGATCCAACTCCGCGGCGCCGCCTGGTCGGTGGACCAGGCGGCCGAGACCCTGCACACCGCCGTCTCCGCGGTGGCCGACGCCGCCACCGGCTAGGACGCCGGTGGCGGGCGTGGTGGCCGACGGCGGGTTCCTACGCCGACCGCGGGGTCAGGCTTCGCAGAGCGATACGGTCCGGACAAATCCGCCGAGATTCTCGTCGTCCGTGCCCAGGACCGCTTCGGCGGACCCGGGCAGACACTCCACGGCCTCGACCTTGTACCCCGGGAACGTCCCGAGCACGGTCGGGCTCGCCGCGAGCGTGACCCGTACCTGGCCGGCCGCCGACACGGTGACCCGACCCACGTCGCTCACCGCGGAGTCGAACGGGCCGTCGTCCCCGGCGTCCGCCGCCGAACTCACGATCATCCGGCCGGAGTCGGTCACCGAGATGTCGGAGATGTGTCGCGTACCGCCCTCGGTCGGATACGGCGCTCGGTAGGCACGGCGCGTCACGGCTCCGAACAGCGGCTGCCCCCACGAGGCGAATGTCAGCGGCGCCGCGTACAGCGTGGCGGGCCGGCCCGCGCCCGCTCCGCGGTCCGCCCACAGGGCGGCGAGCTTCCCGTTCCGGGCGACGAGCGCGAAGCTCTCGAAGTCGTCGCCCTCGCCGATCGCCGGCAGCGGCGCGTAGTCGAGAACCGTCGCCGTGGAGCCGGTGACCTTCAGGCGATAGACGATGCCGCGACTGGCGAGCGCCATGTACTCACCCGGCATCCCGGGGACGGCTTCGATGGCCTCCAGGTCGGAGGGTTCCGGCCCGTCCCAGGTGATCGGGGAGATAGCGTCGGCGCCCGCCCCGTGCGTGATCCGGGACAGCCGCTGCTGCCCCGTCCGCTTGTTGTCGTGCACGACCAGGACATCGATCCCGGATCCGGTACGGCCCTCGTACGCGAGGCCGCTGACACCGCTGCGGGCGTCACCGCCGACCTTCTGCCACGCACCGTCCGCACCGGCCGGGGTGGTGCCGAGCGCTGTGAGGAGCGCGGTCGCCGCGCCGAGCCAGGCCATACGTTGCACCATCGGGAGTTTCACCGGAGCCGCTCGCCTTCTCTGTCCGACAGACGCGAGGTCACGCGCCGCCCGTCAGGTTATTGATCATGGCGAGCGCACCGGAAGCAGCCGCGCCGATACGGAACCAGCCGCGCCGATACGCGGGAATCGGCGCGGCCACTGTCCCGGTCGCGGCTACTTGGTGACGTTGAAGCCCTGGTCCGTGCCGTACTTGGTGGTCACCCGCTGCCAGTCCTCAAGACCCTTGCTCAGCGGTGTCGAGGAGACGTACGCCTTGCCCACGGTGTCGTTGAAGACGGAGTTCGCGTACACCTGGTACGGCAGATACGACCAGCCGGTGCCGACGTTCTTCGCCGACTCCGCGAAGATCTTGTTGGCCCGCTGACCGCCGAAGTACGGGAACGCGCTGTCCAGATACGCCTTCGACTCCAGATCCGCCCTGGTCGCGGGGAAGGCACCCTCGGCGACGCGCGCCGACGCACCGGCGCCGGTCGTCACGTACTCGATGAAGGCGTAGGCCAGGTCCTTGTTCTTGGCGGCCTTCGGTACGGCCAGCGAACTGCCGCCGTTCTCCGCGGTGGCCGTGGCGCCCTTGGTCCACTGCGGCAGCGGCGCCACCCGCCAGTCACCGGACGCCGACGCGACGCCCGATGTGAAGTTGGCCGGCATCCAGGCGCCGGTGGCCAGCGTGGCGATGGTGCCGTCGGCCAGACCCTTGTACCACTCGTCGCTCCAGCCGCTGATCGGGGCGACGAGTTTCTCGTCGATCAGCTTCTGCCAGGTGTTCGTGTACGTCATGGTGCCGGCGTCCCCGAAGTCGATCGTGACGTCACTGCCCTTGGCCCGGTAAGGGCGGCCCCCCGCCTGCCAGATGAGGCTGGTCGTGGTGCCCGCGTCGCCCATGTCGCTGGTGATGTAGGTCTTGGGATCCGCCTTGTGCAGGGCGCGCGCCGCGTCGACGTACTCGTCCCAGGTGGTCGGGACCTCGATGCCGTGCTTGTCGAAGACCTTCTTGTTGTAGAACAGTGCCATGGGACCCGAGTCCATCGGCAGCGCGTACACGGCCTTGTCGTACTTCACCGCGTTCCAGGGGCCGGCGGTGAAGGTCTTGTCGTACGTGGACGCGCCGTAACCGGCGAGATCCTCCACGGACTTGGCGATGGCGAACTGGCCGAGCGCGTAGTACTCGATCTGCGCCACGTCGGGCGCGCCCGAACCGGCCGCGATGGCGTTCTGGAGCGCGGTGTACTGCTTGTCACCCGTGCCCGCGTTCACCAACTCCACGTCTACCTTGGGGTATTTCTTCTCGAAGTCGGCCGCCGCCTTCTTCAGTGTGGGCTCCCACGCCCACACGGTCACCTTGCCGCCCTTCTCCAGTGCGGCCTTGACGTCCTTCTTACCGCCGCCGCTGTCGGTGGCCGGATCCGACGAACCGCAGGCGCCGGCGCCCAGGGCCATCACACAGGCCGTGGCGACGGCACCGAGAAGCCGGCGGGTGCTCTTCGTACTCATGAGTGGTGCTCCTGGTTCGGTGTGTGCGGGCGGAAGAGGGGACGCAAGTGAGTGGGCGCAAACGAGTGGGCGGAAACGAGTGGGCGGGTCACGCTTTGACGCTGCCCGCGGCCAGGCCGGACTGCCAGTAGCGCTGGAGCAGCAGGAAGATCACCACGATCGGCACGATCGTGAGCAGCGAACCGGTGACGATGAGATCGAAGACGGCCTCACCGCCCGCCGTCTGCGCCTGGGCGTTCCAGGCATTGAGCCCGAGCGTGAGCGGGTACCAGTCCGGATCCTTGATCATGATCAGCGGCAGGAAGTAGTTGTTCCAGGTCGCGACCATGGAGAACAGCAGCACGGTCACCGTGCCCGGCATCAGCAGGGGCAGTGCGATACGGAAGAACGTACGCAACTCGCCGGATCCGTCGATGCGGGCCGCTTCGAGGAGTTCGGTGGGTACGGCATCGGCGGCGAACACCCACATCAGATAGAGCCCGAACGGGGAGATGAGTGAGGGGATGATGACGGCCCAGGGGGTGTTGGTGAGTCCCATGTTGCTGAACATCAGGAAGGTCGGCACCGCCAGTGCGGTGCCCGGCACGGCCACCGCACCGATGACGACCGCGAACACGGCCCGGCGGCCCGGGAATCGGTATGTGGCCAGCGCGTACCCACCGAGGACGGCGAGAACGGTGGCGCCGCCCGCGCCCGCGGCGACGTAGAGCAGGGTGTTCAGCAGCCAGCGGACGAAGACACCGTCGTCGTACGTCAGTGTGCGGGAGATGTTGTCCCAGAGATTGAAGTCGTCGCCGAACCACAGTCCGAAGGAGTCGAGCAGACCCTTCTGGTCCTTGGTCGCGTTGATGACCAGCCAGACCAGCGGGAGCAGGGTGTAGACGAGGACCAGACCGGTCACCAGCGTCAGCGGGACGCTGGGACGGGGATTGAGCGGGGTGTGGGGGCGTCGCCGCCGGCGGCGTCGGGCCGGGGCGGCCGGCGCGCTTGCCGTTCCGGAGGCGGCCTCGGTGGAGTGCGAGGGAACGCTCGATATGTCCGCGGTCATCGCTCAGCCTTCCGCATGCCACGCAGTTGGACGGTGTAGGCGATGATCGCGGTGACGACACCCATCACGATCGCCACGGTCGCCGCGTAGTTGTGCTGCTGGCCGGAGAAGGACAGCGAGTAGGTGTACAGGTTGGGTGTGAAGTCGCTGGTGATCGAGTTGGGCGCGAGCTTCTGGAGGATGCTCGGCTCGTTGAAGAGCTGGAAGCTGCCGATGATCGAGAAGATCGTCGCGATGACCAGGGCGCCACGGATGGCCGGTAGCTTGACCGAGGTGATGAGGCGCCACTCCCCGGCTCCGTCGATGGCGGCGGCCTCATACAGGGACCGGGGGACGACCTTGAGCGCCGAGTAGAAGATCAGCATGTTGTAGCCCACGAACTCCCAGGTCACGATGTTGCCGATGGAGGCCAGGACGAGTGAGGGGGAGAGCGGATCGGGCAGCGAGACACCGAACGCGTCGTTGATGTTGCCCACGAGGCCGAACCGGGTGCCGTAGATGAAGCCCCACATGAGGGTGGCGACCACGGCGGGGACGGCGTAGGGGAGGAAGACCGAGACCCGGAAGAACGCCTTGCCGTACAGCCGGCCGCTGTCGATCGCGAGTGCCACGAGCAGGGCGATACCGAGCATGATCGGGACCTGTACGGCCAGGAACAGTCCGACCCTGGCCAGCCCCTCCCAGAACCGCGGATCGGTCAGCGCCTCTCGGTAGTTGTCCAGGCCCACGAAGGAGTTGCCGCCGATCAGCCGGTCCCGGAATAGGCTGAGGTATACGGCGTATCCGATCGGCGCGAGGAAGACGAGGGCGAAGACGGCGACGAACGGACCCACGAATCCCCAGCCGACCACGGCCTCCTTGCGGAGCCCGAATCGTCCGGGCGTACGGGGTGGTGGCACGGCCTTCGCGGGCGTCGACAGCAGCGTCATGACGGGTTCCTTGCGTCGGTGACCGACCGGTCTGGAGAGGGAGGAGCAGGCGAGTGAGGGCAGCCCCAGGGCCCGGGACCGTCGGGTGAAGGCTGGTCCCCAGGAGTAATGTTTACGTAATCATTGGTAGCGTGATGGTGACACTCCCGCTGGGGGGCGTCAAGCATGAAGCGGTAGTGAACGGAAGGGAATTCGGTGGCGGAGAAGGACGTGGCGGAGAAGGACACGGCCGCTCTCGCGAAGACGGGCGACAGTCGGGGCCGGGGCGCCGCGAAAGGGCGGCAGCGCCGTGTCTCGATGGCGGATGTCGCACGGGTCGCCGGGGTTTCGTCGCAGACGGTCTCCCGGGTCTCCAACGGGGATTCGGCCGTCATCGAGAGCACCCGGCAGAGGGTCTTGGACGCCATGAAGGAGCTGGGCTACCGGCCCAACAGCGCCGCCCGTGCCCTCAAGAGCGGTGACTTCCGGACCATCGGCGTCATCACGATGAGCCTGTCCAGTACGGGCAATGTGCGGACCCTGGAGGCCATCGCGAACTGCGCTTCCCGCGCGGGGTACGCGGTCACCCTCATCCCGCTCGACGCCCCGACGCAGGACAATGTCCGGGGAGCCTTCACACGGCTCGACGAACTGGCCGTGGACGCGGTCGTCCTGATCATGGAGGTGCACCTGCTCGACACGACGTCGCTGACGCTGCCGCCCCATGTGAAGGTCGTCGTCGTGGACTCCGACGCGGGTGACCGCTTCCACGTCGTGGACACCGATCAGCACCAGGGCGCGCGGATGGCCGTGCGGCATCTGCTGCACCTCGGGCACCGTACGGTCCGGCACCTGGCCGGGCCCGAGGAGTCCTTCGCCGCCGGCCGCCGCCAGGCCGCGTGGGAGGCGGCGCTGCGCGAGGAGGGCCGCGAGGTGCCGCCTCTGCTACGGGGCGACTGGACCCCCGAATCCGGCTACGAGGCGGGCCTCCGGCTCGCGGCGGACCCCGACTGCACGGCGGTGTTCGTGGCCAACGACCAGATGGCCCTGGGGGTGTTGCGGGCGCTGCACGAGCACGGTAGGCGCGTGCCGGAGGACGTCAGCGTCGTCGGCTTCGACGACATCGCGGAGGCCGCGTCGTTCATCCCGCCCCTGACCACGGTCCACCAGGACTTCGCCAAGGTCGGCGAACTGTGCGTCGAGGCCATCCTGCGGGAACTCCGGGGGGAGACGGTGGAGGGGGGCAGGACGTTGGTGCCGACGCGGTTGGTGGTGCGGCGTAGTACGGCGGGGCCGGGGTCCGGGAGTGCGGGGGAGGGGTGACGGGTGCGGGGAGTGGCGACCACCGGTCACCGGTCACCGGTCGCCCTTCTTCGAGTGACCGCGTCATGTCTTGCTGAGACGGGTCCATCCCGTTGGAGGTGCGAGGAGTGTGCGGGCGTGGGGCTTCCATTTCCGGGTGTTCCGGATGTGGACGGTGCCCTGGTAGCCGTGAAGGATGAGGTGACCGAGATGCTCAAGTGCGGTGAGGGCGAAGCCGTTTGCCGGGCACATCTCCTCGCCTTTCCCGAAGGGGAGGTAGGCTCGCCGCTGTTCGTCGCCCGGTTTTACCCAGCGTGACGGACAGAAATCAAGTGGCTTGTCCCATACGGTTCCTGAGCGGTGGATCGCATGGGTGCCGATCAGAACGTGCTCGCCCTTGTCGACCGGCACGCCGCCTATCGTGTGATCAGTGGCGGCGACTCTGATCAGGCGCCACGCTGTCGGGTAGAGGCGCAATGCCTCCTTGACCAGAGCGCGAACCTGAGCCGGCTTTACCGCTGGGGTGTTGTATCCGTGCTGGATACCGAGGAGCACTACCCATTCGAGGGTGACTCCGGTGAATCCGACGGTGGAGAGTATGAGTCGCTGGAGCAACTGCGCGCGATCCGCGAGGGACGCTTCCCCCGGTATCCCCATCACAAGGTCGACCAGGTCCATTGCGTCGGCTTCGGTTGCCCGTGCCGGAAGCCGCTCCAACTGTTCGGCGAACTCGGCCCGGATGCCGCCCACCGAACGATGCGGGCGCCTCACGAGGCGACCGACGATGTCGTCGGCGATGATGCTCGACTCGGTGTACGCGTCGACCAGCGAGTCGAGTCGAGGATCGCGTTGGTGGGCGATGACGGGCGCGAAGTACCGCCGGACCAGCCCGACTCCCCACCGCTGGTGCCGCAGGCGACCGCGGCTGTCGCGCATGTGATGGAGGGCGGACTCCATGTCGAATGACGACTTCAGATCGTGGCGGGCCAGCACTCCGAGCAGTTCGCGTGACGCCGCGATCCGAAGTGCCTGAGGGAGAGGCTCTTGACCAAGGCGGAAGAATCCGGACTGCGTTACGTACTTGTCAGCCTTGTCGACCAGGATTTCCCGGGCGGCCTCCGCGTCGGCCACGAGTAACGTCCCATGGCGGAGCCTGAACGGGCCGTCGGCGTCCGCCGCCAGGTTCTCCCATTTCCGTAAGTGGGGCCAGAGGCTGAGCCTATCCATGAACACGAGTTCTTATGCCCATCGGACGGAGGGTGGGGTACGGCGATCCAACCGCGGACCCCACCCGTACGGTTGGGGAGAATCAGTCCTTCCGCCCGTACCGGTCGCCGTACTCGTTTCGACGGGTACGCATCTCACCGCTGAGTGCCCGAAGGCTTCGCTTGATCCATGACATGGCCGGTCCTCCTTGTCGAGCAGTACTCACTCACTGAAATCAGCTGACCGTCGGAACACTGCTTCGGCTACGACACTATCCACATCGCGGAACCGGGTGAACGGGCGAAACCGGCCACAGCCGGTGTCGCCACGCCGGTCCCTTTTCACCAGTCGAGCCACAGACTCCCCAAGGGCCGGCGGACCGGACCCCGTTCGAGGGACGCTCATCCGTGCTCGCGGAGGTACGCGTCCAGCTCCGCGGCCCCGGTCAGCATCGCCCGTCCACGCGCGGAGAGCCGATCGCGCCAGTCGCCCAGTGCGGCCTCCAACGGCTCAAGCCCGCCGGCCGCCCGAACCTGGGCGATCAGCGGGGCGATCCGCTCCAGCAAGTAGCCGCCCCGCCTGAGCTGGTGGGCCAGCCGGGCGTCCCGTACATCGGCCTCGTCGTAGACGCGGTATCCGGTCAGCGGGTCGCGGCGCGGGCGCACCAGCCCGGCGTGCTCCCATTTGCGCAGCGTCGCGGGCCGGATCCCCAACTCCGCCGCCAACGGCCCGATGAAGGTGTTCCCGCCCCCGCCCCCGACGCCCCCGGACACCGTCACCCCGGCCCCGGACATCTCCGCACCGCCACCGGGAGCCAGATCCCGAAGCGCGCTCTCCACCGCCTGGAGTGTCCGCCGGTCGTCGAGGAGTTGGGCGTGGCTCTCGTCGATGACGCGGAACGCCTCGTCGACCTCGCCCTGGTTCACGGCCAGCATGATCGACGTCGCCGTCCGATGGCCGTGGCCGGGCACCAGGGCGAGGAACGCGCCCAGGGCCCGCGCGTGCAGCGGGGTATAGGTGCGGTAGCCATGGGGTGTGCGGGCGGCGGCCGGAAGGATGCCGGAGTCCTCATAGTTCCTGACGGCCTGCGTGGACAGACCGTGCCGGCGCGCCAGATCGATCGGCCTGAGCTTGACGCCGTTTTGAAGGTTTTCTGGCATGGGCCCGACGATATCGCGGCCAAGTTTCAACCGCAGGTTCAACGATACCGTTGAGGGCATGGCTACTGACATCCAGCACACCGCCCATGCCGTCGAGGCCACCGCTGTCATGAAGCTTCTTCCGGTCCGGCCGCGGCTGCTCGCCCTGGGCGAGCCCACCCACGGCGAGGACACCCTGCTCGACCTCCGTAACGACCTGTTCCGGCAACTCGTGGAACAGGAGGGCTTTCGGACCATCGCGATCGAGAGCGACTGCCTGATGGGCCTGGTCGTGGACGACTACATCGCCTCGGGCACGGGCACGCTCGACGAGGTCATGGAGCGCGGAATCAGCCACGGGTGGGGCGCGTCCGCGGCCAACCGCGAACTCGTGCGCTGGATGCGGGCGTACAACGACGGCCGGCCCGCGTCCGAGCGGCTCCGCTTCGCCGGTATCGACGGCCCGCTGGAGATCACCGGCGCCGCGAGCCCCCGGCAGGCACTCCTCGCACTCCACGACTACCTCGCGGCCCGGGTGGACACCGACCTGCTCCCCTGCACCGCGGAAACACTCGACCGCCTGACCGGCCCCGACGGCAGGTGGACCAACCCCGCCGCGATGAGGGACCCGGCGCAGTCCGTGGGACAGTCGGCCGAAGCGATGCAACTGCGGCTGCTCGCCGACGATCTGGAGGCACTGCTCGACGCGCAGACGCCGCATCTGATCGCGTCGACCTCACGCGAGGACTGGGACCGAGGGCGCCTGTACGGGCGCACCGCCACCGGCCTGCTGCGCTACCACTTCTGGATGGCCGACACCTCACTGAGCCGCATGACGCGCCTGGTCGGCCTGCGGGACCAGATGATGGCCGACAACCTCCTCGCCCTGGGAGAACAGGGCCCGGCGCTGGTCCACGCCCACAACGGCCATCTCCAACGGAACAAGAGCACGATGCGGATGGGCGGACTGCCGCTGGAGTGGTGGAGCCTCGGCGCCATCGTGAGCGCCCACCTGGGTGCGGAGTACGCCTTCCTGGCCACGGCGCTCGGCACGATCCGGCACCAAGGGGTGGACACCCCGCCGCCGGACAGCGTCGAAGGACTCCTGTACGCGCTCCCGGAGGACCGCTACCTCGTCGACGCCGTCCGGCTGGCCACCGTCCTGGGGGACACACGGCCCGCCCCGCGCGTGTCCCCCTACTACGGTTACGCCCCGCTGGACCCGGCCCACCTGGCCGGAAACGACGGGATCGTGTTCGTCAAGGACGTCCTGCGGACCCAGTGACCGCACGGGTCAGCCGGAACTGCACCGGCCGGCCCTCGACCGTACGCACGGAGACGACCGTACGGTTCCCCACGATCCTCGCGCTCCACTCCCGGTCCGGTTCCGTCCGCCAGCGGCCCTCCAGGGTGATGGTCAGGGTGTGCGGGGCGCTCGGGTTCCGGAACCAGGGGCGGGAGTACGCCGTCCAGTGCCCGGTGTACTTCCCCTTCTCGTACTGGGCGTGGTCGCGGCCCTCGTACAGCCGCAGATCGGGGTCGCACACGGACAGGACCAGTCCGTCCTCGCCCTGCGCGCGAGTCAGCAGCATCACGGGGGTGTCGACGCCACGCACCAGCGGGTCGCGGAGATCACGCGTGGGCTCGAAGACGGCGTACCCCGTGATCCCGGTGACACGGTCGCGGACCACATGCGCGGTGTCATCGGCCCGCAGCACCCGGTACGGGGCCCGTTCCGCGTCGGCCATGGCAGCGGTGAACTCCGTCATCGACTCGGGTGTGGCGCCCACCAGCAGCGCGTACTCGTACGCGGAGGCGCGGGGGGCCCGGCCGTGCCGGAGCCACGCGGTGGCGAAGTCGCCGCGTGTCTCGGTGTCGGTGCCGTGGTGACGCGAGGTCTGGGTGGTACGCGAGATACCGACGCGCTGGCCTGCCGGGAGGTAGTACCCGAGCCCCTTGTCGTCGAGCAGCCAGGTGGCTTCCGGCAGTGCGACGTCGGGCCGTTCGTACGGGAACGCGGTCACCGGGTCCGGGCCGCCGGTCCAGGTCGGTGCGCCGGTCGTGGCGAGCCGGGTCTGGAAGAGGGTGGTCTCGGTCTCGTGGGCGGTGTTCTCGTTGCCGATCCCCGTGCCCAGCGCGATCACCCTGTTGTCGAACAGGAAGACCGAGATACGGGCCCGGTGGCTGCCGTCGTACTTCGGGTGCTCGCGCAGCCGCATCGCGAACATGCCCTGACGGTCGTCGATGGTGTGACCGCCCGCGAAACGCTCCTCCGTCAGGAGCATCTCCTCGATCGTTCCGGTGAGATCGGCCTTCAGCGCCGGCCAGGGCTTGTGGATCGTGGTGGTGCCCGGCCGGCGGTTCCAGTCGTAACCGTCATGGCTGTAACCGCTGTCGAGGTTGGTGACCCAGGGGCTGCCCCGGTGCAGCACCTGGATCTGCCCGTAGGTGTTGTAGCGCCCGTACCAGTTGGAGCCGTCGTAGATCTCGGTGGACCACTGGTAGCGGTTGTGGCCCCGGACGGTGACCTGCCAGGTGTCGCGCCGCTGCACGGCGAGCGCCGCGTAGTTGTAAGCCCATGCGCCGGACGGCGCCTGCTCGGCGGTGATTCCGGCAGCGGCGAGTCGCGCCGCGACCTTCTTCTGCGCACCGTCCGGCGAAGCGGGCAGCAGCCGCAGAAATGCCGCGCCGACCTCCGGGTCCAGGTCCTTCGAACCGTCGGGGGTACCGGCGACGGTCAGCCACTGGAAGGCGTTGACGGACAGTCCGGTGGTGCCGCCGGGGTTGCGTCCGCTGAGCGTGAGCGGCCAGTGGGAGGTGTTGCCGACCACCCGGAGCGTGAGGAGGGCGCGTTTCACCGTGCTGTGTGCCTCGGTGGAGATACGGAACAGGCCGCCGCTCAGCAGATGGATGAGGGGCGCGATGCCGTTGAAGGCGTCGCGCGCGTAGTCCGGGAAGAAGCCGACGTGGTGGAAGGTGGTGCCGTCGGACTTCATACCGTCCTGGATACCGGTGGTGGGCAGCAGATACCGATCGAGCCAGTCACGCAGCAGCTTCAGGTAGGCGATCCGACGGGCTTCGCCGTCCTGGAGCAGTGCGACGGCGAGCATGCCGCGCACGGTGGTGTTGATGATGTCCGCGGTCGAGCCGTGACCGTTGCGGAAGTCGAAGCCGCGGAAGATCCGGCCGAACCCGCACAGCCAGGTGAGATCGGCGCGCACGGTCTCGAACAGACCGGCCCCGCGCAGGACTTCAGCCATCAGGAACAGGGAGTCGTAGTAGCCGATGAGGGCATACCCGGCGTGGTGGATCGTGCCGAGACAGCTTCCGTAGGCCCAGCCCTGGTCGCGCAGTCGCCGTACGAGACGCAGATACAGCTCCGCGAGGGCGGGCCTGCGCGCCGCGTCGGCCACGTCGTACGCCTGGGCGACCCGGCGCATATGGGTGGTGACATCGGTCAGACTGACCGCGTTGACGAAGGACTTGAGGTCCGCGGCGATCTGCGGCGGATAGATCTGTGACTGGTACGAGAAGACGGGGCGGCCGTCGAGCAGCGTGTTCGCCTGGCCGGTGAGCGCGGCGACATAGGCGTCGTCGACGCGGGGCGCGGCGGCGAGATAGTCGTCGTGGTAGCGGGTGAGCAGCGTCCGCAGCGCGTCGCGTTCGGCCGTGGTCGGGTCGGGGGTGTCGATCGCGGCGCGGCTGAGGAGACGGTCGAAGAGATAGAGCGCCTGCCAGTGCTGCTGGTCCCAGTCCTCGCCCTCGATACCGATCTCGGGGACCTGGGCGTCCCGGCAGGGGGCGTCGGGGCGCAGGGCGACATTGGGCAGCAACTGGTCGATCCAGAGGGTGCCGGACCGCCGGGGAGCGATGACGCGGACGGTGTCCATGCCCGTATGCGGGCGGCCGTTCATGTCGTACGCGTACCGCACCCAGGCGGTACGCCAGCCCGTGAAGTCGAGACGGAACGTGAACCAGCAGTCGGTGCGGTGCCCGCGCCCGAACTCGAAGCGGACGGCGTCGTCGGTGGCCGTCTCGTTGTAGATCCAGACGGAGAAGGTGTCGACGGTGCCCTGCCACGCCTGATCGGCGAGGGGCTTGGTCTCGTACGGGTCGGGGGCCCAGGCCAGATCGGTCGCGACGGTGACGACGGAGCCGGGAGCGTGGTCCCAGCGCAGCGCGTTCGTGCCGCACACCGAGGCCCGGTCGCTGAGGGAGAGCGCCGATCCGGGGCCGGCGGTGAAGTGCGGTGGGATCGCGGATTCCAGGAGGAAGGCGGGCGGCCGGAGCGCCAGAGCGCGTTCCTCCAGCGCGGTCAGCGACGCGGCTTCGGCGGCCGGGGCCGCGTGCGCGTGCGGGGCCGCGAGGAAGGGGAGCGTCACGGCGCCGGTCGCCGCCGCACCGTAGGCCAGAAGTCTCCTGCGGGAGACGGGAGTTGGGGTGAGCGCGTCCATCGGGTTCCTTACGCAGGGGTGGTGGCGTCCGCCGCCGGACGCCACCACCGGATGTCGCGGAATGTCACTGCCGGATACCGCGGGAGGTCACTGCCAGACGCGGATGTAGTCCACGTAGAAGCTGGACGTCGAGTCGAAGACCTCGTCGTGGATGGAGCCGTCCGCCCACTGGTCGAGGATCTCGTGCGAGAGCAGCGGGTACTCCTTGGCCTGGCTGATCAGCTTGGGGTCGGTGACCGTGCGGACGACACGGCCGTCATAGGTGAAGTCCAGCCGGTTCGGGGTCCAGTTGAGGCCGACGGTGTGATAGCCGGAGTGCACGCCGGGCGCGTCGGGGACGGTCGACGACTGCTGGTGCTGCGGTGGGCTGAAGCTGTCCCAGTGCAGGCTGACGGTGTATCGGTCGGCCTGCGAGTTGGTCTCGGCGATGTCCATCTCGGCGCCGTCGCGCGCCGTACCGTCGTACACGCCGCCGGGTGCGAGACCCGCGGTCGGCAGCAGCCATACCGCGCCGAGATGGCCGTTGGTGGGCGGGAACTTCACCCGGGCCTCCAGGGTCCCGTAGGTGTAGTCGAACTTCCCGTTGCTGTCGATCAGCGCACCGGTGTAGGTGTTCGGCGCGGGGTTGCGCACCTTGATCTCCAGCGCGCCCTTGCCGTCGGTGCCGACATTGGCGGGGTCGTAGCTCCAGGTGTCGGGCGGGACGGTGCCGGAGCGGGGCCAGTTCCGTGCCGTCCACTTGGCGGTGTCGAGCGCGGCACCGTTGAACTCGTCGCTGAACACCAGGGACTTGGCCGCTTTGGCCCCGGTACGGACGAGTGGCTTGGCGTGACGCGGTGTCGTCGTGTCCACCATCGGTGACGCGGCGGGGCCTTGCCGGGGGGATGCCGCCGCACCGGCGGCGGCCGGCGCGGCGAGCAGGGCGGTGGTCAGAACGGTGGTCACAGCGGTGGTCAGGCCGAGCGCCGGAAGCAGTATCCGGGCGCGTCGGGAGGAGGAGCTTGGGAGGTGCGGTCGGTCGGCCACGACATTGTGTCCTTCCTGTGGGGGGTGGAGCGGGGAGGTGGTGTGGGGTGGGGACGTGGTGCGGGTGTGTGGGGGTCAGCGGTCCGTGATTCGGTACAGATGGACGCCGAGTCCGTCCAGACGGTCGCTGTAGCGGCCGTTGGACTGGATGAGGGCGCGGTCCTCGAAGAGCACCTCCGCCTGCGCGTTGCCCGGTGCGTGGAACGACACGGGGCGCGGCTCCTTCGAGAGGTTGACGACGAACAGGTAGTCGGCGCCGTCGTGCCTACGGGTCGTCCAGCGCAGGTCGTCGTCGTGGGTCACCCGGATCCCGTGTGCGCTCCGGTCGGAGAGGATCACCGGGGAGAGTTCGCTGATCTGCGAGACGACCGCCTTGGTCTGGTCGAGCAGCGTCGCGTACGGCACGCCGTTCGCGTCCCGCTCCAGATCGAACCGCGAGTAGTAGATCAGCCCCTGCGCGCCCGCGACGATGGCCTGCCACGACATGCTCCGTACCTCCACGAGGTTCGGGGCGCGGTCACCGAAGTGCTTGTAGTTTCCGAGGTTGTGGATCTGGATGACGGTCCAGACCGCGCCGTTCGGCCGTTCCGCCAGGGCCGCGGCCGTGCCGGTGAATACCGTGCCGGGAAGGTCGGTCGGCTTCCCCTTGACCGGATAGTTGTCCGTGCCGAAGACATCGGTGACGTCCTGGGCGTCGTCCCCGGCCCACACCCGGTAGTCGACGGAGTAGGCGGGGTGGTTGAAGTCGTTCTGGATGACGGAGGCATAGCGCGGGCGGACGACCGGACCCTCGGTGTCCGGCGGGGTCTCGTCGTTGATGTACCAGCCGAGCAGCGACGGGTGGTCCTTGTACTTCAGGACCTCGGCGGCGTCGGCGTTGCGGTGGGTGAAGAGCGTCTTCATCCCCATCGCGTGGGTCTGGTCGAGGATCGGCGCGGTGGGCACGTGGTAGGACAGCACGGTGTTGAACGCCGCGTACTTCAGATCGACCAGGTTCTGCGAGGTGGTCGGCCCGTTGTAGGCACCGAGCGGGAAGAACAGTTCACCGTTGTGCCGGGTGCGGCCCCGTGCGTCGAGATAGGTGCTCGGCACCTCCGACGCACGCAGCTTGCGCAGGGCGATCGTCTTCTCCTCGATCACCGCGCCGTCACGGGTTCCGGCACTGATCCGCAGCGTGTACGCGCCGTACGCCAGCCGTGCCGTCGGGTAGGTGTACCGCAGGTGTGCGGCCCCGGCGAGCGTCTTGGTGTGGACGGCCTTGCCGGCGGCGTCCGTCAGCTCGACCCGTACCGCGTAGGTGTGCGCCTTGCTCTCCGCCGGCGGATACAGCCCGAGGCTCAGATCGATCTCCCGGTGTTCCCCGGGGATGAGCAGCCCTCGGTAGGCCGGAGATGCCAGTTTCGCGCGCAGCAGCTTCGGCTCGTGGCGGGTCACCACCAGGTCGTCGATCCACGCGGAGCCGGTGGTCTGCCGCTGGAGATAGAAGATCGCCTTCATGTACGCGGCGCCCGCGGGGGCGGTCTGCGGACCGCAGGTCAGCTGTACCCAGTCGGTGGAGGTGGTGGCGCCGGTGTAGCCACCGCCGAGATAGCAGCCGTCCTCGGCGTACCACTCCATGGCGATCGACGCGCCGCCGTTCTTCAGGCCCGCCGTCTTCACCCAGGCAGAGACGGTGACCGGGACATAGTCGTCGGCGGTGTGCGGGATCTTCTTGGTGGCGAAGACATAGGTGGAGGCGTCGGGCCGGGTGTACCGCAGGGACTGGGTGCCCGTTCGGTGTTCGGCGGTGTCGTACGCGGTGAAGCCGTTGAACCACTCCGGGTCGGCGTTCTCGAAGGAGCTGGTGAACACCACCTTCGGAGTCGAGTCCACGGGCGACATGGGGAGGGCGGCCGGTGCGCCGGTCCGGACGGCTGCCTGCGCCGGGCCGGTGGCGCCGGCGGTGGCGAGCAGCCCGGTCGAGGCGAGGGCCGCGCCCGAGGCGAGCATGGCTCTGCGGGACGTGTGGTTCATGTGCGGTCTTCTCCCTGATGAGGTGGTGCGGAAGGGCGGGTGGTGGCGCGGGGCGGAGGGCCTGGGGTGTTTGTCGGCGCCGAGGGCTATTTGCCGACGCCGAGGGTGAGGCCCTCGACGATCCGGCGGCCGAGCCAGAGGTAGATCGCGATGATGGGCAGCACGACGATGACGATGCCGGCGAAGAGGCCGCCCCAGTTCGAGGTGTACTGCATGGTTCCGTACAGCCCGAGCAGGGCCTGGGGGAGTGTGTACATCTCGGTGTCGGTGATGAGCACCAGCGCGAGCAGTGTCTCGTTCCAGAGCGAGATGACCAGCAGGATCAGGGCGGTGACAATGCCTGGGCGGGCCAGCGGAAGCATCACCACCCGGAAGGTGCGGAAGCTGGAGCAGCCGTCGAGAGCCGCGGCCTCCTCCAACTCCTCGGGCAGCGAGCGGAAGAAGGCGGTGAGAAGGAAGACGGTGAAGGGGAGGGACGACGCGACATAGATGAGGTAGAGGCTGATCCGCTCGTCCCACCAGCCGAACGTCGCGTACATGTAGCTGCTGATGTTCTGCATCCAGACGAAGACCGGGATGATGACGGCCTGCATCGGGATGCCCATGCCCATCACGAAGGCCATGGTCACCAGTTCGCTTGAGCGCCGTCGGCTGCGCGCCAGCACATACGCCGCCGGGGCGCTCAGGGCGACGACGGTCAGCGAGGACGTGGCGACGATGACCACGGAGTTGATGAATCCGGTGCCGAGGTCGGAGGCGTTCCACGCGTCCGTGAAGTTCTTCGGATCGAGGGAGCGGGGCAGCCGGAAGGGATCGGTGAAGATCTCCGCGCCGTTGCGGAAGGCCGTCATCGCCACCCAGAGCAGCAGGAACACATTGAAGCCGGACCAGATCCAGACGACCGGGACGCCGAGGAGCCGGAAGGGGCCGGTGGAACGGCGGGTACGCGAAGGGGTGTTGACCATGACGCTCCTCAGAACTGGATCGGGTCGCGGCGCATGACCCGGCGCAGCAGTGCGACGAGCAGCACGATGAGGACGACCATCACCACGCCCATGGCGCAGGCGTAGCCCAGTTCGTACGACGGATTGCGGCCACCTGTGGAGACGAGGAACTGCTGGATCGTCAGGGTCCTGGAGCCGACCGGTGGTGCGTCGCCGGTGCCGCTGAACGCGTAGATGAACTCGAAGATCTTGATGGAGTTGATCACCCAGAGCACGGCGGCGACCGAGACCACGTCCCAGGTGAGCGGCAGGGTGACATGCCAGAACTTCTGGAACTCATTGGCGCCCGCCAGTTCGCTCTCCTCGTAGTAGTACGGCGGGATGCGGTCCACTCCGGCCATCAGCAGGATCACGTAGAAGCCGGTGGTGACCCAGACGATGCCGACCATGATGGTGCGGAAGATCTGGTCCGGGGCGAGCCAGTTCGTCGCGAGGGCGTCGAGTCCGGTGGCGCGCAGTGCGGCGTTGACCAGTCCGTCCGGGGCCAGCAGCAGGCCGAGCGCGACACTGATGGCGATGGGCGAGACGATGTGCGGGAAGAACAGTAGGGAGCGCAGGGTCTTGCGGCCCCGCATCTGCCGGAGCAGCACGGTGACGGCGAAGGCGAGGACGAAGATGCCGATGCCGCACAGGACGACGATCTCAAGGGTGTTGCGGAAGGCCGTCCTGAACACGTCGTCGGACAGCAGCCGTCGGTAGTTGGCGAGTCCGACGGGTTCCATCCGGTCGCCGGTGCCGCGCCAGCGCTGGAAGCTCACATAGACCCCCACGAGGGCGGGTGCGACGAAGAGCGCCAGATAGACCAGGAGCGCGGGGGCGACGAACGGCACGTGGATTCCGCGCTGTTGACGGGCGAGCGCCCCCATGTCGCGGGGGGCCGCCTTCGGCCGCAGCCGGTTCCTGGCGAGTGTGGTGAGAGTCGACATGGGCCGCTCAGCCGTTGTTCTTGTGGTACTCGACGCTCTTCTCCTTGACGGTCTTCACGAAGTCCTCGGCCCCGTCGGCCTTGCCGTTGAAGAAGTCGACGACCGTCGGCTCCCAGACATCGGTGACCCACTTCGCGGCGACGCCGCCGCAGTTGTCGTTGGGCTGGAAGAACTGGCCGTCGGCCGCCGCGTACTCCTTGGCGTAGTCGCTCAGGGTGGCGGGTGCCGGGATGTCGGTGCGCGGGGTCAGATTGCCGGCCTCGCTCGAAATGCCGGTGAGCTGGTCCTTGTTGAGGAAGAAGCGGATGAACTTCTTGGCGGCCTCGGCGTTCCGTGCCTTGGCGGGGACGGCGAAGCCGATGATTCCGGCCTGGGTGGCGCTGTTGCCCTTGCCGCCGTCGACCTCGGGGTACTTCATGGAGCGGTAGGAGATGACCGAGTCGACGTCCTTGCCGGACTTCTTCAGTGCCTCACCGGTCTCGCTCGGCGCCCAGGTGCCCATGAGGAGGAAGTCGGTCTTGTTGGTGCCGGTGGCCCAGCCGGTCTGCTGTGCGGGGAACTTGGTCGCGTTGAAGTCCTTCGGGAAGTAGCCCTTGCCGGTCAGCTCCTCGATGTCCTTCGCGGCGGCCAGGAACGCCGGGTCGTCCCAGGCGGCGCCGGTCTTGTCCGCGCACGCCTTGCCGAGCAGTCCCACACCGCCGTGGCGGACGATGCTCCAGGTCATCCAGTAGGCGTCATAGCCGGAGATGTCCCCGTCGAGAGCGAGAGGCGTGCGGCCCTTCTGCTTCAACGCGTCGAGTGTGCCGGTGAACTGACTCCAGGTCAGCTGTTCCTTGCCCGCCAGATCGGGGTGCTTCTTGCCGTTGTACCAGAGGGTGGAGCCAATGACCTCGTACGGAACGACCATCGGCTGGCCCTCCTTGGTCCGGGCCGTCTCCACCAGGCTGGCGGGGATGATGTCGGAGACCTTCTGGGACTCCCCGGTGATCTGCGCGTCGTAGACGTCCTGGAGACCGAGGGCGCTGTCGCCGAGTACGGCGTGCAGTGAGCTGCCGTCCTGATCGGTCAGATCGGGCGGATTGCCGGTGTTGAGCCGGGGGACGACCTGCTGGAGCACCTGGCGGCCGGCCCACTGGACCTTGACCTTGATCCCGGTCTCCTTGGTGAAGTCGTCGATGGACGCCTGGAGAACCTTCTGCTGCGGCTCACCCTCCCGCCACATCGACCAGTAGACGAGCTGGGAGCCGGCGCCTTTGCCCCCCTGGTCGCCACCGGTGGCGTTGCAGGCCGTGAGGGCGCCGAGCGCGGTGAGCGCTCCGACCCCGGAGACCAACTGTGTGAGACGTCGCGAGCTGAACAGATTTGGCATGGTGATCACTCTCGTGCTGGATCGGAGCGTGCCTTGTCGAGCGAAGACAGTTCGACTAAAGTCTGAACGAACTTAGTTCGTGCAGTGTGCGAACTAATGAGCGCGAAGTCAATAGGTTGGTACACAGGCGCTGTTACGTGAGCGCTGGTACACAGGCAGAGGGGAAGAGGGGCACCAATGACGGCGAATGAACGGTCCACTGCCGCCGTGACGGTCGACGCGAGCAAGGTCGCCACCGTCCGGCGGACCAATCTGGGCCTGCTCCTCCGACTGCTCCGCGATCATGGAGCCCGTTCCCGGAGCCAGATCGCCATGGAGAGCGGGCTGCCCAAGGCGACCGTGTCGAGCCTGATCGGCGAGCTGGTGGAGCGCGGCCTGGCCCGCGAGGGTGCCGCCGACCGTAGTAAGGGCGTCGGACGACCGGGCCAGTCCATCGAGGTGGACGGCCACTCCATCTGCGCCCTCGGTCTGGAGATCAACGCCGACTACATCAGCGCCCTCGCCCTGGACCTCCAGGGCACGGAGATCTTCCGTACGCGGCGGGCCGTGGATGTACGGGAGCTGGGTCCGGAGCCCGCCATGGACGCGATCGCCCAGCTGATCCAGGAGGGCACGGCGGCCGTCGGGGCCCAGGGGGTCCGGGTGATGCGGATGTGCCTGGCCACCCCCGGAGTCGTCGACGCCGAGACAGGAACCGTCGTCTTCGCACCGAACATCGGCTGGCGCGGCACCCCGGTCACCGAGGGGCTGCGCGCACGCCTCGGCCCTTCGGCACCGGATCTGTGGGTGGAGAACGACGCACGGCTCGCCTCGGTCGCCGAACACGCGCGGCTCGCGACGCGAGGCGTCACCGATCTGGTGCTGCTCACCGGCGAGGCAGGTGTCGCGAGCGGCATCATCACCCATGGCAGGCCCCTGCGCGGACACGCCGGGCTCGCGGGCGAGATCGGCCATGCCGCGCTCGGACTCTCCGACCAGCCCTGCCCCTGCGGACGCGTCGGCTGCTGGGAGACGGTGGTCGGACTCGGCGCGCTGCTGAGCCGGGTCGCGGACGCCGGCGATCCCGTACGGGACCCCGCCCGCGACCTGGAGGAGCGGATGGCCGACGTACTGCGGCGGGCCGAGGGCGGGGATGAGCGGACGCTGCGGGCACTCGCGGAGACGGCCGGGAGCCTGGCCCACGGCGTGAGCATCCTCGCCGATGTGCTCAATCCCCAAGTCCTCGTCCTGGGCGGGTACTTCGCCTATTTCGGGGACTACTTCATCCCGGCGGTACGGGAGCGGCTCGACGCCCGGGTCATGCTGCCCTCGTTCCCGATGATCGAGGTCACCCGCTCCCCGCTCGGCTTCTCCGCCGCCGCGTTCGGAGCCGCACAGTCCGCCCTCGACGCCGTCTTCCAGGACCCGACGCTGGTCGAAGCCCCGTCGGCACCCTCGTCCGCCGGAACCCGCCAGCCCCACTGAGGCCACCGGCACCACCGAATCCGCAGATCCCACCGAACAGACCGCTGCCACCGACGCCCCGGGGCCCACCCGCGCGTCCCCCGGCGACGGTCCGGTTCCGCCCACCCGCACGGAAGGATCCCCGATGCCCACGAGTGACTCGCGATGAGTGAACTCCGCATGGCCGGCCTGGTCATACCCACCGCCGAGACGGGACCGGCCAACCCACTTCCCCCGCTGTTCACGGGACAGGACACCCACGCCGTCGCCGACGCCTCCGACGCCGACGAGGAGATGCGCCGCAACATCGGCTACGGACGGCTCACCTCCGTCCTGCCGTACACCATGCAGGACCGCTACGGCAGGGCCCGGACCCCTCGGGAACACCGCGTCGCGGTGCTGGAGAACAGCACTCTGCGCGCGACATTCCTCCCGGAGACCGGCGGCCGGCTCTGGTCGCTCGTACACAAGCCGACCGACCGTGAACTCCTCTTCCGCAACCCCGTGTTCCAGCCCGCGAATCTCGCACTGCGCAACGCCTGGGTCGCCGGCGGAGTGGAGTGGAACACCGGCACGATCGGCCACGCCCCGACCACCTGCGCACCGCTGCACACCGTCCGGGCCGAACGCCCGGACGGCACACCCGTCTTGCGGATGTACGAGTTCGAGCGGCTGCGCCGGGTGATCTTCCAGATCGACGTCTCGCTCCCCGACGACTCCGACGTCCTCCTCGTCCATGTCCGGCTCATCAACCCCAACAGCCATGAGGTGCCCGTCTACTGGTGGTCGAACATCGCGGTCGCCGAAGCCCCGGACGTCCGGGTCCTGGCACCGGCCGACAACGCCTGGCAGTTCTCGTACGACCACGTGGTACGGCGGATCCGCGTCCCCGAGTACGACGGACTCGACCGCACCCGCACGACCCGCGCCCAGGAAGCCGCCGACTACTTCTTCGAGATCCCACCCGGAAAGCGGCCCTGGATCGCGGCCCTCGACGGACAAGGCCAGGGGCTCGCACAGACCTCCACCCGCCGGCTGGGCGGCCGGAAACTGTTCCTGTGGGGGCGCCACGCGGGAGGCAGACGCTGGCAGGAGTGGCTGTCCGAGCCGGGTCTGTCCTATCTGGAGATCCAAGCGGGCCTGGCCCGGACCCAGTTGGAGCATCTGCCGCTGCCCGCCGGGGCCGAGTGGTCCTGGGTCGAGGCGTACGGGCTGCTCAGCGCGGACCCCGCCACGGTGCACGGCGAATGGGCCGGGGCACGGGCCGCGGCCGAGGCGGGGCTCGCATCCCTGATCGCCCCGGACCGGCTCGACGCGGAACTCACGGCGGCGTCCGAGTGGGTCGACAGCCCGCCGCTGGAGGTGCTGAGCGACGGTTCGGGCTGGGGCGCGCTGGAGCGGCTGCGCAGGACCGCGAGCGGCGACGACTCGCTCGCACGGGCCGCGACACCCTTCCCGGACAGCACCCTGGGCCCCGAGCAGGAGCCCTGGCTGGCGCTGCTCGGCGAAGGCACCATGCCCGCCACCCTGCCCGGCACCCCTCCGGTGTCGTACGAGACCGACCCCGCCTGGGCGCCGCACCTGGCGGACGCGCAGGACTGGTTGGGGCTGCTGCACCAAGGCGTACTGCACAGCGCACAGGGCGACTTCGCCCTGGCCGAAGCGGCCTGGTCCCGCTCGGCGGCCGTGACACCGAACGCCTGGGCGCACCGCAATCTGGGCGCGCTCGCCGACCACCGCGGAGATCTGAAGGCGGCGGTCGACTCGTATCTTCAGGCGCATGAGCTGACACCTCATCTGCTGCCCCTGGTCCATGAGTTGCTGGATGTGCTGATCCGGGCCGGGCTGCCGTCCCTGGCCCTCACCGTCACGGAACTCCTCGGCAGCGAGCAGCGCGCCGACGGCAGGGTCCGGTTGCTGGAAGCGCGCGCCGCGCTCGACGCCGGCGAACTGGCCCGCTGTGGCGCACTGCTCGACGAGGGCATCGAGGTCGCCACGATCAGGGAGGGCGAGACCTCGCTGGGCGATCTGTGGCACGCGTACCAGTCACGGTCGGCCGAGGACACCGCGCCCGAGCGGCGCGCCACGCCCCCGATTCCCCGGGCGTACGACTTCACACTGCGTCCGGTGACGGACTGACCGGGGCCGGCCACCGGCGATGGTGCGGACGGGGTGAAGCGACGGCCTCGGCGGATGGACGCCGGGGCCGTCGCTCGCTGCCGAGCCGGATCCGGGCCGACCCCTGATCGGGCCGACCCTTATGCGGCCTACCGGCTGACCGGGGACAGCACTTGCAGTTCGGCCAGGGACAACGGAGCACTGGCCGAGGTGAGTTGGACCCTTACATAGCGTCCGGTCGTATCCGCGGGGACACGCGTCGGAGTGCCGGCGCCCTTCTGCTGGTAGTAGGCCCTGACCCCGGGCTGGGCGAGGGTGTCCTTGACGGAGGTCCCGGTGAACGGGGTGTCGGAGACGAAGACGTAGTACGCGCTCAGTCGGTCGGCGCAGCAGTCGGTGCGGTTCCAGACGGCGATGTCCGCGATGGCCTTGCTACTGCCCAGATCGACCTGCCACCACGCCTCGGACTCGGGCTCCTTGGTGTGCGTGACGGAGTTGTGGCCCCAGACACCGTCGGTCTTCCCGTCCACGGCGCGCTCCGGGACGCCGCCCCAGCCCACACTCTTCTGGGTGGCCGGTTTCCCCTCGGCGACATTGTCGAACCGTTCCACACCACCCCACATGACCTGGGAATGCTCGTACGAGACCCGGCCGAACGTGGAGTGTGCGGTGAACCGGTACCGCTGGGGATCCACGCCCGGCGGTGCCTGGACGGTGAAGGTCAAGGTCCGGGACTCGTGCGGGGCGAGTCGGTTCACGACCGCCTTCCGCGGTGTCACCTCCCAGCCCGCCGGCACATCGAGGCGGACCCGCCCGGCCGGTGTCGCCTTGTCGAACGGGTTGGTCACCGTGACCTTCGCGCTGACCGGAGCGCCCGTCTCAGCGGCGGGCAGTTCGAGCTTCAGCCGCTGAAGCTGATGGACGCCCGGTGTGGTGATCTTGAAGGTGTACGCGTGCTTGCTCCGCGTCGCCGTGGCGCCCTCGGCGGGCATGGAGATCCGCACCGAGTCCCCGACACGCTGGAACGGGAGTTTCGCGCCGTCCGAACCGAGCAGCGTGACGGAACTGTCGCGCGCGACCGGAAGGTCCCCGGAGAGGGTCAGTTGCTCGCCGGGCCACTCCAGGGCGGTGGCGTACAGCGTGCCGTCCTTCATGGTGTAGCGCACAGGGACATCGCTCTTGTCGTCCTCGGCGTGGTTCCAGTAGGTGGTGCCGTAGATCGCCTCGCCGTTGATCTTCAGCCAGGCGCCCAGGTCCCGTACCCGCTCGGCCTGCATCTCGGGGATCGAACCGTCCGCCTTGGGGCCGAGGTTGAGCAGCAGATTGCCGTTCTTGCTGACGATGTCGGTGAAGCTGTCGATCAGCTGGTCGGAGCTGAGCAGGTCCTCCGGGGTCTCCTCCGCGTTGTATCCAAAGGAGCCGCCGAGACCGCGGGTCGCCTCCCACTTCTCGGGCTTGATGTCCGGCTCGACGGTGTACTCGGGGGTCTCGAAGTCACCGATCCAGTTGCCGCAGCGGTCGTTGACGGCCACTTCCTTGGGCTGCGGCCGGTTCTTCGCCCGGTTGTAGAACCGGGCCATGAACTCGTTCGCGTTGTTGGGCCCGTTGCTGTCGCACCAGATGATGTCCGGGTCGAACTCGTCCGCCAGTTCCAGCATCTGCGGATACTGATGGTCCATCACATAGTCCTTGACCGGCTTGTATCCGGTGTACGGAATGTCCTTGCCGGTGTACGGATTGACCATGCCCTTGCGGAGCTGGCCGCCGACCGGGTGGTACCACTCGATCATCGAGTAGTAGAGGCCGCGCTTGAGCGGCGAGTCCTTCGCCGCGTCCATGAGTTCCTTGACCAGATTGCGGCGCGGTCCCAGGGCCACGGTGGAGCGGTCGGTGGTCTTGGTGTCCCACAGCGCCACGCCGTCATGGTGTTTGGTGACGAGATCGAAGTACTTGCCGCCGCCCTCCTCGAAGAGGTCCAGCCACTCCTTGGGGTTGAATTTGTCGGGCTTCCAGTCCTCGATGAAGCGGTCGTAGGGGTAGTCCGCGCCGTACACCTCCTTGTGCCGTTTGTTGGTGTCGCTGCCGGCTTCGTTCAGGAGTCGGACATAGTGCTCGGCGTACGATGCCTGGCCATGACGGTTGGGCGCGTACGCCGGTACCGAGTACGGCCCCCAGTGGATGAAGAACCCGAGCTTGGCGTCGTCGAACCACTTCGGTGAGGTGTGTTGCTTCAGCGACTCCGGGGTGGGCTGATAGTCCCCCGGGTCCGCGGGGTCCGCGGCAGGGGTGGTGCTTCCGGCGGCTGCCGCCGGTGTGGTCGGCAGCGCGGAGACTCCGGGCGCCGCGGCCAGCAGAAGGCTCAGCGCACTGAGTCCCGCCAGTTGTCGTAGTCGTTTTCGTGCGGTCATGTCTCTTCCCTTCTGAGGGTGTTCAGGACACGGCGAGGACGACCGAGCGGGTGAGGTGGCGGGGCCTGTCCGCGTTGAGCCTCTTGGCGGCGGCCACGAGGGCGGCCAGTCGCTGAACCCGTACGAGTTCCGCCAGCGGGTCGAGGCCGCCCGCCACCCACTGGGCGCCCGTGGCATGCACCTCGTCGGCGAGGCCCGGCGGCGGGTCGCCGATCATCCAGGTCGCCGTCCCCGGGCTGGTGATGGCGATCGGCCCGTGCCGGTACTCCATCGCCGCGTACGCCTCGCTCCAAGTGAGCGCGGCGCCCCGCAACGTGAGCGCTGCCTCATGGGCGAGCCCGACCGTCCAGTCATGGCCGAGGAAGGTGAACTGCGCCCGTCCGGCGAGGCCGAGAGGCAGGGGGTCCGCGAGCGCGTCCCGGGCGTCCTCCACCGCGGTGTCGGTGTGCAGACCGAAGTGTGCCCGCAGCAAGGTGAACGCCGTGGTGGGGAACCGGGTCTGGACGACGGACCGCTCGTCGGCGTAGTCGAGAACGATCACCCGGTCCGCCACGCGGACGACGGGCGCCCGGGGGTCGGCGGTGATCGCCGTGGTGGGCGTGGTGCCATGGAGCCGGCCGAGGAGCGACAGCACCTCGGTGGTACGCCCGGAGCGGGTCAGCGCGATGACCCGGTCGTAGCGTCGGCCGAGAGGGAACGCGGAGGCCGCGAAGGCGTCGGACTCGCCGAGGCCGTGGCTCTCGCGGAGCGCGGCGGCGGCCTGGGCCATGAACAGTGAGGTTCCGCAACCGACGACGGCGATGCGTTCGCCCGGCGCGGGCAGGGTGTCACGGTACGCGGGGGCGGAGTCGGCCGCCCGGCTCCAGCATTCGGGCTGGCTCGCCAGCTCTGTGTCCATGTGGCGCGGAGTGTGCCGCATGCTGCCTCCTTCGGCGGGGAGTGGGTGAGGCAGAGTCGGGGCTCCGTCGGCACGCGCGCCGAGCGGGGAGGCGTCCGCGCGTGCCGACGGAGTGATCGGAGGTGTCCTCGGGGCAGGTCAGCTCAGGACTTGGGGCTGAAGACCTGCACTTCCGCCAGCGAAAGCGGCGTGGTGGAGGTGAGCTGCACCCGTACGTACCGGCCCTGGCCGTCGACACGGATACGGGCCGGAGCGCCCGCCACATCCTCCTGGTAGTACGCCTTCACCCCCGGTTGCGCGAGTGTCTCCTTGACGGAGGTGCCGGTGAACGGGGTGTCCGAGACGAACACGTAGTACTTGCTGAGCCGATCGGAGCAGCAGTCCGTGCGGTTCCACAGCGAGATGTCGCTGATCTTCTGGTTGCTCTGGAGGTCGACCTGCCACCAGGGCTCGGCGTCACTGTTCTCCACGGTGTGTGTCACCGAACCGCCGAAGAACGTCCCGTTGGTGTTGCCGTCGACGGCCCGGCCGGCGACCGCGTCGATCCGGGTGCTCTTCTGGGTGGCCGGCTTGCCCTGGGCGACATTGTCGATCGAGGTGACCCCGCCCCACAGCGGTTGCGACGCGGAGTACCGGATCCGGCCGAACTCGGCGTCCACGGAGAGCGCGTAGCGGTCGGGCTTCACATCGGTCGGCGCGGTCACCGTGACCTCGACCGTCCGTGATCCATGGGCGGGCAGTCGGTCCACCGCGAAGGTGTCCTGGCTGACCGTCCATCCCTTCGGCACCGTGAGGGAGGCCCGTCCGGGCGACGAGGTGCGATCGGAGGGATTGCTGACCTCGACCTTCGCTGTGAAGGGCACGCCGGCCTGCGCGAGGAACGGCACACCGGCCTGTGGGCCGGAAGGCAACCGCAGCTTGGTGCGGAGCAGTTGGCGTACTCCCGGGGTGGTGATCTTGAAGGTGTACGCGTGCTCGCTCTTGCTCGCGGACGCCCCTGCCGCCGGCATGGTCACCGTGACCGAACCGTCGTCGGCGCGCTGCCAGGGGAGTCGCTTTCCGTCGGAACCCAGCAGGGTGATGGAGCTGTTGTGCGCGACCGGCAGATCACTGGAGAGCGTCAGCTTCTCGCCGGGCCACTTCAGCGCGGTGGCGTACAGCGCGTCGTCCTTCACGGTGTAGCGGACCGGCGCCGCGCTGGCCGCGTCATCAGCGTGGTTCCAGTAGGTGGTGCCGTAGATCGCCTCGCCGTTGATCTTCAGCCAGGCGCCCAGGTCCCGTATCCGCTCGCCCTGCGTCTCGGGGATCGAACCGTCCGCCTTGGGGCCCATGTTGAGCAGCAGATTGCCGTTCTTGCTGACGATGTCCACGAAGCCGTCGATCAGCGCGTCCGACGAGAGATAGTCTTCGGGACCCTCGGCCTGGTTGTAGCCGAAGGAGCGGCCAAGGCCGCGCGTGGCCTCCCACTTGGCCGGGTTGATGTCCGGCTCCACCGTGTACTCCGGTGTGGAGAAGTCGGATATCCCGTTCCCACAGCGGTTGTTGACGGTGACTTCCTTGGGGTGAGGGCGGTTCTGGGCGTTGTTGAAGTACTTCGCCATGAACGCGTTGCTGTTGTTCTTGCCTCCGATGTCGCACCACATGATGTCCGGGTCGAACTCGTCCATCAGCTCCAGCATCTGCGGATACTGATGGTCCATCACATAGTCCTTGACCGGCTTGTATCCGGTGTACGGAATGTCCTTGCCGGTATACGGATTGACGGGCCCGTTGCGGGTCCAGCCGCCGGCCGGGTGGTACCACTCGGGCATCGAGTAGTACAGGCCCTTCTTCAGCGGGTAGTTCTTCGCCTCGTCGAACAGTTCCTTGACCAGATTGCGGTGCGGGCCGAGGGCAACCGTCGAGCGATCGGTGGTCTTGGTGTCCCACAACGCGACGCCGTCATGGTGCTTGGAGACCAGGTTGAAGTACTTGGCACCGCCCTGCTGGAAGAGGTCCAGCCACTCCTTGGGGTCGAACTTGTCGGGCTTCCACTGCTCGATGAAGCGGTCGTAGTCGAAGTCCTCGCCGTAGGTCTTGCGGTGGTGCTCGTACCAGGGGCCTCCCTTCTCGCCCATGTGCTGCCAGTACCACTCGGCATACGAGTTCTTCGGCGCCCAGGCGGGCACGGAGTAGGGACCCCAGTGGACGAAGAAGCCGAGTTTGGCGTCGTTGAACCACTCCGGTGACGTGTGCCGCTTCAGGGACTCCGGGGTCGGCAGGTAGTCGTCGCCGGGCGAGCCGGCGGCATCGGTGACGTTCGTGAGGGGGGTCGGCTCGGCCGCCGGGGTGGCGGACACCGGGGTCGAGCCCAGCGTTGTCGCGGTGCCAAGCGCGGCCAGGAAGGCCACGGCTTTGAGTCTTCTCCTCGTGCGGCTCATGCAGTCTCCAGCCAGAGAGATCCGATGTCTCCAGGAGGCTAGGGAGGGGAAGTTGAAGGCCACAAGGGTTTGGACAGAGTTTGTTCAAATTGAGGTCCGATGTATCGACCATGCGTCAGACGGGTGCGACAGGGACAGCTCCGGTCCTCCTCGATCGGCCAGTAGCGTGGGCGACAACGGCACGACACCACGCTGAACCTGGACGTGCGGGACCGGGAGGACGGCAAGTACGACGCCGAGTGGCAGCGGCTGTTCCGCGAGGGGATGGACCTGGCGGAACAGACCGCACACGAACTCGGCCCTGCCCGGACAGCGACCTACAAAGCGCTGGCACATGGTGGCCTGGACGCGCTGACGTCGGTCACCTGGCAAGCGGGCAGGGAGTTGTGGACAGATGAACGTCGCCGGTGGAGCGGGGAGAAGACCGCGTACCTCCGCTGCTCGGCGATCGTCCAGGAGTTCTCACGCGGCTGCACGGCCGGTGGTCCTCGGACCATCCGTTCGGCCGTGCACCGCGATGGGAACCGGCCGAACCGGCCGGCCGCCGGTCCCATGTCAGGCGTCACCGTCCTTCACCGTCACCGGACCACAAAGCTGAAGTCCTGCGCGCAGCGCCCGGTCAGCTCGCGGTCCGAGGAGGAGATCTGTCCGGCGGCGACGCGCTTCGTGACCTCGGCGCGCGACACCTCCAGGCCGGTCGCGATGAGTGTCGTCAGCCTGAGCGGGATGCGTTGGGCGAAGTGGACGCCGACGTCGAGGATGTCGGCTTTCGGTAGCTCGACGGGGTCCATGTCCAGCGTCCACGCATCGGCCCAGTCGAGCCTGACGTCATTGCGGCGCACTACATCCGAGTCGGCCAGCAACTGCGCCGCCAGCGCGGGATCGTTGTCGTGGAAGCGGGTGAGCATCGTGGGCTCGATGGAGCGGACGTGGACGCGTTCCAGCACCGTCAGTTTGACCGTCTCGCCACACCGGGCGCACAGCGCCAACAACCAGACGTCGAGCAGCTTGTGGTTCGCGTTGACGCGGAATCGTCCTTGGGTTCTGTACTCCGTCGAAGGGCAGGTCCGGCAGCGGCGCCGGATCGTCGGAAAGTCTGTCGGACGTACGAGCCACTGCGTCGTGGCGCGCACGAGGAAGGTGTCTTCGTGCACCAGGGAAGGCCGATCTGCTGCGAGATCTTCGTTTCGGCGTCGGCGCCGCGCGGATGGGCGCGGCGCCGGATCGAGCCACGGGTGCCATGAAGCGGGCAGCCGGACGTCGATGACCTACCGAGGGCACACCAAAACAGCGCGGCGGCGTTACGCGGCCACGGGCCCGTCAGGGCGCGGCGTGCCTTCTCGGCGCGATGAACGTCTCAGCTGGTGTACAACGGCCCGTCCTTGACGGAGGTGCAGGGGCGCCGGTCGGCGGAACCTGGATGACGGCATGACGGTAGTGCCGGTCGGTCGTGCCACGCCACCGAAATATTCGACGGCGACCGACCTCGCGAGGCCGGTGCCCTGCTGTCGTCATGCGCGCCTCCTCACTCGTCGGTCGGGCCCAGGTCGGCCCGCTCGCGGAAGTCGACGGTACGGGCGCGGTGCGCGGCGTGCAGTTCGAGGACGACGACCTCATTGGCGCCCGTGCGCAGTACGGGAGCAGGGACGTACAGGGACCGCTGCGGACCTCGGGACCAATAGCGGCCGAGCGCGAAGCCGTTGACCCAGGCGGTGCCCTTCGTCCAGCCGTCGAGATGGAGGAACGTGTCCGCCGCCACGGCAAGTTGGAAGGTACCCCGGTGGAATGCGGGACCGGTCGGCGCGGCCACCGTGGCGGCGAACGGCAGCCCGTCCAGCGCGGTCAGGGGCAGCGGTCGGCTGGTCCATCCGGTGAGTGGCGTGCCGTTCAGCAGGACCGTCCCGGGCAGTCCCTTGCGGTCGTGGATGCCGGGGCCGTAGTTGACGCGGCCCTGATTCTCCACGAGCAGGCTCAGGACGCTGCCCGCCCGCCGCACGGTGAACGCGAGGGCATGCTCGTGGTTCTCCCGCTCCAGGACGCCGAGGGGCTGACCGTCGAGGAAGACCTGGGCGCGGTCACGGACCTGGTCGACTTCGAGGAGTACGGGCCCCGGTTCTGGCAGGACCGTCTTGTACAGGACGAATCCGAAGTCCTGGCCGAGCTGCTCCATCGTCAGAGGACGGGCGGACTCGACGGCGGCTCCCAGGGCCGGCGCGCAGTCGAGCAGGGCGGCGCTTTCGGTCAACGGGACGGCGGGGACGGCGAGTTTGGCCGAAGGTGCGGGCTCGGGTTCGGCGGGGACCGGCGCGTACTTGGCGATGACCTCACGGAACGCGGTGAACTTCTCGGTGGGGTCGCCGGCTTCGTCAAGGGGCGCGTCGTAGTCGTAGGACGTGACGGTGGGCCGGTAGGTGTGCTTGTCGTTGGCGCCGTTGGTGAAGCCGAAGTTCGTCCCGCCGTGGAACATGTAGAAGTTGACCGAGGCCCCGGTCGCCAGCAGTTCGTCCAGCTCTCGTGCGGCCTGATCGGGGTCGCGGACCACATGGCGGCCACCCCAGCGGTCGAACCAGCCGATCCAGAACTCGGCCGACAGCAGGGGGCCTTGGGGCCGGTGCGCGCGCAGGGCGGCGAGATTCTGGGCCGAGCGGCTGCCGAAGTTGGCCGTCGCGAGCACTCCCGGCAGCGAGCCGCGCTCCAGGTCGGCGGGTTGGTCGCAGGTGAACAGCGGGACGTCGACCCCGCACCGGCGCAGCGAGTCGGCGAGATGTGTCAGATAGGCGCTGTCGTCGCCGTAGGCCCCGTACTCGTTCTCGATCTGCACGGCGAGCACGGGACCGCCGCGCGTGGCGAGATAGGGCCGCAGCGGCGTGAGGAGTCGGGTGAAGTAGTCGTCCACCGCCGTGAGAAAGCGGGGGTCGCGGCTGCGCAGCCGGATGTCGGGTTCGGCCAGCAGCCAGGAGGGCAGGCCGCCGCCCTCCCATTCCGCGCAGATGTACGGGCCGGGGCGGAGCAGGACGTGCAGCCCCTCGGCGGCGGCGAGGTCGAGGAAGGCGGGCAGATCGAGCGCGCCGTCCATCTGGAACACATCGGGCCGGGGCTGGTGGAGATTCCACGGGATGTACGTGTCCACGGTGTTGAGGCCCATGAGGCGGGCCTTGCGGAGCCGGTCGGCCCACTGCGCGGGGTGGACGCGGAAGTAGTGCAGCCCGCCGGACAGGAGCCGGAAGGGTTCGCCGTCGAGGCGGAAACCGTCGTCGTCGATCTGGAGAACGGGCATGTGCTGCTGCTCCTGTGCTCAAGGGGAGTGCCAGGGGGCCAAGGGAGCCGCACCTCAGGAGTATGTTTACGTAAACACACTGGTCATGGCAAGACCCTGGAAAGGTCGGAGCCGTACCGTGCCCCGGGTCGAGTCCGCTACCCGCGGCTGAGGCGGGAGACCAGTCCCCGGTGCGCCCATCCTGTCCGGCGCAGCCCCGCCCATACGCAGCAGGCGGCCATGCCGAGCGCGAGCGCGGCCGAACCGAGTGCGGACGGGGCGGCGTTCATCACGGCGATTCCGATCACCACGGCGACGACTCCGTCGAACTGCCACGCCACGACCAGAAGACCGGAGATGTCACCGAGTGGCGTGACGATCGGCAGAAGCAGTCCGAGTGGCAGATGCAGCTTCATCTCACGCAGGAACCTGGCACCCAGCACCAGCACCACCGACCCCGCGACAAGGAGGACCGTGTTCACCAGGCGTCCGCCGTGAAGCGGCCACTGGATCACGAACGCGAGGCCACCTCCCAGGCACGCTCCGACCAGCACGGCGACGACAGGCCACGTCAGCGAGCGGGCGAGCGTCCCACCCCACCACTCACGGAACAGCGGAGCCAGGGTCAACTCGTCGCGCAGGCCACGCCACGTCTCGCTCACCCATCCGGACCCCAGGTACACACAGACCGGCCCGGCCACCCACGACAACCACGCCAGGCTGCTTTCCGGCCCGGCCGCACCGAGCGTCAGCACGGCACCGCCGATCAGCAGGAGCGGTATGGCCGCCATCGCGCGACCGGGCGTGCGTAGCGCTCGAATCGCGCCCTGGGCGAGATACCCGCGAAGACGGCCATCCGGCCGGAACGGAGCCGAGGTCAGCCCGCGCGGCTCCGGCCGGTACAGGTCGAGCGCGTGGTGGAGCGTGCCTGTCCACGCATACGTCCGGCCTGCGAGGCGCGTGCCGACTCGCGTGCGAGTCCGGCGACGGGGATCGGTTCGACAAGCGAGGCCACGAGACGTCGGTGCAGGGGCTTTGCCATGCTGGCGCGTTCGCCCAGCACCGAACACGAACCTGCCGTCAGACTCCGACTGCCGAGGAAGGCACGCAGGAGAGTGGTCTTCCCCGAGCCGTTGCCGCCGGTGACACACCAGAACTCGCCCGGCATCACTGCGAAGGTCGTGGGCGCGAGCAGCGTGGTGTCGCCCAGCGTGACCGTCGCGCCGTCTGCCGCTATGACAGGAACTTCGGTCACTCTCGCTCCAGAACCACAAGCGTCCCGCATGTGCGTGCGCTCGGTGTCGCGCCGTGGCCGTCTCGTGGAATGCGGTGAGTGCTCACGCACTTCGGACCAAGAGAATACTCAGCCCGTTCGCACCCCGACCCGCCGGGCGTCCCTGACCACAGCACCGGACGAACGCCGACCGGCATCGCTCAGCCGTCTTCGGAGCCGGTGCGTCCGCGTCGCAGCGGTGCCGTCATCCACATCGTCAGTCCTACGAGAGACAGGATCACCGCCCCTCCGATGATGGTTGGGACAGCCCCCGCGACGAAGAAGACAAGCAACAGCTCCGGCCATGTCGGCTCATCACCCATGGTGCTCCCCGCTTGCGTCACATTCCCCAGGACGTCGATCGCCGACGATCAGTTCCTCATCGGTGCCCCTAGCCGGCGTCGACCAGGCGCTCCAAGCGGTGGACCACCTTGTCCAGGCGGGGGTAGGAACGGGTCAGGTCCGTGATGACCACGTGGCCCTCGTGGGCGAGGCGGTACTGGAACATGTCCCGGGCTTGTTCGTCGATGATCCGGCCCGGGAGGCTGCCGAGGTCCGCGTTCTTGAGGTCGGCGCGCAGCTCGCCGAGCGCCTTGGCGTCGAGTCGGTGGGTGCTGCTCGGCTTGTTACGGGTGGAGACGGTGTACGTCCCGTCGGTGTAGAGCAGTAGCTGGTCGCGCCGGCCCGCGTAGCCGCCGCTGATCATGAAGTTGACGAGGAGCCGGACCTGCGGGGTGGTGTCCGGTGCGGGGGACGTAGCGGTCGAGGGTGCCGTCGCCGAGGGGACGGCGGAGGTGTCGCTTTCGCGTGGCGTGGCCTTGTCGTTCCCGGCGCCCTGCGCGTCGCACGCGCCCGACAGCACCACTACCGAGGCGACGGCCAAGGCGACGGTCACGGCCCGAACCTTTCCGCTCATGGCCCACTCCCCGGTCATCGGACGTAGTCCGGTTCGCCCGCGCCCGACCATGCCTCGTCCGTCCTGAGCAGGGGAGCGAGTGCCGTGCGCAGATCCGTCGCGTCCCGGTGGAGCACCCCGGTCATGCCGAGTGCGGTGGCGGCGTCCACGTTCTCCTGCCGGTCGTCCACGAACAGGCACCGCTGCGGCGGGACTCCGGCCCGTGCGGCGCCGATCTCGTAGATACGGCGGTCCGGCTTGGCGACGCCCTCGCGGGAGCTGTTGACGACGTGGTCCGCGAGGTCGGCCAGGCCGAGCCGTACGAGATCGTCGTCCAGCCAGGCCGTCGCGTTGCTGACGAGGACGAGCGGGCACCGGCTCCTTACCTGGCGCAGCAGATCGACCACCTGCGCGTCGGTGTGCGAGTCCGCCTCGGTGAACGCCCTTGCCAGGGACCTGGCCTGATCGGGCGTCACCCGCGCGGAGAGGTCGCGAACGATGGAGTCCGCCCACTGCTCACGGGTGATGCGCCCGAGCAACAACGGCAGATCGTTCTCCGGCGCGAAACCGATCGCCGCCGTGGTGCCGTCGGGCAGCCCGGCGGCACGCTCCAGGCGCGTCACCTCG
Source organism: Streptomyces sp. NPDC058001 (assembly GCF_042886315.1). Taxonomy (NCBI): domain Bacteria; kingdom Bacillati; phylum Actinomycetota; class Actinomycetes; order Kitasatosporales; family Streptomycetaceae; genus Streptomyces; species Streptomyces sp. NPDC058001. The sequence goes on from NZ_JBHVQT010000003.1 coordinate 251,965, forward strand.
GCCGTGTCGTAGAAACGGATCACTCCGTCGATGTCGCACAGGACCGCGTCGAAGGGCAACGGGGCTGGAGTCGATGGGTCCGGAGTCGACGGGTTCGGGGTTGAAGGGTCCGAGGTGAGCGGGGGCCTTTTCACGTCGCATGGATATCACTGCGGCGCCCCTCTCGGCCAGACCGATTCGCAGTCGCGCAGACGTGTCGGCGCCGACCCTTCGGGCGTCCGCGACGATCGACCCAGTCGCCCCTTGGTCTCCGTCCGGGCAATCCCTCGGACGGGTGAGGCGACCCTCGCGAGTGAATCGAACGCCCCATTACGACCGTGCTGCCCGGAACTGATGGCAGCGCGCTCCGGCATTCGAACGTATGCCCGAGAATTCGCCCCTTGGTGGCCGTGACGCGTTCTTGATCAGGCGCGTTGTCCCGCCGTCGTGTCCGTGGTCGTGCCTTCAGGAGGACTCATGCATCCTGTTCCAGCCCATGAGGGGCTTCATCCTGCGTTCGACTTTCCTGGGGGCGGTACGCCTGCCCGGGTACGCCTTGTTGACGGTGTGTCAGACGTCGCTGTGTCGACTGTTACGGCGCCCGTCCCTGGCACCGAGGGGGCGTCCGTATGAGGATTCCCCGCCCGACGAACCCCGAGCCCGCGAAGTCCGACCGCGTGATCCCCGAGCCCACGAACCCCGCTCCCGAGCCGCCCGAGTCGCAGTCCCCGGCACCCTCCACCCCACCGCCCCCACCCCCGGCCGAGCTGACCTTCGGTGGGCCGCACTCCCGCAACCCCCTCGGCGAGGTCGGGTTCAAGGCGCTGTGTGCGCGGCTGCCGTCCGTGCTCGGGCAGACGGCCCGGATGGCCTGGCGCATCGACCGTCGCGCCGTACTCCTGTTACTCGGCTGCCAACTCCTCACCGGTGTCGCGGCGGCCGTGCTGCTGACGTTCACCGCGCGGGCCATGCGGCCACTGGTGAGCGACGGATCCGTCGCCGACCGGCTGCACGCGATGCTCCCCGCGCTCCTTGTCGTCACCGTGGCCGCCGGCACCGTACGGATCGCGACGGCACTCGCCTCGTACGCCGACGGCCGTATCACACCGCTCCTGACGACCGCCGCGGACACGGCCCTGGTCGAGGCGGTGTGCCAGGTGGAGGCGTCCGCGTACGGCGAGGACGGCTTCGCCGACCGGCAGGAGGCCGCCGAGATCGGCGTGGTCCGCACCACGTACATGGTGCGGGACAGCCAGCGCTTCCTGGCCGCCGCCGTCCGCATGATCGCGGCGGGCGGCGTACTCGCCGCGCTGCACCCGCTGTTGCTGCCGCTGCTGTTCCTTGCGGTGCTGCCCGCCGGGGCGGGTGCGGTGCTCTCCGCGCGGGTCGACTACGACACCCACTACGCGAACGTCGGCGACCGCAATGTCCGCGGCATGATGCGCTGGTGGTCGACCACACCGAAGTACGGGGACGAGGTCCGTGCGAACGGCATGACCGGCTATCTCCTGTTCTGGTACCGCAGCCTGTCGCGGCGGATCGACCGGCGCACCCTCGCCGTCGCCCCCCGGTTGCTGCGGATCGAGCTGGCCACCTCGGCGCTCGGCGGGTTCTTCCTGCTGGTCACCTGGGCCGCGCTCGGCTGGCTGGCGCTGAGCGGGCGGGTGGAGTTGGCGGTCGCGGCGACCGCCGTGGTCGCCGTCCAGACCACCCTGGCTGCCCTGTCCCAACTGGTCGTCAACGGCGCCGCGATGTTCCACACCAGCCTCTATCTCGCCGATATGCGGTCGTTCGTGGACCTGGCCACCGCACGGGCCCCGAAGCGCGGTCCGGTGGCCGTGACGTCACCGGTCGACGAGATCCGGCTCGATGAGGTCGTCTACCGCTACCCGGGCAAGGAGAAGCCGGCGGTCGACCATCTCTCGCTCACCTTCCGGCGCGGCGAGATCGTGGCGATCGTCGGCGAGAACGGCTCCGGCAAGTCCACGCTCACCCGGCTGATCACCGGCGTACTCCTCGCCGACAAGGGCACGGTGACCTGGAACGGCACCGACCTCGCCAGCGCCGATCCGGCCACCGTGTGGGCGCACACCGGTCTGGTGCCGCAGATCTTCGCCCAATGGCCGCTGCGGGCCCGCGAGAACGTGACGCTCGGCCAGCCGCGTACCACCGACGACCTGGCCGTGTGGGAGGCCGTCGACGCGGTCGGGATGCGCACCGCGATCGAGGAGTTGCCCCGGGGCCTGGACACCCTGCTGGCCCGGGAGCTGTTCGGCGGCGCGGAACTCTCCGGCGGTCAGTGGCAGCGGCTCGCCTGCTCACGCGCCCTGTACCGGCGCCCTGCCCTGCTGATCCTCGATGAACCGACCTCGCAGATGGACCCGCGCGGTGAGCATCACATCTTCGAGGAGATCAAGAAGATCGCTGCCGAGCGCATCACTCTGGTCGTGACGCATCAGCTGGAGAACACGCGGATCGCGGACCGGATCATCGTGATGCAGCGCGGCCGGATCATCGAGCAGGGCGGTTACGAGGACCTGGTGCACGCGGGCGGCCTGTTCGCGGAACTCCTCGCCCTCAGCAAGGACCGCTGACCTCGCCCGATGTGCTGCCCTGCCTGACATGAGGCGGGCCGGTGCCGGGAGCGGCCCGGTCACGGCGACGTACGACCGTCGTGACCGGGCCGCTCCTGTCAGGGCTTCCTCGGCTCCATCGAGGCGCGCAGCCGCTCGCTCGCCATCCGCATGTGTTCCGCCATCGCCCGGTCCGCGGCCTCCGGGTCGCGGTCGCGGATGCCCTGGAGTACGGCGTCGTGCTCGCACAGGGTGCCGCTGACCGTGCCCTCGATGTCGCTGACCCGTTCCATCCAGACCTGGAGCAGCGCGCGAATGCTGTGCAGGATGTCGCTCAGTACCGAGTTCTTGGCGATGCGTGCCGTCTCCAGGTGGAAGGCGATATCGGCGTCGATGAACGCCTTGACGTCCTGACCCGCGTCCCGCATGTGCTGAAGATGCTCCTCCAGCCGGGCCACGTCCTCGTCCGACGCGCGCTCGGCGGCCAGCCGCGCGGACACGCCTTCCATATACGTACGCACCTCGACCAGGTCCTGGGTGCGGCGCTGCCCGAGCATCAGTCCCCAGTTGATGGCGCGCGGCAGGAACTCCGATGTGCCCTCGCGGACGTACGATCCCGAGCCGGGCCTGATCTCGATGATGCCGAGCACGTCCAGGGCCGACAGGGCGCCCCGCACACTGGAGCGGGCCACGCCGAGGGCCTCGGCGAGCTGCCGTTCCGCCGGGAGCCGGGTGCCGGGCCTGATGTCACCCGCGGAGAGATGATCGAGGAGCCGCTTCGCCACCTCGCTCACCGACGACTCGCGCACCACCGGGCGCAGCAACTGGGCGAGGTCGGGTGCGGGCGCGGGCTGCTGATCGGGCTGACTGGTCACGGTCACCAGTACACCAGATCGCGATCACACCCGTTTTAACCGCCCTAAATGCTGGCTATGGCCTGATTTGTCAAGAGAGTGATGACATGGAGATGAGTGATGTTAGCCACACTGGTAAATTGGTGACCAATTTCGGGATGAGGTTTAGCGTGAAGCCAGTTCGGCCGACGTCGCCGTGACAGCTTCCGCTGTACGAGCCCCGGCCGGGAGTGACCCAGTCCGGACGGAGCTGTCCGGCGAGCCGAGGAGTCGCCATGGGTGCCGACGCACCATCCACCGCCGTGGAGAGATCAGCGATCAAGAAGGTCTCGATACGCCTTGTGCCGTTCGTGGCCCTGATGTTCTTCGTGAACTATCTCGACCGCACGGCCGTCTCGTTCGCGGAGCCGAACGGCATGGGCCAGGACCTGGCCCTCACGGCCGCCCAGTTCGGCTTCGCCTCCGGGATCTTCTTCCTCGGCTACATCGTGCTCGAAGTGCCCAGCAACATGGCCCTGCACCGGTTCGGCGCCCGGCGCTGGCTGGCCCGGATCATGGTGACCTGGGGCATCGTCTCGCTCCTGTTCACCTGGGTGCAGAACAGCGAGCAGCTCTACGCGCTCCGCTTCCTCCTCGGCGTCGCCGAGGCCGGGTTCTTCCCCGGCGCGATCCTGTTCCTCAGCCAGTGGGTGCCCAGCCGGCACCGCACCAAGGTCCTCGGCCTGTTCTATCTGGCCCAGCCCCTGACCACCGTCTTCGGCGCCCCGCTCGCCGGCTGGCTGATCGGCCGGCACGGCCTCTTCGGCCTGGAGGGCTGGCGGGTCATGTTCCTGTTCGTGTCGATCCCCGCCATCGTGCTCGGCGTGGTCGCCTGGTTCTACCTCATCGACCGCCCCGCCGACGCCAAGTGGCTGACGGCCGAGGAGAAGACCTGGCTCACCGGCGCGCTCTCCGCCGAGAGCGCAGGGAAGACCGGCCACGGGACGAAGCACGCCAAGGGCGCTCTGAAGGCCGCCTTCACCAACGGCCGCGTCTGGACCCTGGCCGCCGTCTACTTCGGCTTCGTCTACGGCCTGTACGCGCTCGCGTTCTTCCTGCCGACGATCATCAACGGTTTCCAGGACCAGTACGACACCACGTTCAGCGTGATGGACAAGGCGTGGATCACCGCCATCCCGTACCTCCCGGCCGCCGTCGTCCTCTTCTTCTGGACCCGGCACGCCACCAAGCACGGCACCCGCACCTGGCATGTCGCGGGGCCCGCCGTCGTCGGAGGTATCTCGATTCCGCTCGCCCTCTACATGGGCTCGCCCGCCGCCACCGTCGCCGTCATCACCATCACCGCGTGCGCCATCTTCGCCGCCCTGCCGGTGTTCTGGTCGGTGCCGTCCCGCTTCCTGACCGGCGCCGCCGCGGCGGCCGGCATCGCGCTCATCAACACCGCGGGCAATGTCGCCGGATTCGCCGCCAGTTACATCACCGGCTGGCTCAAGGACTGGACCGGCGCCTACTACGTACCGCTCTATCTGGTCGGCGCGTTCATGCTCCTGTCGGCCGTCCTGATGATCTGGCTCTCCTCCCGTGTCCGCCCGGCCACGGACGAGGCGCGGCCCGCACCGGCAAAGGCCCTGCGATGACCCGACTGCACAACGAGCCCGCCGCCTTCGCCGACGAGGCCCTTGAGGGATTCGCCGCCGCGCACCGCCGCTGGGTGCGACCCGTCCCCGGCGGAGTCGTCCGCGCCGTCCCCGCTCCGGCCGGTCAGGTCGCCGTCGTCGTCGGCGGTGGCTCCGGGCACTACCCGGCCTTCTCCGGCCTGGTCGGACAGGGTCTCGCACACGGCGCCGCCGTCGGCAATGTCTTCGCCTCGCCGTCCGCCCAGCAGATACGCACCGTCGCACGGGCCGCCCACCGGAGCGGTGGGGTGCTCCTGATGTACGGCAACTACGCCGGTGACGTACTGCACTTCGGGCAGGCCGCCGAGCGGCTGAACGCCGAGGGGATACCGACCCGTACGCTCGCCGTCACCGACGACGTGTCCAGTGCCGGGCCCGCCGAGGCGCACAAGCGGCGCGGGGTCGCGGGTGACCTGCCCGTATTCAAGGCCGCCGCCGCGGCGGCCGAACAGGGCCTGCCGCTGGACGCGGTGGCCGAGGTCGCCGCCCACGCGAACGCCCGTACCCGCTCCTTCGGCATCGCCTTCTCCGGCTGCACCCTGCCCGGCGCGGACCACCCGCTGTTCACCGTCCCGGAGGGCCGGATGGCGGTCGGGCTCGGCATCCACGGCGAGCCCGGCATCGGCGAACAGGGCCTGCCCAGCGCCGACGAGGCCGCCGAACTCCTGGTGACCACCCTCCTCAAGGAACTCCCCGACGGCGTAAGGGAGTTGAGCGGACAGCGCGCGGCCGTCATCCTCAACGGCCTCGGCTCCGTCAAGTACGAGGAACTGTTCGTCGTCTACCGCAGAGTCGCCCAACTCCTCACCGAGGCGGGCGTCGAGCCGGTCGACCCCGAGGTCGGCGAACTCGTGACCAGCTTCGACATGGCGGGCGTCTCGCTCACCCTGACCTGGCTCGACGCGGACCTCGAAGCCCTGTGGACCGCGCCCGCCGACACCCCCGCCTACCGCAAGGGCACGGTCACCGCACAGTCCGCACCGGAAACCGGCAACCCGGCCACCGACATCCCGGCCACCGACGACACCGCCGCCGAACCTCCCCTGCCCGAGGCCACCGATGCCTCGCGCGCCGCCGGCACGACCGCGCTTGCCGCACTCGGCGCCGTCAAGGACGTCGTGGACGCCCACGCCGACGAACTGGGCCGCATCGACGCGGTCGCCGGCGACGGGGACCACGGCATCGGCATGCGGCGCGGCTCCACGGCCGCGTACGAGGCCGCCGTTCGGGCCCACGCGTCGGGCGCGGGCGCCGAGTCGCTGCTGTCCCTGGCCGCCGACGCCTGGGCCGACAAGGCGGGCGGCACGTCCGGTGCGCTGTGGGGGGTGATCCTGCGTTCCGTTGCCACCGCGCTCGGCAACCGGGAACGGCCCACCTCGTCCGCCGTCGCGCACGGCGTACTCGAAGCGTCCACCGGTGTCCGCAGGCTCGGCGGCGCCCAACTCGGCGACAAGACCATGGTCGACGTCCTCGTGCCGTTCGCCGAGACCCTCGGCCAACACATCGCCACCGGCGCCGACTTGTCGACGGCGTGGGACGCGGCGGCCACCGAGGCCGACCGCGCCGCCGAGGCCACCGCCCGGCTGCTCCCGCGCATGGGACGCGCTCGGCCGCACGCCCAGAAGTCCCTCGGCACACCGGACGCGGGCGCCCACTCCCTGGCCCTGATCGTCCGCGCCGTGCACCCGGTGCTCGGCTCCTGCCGCTAGCGGCACCCCCTCGACCGACCCCGCCCCCCTCATCGCACCACCCCGGATGGAGCATCGGATGCCCGGCACCAAGCTGCGGATCGTCGTCGGCTGCGACGACGCCGGTTACCAGTACAAGGAGGCCCTGAAGAAGGACCTGGAGGCCAGCGACCTCGTCGTCTCCGTCATCGATGTCGGCGTGGACGCCGACGGCCACACCGCCTACCCGAAGGTCGCCATCGCCGCCGCCGAACTCGTCGCACGCGGCGAGGCCGACCGTGCGCTCCTGGTCTGCGGTACGGGACTCGGCGTCGCCATCGCCGCGAACAAGGTCAAGGGCGTACGGGCCGTCACCGCCCATGACTCGTTCTCGGTCGAGCGGGCGATCCTCTCCAACAACGCCCAGGTCCTCACCTTCGGACAGCGTGTCGTCGGCCTCGAACTCGCCCGCCGGCTGGCCGCCGAGTGGCTGACCTACCGCTTCGACGCCACGTCGCCGTCGGCCGCCAAGGTCCAGCTCATGACCGACTACGAGGGCTGCGACAGCTACGGGGACGACGGAGCGGCGGCCTGATGCCCACCCCCGCATCCACCCCCGCCTCCGCCTCCGTCCTCGCCCCCGCAGCGGAGCCGGTCACCCTCGGAGTGAGTCTCAAGATGTACTTCGGCCATCACGAGACCCTGAACTGGGCGCGCCGCATCGCCGCACTCGCCGACCGCCACCCCGCCGTCACCGGCGGCACGGTCCGGCTGTTCGTGCTCCCCGCGTTCCCGGCGATCGTGCCCGTGACCGGTGTACTCGCCGGATCCGGAGTCGCCGTCGGCTCCCAGGACATCGCCACCGAGGACGCGGGGCCCTACACCGGAGAGGTCTCGGGCGCCTCGCTCAAGGAGATCGGCTGCGCCTACGCCGAGGTCGGCCACGCCGAACGCCGCCGCCTCTACGGCGAGGGCGACACCGTCGTCGCGGCGAAGACCGCCGCCGCCCTCCGCAACGGCCTCACCCCGGTCCTGTGTGTCGGTGAACTCGACCGCGCACCCTCGGACGAGGCCGCGCGCCGTACCGTCGCCGAGGCGGAACGGCTGCTGCACGGCCTGACCGGACCCGTCGTCCTCGCCTACGAACCCCAGTGGGCGATCGGCGCCCCCGAACCGGCGTCCGCCGACCACATCACCACCGTGTGCGCGGCCCTCACCGACTGGCTCGCGGCACACCCCGCACACCGTGGTTCCACCGTCATCTACGGCGGCAGCGCGGGCCCCGGCCTGCTCACCCGTCTGGGCCCGGCGGTCGGCGGACTCTTCCTGGGCCGCTTCGCCCACGACACCGCCGCCGTCGAACGGATCCTCGACGAGGCCGTCGCGCTCACCGGGGCGGTGGCCTGATGGCGTACGGCATCAGCACCTACGCGTACTTCTGGCGGATCTCCGCACGCGCGCCGCGCCCCCTCACGCTGCTCGACATGTTCCAGGACACCCGGGACCTGTGCGGCGAGGTCTTCCAGATCTGCGACTACCCGGACATCGAGACCTACGACGACGCGCGCCTCGCCGATCTGCGGGCCGCCGCCGCCGACTTGGGCCTCACCCTCGAACTCGGTACCCGAGGTGTGCGCCCCGCGCATCTGCTGCGCTATCTCGACCTCGCCGCCAAGCTCGGTGTGACCCTGGTCCGCTCCATGACCAACACCGCCGACCACCGCCCCGGCACCGACGAGGCGATCGCCCTGCTCGCCGACTCCGTGCCCGCGTACGCCGACGCGGGAGTCACGCTCGGCCTGGAGACCTACGAACAGGTCTCCACGGACGACCTGTTGACGGTCGTCCGCGCGGTGGACGACCCGCACTTCGGTGTCGTCCTCGACCCCGGCAACAGCGTCGCCCGTCTGGAGCGGCCCGCCGATGTCGTCCGGGCGACCGCGCCCCATGTCGTGAACATCCATGTGAAGGACTTCGCGTTCACCCGCCGCGACGGCTGGGTCGGCTTCACCTACGCGGGCTGCCCGCTCGGTGAGGGCCTGCTCGACCACCAGGGCATGGTCGACACGGTCCGCCCGGACGAGCGCGGCATCCACCAGATCGTGGAGCACTGGCTCCCGTGGCAGGACGACGGCTTCGACGCCACCGCCCGGCTCGAACACCAGTGGACGCAGCACAGCATCAAGACCCTGAAGAGGAGCAAGTGATGGCCACCGAGAACAACACCGAGGCCGACGTGCGGACCGTGGCCGTGATCGGGGCCGCCGGCAAGATGGGCCAGCGCGTCTCGAACAACCTGGTGAAGAGCGACTTCCGGGCCCTGTTCAGCGAGGCGTCCCCCAAGGGCCAGGACCTCATCCGTGAACTAGGCCGTGAGATCACCGAGTCGGCCGACGCGGTCGCCCAGGCCGACGTCGTGATCCTCGCCGTACCCGACGTGGTGCTCGGCGCGGTCTCCGCCGAACTCGTCCCGCTGATGCGACCCGGCACGATCGTCCTCACCCTGGACCCGGCCGCCGCGTACGCCGGACTCCTGCACGCACGCGACGATGTGCACTACGTGTGCGCCCACCCCTGCCACCCGTCCGTGTTCCTGGAGCGCACCACGCCGGAGCAGTGGGCGGACACCTTCGGCGGCATCGCGGCCCCGCAGGAGGTCGTCGCCGCGTACGAGGGCGGCGACCCGGACCGGCAGTCGCTCGCCGAGTCCGTGATCCGGGTGATGTACGCGCCGGTGGTGGACGTGCACTGGGTCACCGTCAAGCAACTGGCCGTCCTGGAACCGACGTTGGTGGAGACCATCGCCTGTATGGTCGGCGCCCTGCTCACCGAGGCGCTGCACGAGACCGTGCACACGGTCGGCGTGCCGGAGAAGGCGGCCCGCGCGATGCTCCTCGGCCATACGCAGGTCGCCCTCGCCAACACCCTCAAGGGCTCCAACCCGTTCTCGGACGCCTGTCTGATCGCCATGGACTACGGCCGTGAGTCGATCGTCCGCGACGACTGGAAGAAGGTCTTCGACGACGAGGAGCTCGACAAGGTGATCACGCGCATGCTGAAGATCAAGGAGATCAGGCGCTGACCCACTCGGCGACTCGCGCCGCGCGTGCCGCTCAGCCCGACGGGGCTCACGAGTCGAAGCCCAATCCGAACCGGTCCAGCGTGCGCAGCCACACATCGCGGTGCCCACCGTTGTGGTCGGCGCGGTCCAGGGAGCGCCGGGTCAGCTCGACGCCCACGTACCGCGCCGGCTCCGGCGGGAACGGCAGCGGCTTGGTGCGCACCATCTCCAGGCGGGTACGCGGGGTCTGACGCCCGGACAGCAGGTCGAGCATGACGTTCGCGCCGAACCGGCTGGCCGCCACACCGAGCCCCGTGTACCCGAGCGCGTACGCCACCCGCCCGCTCATCGCCTGACCGTAGAAGGCGGTGAAGCGGGTGCAGGTGTCGATGGCGCCGCCCCACGCGTGGTCGAACCGCACGCCCGCCAACTGCGGGAAGGTGGTGAAGAAGTGCTCGGCCAGCTTCGCGAACGTCTCGGGCCGCTGGTCGAGTTCGTCCCGCAGCCCGCTCCCGTAGTGGTAGATGGCGTCGTAGCCGCCCCACAGGATCCGGTTGTCGTCGGTGAGCCGGTAGTAGTGGAACTGGTTGCCCATGTCGGACATCCCCTGGCGGCCCTTCCAGCCCACCGAGGCGAGTTGGTCGTCGGTCAGCGGCTCGGTCGTCAGGACGTAGTCGTACACCGGCACCGTGTACAGACGCAGTCGGCGCAGCAGTGCGGGGAAGACATTGGTCGCGAGGGCCACCTGCCGGGCGCCGACCTTGCCGTACGCGGTGTCGAGGACGACGCCCTGGTTGCCCTCGCGCATCCGCCGTACCGGAGTGTTCTCGTACAGTCGCACGCCCAGGCGCAGACATGCCTCGCGCAGGCCCCAGACCATCCGTGCCGGGTCGGTGAGCGCGTAGCCCTCGGCGTCGAACGCGCCCGCGAGGTAGGTCGGTGAGTCGACTTCCGCGCGGATCTCGTCCTGGGTGAGGAAGTCGATCAAGCGGCCGTGCGCCGCCGCGAGGTCGCACATGCCGCGGATCTCGTCGACCTGGTGCGGCGCGGTGGCCGCCCACAGCTTACCGTCGCGCCGGAAGCCGCAGTCGATGCCGTACCGGCGCAGGGTTTCCTCGATCTCGGCGAGGTTCTCCAGGCCCATGCGCTCCAGGTCGGCGAGTTCGTCGGGCCAGCGGTCGGCGCCGTTGCCGAGGCCATGGGTGAGGCTGGCCGAGACGAAGCCGCCGTTGCGGCCGGACGCGGCCCAGCCCGTGGTGCGGGCCTCGACCAGGACGACGTCCAGCGACGGATCGCGCTCCTTGGCGAGCAGCGCGGTCCACAGTCCGCTGAATCCGCCGCCCACGACGGCGAGATCGCAGGTGGTGTTCCGGGTGAGTGCGGGACGCGGCGCCGGCGCGTCCCGGCTGTCGAGCCAGTGGCTCAGGGGCTTGGCCTCGGCGAGGGCGTCGGCGTACGGGACGCTCACGGTGGTGCCTCCTTCACAGGGGGAGAGGAACGGGGGCTCGAACGGGAGGGGCGGGGCGGCGGGCTTCGGGTGCGCCGCCGCCCCGCCCCGGCTCACGGGGGCGTCCGTCAGTCGGCGACGTGCAGCGTGTGGGGCAGCCGCGAGAGGCTGCGGGCACCGTCCGGTGTGCACAGCACGGTGTCGCCCATCTTGATTCCGAAGCCCTCGTCGGGCAGATGCAGATTCGGCTCGATGGTGAACGACATCCCCGGCGCGAGCACATGCTCGTCGCCCTCCACCAGCGTCATCGGCTCCAGCCACCCGGGCGGGTAGGCGACGCCGAGGCTGTAGCCGATGCGGTGGCAGCGGCGGCGTACGAGGTCCAGCTCGCCGAGTACCGCGTTGCAGGCGTCGTCCGGGGCGGGCGCGGGGGCGCCGGGTCCCGAGGCGGCGATGGCCGCCTCGGTGGCGCGCTCGACGCAGTCCGCGACCTCCTGGACCCGGGGCGAGGGCTGCCCCACCACGGCGGTCCGCATCAGGACCGCGTGGTAGCGGTGCACGACACCGGCGAACTCGATACAGACCACGTCACCGCGCGAGAGGGTGCGTCGGGAGGCCATCGCGTGCACCAGCGCGCTGCGTTCGCCCGAGACGACCATCGGTGGGATCGCGGCGAACTCGCTGCCCGCCTCACCCAGCGCCTTGCTCGCTATGCCCGCGAGTTCGGTCTCCGAGACACCGGGCCGTACCGCGGCGAAGACCTGCTCCATGGCGTAGTCGGCCATCTCGGCGGCCTGCCGCTGATACGCGATCTCGGCGGCGGACTTGATCAGCCGCTCCTCCGGTACGAGGTGGCTCGCGTCGACCCAGCGGACCCCGGGGAGCAGGGCGCGCAGCCGGTCCCAGTTGCCGGGCAGCAGCGTGAACGCCTCCAGCTCGATACCGACCGTCGCCCGGTCGAGCCCGTGCTTGCGGACACTTTCGGCGATGACCTCGATCGGGTCCTGGGTCGCGATGTCGTAGACGCGCGGGGAGCGCAGCCACGACAGCATGTGCACCCCCGGCTCCTCGGTGGTGCGGGTGACGTACTCGGGCTCGCCGTCACCGGAGTCGATGACGAGCGCCTGCGGCCACAGATAGCCCACGGAACTGACACCGGTCAGCCAGTTCACGACGTCGGGCATGGTGACGACGAGTCCGTCGAGGCCCTGGGCGGTCATCCGGGCCCGGACCCGGCGCAGCCGGTCGTCGTAGGTGGGCAGGGTGAAGGGGAGTTCCATGGTGATCTCCGGTGTGTGGGGTGTGCGGGTGGCGATGGTGCGGGCCGTGCGGCTCAGAGGGCCCAGTGGGGTGCGAGTGCTTCCCGTACGCGGTCGAGCGCCGCGTCGCCCCGGGTGATGTCGTCGGGTACGTACGCGATGGGGTCGGCGAGTCCGGGTTCGCGGCCGAGTAGTCCCTCGACGGTGGCGTGCAGGCAGTAGGCGGCGTAACTGCGCGCGTAGCCGCCCTCCTGGGTGAGGACGATTCGGCCGTCCGTCAGTTCCCGGCTCATCTCGCCGAGCAGGGTGCCGATCCGGTGGAAGCCGGCCATGGTCACGTTGTGCTGACCATTGGCGTCGAAGGTGGCCGCGTCTTGACCCGACGCGGCGACGATCAGCCCGGGCCGGTACTGCCGCAGCACGGGCCACACGATCCGCTCGATCGCATCGGCGTACGCCCGGTCGCCCGAGCCGACCGGCAACTCGATGTTGATGTTGTACCCGGTGCCCGCGCCGCGCCCGAGTTCGTCGGGGGAGCCGGTCTGCGGATGGGTCCTGCCCCACGCGCCGTGCGCCATGTGCAGCGAGACGGTGAGGACGTCGGGGCGGTCGTAGAAGATCTCCTGGGTGCCGTTGCCGTGGTGGACGTCCCAGTCGACGACGGCGACCCGCTCCACACCGCGGTCCCGGGCCCGCTGGGCGGCCAGCGCCGCGTGCCCGAACACGCAGTAGCCGTCGGCCTGTTCGGGCTGTGCGTGGTGTCCCGGCGGCCTCACCAGCGCGTACGCCACATCGCACGAGCCGTCGAGCACGGCGTCCACGGCGGCGAGAGAAGTCCCGGCGGCGGCGAGCAGCGGCTCCCAGGAGCCGGGTGTGACCGTGGTCGTGGAGGTGAGCCAGTGCCGGGCGGTCCCGCCCTTCTCGCACAGGGCGCGCACCTCTTCGACGTACGACCGCGTGTGTACGGTGGTCAGTTCGGCCTCGGTCGCGAGGCGTCCCGGGTGCCAGACGATGTGGTCGGCGACCGGTCCGCGCTCCAGCACCGCCTTCATGTTGCGTACCCGAGGTGCGCTCTCGGGGTGCAACTCCTGTTCGGCGAGGAGATCGGAGGGCGCGGCCTCCCAGAAGCCGGACCCGGTGTCGTGGTCCAGGACCCGTTCGTCCCAGAACACATGGACGGTTTCGCTCACGTTCTCCTCCTGCTACTCCTGCGAGGGGGTCATCGAGTACGTGAAGAACGCGGGCTCGTCGCCGGTGTTCTCCAAGTGGTAGGTCCAGCCGGGCGCGAGATACACGCAGTCGTCGGGGCCCAGGTCGAAGTGGCCCTCGTCCCAGGTGAGCCGGAGCCGCCCGCGGATGATGAAGTACGTCTCCTCGACGGGGCCGTACCAGTGGTCGCCGTCGGCGACGTCGTCGTCCCCGCGTGAGGACCAGACGTTGGTGCGCTCGCCGGGGTCCATCCAGGCGGCGCCGAGCATCAGATTGGAGCCGCTGCGCTGTCTGGTGATGACGCGGGCGATCCGCACCTTGGTCACCGCTTCGGCGGCCGGGGTGACCGGCACGTCGGCGAGGGCGACAACACTGGGCGGGACCCGGCCGGGGACGGTACGGGTGTCGTGGGTCATGGCTCACTCCTCGGGTGTCTTTGGCTGGGCAGTTCGGGACCTGACGAACAGTCAGGCGGCGGCGTCCGCCCCGTCATTCCCCTGATCGGCGGTGACCGGCACCAGCGCCGCCCGCTCCACCGGCCAGGCGACCCGCGCGGGGGAGCCGGGCCGCAGCGGCTGTTCCTGTCCGGCCGCCTCCCGTAGCTGGACGCGTTCGCCGCAGGCCAGATCGACGGCGACGCGCCGGTGCGCACCGAAGTAGACGATCTCGGTGACCGTGCCGTCGAGGACGTTGTGTCCCTCCGGCGCGCTCTCGTCGGGCACGAGCAACCGCATCCGCTCGGGCCGTACCACCAAGGCGACTTCGTCCGTATCGGTCGCGGACTCCGAAGGCACCGCCAACTCGTAACCGTCACCGGTCAGGACGCCCGGTGCCGTGCGCCGCCCGGTGAACACATTGGACTCGCCGAGGAAGCGGGCGACGAACAGGGTCGCGGGCCGCTCGTACAACTCCTCGGGCGTGCCGACCTGTTCGATACGGCCCTCGTTGAAGACGGCGATACGGTCGGAGAGGGCGAGCGCCTCCTCCTGGTCGTGGGTGACGAAGACGAAGGTGATGCCCAGCTCGCGGTGCATCCGGGAGATCTCGCCCTGGAGCTGTTCGCGCAGCTTCTTGTCGAGTGCGCCCAGCGGCTCGTCCATCAGCAGGACCCGCGGGTTGAACACGACGGCCCGCGCCAGCGCCACCCGCTGCTGCTGTCCGCCGGACAGCTGGCTGGGCAGCCGGTCGGCCATCCCCTCCAACTGCACCATCCGCAGCGCTTCGGCGACCCGCTCCGCGATCTCGACCTTCGGCACCTTGCGCTGCTGCAACGGGAAGGCGATGTTCTTCGCGACCGTCATGTGCGGGAAGAGGGCATAGTGCTGGAAGACCATGCCGAGGTCACGGCGGTGCGGCGGCAGTGCGGCGACGTCCACACCGTCGACGGTGATGCTGCCCTCGGTGGTGCCGCTGAACCCGGCGATCATGTCGAGGGTCGTCGTCTTGCCGGACCCTGACGGGCCGAGGAAGGTCATGAACTCCCCGACCTCGATGTCCAGCGAGACCCGGTCCACGGCCGCCCGGCCCCCGTAGCGCTTCGTGAGCTGCCGCAGCCGGACCGCCGCGCCGCTGGCCCGCGCGGACCCGGCGGTCCGCCCGGCCTTGGACGAGGTGGCGCCGGAGGCACCGGGCGGGGACGTGGCGGTCGGAGAGTCGGTCGAAGCGGCGGTCGTGCCGGCCATCTCGGCGGCGGTGTCGGCCATGTCAGCGTTTCCCCTCGCGCCCGGTGCGCCGCAGCAACTGCGGCAGCAGGATCAGCGCGGTCGTGGCGACGAGCACGATGCTCGACGCGGCGGCGATCGTCGGATCGGTCTCCACGGTGACGCTGCTGAACATGGTCACCGGAAGGGTGTGCAGGGTCGGGCTCTGGAGGTAGAACGCGATCACGACCTCGTCGAGCGAGGTGACGAAGGCGAACACCGCTCCGGAGAGCACGCCCGGCGCGATCAGCGGAGCCGTGACCCGCCGGAAGGTGGTGAACGGGTTCGCGCCGAGCATCGCGGCGGCCCGGTCGAGCCGGCGGTCGTAGCCCCGCAGGCTGGTGGAGACGGCGACCACCACGAACGGCACGGCGAGCGCGGTGTGCGCCACCACGAACCCGAGCGCGGTACCGGACAGGCCCCAGCTCAGGAAGGCCGCGTACACGGCGATGGCGGCGACGATCTGCGGTACCACCATCGGTGCCATCAGCAGACCGTTGATCAGGCCCTTGCCGGGCAGCCGGCCCTGGTCCAGGGCCAGCGCCGCCAGGGTGCCGAGCACCGTGGCGAGGACCGCGACGGCCACCGCGATCTGGAGCGAGGTGACGAGCGAGTCACGCCAGGTCGGGTTGGTGAAGAAGTTCCGGTACCACTGGAGCGACCAGTTCTCCGGCGGGAACGCGAAGCTGCGCTTGCCGGTGAAGGAGAGCGGGATGACGACGAGGGTCGGCGCCACCAGGATCGCGCCCACCAGGGCGGCCCAGAGCCGGAGCCCGATCCCGCCGCGGAAGAGGGTTGTCTCCGTGTTCGCCACGGCTCAGCGCTCCTTTCCGGACAGTCCGAGTGCCGCGCCCGCCCGGCTCACCCGGGCCACCACGAGCAGCAGCAGCGCGGTGATCGCGAGCAGGATCACGGAGAACGCCCCGGCGCCGCCGAAGTCGAGCAGTTTCTCGACCTTGGTGCCGATGACCTGCGCGACCATCGACTCCTTGGGCGAGCCGAGGAGCTTCGGGGTGACGTAGAAGCCGAGGGCGAGGACGAACACCAGGGTCGTCCCGGAGATCACACCCGGCATCGACAGCGGCAGATAGACCCGCCGGAAGCTGGTGAACCGTCCCGCGCCGAGCCCGGAGGCCGCGCTCAGCAACCGCCGGTCGATGCCGTTCATCACGCTGTACAGCGGCAGGACCATGTATGGAAGGAGGACCTGGATCATGCCGATCGCCACGCCGGGCGCGGTGCCGAGCAGCCCCCCGTCCCGGCCGAACAGCGACCCCAGCATGCCCAGCGGTCCACCGTCCTGGAGCAGCACGATCCACGCGAAGTTCCGCGCCATCAGGCTGGTCCAGAAGGGCAGCAGCACGAGCGCCATGAGCACCGCGCGGGTCCGCGGCCCGGACACCGTCATCAGATACGCGTACGGGTACGCGAGCACGAGGGTGGTGACGGCGACGACGAGCGAGGTGAGCAGGGTGCGCACCACGACCCGGGTGGTGGTCGGGTCGGACAGCAGATCGCTGAAGTTGCCGAGCCCCGGCTTCGGGTCCGTGAACGCCTGCCAGATGATGTCCGCCAGCGGATAGGCGAAGAACACCAGCAGCATCAGGACGGCGGGGGCAAGGAGGAGCAGCGACCGGCTCCGGCCGCTCAGCGCCCTGCCGCGCGGCGCGCGGGCCGGGGCGCTCCGGCCGTCGGGACCCGGGCCCTGCCCGGGGGCGCGGGGCGTCGCCTCACCGGTCATGAGGTCGGTCATGGTGGTTACCTCGTCCTCTGGATCGGGGTGCGGCGGCTCAGCCCGTGGCCCAGTCGGTCCAGCGCTTGGTGGCCTGGTCCTGGTTCTTCGCCCACCACTCGACGTTCTGGTAGAAGCCCTTGTCCTGGATGTCGGTGCGGGCGGTGTTCCACGACTCGGCGAGGCTGTCGAGCTTCGGCTCGGCGTCGGAGTTCACGGCCGCGTAGGGCTGGTCCTCGGCGAAGGCGGCCTGGGCCTTGGCGCTGGTGGCGTAGGCGATGAAGTCCATGGCGCGGTCCTTGTTCGGGGCGCCCTTGGGCACCATGAGGACCGCGTAGGCCAGCATGTTGTCCTGCCACACCGGCTCATACACGGAGCCGTTCTTCGCGGCCATGTACGCGCGGCCCGACCAGACCAGGGCCATGTCGGCCTGCTTCGACTCCAGGGCCTGCTGGCTCTGCGCGGAGGTCTCCCAGAAGCTGAGGTTCTTGCCGAGCGTGTCGAGCTTCTTGAAGGCCCGGTCGTAGTCGAGGGGGTAGAGCTTGTCGGCGGTGACGCCGTCGCCGACCAGGGCGGCCTCGATGGCACCACCGGTGGCGAAGCCCGGCGCCAGGCGCTTGCCGGGGAACTTCTGGGTGTCGAAGAAGTCGGCGACGGAGGTCGGTTTCGCGTCCGGGTACTTCGCCGGGTTGTAGACCAGGACCAGCGAGTACATCGCGTCCGGCACGGCGCAGTCACTCACCGTGCCCTGCGGGAACTTCGACTTGTCGATCTTGTCGAAGTCGAGCTTCTCGGCGTACTTGCCGCAGGTGCCGACCGGGAAGAACGGCTCGGTGTCCACGACGTCCCAGTTCACGCGCCGGGACTCGACCATGGTCTTGATCTTGGCGTAGTCGGTCGGCTGGTCCTGGACCGCCGTGACGCCCTCCGCCTTGGCCCAGGGCGTCAGCCATGCCTTGGCCTGAGCCTCCTGGTACCCGCTTCCGTACGAGGTGAAGGTGAGCTTCTTGCTCCCGCCACCGGCGCTGTCGGAGCCGGTGGAACATCCTGCGGTGATCATGGTGAGCGCGACGGCGACAGCTGTCACGCCCAGGCGGCGCGATGGGAAGTGCACGGCTGATCCTCCCTCGAAGTGGCAATAAGCGCTTATTATTGCCATGGAGTTCCGATTGGCAATACCCTCCTGCCAACTCGCGAGACCCGGGAGGGCACAGAAGATGGCTCCACAGAGCGCGCACGCCGACGGACAGGACGGCTTCCTACGAGCCGGTCCCGCCGCCGCCGACGTCGACCTGACGGCGTGGCGGAGACTCCAACTCATCGGCGCGGCAAGCGAAGTGATCTGCCGTAACGGCGTGGACGGGGCCCGCCTGAAGGACATCGCCCAGGAGGCGGGGGTCTCGCTGGGGATGGTTCAGCACTACTTCCGGCGGCGCGAGGAACTGATCAGCGAGACGATCAGCTCGATGCTGGAGTTGACCCTCGCGACCTGGCGGTCGGTGTCCGAGCGCGAGCCCGACCCGGTCCGCAGGCTCTTCGCACTGCTCCGGTTCCAGGTGGCCGGGTGGGCGCCCTTCAGCAAGCGCTGGTCGTTCTGGATCGAGTTCTGGTCGGCCGCCAACCGTGACGCGACGCTGCACACCTACGCGCAGGACGTCTACCAGCGCTGGGAGGGACCCTTCCACAACGCCATCGACGCGGGCGTGGAGAGCGGCGACTTCCGCCCCGGGCTGCCCACCGACCGGCTCAGCCTGATCCTGATGTCCCTCGCCGACGGGGCCGCCGTACATGTCCTGATGGCCGGCGACTCGTTCGGCGAGGAGGGCATGTTCGACCTGCTCATCGACATGGCGTGCAGCATCCTCGGCATCGAGGACGAGGTCCGCGACCGCGCCCTGCGGGAACTGCCCCGGACCATCAGCCCGTACTACCCCGAGGAGCCGGAGCCGGGGGACGGGATCGACTGGAGCCCGCTGATACGGGCGCTGGGCGACTGACGGCTTTCGTCGCGGTGTCCGTCGCCGGGTCCATTGACATTCTGACGATGCGTCAGAATTGTAGTGGGCATGACAAACATCACCGCGCTCACCGTGACGGACGGCCGGTTCACGGACGGGCTCGGCCGGGAGGTGGTGCTGCGCGGCTACAACGTCTCCGGTGAGACCAAACTCGCCGAGCGGCCCAGACCGAACTGGCGGCCTGGGCGGCCCGGCACGGGTGACCCTAGGAGGTGAGGGCGCGTACCGCGGTGACCAGTGTCGCGTTGTCGGCGGCGATGCTTCCGTCCGGCAGGTCGGTACCGTCCTCGAAGCCGATGCGGACCTGGTGACCGTCCGCCACGGCCGCGCGCAGCACCGGCCAGGTCGTGGCACCCTCACCGTGGTAGAGCAGCGGGCACGTCACTCCGGCGGCTCGGATGCGCGCCGCCATCTCCCGGGCGTGCGCCACCGCGGTGTCGGGGTCCTCGTCCATCGGCTCGATGAGCACCCGTACGTTGTCCCCGAGTGTCGGCGACGCGAGCAGCGCGGGCACGTCGTCCACGCTCCACACCGCGCTCTCCAGCGTCATACCCTGCGCCACCACCAGCTCGGCGGTCTCGGCGGCGCCCTCCTCGCAGAACGCCACGGACGCGAAGTCCGGCAGCACCTCCCAGGACTTGACCAGCGCGTACCGCTCCTCGGGGCCCGAGCAGGTCCACAGTCCGGTCGTGGTGCCGACCACCGCGCCGGGCGCCGTCGAGCGCACCGCGCGCAGCACATCGGCGAGAGCGTCGGGTGCGATTGTCTGGCCGCCGTCCGGGGTACGGACATGCAGATGGACGACATCGGCGCCGGCGGCGAGCACGGCCGCGGTGTCCGCGGCGATCTGCTCGGGAGTGACCGGAACCGCGGCGTGGTCGGCGCGGGTTCGGCCGCCGTTGATGGCTGCCTTGAGGAACATTGGTGCTTCCTTGCGTGGTCGGTGCGTGCGGCCCCGGGTCCTGTCCGACAGGACCTGACGGGCCGGGGTCACGCGGTGGTGGGGGAGTGGTGCAGGAGATCCGCGAGGGTGCGGGACGCTCCGGTGAGGGTGCCCAGGGGGTGGCCCCGGTGCAGTTCGGCGATCAGGTCGGGTTCCTCGGCGTCGTCGGCGATTGCCTCGTCCACGACGGCGGCGAGCCGCGCGGCGGGCGCGATCAGCAGCCCGTTCTCGTCACCCAGGACCAGGTCACCGGCCGAGACCGGGACCCCGCCGCACACCACGGGCGCGCCCAGCGCACCATCGGCGATGCCGTGCAGCTTGGTGGTGAGCAGCGAGGTGCCGTACGCGTGGATCGGCAGGCCGACCTCGCGCAGCGCGCCGATGTCGGTGCACACCCCGTCCACGACGGCGCCGGCCGCCCCGCGCGCCGCCAGGGCGTGCACGACGACCTCGCCCAGCGGGGCGTGCCTGCGGTCGCCGCCGCAGTCGATCACCACCACGTCACCGGGGCCGACGAGCCCCGCCGCGTGATGCAGCATGGTCGAGTCGGTGGGGGTGATCCGCACGGTGACGGCCCGCCCGACGAGCTTTCCGGCGCCGGCCACACGCCGCAACGCCGGGTCGCAGAACCCCTCTTCCAGGTAGTGGCCGAGGGTGGGGAAGTCCACCCGGGCCAGACGCGCGGCCAACTCCTCGTCAAGGGGCGGCACTTCGGCCAGATCGCGAATGTCCAGGGGCATGACGGTCACCTCGGTCCGATGATGATGCGACGGTTGCGAAGGACCGGCAGCACGGTGCGGGCCCGGTCGATGCGGTGCTTGTCCGCCTCCACGACGAACATCCCGCGCTCCTCCTCGCCGAGCGACGCACGCACCACGCCCAACGGGTCGACGGCCATACTCATGCCGATGCAGTCCGGCGTGGTCAGGGACGCCGCCACCAGCCAGCAGGTGTTCTCGATCGCCCGTGTCCGCAGCAGCGTCGTCCAGTGGTCCTCCTTCAGCGGACCGCGCACCCAGGCCGCCGACACCGAAAGGAGATCGGCGCCCATCTCCACCAGGGCGCGGGTGAATTCGGGGAAGCGCACGTCGTAGCAGTTGACCAGGCCGACGTTGAACTCGCCGATCCGCACCACGACCGGCCCCTCGTCGCCGCGCTGCACCTCAAGGGATTCGCGGTAGTCGAAGGCGTCGTACAGGTGCATCTTGCGGTAGCGGCCGAGGAGTTCACCCTGCGCGGAGACGGCCGCGATCGTGTTGTACGGCAGGGAGTCCCCGCTGGGTTCATAGCCGCCCGCGATGACGGCGATGCCCTCGGCGGCGGCGATCCGGGACAGTCCGGCGAGGAAGCCGGGCCAGTGGGCCTCGGCCGTCGCGTGCAGCGGTTTCCCGGCGGCCTCGGCCGGGATCATCGCCTCCTCGGGGAAGATGATGAGTTCGGCGCCCGCGACCGCGGCATCGTGGGCCATGGATTCGAGCACCGCGAGGTTGTCGCCGATGTCGGCGGTGGGGGCGTACTGGGCGGCGGCGACCTTCACGGTCGGATCTCCTTGCTGGGATGGGGCGGAACGAGAAGCGGGTGGCACGGGATGCGAGTGCCGGGCGGGCGCCACGGGGACGCCCGCCGCACAGAACGGGCCGTCATTCGGCGAGCAACCGGGCGGCGTCCGGCCGCCAGTGCGCCCAGGCCGGGCCACCGGGGGTGAGCCCCGCCGCGTCGGACGCGTGCGTCTGGGCGACGAAGGTGCCGCCGTCGGCGAGCGCGAGATGGTGGCGGACGCTTCCGCCGAGGTACACCGACTGCTGGAGCGTGCCCCGCAGGACGGCGCTGCCCGGCGGCACCGCGCTCTCCTCGCCGCACAGCCCGACGTTCTCGGGCCGGACCGCGAGATGTGCCTCGCCGACGACATCCGTCTTCGGCACGGGCAGCACCCCGAGTCCCTCGACGGAGAGCGCCTTGCCGTCCGACGTTCCGGTGAGGAAGTTGGACGTGCCGATGAAGGAGGCGACGAACCGGCTGGCGGGCCGCTCGTAGACGCCCTCGGGGGTGTCGACCTGCACGACCCGCCCGCCGTTCATCACGGCGATCCGGTCGGACATGGTCAGCGCCTCCTCCTGGTCGTGGGTGACCGTCACGAAGGTGACCCCGACCTCGCGCTGGATCTTCTTCAGCTCCAGTTGCATCTCGGCACGCAACTGCTTGTCCAGCGCGCCCAGCGGCTCGTCGAGCAGCAGCAGCGAGGGCCGGGCGATCAACGCGCGGGCGATGGCCACGCGTTGGCGCTGACCGCCGGAGAGCTGCGAGACGGACCGGTCGCCGTACCCGTCGAGCCGGACCAGCGCCAGGGCCTCGCGCACCGCGCCCGCGATCTCCGACTTCGGCAGGAGCTTACGGACCTTCAGCTCGAAGGCGACGTTGGCGGCGACGCTCAGGTGCGGGAACAGGGCATAGCTCTGGAAGAGCATGTTCAGGTCCCGCTTGTGCGCCGGCACGCCGGTCGCCGGGACGCCACCGAGTTCGACGGTGCCCTCGGAGGGCTCCTCGAAGCCGGTGATCATGCGCATCAGGGTCGTCTTCCCGCAGCCCGAGGGGCCCAGGATGGAGAAGAACTCGTTCTGCCGGATGTCGAGGGTCACGTCCCGCACCGCGTGGGCGGAGCCGAAGACCTTCCCGACACCGGAGAGCCGGACGGCCGGTGCCGTGGGATTCGTCGTCATGTCAGGACGCCTTGACCTTCGTCCAGCCCTGCTGGAAGTACTGCATCGCGGGGCCGGGGTCGAGCAGGAAGTCGGCGTTCGCGATGGCCTCGTCCGAGGCGTAGATCGCGGGGTTCTCCAGCGCCTTCTTGTCCTTGATGTGCGCGCGCGCCGCCTGGTTGGTGCTGGCCGACGCACCGTCGTCGGTGGCCTTCGCGGCGACCTCGGGACGCAGCAGGTAGTTGATGAACGCGTACGCCGAGGTGATGTTCTTGGCGCCCTTCGGGATGGCGAGCCCGTCGGTCCAGATCGAGCCACCCTCCTCGGGGATGACGTAGTGCACATTCTTGTTTGACTGCACGACCTTCGCCATCGCGGTGCCGCTCCACGCCTCCGCCGCACACGCCTGCCCGCTGGAGAGCAACTGCGGGTAGTTGGTGGAGTTGTAGCCGGCGAGGATCTTCTTCTGCTTCTGGAGGGCGGAGGTGGCCTGGGCGATCTCGTCCTTGTCGGTGCTGGTGGCCCTGTGCCCGCTGACCTGGAGACCGGCGATGTAGGCGGCCAGCATGTTGTCGAGCATGTACAGCTTGCCCTTGTACTTGCCGTCGAACAGGGTCTTCCAGCTCGTCGCCGACTTGATACAGGTGTCGTTGTACGCGAAGCCGGTGGTGCCCCAGATCCACGGGACGCTGTACTTGTTGCCCTTGTCGTAGGACGGGTCGCGGAACTTGTCGGCCAGGTTGTCCAGGCCCTTGATCTTCGAGTGGTCCAGCGGCTCGATGAGCTTCTGCCCGATGAGCTGCTGCACGGTGTACTGGCTCGGCTCCACCAGGTCGTATCCGGACGCGCCGGAGTTCAGCTTGGCGGACATCGTCTCGTTGCTGTCGAAGGTGTCGACCGTCACCTTGATGCCGGTCTCCTTCTCGAACCCCTTGATCACCGAGTCGGGGATCTCCCCGGCCCAGGCGTAGACATGGAGGTCCTTGCCGCCACCGGAGGAGGCGGCGGTGGTGGAGCCGGAGCCACCGCAGGCGGTGGCGACAACAGCGGTGACAGTGAGCACCGAGGCGGCCCGGAGCGTTCTCGACACGGTGATACGGGACATGGCGGGGCCTTTCAGGGACGTACCGATGGGAGGGACGTGGGGCGGGCGGGTCAGTCGGCGTTGGTGCCGATCAGGACACGGCGCATCTGCCGCAGCCCGGCGCCCAGGATGATCACGAAGGTGAACAGCACCAGCAGGGTGCCCAAGGCGTTGATCTCCGGGGTGAGCCCGGTCTTCAGCAGCGAGTACACGCGCAGCGGCAGGGTCGTGGTGCCGACGCCGCTGGTGAAGGTGGACATCACGATGTTGCCGAAGGAGATCGTGAAGCACAGCAGCCAGGACGCCAGCAGGGCCTGCTTCAGCAACGGCACGGTGATCAGCCGGAACCGGTGCCAGGCACCGCAGCCGAGGTCGGTGGCGGCCTCGTCGAGCGCGGGGTCCAGGGCGCGGTGCGCGCCGAGCACGATCAGCGCCGCATAGGGCAGGGTCACCACCAGGTGGCCGAGGACCAGTGTGGTCAGGCCCAGCGTCGCCTTGAGGGTCCCGAACACCGACAGCAGGGCCACCCCGAGCACGATCTCCGGGATCACCAGGGGCAGGAACAGACTCCCGGAGAACACCGCCCGTCCGCGCCGCCCGAGCCGGGCCATCCCCATCGCGGCGAACAGCCCACCGGCGGTGGCCAGCGTCGCCGAGATGATCCCCGCCTCGGCACTCACCCGCAGCGCCGACAGCAGATCGGTGTCCCGGGCGAGCACCCCGTACCAGCGGGTGCTGAACCCGGCCCACTTGTAGGTCACGTCGGAGTCGTTGAACGACAGGACCACGACGACCACGATCGGGATGTACAGGAAGACGATGACGCCCCTGGCCAGCCAGGCCGTGACGGTGTCGGGCAGTCGCCCGGTGAGCCGGGTACGGCCGCTCATGACGTCTTCCTCCTCAGTCGGCGGGCCGAGCTGCCCAGGACGGCCACCGACGCGATCATCAGCACGAGCAGCACGACGGAGGCCGCCGCGCCCATGGGCTGATTGCGGAACTCGGTGTAGAGCGTGACGATCAGGTTGCCGACCAGCTGGTTCTTGCCGCCGCCCAGCAGGACCGGGATCACGAACACGCCCAGCGTGGGGATGAAGGTGAGCAGCGCGGCGGCCAGCAGACCGGGCCGCACCAGCGGCAGCAGCACCTTGGTGTGCACCCGCCACCAACCGCACCCCAGGTCCCGCGCCGCCTCCCCGAGCGAGGGATCCACGCCACGCAGCGTCGCGTAGATCGGGAAGATGGCGGTGGGCAGGAAGGCGTAGACGAGGCCCACGAAGGAGGCGCCCTGACTCGGGATCCACTGGGTCGGCCCGGAGGTCAGCCCCACGGCGTCGGAGAGCGCGTTGACCGGGCCACCCGGACTGAGCAGATTGATCCAGGCGAAGGTGCGCACCAGGAAGTCGGTCCAGAACGGCACGATGATCAACAGCAGCAGGAGCCCCTGCCGCCGGGGCGGCCGGCCCGCCAGGTAGTACGAGACCACATAGCCGAGCGCCAGACAGACGACCGTGTTCAGCGCCGCCATGCCGAGGCTGTAGCCGAAGACCTTCAGATAGACCGGGTCGAACAGGTCGTTGTAGTTGGCGAGGGTGTAACCGCCCTGGATGCCGCCGTAGGCGTCCGGCAGCGCGAAGCTGTTGCGCACCACCAGGACCAGCGGCACGAGCACCAGTGCCACGACGGTGAGGCCGGCCGGGGCGAGGAGCGCGAAGGTGATCGCACGCTCCCGCAGTCGGCCTGCGCGCGCCGGGGTCTTCGGCGGCGCGGGGGCGGAAGTCGCCGGCACGGCGGTGACGGTCACCCGGGCCCCCGGACGGCGGAAGATGGTGCTGCCTGCATGCGCTGAGCCTCCTCCGGAAACGGTCGCGCACGTCCGGATGATCGTCCGGTCGTGCCGTGAGGCATAGCTTCCGCCGAGGAGGTGGTCCGTGAATAGGGCGGTTGGCATCGAATCCAGTGGAAACGTGGACTGAATTCCACGGATCTCGCAATGGTTCCGAAATGGCACGGGGTGCAGACGGACGGCGGACGCGGGGTGAAGATGGACGGAAGAACGAACGGAGGTGCCGGTGTGATCGACGACCTGGACCGGAAGATCATCGACCAGTTGCGCGTCGACGGACGGAGGTCCTTCGGCGAGATCGGGCGCTCCATCGGCCTGTCCGAGGCTTCGGTGCGGTCCCGTTTCCAGCGGTTGCAGCGCCGGGGCGCGATCCAGGTGGTGGGCATGACGGACGCCGTACGCCTGGGCGAGATGGAGGTGCACCTGGCGGTACGCGTGCAGCACATCCCCGTGGCCCTGGCCGCCAGGGAACTGTCCCGCATGCCCGAGGTCCGGTACGTGGCGTCCTGCGTGGGTCCCTACGACCTGATCGTGGATGTGCGGTGCCGGGATCTTGAGCACCTGTCCGAGCTGCTCACCGAGCGGGTACGGCGGGTGAACGGTGTGGCCCACGCGGAGGCGCTGACCGTGCTGGAGGTGGTGAAGGACAGCTATCTCTGGGCGGGGTTCCGGGAGGTGCCGGCCTCACCGGACGAGCGCATCCTGCCGACGTGAGGTGAGGGGCGGTCGGTGGCCCGCGACCGTCGATGGCTGGTGGCTGGTGGCTGGTGGCTGGTGGCGCACGGCCGCTCGTGCGTCGGTTCAGCGGTCGGTCACGGCCTGGCCCACGGCGTTGTTCAGACCGTTCCAGGAGTAGTCCTTGAACAGCTCCAGGAGCAGCAGCACCTGCACCCGGGACACCCCGGGCAACATACGGATCTCGTCGAGCAGTTGCACGAGCTGGGCCTGATCGCGGCAGGTGCCTTCCAGGAAGATGTCCTGACTGCCCGCGCAGAGCGCCACATGGTTGATCATGGGCATGCCCGCGAGGCTCTTGGCGACCGCGCGCGGGGTGAGGTCGCGGACCCTGATCATCAGCCGTACCGACTGGTGGCCGAGCGTGAGCGGGTTGCACAGGGCGACGATCCGCAGCGCGCCGCTGTCCTGGAGACGCGACACCCGCTGGCGCACCGTCGCCTCCGAGACCCCCAGCTCACGGGCGAGCGCCGTGTAGGGCGTACGGCCGTCACGGGTGAGGGTCTGCATGATGCTGCGGTCCAGCTCATCGATCAACGAAGGCACCTCCTTCCCCGACCGTACGTGATGACCGGCGGGAACCTCACGGCGCCGGTGGGAGGGCTGCCCTCTGCGGGCGGCCGGGCCTACTGTGGCCCCTATGACCACGGGGGACGAACTGCTCCTGCTCGCGATAGTTCCGGGCAGGCGACGCATACGGCTACGGGCGGGGGACCGGCTCCGGTTCGCTCTGCGCGCCGCGGAGTTGGCGGATCTGGGGAAGGCCGGGCGGATCGCTGTCGGCTCCCGGCGGATCGAGGTGCTGGACGCCCGGCACGTCGGGGACCGCCGGCTGAAAAATGTGCTGCGCGCTCTGGGCGCCGCCGATTCCCCGCCCGGCCTCAGGGACTGGCTGCGCCGGACACCGCGCTCCCTGACCGTCGAGTACCTGTCCCGGCTCGAAGACCAGAAGATCGTCCGGGTCCGCAGACGGCGCGACGCCGGCGGCCGTACCCGCCACGACATACTCTCCGTCGACCTGCCACGTCGCCGGGCCCTGCTGGACCGTCTCGACAGCGTGGTCTCCCCGGACACGGCGACGCCCACCGCCGACTCGGACTCCGCGACCTCCCCCGCCGACCGCGACCTGACCCTCACCGCCCTCGCCCAGGTCGCGGACCTCGGCCGCGCGGTCTACCCAGGACTACGGGGCATCAGCAACCGCCGCCGTATGGCCGCCCTCACCGCCACCATCGGCTCGGCCCCCGCCACCATCGGCGCGTCCCCGGCGGCCGACGAGGAACTCGCCGCCGCACTGACCACCGGCGCCGACGTCCTCACCCATCGACTCCTGAACGAACTCAGCGACCTCTACGCCGACGTCACCACCGGCGGCCACGGCCTCAGCCACGACCTGGACCCGGGTGGTTGGTCCGGGCCAGGCGGAGGCGGCGGCCACGGTCACCACGGCGGAGGTCACGGGGACAGCGGCCACGGCTGAGGCTTCACGGCACTACGGGTTCAAGGGGCTAAGGGACGGACACGGTGTCGATCAGTTCCGTCAGGGCGGTGGCCAGGCGGTCGAGCCCGGCGCCGGACGGGCCGCCGGGCTCCGTCATATAGCCGTCCCGGCGGATCTCGATCATCAGCGCGCTCACCCGGGCGTCCCTGCCGTAGAACTCCAGCGGGACATACGTACTGGCGAACGGGCTGTCGATCCCCGTGCCGCCGAACCCCGCGAACACCGTGCGCGCCGCCGTGAGCAGACCGGGCGGGGTGTGGAAGGTGTCGGTGCCCAGGCAGACCGGGGGGCGGGGGCCGTCGCCGTGCAGTTCATAGGGGAGTGGCCGGGTCGGATACGAGTGCACGTCCACGACGACGGCGCGGCCCGTCGCCGCCAGCCGGTCGGCGACCGCCTCGGTCATCGCCCGCGCGTACGGGGTGAAGTACCGGTCGATCAGCGGCGCCGGGTCCGTGCCGTCCGGGCGGAGGTGTGCGCGGTGCGTGGTGCGGGTGTAGACGGCGCCCATGCCGACGGCGAGCATCTCCTCGCGCTCGTCGGGGAACCGTTCGGGGTCGATCACCAGACGGGACAGGGCGTTGACGAAGCGCCACGGGGTGACCGACGCGGAGTGTGCCGCCGACGCGGCCAGTTCGGCGGTGTGCGCGTCGGTGATGTGGTCGAGTTCGCTGCCCAGAGCGTCGTCGTCCAGCACGATGCCCGCGCGCACCGGGGCCGGGATCATCCGCGAGGAGTGCGGCACGTGAAGGATCACGGGCGACCGCGGGTCACCCGGCAGCAGCCGGAACGACGGCTCGGACGGGGGCGGAAAGGCATCGGACGGCTCGT
Source organism: Streptomyces sp. NPDC058001 (assembly GCF_042886315.1). Taxonomy (NCBI): domain Bacteria; kingdom Bacillati; phylum Actinomycetota; class Actinomycetes; order Kitasatosporales; family Streptomycetaceae; genus Streptomyces; species Streptomyces sp. NPDC058001. Next base: position 280,773 of record NZ_JBHVQT010000003.1, read on the forward strand.
TCACGGGCGGTTCGTTTCCTTCGCGTGGGACTGATCGGTCGCGACTGACATCGAGAGGCATACCGCAAGGAAGGCTTACCGTAAGGGCTGACGGAACTGTCGTCGACGAGCGATCGAGGGAGACCGTTCATGGCCCTCACGGTGCGGCAGACGGCGGATCTGCGGTGGGTACGCGCGGACGAATGGCTCCGGGCGGACGCCGACGGTGGCTCCGCCGCGTACCGGCCGACCGTTGTGGACCTGGACACCGTCACCGACGCGTCCGCGACCGACGTGGCCCACGCGGCGGCCGTTCTCGGCGCCCGCGCCGGTGTCGCCGTCGGAGTCACCCGCGCCCCGGCCCGCGTACCGCCACGCCTGCTCGACGCGCTGACGCTGACCCTCGCGCCGAGCGACCCCGCAGGAAGGCCCGTCGACCGGCGGATCGTCGCGTCCGACGACGTTGACTCTGCACTCGCCCGCATCGAGTCCGCCGTCCTGGGCAACCCGCACGCCAGCACCGTGCTGGACCAAGTGCTGCGTACGGGTGCGGGGTTGCCCGTGCCGGACGGGCTGCGGGTGGAGTCGTTCGCGTACTCGACGCTGCTCGGAGGGCCCGAGTTCGCCGAGTGGCTCGACGGGCGCGGGCCGAAGTCCGTGGCCGCACCCCGCGACGACCTCGTGTTGGTCGAGCGGTCCGGTGACACGCTGCGGATCACGCTCGACCATCCCGCGCGGCGCAACGCGTTCTCCGCCGCGCTGCGGGACGCGCTGGTAGACGCGCTCGACCTGGCCGCCGCCGACCACAGTCTGCGCCGGGTCGAACTTTGGGGCAACGGGCCCGCGTTCTGTAGTGGGGGAGACCTGGCGGAGTTCGGCACGGCGACCGATCCCGTACGCGCGCATCTCGTACGGACCGGCCGCAGCGCCGCCGCCCGGCTCGCGGAACTCTCGGCCCGGGTCCATGTCCTGCTGCACGGGCCCTGTGTCGGCGCGGGTATCGAACTGCCGTCGTTCGCCGCGCATGTCGTGGCGGCTCCTGATACCCGGATCCGGCTGCCGGAGATCCGGATGGGCCTGATCCCGGGCGCCGGCGGGACCGTTGGTATCGCCCGCAGGATCGGTCGCTGGCGTACCGCGTATCTGGCGCTCACGGGTATCGCGATCGGTGCCCAACTCGCCCTGGAATGGGGGCTGGTGGACGAGATCCGGGCCGCAGAGGGGTCTTGAGCTGTTCGGTACTTGTGTGGCTCGCGACTTACCGCGGCCCGCGCTCTCCCCTGCGATGTCCGCGTCGCGTCAACTGCTCTGTGCTGGGAAGCCGTGTGCGCGAGCGGTGACCACGATGCCGCCGATGATTCCTCCGCCCGCCATGGCCACGTTCCACAGGGTCACGAGCGCGGCCTGCGCGGCGTCGGCCGATTCGCCTCCGGCGTCGGCGACAGCGGTTTGCAGGAGGCTCGGCACACCGCCCCAGCCGAGGCCCCAGAGCAGCAAGAGGTCCGCACCTACAACAACACAGCGCACGGCTGACGAGTGTTTCCGGGATCCACGGCTCGCCGTGATCTATGACCCGCTCGATCCCGACCGTCGTGATCTCGACGCGTATGTCCGTATGGCGGAGGAGTTCGGGGCGCGTCGGGTGGTGGACGTCGGGTGCGGGACCGGTGTGTTCGCGCTGCTGCTCGCCGAGCGTGGGATCGACGTCGTCGGTGTCGACCCCTCCGGGGCCTCCCTCGACGTGGCCTGTGCCAAGCCGGGCGGTGAGCCGGTGCGTTGGATCCACGGTGACGCGACAGGGCTCCCGGCGTTGCGGGTCGATCTCGCCACGATGACGGCGAACGCCGCGCAGGAGGTCATCGACCCTCAGGTGTGGCGGGCGACCCTGCGCGGCGTCCACGAAGCCCTGCGGCCCGGCGGGCATTTCGTCTTCGAGACCCGGGATGTGGTCGAGGACGTGCGCGACGCTCCCGACCGCCTCGGCCTTGAGTTCGTTTTCCTCGCCCGCCGACCGGGGAGCGGCGGGGTCTGACGGTCAGGTGCCGAGTACCGCTCGTAGCGAGGGCTGAAGCGCGTCCCCGTGCGCGCGGACCATGTCGTCGCACAGGCTCCAGATCTGCTCCACCGGGAGGGCCGCCGCCGTGGCGGGATCGGTCATCGCGGCGTGCCGGATGTGCCGGGGCTCGTCCTCCAGGGCGGCCCTGACCACCAGGTCGTTCATGCTCAGATAGGTCCGGTTGAGCGCCGCCAACTGTGGGGGGAGTTCGCCCGCGCGGGTGGGCTGCACCCCCGACCCGTCGACCAGGCACGGCACTTCGACCGTGCCACTCGCCGGCAGGTTCGTGATCAGACCGTGGTTCGGGACGTTCCCGTAGACGGTCCGGGGTGTGCCGGTGGTGACGCTGTGGATGATCTGCGGCGCGTACTCCATGGTCCCCTCGACGGGCAGCGGCACCCCGTCGGCGAGCGCCGCACGCGTCTTCTCGTACGCGGCGATGTTCTCGTCGACGATGCCGAGGTACGCCCCGACGGGCAGCCGCAGCCGTTCGATCTCCTCGGCGTGGTGCAGATACCAGGGGACGTACTCGGCGGAGTGCTCGCTGGTCTCGGTGGGGTAGTGGCCGAGGCGCCGGTACATGTCGACGCGGACGCGGCGCCGTAGCTGCGGGTCCTCGGCGATGAGGGCGTCCAGACGCGGGTAGAGGTCCTGGCCCTCGTGCTCGAAACGCAGCACCCACGCCTGGTGGTTGACCCCGGCTGCCCGGTAAGTGATCTCCTCGTACGGCACGTTCAGCAGTGCGGAGAGGTCCCGCATCGTCCAGTACACCGAGTGGCACAGGCCCACCACGCGGGTCAGCCCGGTCGCCTGCGTGAGGTACTGGACGTTCATCGCCATCGGGTTGGTGTAGTTGAGCAGCCACGCGTCGGGGCACACGGCCGCGATGTCCTCGCCCAGCGCCCTCAGTACCGGGAAGGTGCGCAGCGCGCGGAAGATGCCGCCGATGCCGAGGGTGTCGCCGATGGTCTGCCGTATCCCGTAGCGCGCGGGCACGTCGAAGTCGGTGCGGGTGGCGTCCCGCATTCCGACCTGGATGATGTTGATGACGAAGTCGGCGCCGTCGAGTGCCGCGCGGCGTTCGGCGTGCGCGGTGATCAGGGGGGACGCCCCGAGGTGGTCCGCGATGTGCCGCGCCGCTCCTTCGGCGGTGGCGAGCCGGTCCGCGTCGATGTCGTGCAACGCGATGTGTACGTCGCGGAGTTCGTCGAAGGCGAAGAGGTCGGCGAGCAGGCCCTGTGTGAACACGACGCTTCCGGCGCCGATGAACGCGATCTTGGTGGTCATCACTGGTTCTTTCCGTTGCGGGTGGTGGCGGCGAGTGCCTCGTCCCAGGTGGGCTGGGCGCTCGTGCCGCCGTGGGCCCTGGTGGACAGCGCGCCGCACGCGGCGGCGAAGGCGAGGGCGTCGCCCGGGGCGAGACCGGCCAGGGTCGCGGCGACGAAACCGGCGTCGAAGCTGTCACCGGCGCCGACGGTGTCCCGTGGCTCCACGGGAACGGGCGCGGCCCGCAGCAGGCTCCGCCCGTCATGGCTCAGCGCGCCGTCGGCGCCGGTCTTGACCACGACGAGCGGACCCGAGGCGGCCAACTCCCTTGCCGCCGCGACGACATCGGCTTCCGAGACGTCGTCGGACGGGCCGTCCGTGACACCGGACAGAGCCAGTGCCTCCCGGGCGTTCGGCAGCAGGATGTCGGTCACGGCGAGCAGTTCGGTGAGCCCGGCGGAACGCCACCGCCCTGCCGGGTCGTCGTTCGTGTCGAGCGAGGTGGTCGCGCCATGGACCCGGGCGGTACGGAACAGCGCGGGCAGCGCGTCCGCCAGCTTCGGCATCAGGAAGTACGAGGCCGCGTGCACATGGCGGCTGCCGGTCAGCAGTACGTCCGGTACGTCGTCGGCGTTGGTGTCGGCGAGTGTGCCGGGCGCGGTGAGGATCGCCCGGTCCGCGCCGCGCGTCACCACCGTGGTGAGCGGGCTCGGCAGCGCGGGGTCCAGGCGCAGGGCCGTCGTGTCCACACCCCGCGCGGACAGCGCGTCCCGGACGAAACGGCCCGCGTCGTCGTCCCCGACCCGCCCCGCGAACGCCACCCGCAGCCCGAGCCGTGCGGCACCGCACGCCATGATCGCGGCCGAACCGCCCAGCGTGAGCAGCCCGGTGGCGACCAACTGCTCCCGCTGGCCGAAGGCGAGCGGGGCGTCCAGCGGACCGACGACGACATCCGGATTGGCGTCGCCGACGACGAGCAGGTCGAAGTCGAAGGAGTCGGGCGAGGAGTACGGCATCGGGCACGCTTCCTGTGGTGGTGAGGGTGGGGAACCGGCCCCGGAGGCAGTGGTGGCGGCTCAGCCCTTGAGCCCGCTGGACGTGATCGACTGGATGAACGACTTCTGGGCACCGAGGAAGGCGAGCAGCACCGGAAGCACGGTGATCACATTGCCCGCCATCACCGCCGACCACTTGGTGTGATGCTGCCCCTGAAAGGTCGTCAGGCCGAGTTGCAAGGTGTACTGGGTGTCGTGGTTGATGGCGATGAGCGGCCAGGTCAGATCGTTCCAGGTGGTGAGGAACGTCAGCACGGCCACCGTGGCGAGCGCGGGCCGCGACAGCGGCAGGACGACCAGGAACAGCACCCGCAGCCGCGAACACCCGTCGATCCAGGCCGCCTCCTCCAACTCCCTTGGCAGGGACAGGAAGAACTGCCGCAGCAGGAACACCGCGAAGGGCGTGACCAGCGACGGCACGATCAGCGCGCCGAGCGTGTCGATGAGACCGAGCCGCTTCATCACCAGGAACGTCGGGATCATCGTCAACTGGAACGGGATCGCCATCGTCGCCAGCATCAGCCCGAGCACCACCCGTGACCCGCCGAACCGCATCCGTGCGAACGCGTACCCGCCGAGCGCCCCGAACACCAGATTGGACACCACGGCGACCAGGGACACGATCAGCGAGTTGGCGAACCAGCGCGGGAACATCGCGTTGCCCAGCACATACCGGTAGCCGCCGAGGTCGAGACGCGAGGGCCACAGCGCGGGCGGGAACCGGTTGATCTCGGCATTGCTCATCACCGAACTCACCAGGAGCCACAGCAGTGGCACCGCGAACAGCAGCGCGAGCGGCGCCAGCAGCAGATGCCACCCGCTGAACGGCAACCGTGGCCGGGGAGATGTCGCGGTCATCGTGCCGCTCCTTCCGGACGGCGGTGTTCGAGGCGCCGGGCACCCCGTACGACCGCGGCGATCACGAGGAGGGCCACCGCGAGCGCGTACGCCGCCGCCGCGCCGTACCCCGCGGTGAAGTTCTTGAACGCCTGCTCCCAGATGAAGTAGACGATCACGGTGGTCGAACCGAGCGGCCCGCCCTTGCTGGTGACGTACACGAGGTCGAAGACCTGAAGGGAGTTGATGGTCTGCCACAGCAGCAGGAACACACTGACCGGCATGATCGTCGGCAGGGTGACATGCCGCAGCAGATGCCACCGCCCCGCGCCGTCCAGCCGCGCCGCCTCGATCAGCGACGCCGGTACGTCCTGGAGTGCCGCGAGATACACCACGACGCAGAACCCGGTGCCGCTCCACAGCGAGATCGCCACCAGCACGAACAGTGCCTGCCCGGGATCGGTGAGGAAGCCCTGCGGGGAGAGGCCGAGCGCGTGCAGCACCGAGTTGGCGGCGCCGAACTCCGGATCCAGGATGAACGAGAACAGCACGCCCTGCGCGGTCGCCGAGATCACGAACGGTACGAAGAACAGCGTCCGGTACAGGCCGACCAGCCGGATGCGCCGGTTCAGCGCCAGCGCCAGGGCAAGGCCCAGTACGAGGCTGAGCGGCACGTACAGCGCCGTGTACAGCAGGGTGTTGCGGACCGCCTGGCTGAAGTGCGGGTCCTGCGCGAGCGCACGGTAGTTGTCGACGCCGACCCAGCGGCCCGGCGTGACCAAATCGTCGGCGCGGAAGGAGAGGAGCAGCGACCAGGCGACGGGCAGCACGCCCAGGCCGAGGATGATCACGACCGATGGCGACAGGAACGCCCAGGCGGTCGCCGACTCACGGCGCCGGCGGGAGCGCCGGGTACGCGGCCGGTGGCCGGTGTCGGCGATGGTGAGCGGGGTGGGCAGACGGGGCATGGGACAGCTCCTCAACGCGGTATGAGCAGAGCGGCGTTGGCCTCGTCGGCGCAGTCGCGCAGCGCGTCGGCCGGTGACTTCCGGCCGAGCAGCACGGCCGTGACGGCCTGTCCGAGCGCCTGGGAGATCTGTGGATAGGCGGGGTGCGCGGGCCGCACCCGCGCCGACTCCAGGGCCTTCGTGAACACCGAGAGACCCTCGGTCCGCGTGCTCTGCTCCCGCCACTCGGGCAGCCGCTGAGTGGACCGGCTGAGCGGCAGGCTGCCCGCCTCGATGTCCCAGCGGACGTCCTGCGCGGGCTGCCGCAGCCAGGTCAGGAACGTCCGCGCGGCACGGACGCGCGCCTCGCCGTTGTCGAACACGGTCCAGGTGTCCGGACCGGAGATCGTCAGCGGCCGGCCGCTGTAGCTGGGTAGCGGCACCACGTGGTAGTCGATCTTCGCCTGGGCGATGTCGGGCAACTGCCACGGTCCGGTGACGACCATGCCCATCCGGCCCGACACGAAGACCTGGTACATCTGCTCGCTGCCGGGTTTCGGATCGACGTACACACTCTTGTCCCGCACGAGTTGCGCGACGGTCTCCAGGGCCCGTACGCCGGTGTCCTCGAAGCCGATGCTCCGGCCGTCGTCCGCGATCACCTCGCCGCCGAGGTCCCAGATCATCGGCCACAGCCGCCACACGGTGTCCTCGTCACCGACCCCCGGCCACCCCGTCCCGAAGACACCCCGGCCGCTCCCGGTGAGCCGCTTCGCCGTCTCGGTGAAGTCCTGCCAGGTCCAGCCCGCCTCGGGCAGCGGTACCCCGGCGGCACGGAACAGCTTCTTGTCGCACACCACGGCGAGCGAATCCATAAGCGCGGGCGCCGCGCGCACGCGCCCGTTGACCGTGACGGCCTGTCGCGCCGGAGCCCAGTAGTCGGTCCACGGCGTGGGACCGGAGCGTACCGAGTCGGTGAGGTCGACGACCTGGGGGCTGCGGGCGACACTCGCGAGGTCCGAACCGAAGACATAGGCGATGTCCGGGTACGAGCCCGAGGCCAGCGCCGCCGTCACCTTCTGGAGCATCGCGTCCGCGAGGACACCGCCGCCGGGATCGACGCGGATGTCGGGATGGGTGCGGTTGAACTCGGTCACCAGGCGCTGGATCGCGGCCCGTCCGGTGTCGGTCTGGCCGTGCCACAGCTCGACCGTGACCCGTCCGTCGGCGCCGACCCCGTCACTCGCGCCCCCGCCGCACCCGGCGAGCACGGAGGCCGCCGCCGCGCCGGACAGCAGACCCGCACCCCGGCGCAGTACGGCACGGCGCGAGGGAACGCCGGACATGCGACGACCGACAGCCATCGGAACCTCCAGGAGAACAGGGGAAACACGCAAGGGGACTCGATATGACGGAAGACGTGGGGGCACGGCTTGAGCGGAGAAGCGCGCGGGCTCCGATGTGCCGGGCCGGGCAGGTACGACCCGTGCCGACCCGGCACACCGGACGGATTCCGCGACGGTCAGCAGGTCCGCCGCACGTACCCGGCGCTGCCGGCCGGCGAGACGTCCAGATCCCGCTGTACGACGCTCAGGCGGTCACCCCACCCGGAGCAGGCCGCGGCCAGCCCTTTGTTCGTGTACTCGATCACCACGACGTGATCCCCGTACGCCGCCGTGTACATGTCGCACTCGTCCCAGGTCCCGCACTCCTCGGCGACGGCGAAGTCGAGCCCGGTCTGCGCGTGCGCACCGGCGAGTTCGGCGGCGTTCTTCTGGGCGATCGCCAGGCCCTTGTCGTGGGCGCGAGCGGACAGCAGCGTGATGTACGACTTGGCCTGGGCCTTGGTGAGCAGCCCCTTGGACCGGTCGTAGCTGTCGTAGTTGTCGGGCTCCACGGCCTGGAAGCCCTTGGCCGCGCAGGAGTCGATCCAGCCGCCCACCTTGGCGGCGACGCGCTGCCGCTTGTCGGCGGTGCGCAGGTCGAGCAGGGCCTCGCCCCAGTCGCCGTCGTAGACGACCTTGCCCTTGGCGTCCCGGAGCAGCAGGTCGGCGTCCCAGTCGGCCTCGGCGCCGGGCTGTGCCTGGAAGGCGTTGACGTAGCAGATGTTGTACAGACCGGCCGCCGGTGACGCCTCGTGGTCCCGGCTGACCACCTTCACTCCGGACGGCGGGGTGTAGGCCCCGCCGATCTGGTAGTCGAACCCGGCGTGCACCGGGGGAAGGGATACGGAGGCCGTTCCGGAGGCGGAGGCCCCATCGGACGTGGGGGACGTGGGGGTCGTGCTGGACGTGGGGGATGCGCCGGACGTGGAGGATGCGGGTGACGCCCCCGCGAGTGTCGACGCGAGCAGCAGGGCCGTGGTGGCCGCAGCTGCCGACGCCAGGGAGGCGGAACATCGACGAGATCGGGCACGATTGATGCTCATCAGCGAGCTCCAGAAGGTGGGAGGGTACGTCCCCGCCTCGGACGCTGACAGCGATCCTGGCGACTTTGTCCGGGCTTGCGGCATATCTACCGCGTACCGGCTGGGCGCACCTCTGGCACCGGCTGCTCAACTCCGGCGCTGCCGGGAGTCAATCGCTCACGATTCGGCCTGTCAAGCGTTCGGTCCTGCGCATTGCGTGCTCATACGCGCACCTCGGCACCGTGTGACCTGCGGGCTATGCTCCGTCGCATGCTGAGAACCGAGCGTCACGCGCGGATACTTGAGCAGGTCTCCGCGAAGAACAGCGTCGACGTCAATGAACTGGCGCGGCTCCTCGATGTCTCCGGAGCCACCATCCGGCGCGATCTGCGGGACCTGAGCCGGCGCAATCTGCTGCGCCGCACGCACGGCGGCGCGGCGGTCGGCAGCATCGGTCTGGAGGCGCCGCTGCAACACCGCACCGAGCGCTGCCGCCCGGAGAAGCAGGCCATCGCCAGGGCCGCCGCCGCGCTGGTGCCCGAGGGCGCGGTCGTCGGCATGACCGGCGGCAGCACGGTGACCGAGGTGGCCCGGCTGCTCGCGGACCGGGGAACCGTCACGATCGTCACCAACGCCGTGAACATCGCGGCGGAACTGGTGCTGCACAAGGACGTCACGCTCGTCGTCATCGGCGGTCACGCGCGTGCGACCAGCTATGAACTGGTCGGTCCCATCGCCGAGAAGACGCTCGCCGACCACCACATCGACATCACCTTCCTCGGCGTCGACGGCATCAGTGCGGATCACGGCTGTACGACCCACGATCAGCTCGAAGCGGCCACGGACCGGGCCTTCGCCGACGCCAGCAGCCGGACCGTCGTGGTCGCCGACCACTCGAAGATCGGCCGGAGCACCTTCGCCAAGATCTGCCCGCTGTCACGTGTCCACCACCTGATCACGGACGCGAGCGCACCCGAGGTGGAACTCGCGCGCATCCGCACGAGTGGCGTCCCCGTGATCACCGCCGAGTAGACCGACCTGCGTGTCTCCCCTTAATTGAAAAGGTTCAATCGGGGGGCGGGGCCGTCGGCGGGCCCAACACCCTTACCTCTGCGTCGAATAGCCACTTCACGCCATCCTGCCGCATGTCTTGACGCGCCTATCCCTCACCCCTACGTTCCCCCTCGTGAATCGATTCATCGCCGAATCGTCGAGGAGTGGCCCGTGATCAGCAGAAGACGCATGACCGGTACGGCCGTCGCGTTGGGAGCCGGGCTCATGGCCGGGCCGCTTCCCGAGGCCGCCGCCGCAACGCGGGGCGGGACAGGCGCCGTCGCGGGAGCGGGGGTTGGGGCCGGTCCGAAGCCGGGGCCCCTGCGGGTGGCCACGCCGACCGCCGAGTACGTGCGCACGCCGCTGGGCCTGGACGTCCCCCGGCCCCGGCTGAGCTGGCCGTTGCAGGGCGCCGGCAAGAAGGGCGGGCAGGACGCCGGCCAGAGCGCCTACCAGATCCGCGTCGCCACCAGCCCCGGCCTTCTGGACCGCCCGGATGTGTGGGACAGCGGCAAGGTCGCCTCGTCGCAGTCCGTCCTCGTCCCTTACGCCGGGCCCGAGTTGGCGCCCCGCACCCGCTACCACTGGACCGTCCGGGTCTGGGACTCGCACGGCACCGCGTCCGAGTGGAGCAAGCCGGAGTGGTGGGAGACGGGCCTCATGAAGCCCGCCGAATGGTCCGCGAAGTGGGTCGGCGCACCGGCGGCGCTCACCGACGCACCGTCGCTGGAGGGCTCTTCCTGGATCTGGTTCCCCGAGGGCGACCCGGCGAGCAACCTTCCCGAGGGCACGCGATGGTTCCGGCGGACCCTGGAGGCCCCCGCGCGGATCACCGGTGCCCGTATCGCCGTCACCGCCGACGACGCGTACACGCTGTACGTCAACGGCACCCAGGTCGGACACACCGACGCCGACAGCGATGCCGAGAACTGGCGCAGGCCCGCCGTCATCGACGTCACCGGCGCGCTCACCTCGGGCACCAACGTCCTCGCGGCGACGGCGACCAACGGCAAGGTGAGCCCGGCCGGACTCCTCGCCGTCCTGGAGATCACCACCGCCGACGGCGTCACCACCGTCGGCACGGACGACACCTGGAAGTCCACCGACCAGGAGCCGTCCGGGAGTTGGCAGGGCGCCGGGTTCGACGACAGCGCCTGGCGCGCCGCCCGCAAGGGCCCCGTCTGGGGCACCGGACCCTGGGGCAAGGTCACCCCGTCCTACTTCCCCGCCACCCAACTGCGCCGCGCCTTCCGCCTGTCGGGCAAGAAGGTCGCCCAGGCCCGCCTCTACGTCACCGCGCTCGGCCACTACGAGGCACACCTCAACGGGCAGCGGGTGGGCCGCGACCAACTCGCCCCCGGCTGGACCGACTACCGTCAGCGCGTCCAGTACCAGACCTACGACGTGACCAAGCTGGTGCGCGGCGGCGACAACGCCATCGGCGCCCACCTCGGCGTCGGCTGGTACGCGGGCAACATCGCCTCCTTCGGCCCGCACCACTACGGCGACCGCCCCGCCCTGCTCGCCCAACTCGAAGTGGTCCACCAGGACGGCACCCGCACCACCGTCGTCTCGGACTCCGACTGGCACGCCACCGCCGGGCCGATCACCAGCGCCGACATGATGGCCGGCGAGGACTACGACGCCCGCCGCGAGACACCCGGCTGGACCCGCGCGGCCTACGACGACTCCGCCTGGCGGCCCGTGGAACTGGCAGGACCGGTCACCGCCAAGCCCGTCGCCGAGGTCGACGGACCCGTCCGCGTCACCCAGGAACTGGCCACCCGCAAGGTCACCCAACCCCGCCCCGGCGTCCACGTGTTCGACCTCGGCCAGAACATGGTCGGCACCGTACGCCTGCGGGTCTCGGGCAAGGCAGGCACCACGATACGGCTGCGCCACGCCGAGGTACTCAACCCCGACGGCACCCTCTACACCGCCAACCTGCGCTCGGCCCGCGCCACCGACACATACACCCTCAAGGGCGGCGGCGAGGAGGTGTACGAGCCGCGGTTCACCTTCCACGGGTTCCGGTACGTAGAGGTCACGGGCTATCCGGGCACGCCGCGCGCGAGTGCCGTCACCGGACGGGTCATGCACACATCGGCGCCCTTCACCTTCGACTTCAGTACCGATGTGCCGATGCTCAACCAACTGCACAGCAACATCACTTGGGGACAGCGCGGCAACTTCCTCTCCGTCCCCACCGACACACCGGCCCGCGACGAACGCCTCGGCTGGACCGGTGACATCAACGTCTTCGCGCCGACCGCCGCGTACACCATGGAGTCGGCCCGCTTCCTCACCAAGTGGCTCCAGGACCTGCGCGACGCCCAGACGAGCGAAGGCGCGTTCACCGACGTGGCGCCCTTCGTCGGCTATGTCGGTGCGGGCGCCGCGGGCTGGGGCGACGCGGGTGTGACCGTGCCCTGGGCCCTCTACCAGGCGTACGGCGACACACGGGTCCTGGAGGACTCCTGGGACTCGATCCTGAAGTGGCTGGACTACCTCAAGAAGAACAGCACCGGATATCTACGGCCCGCGAACGGCTACGGCGACTGGCTCAACATCGGGGACGAGACACCCAAGGACGTCATCGCCACCGCCTACTACGCCCACAGCGCGGACCTCACCGCACGCATCGCGCAGGCGCTCGGCAAGGACCCGGCCCCTTACACCGCCCTGTTCGGCGCCGTCCGGGACGCCTTCCGCGCGGCCTATGTCTCCGACACCGGCCGGGTGAAGGGCGACACACAGACCGCGTACGTCCTCGCCCTGTCCATGGACCTGCTCCCGGAAGCCCTCCGTACCCCCGCTGCGGACCGTCTCGTCGCGCTCATCGAGGCACGTCAGTGGCATCTGTCGACGGGGTTCCTCGGCACACCACGGCTGCTGCCGGTGCTCACGGAGACCGGGCACGACGACGTCGCGTACCGGCTGCTGCACCAGAAGACCTTCCCCAGCTGGGGCTACCCGATCGAGCGCGGCGCCACCACCATGTGGGAGCGCTGGGACTCGATCAAGCCCGACGGCTCCTTCCAGGACGCCGGGATGAACTCGTTCAACCACTACGCGTACGGCTCCGTCGGCGAGTGGATGTACGCGCACATCGCGGGTATCGCGCCGGGTGAGCCGGGGTACCGGCACATCGTGATCCGGCCGCGCCCCGGTGGCGAAGTACGCCGGGCCCGCTCCCGCTTCACCTCGCTGTACGGGCCGATCGCCGTGGAGTGGAAGGCGGGGCGCGGCACGTTCGAGCTGGACTGCGTGGTGCCCGTCAACACGACCGCCGAGGTGTGGATCCCCACGAAGGACGCCGGGTCCGTCACCCACTCCGGCGCCCGTCTGCTGAGGACCGAGGCGGGCTGCGCGGTATACGCGGTCGGATCGGGGGAGCACCGCTTCCGCGCCTGACCGCCGTGTCGGGTGAGCGTTCGCGGTGCGCTGCGAGGCCATGAGTCACGGCCTCGCAGCGCACCGCCTTTCCGTCTAGGCCGGAGCCAACTGCCCCTGCGGTAGGGCGAGTCGGCCCTGTCGCGACAGTCGGGCCACGGCAGCCGCGCACGCCAGACCCGTCGCCGCGAGCGCGAGCCAGGTCAGCCACAGCATGTGATGCCGCGCCGCGAAGTCCCACAGCGCGCCCGTCGCGAGGTTGCCCAGCGTGATACCGAGACCGGACACCGTGTTGTAGAGGCCGTAGTGCGTGGCGACGAGACGGTCACCCGAAAGGCCGACCACCGTGTCCATCTCGAACGGATACACCACCGCGCTCCCCGCCGCGAGCACCGCCACCGTGACGACCAGCGCCGCCACCGACAGCCACGGGGTATCCGCCGGGACGACGGCGAGCGGCACGAACGCGAGGCCCATCGCGGTGAGCCCCCGGACCAGCGCCTGCCCCGCGCTCCACCGGCCCTTCGCCCAGGCGGTGAGCCGCAGTTGACCGACCACCGCGACGGCGGCGGACACCACGAACAGCCCACTGGTGGCCAGGGTGCCGCGCGACCCGAGAGCGGCGTCGGCGGCCAGCGGCAGCGCCAGATACACCTGGAACGTCAGCACGTACGAGCCGATCATCGCCAGCGAGAACAGCAGGAACGGCCGGTTGGCGACGACCGTACGCCACTGCGCGAGCACCCCGCCCGGCGTCCGGTCACCGGAGCCGCCACGCCGCGTCGGCAGACTTCGCCACTGCACGACGCCGAGCACCGCGAAGATGACGGCCGCCGTGGCACACACCGCCCGGAAGTCGAGGGCGAGCAGGGCCACTCCGACCAGCGGACCGAGCAACATGCCCGCCTGGTAGAACACGTTGAACGTCGCGAACGCGTCCACCCGCCGCTCACCCGCCTCGGCGGCGAGATACGCCCGCACCGCAGGGTTGAACAGCGCCCCGGCGAACCCGGTCGCGGCCGACGCGACGATCAGCGCGGGCAGGTTGTCCACCCAGCCGAGCAGACCGAAGCCGACGGTCCGCAGCAGACAGCCCGCCATGATCGGCGCCTTGTACCCGAACCGGTCGGCGAGCGTCCCGCCGACCAGGAACATGCCCTGCTGCGACAGATTCCGTACGCCGAGGACGAGCCCCACGGCCCAGGCGGCGAGGGCGAGATCACCCGAGAGATGGGCTGCCAGGTACGGCATCAGCATGTAGAAGGCGAGATTGATGGCGAACTGATTGACCATCAGAAGCCTTACGGCGGGCGGGAAGGAGCGCGTCTGGTGCCACAGGGAGGTCACACCGACACCTCCGCGTCGACCGGAACACCCGCGTCGGCCGGGATACCCGCGTCGACCGAGGCGCCCGCGCGTCCGCGCTCGCCCGCCATCGGATCGACGACGGTCGCACACCGCGTCCAGCGCGCCACGACCCGCTCCCCGGGGTGCCCGATCTCCTCGGGTTCGTCGGCCGGTTCATGCCCCAGCAGGTGGTGCTCACGGCAGTAGACGTCATCGAAGACGGTGCCGATGTACCGCTGGGGGCCGTCGGGGAACACGGCGACGGTACGGGCGTCGGCCGGGGCACGTCCAGCCAGCCAGCGGGCGACCAGGGCGACCGCCCCGACACTCCAGCCACCGGTCGCGTACCGGCAACGGGCCAGCGCGCGCGCCGCCCACACCGCCTCGGGCGCGGCGACCCAGTGGACCTCGTCGAAGAGGTCGTACGCGACGTTGCCCGGGTAGATGCTGCTGCCGAGCCCCCGCATCAGACGGGTGCCCGCGGGCTGCCCAAAAATGGTCGAGCCCGGTGTGTCGACGCCGATGACACGCAACCGCGGGAAGGCGTCCCGCAGGACCGTGCCGATCCCGGCGGAGTGCCCGCCGGTGCCGACGCTCACCACCAGCGTGTCGATATGTCCGAGCTGCGCGGCGAGTTCCTCCGCGAGGGGCCGGTACGCGCTCACGTTGTCCGGGTTGTGGTACTGGTCCGGGCACCACGCGTCGGGGTACCGCGCGAGGAGTTCCGCGACCCGCTCTCGGCGCGCCTGCTGCCAGCCGCCCACCGGGTGCGGGGCGTCTACCAGTTGCACATCGGCCCCGTATGCGGTGAGGAGCCCGGTCATCAGGGGTTCCATCCCGGGGTCGGTCACGACGGTGACCGGATGCCCGAAGGTGACTCCGGCCAGGGCGAGTCCGAGGCCGAGGGTGCCGGATGTGGACTCCACGATGGGCGCGCCCGGCAGCAACTGACCGCGTTCGCGCGCCGCCCGGACCATGTGCAGGGCGGTGCGGTCCTTGATGCCGCCGGGATTGTGTCCTTCGAGCTTGGCCCAGAACCCGGATCCGGCAGGGGTGAAGGGCTCCCCGACCCATAGGACGGGGGTGTCGCCGACGAGTCCGGCGGGTGTACGGATGGGCCGCTTGGCGTCGGCCGGGGCGAGGGGTTCGGTCAGGGACGGTTCGGTCGGGCACGGTTCGTTCAGGGAAAGGGGAACGGGTGGTGTCATCGCGTGCTTCTCCTGCGACCGGGGCACGCGGAGCGCACCCGGCCGTACGACGGGAATGTGGGGGCGGGGGACCGGCGACCGCGAGGGGTCTCTGCCGGTCAGGTCCGCCAGACCCCTAGGCACGCCCGGATCTGTCCCGTGCCACCCGCCGTGAACCCGCCGTGCGGTGGCGGTGGTCCGGCCCAGGCGACGGGCGGCGGGGCGAGGGGCGAGTGGTCGACGGCCGGGCCACTCCGTACCGCGTCCACGGCGAGTGCGAGGCCGCGCGGGGGCTGCGCGGTGGGTTCGTCGGCGTCCCAGCAGCCGGACGGATCGACCGGTTCCGGCGCGGTGTTCTCCCGGGCCGGCTCCTGTGCCTGATCGTCGGGCTGGGCGCAGGACGTGGTGGCCGTCCAGAGACAGTCCACGCGGCTGGTGTTGTCGGAAGCGGTGCCATGGGCGCAGCCCAGGAGATGCATCAGCGCGACGAGGAGCAACGCGAGGAGCGCCGCCCGCCGGTTCACCGGGGAGCGGCGGTCCCGGGAAACCGACCCTGCCGTCATGAACGCGAACGGTAGTCAACCGACCACGTAAGGTTCCCGTCAGCTCGGCACCTGCGCGCCGCCCCATCCCGCCCACGGACCCCACGCCGGGACGGGATTCCCGGCGCCTCCACGGACCGTGGGCGGGATGACCGTACGTCAGAATCGGGGCGGGATCTTCACCGGTACGAGTGAACCGCCCGATCAGTCGGCGCCGACCTGGTCACCGGTGCTCTCGGTGCTCTCGGTGCTCTCGGTGCTCTCGGTGCTCTCGGTGCTCTCGGTGGCTCGGCCACCACGTGCGGTCGCGGGGGAGGGTCACCAACGCCGGTACCAGGAGGGAGCGGACGAGGAGTGTGTCGATCAGGACGCCGACCGCCACGGCGATCCCGCCGTCCTCAGCCCCAGTGTCGCCGGCCGCCTCATCCGCGGCTATGCCGCCCACCGCAGGGCCGACCGCACCGACCCCGCCGACCTCGCACGCCTCTCCGCCCTGACCGACCGCGAACGCGATGTACTCGCCCTGGTCGGCGAAGGGTTGAGCAACGCCGATCGCCGCGCGCCTCACGGTCTCCGAGCACACCGTGAAGAGCCATGTCAGCCGCCTGCTGGCCAAGACCGGCTGCCGCGACCGGGCCCAGGCGGCGGTCCTGGCGCGCCGCACCCGACCTGACCTGTTGACTTGAACACCTCGCGGAGCAGGCGGTCCGGAACTAGTCTGATCATCTCTCCTGGGAAGGAAGTGGAGTAGTCCCATGACCGATGGTTACGATGCGGCGGCTCGGATCGACACGAGCAAGATGCACCCGGCACGCGTGTACGACTACCTGTTGGGCGGCAAGACCAACTACGTGGTCGACGAGGAGTTCGCCGAGGGCATGATCGCCGTCGATGCCACGGTCAGGAACACGGCGATGAGCAACCGGTGGTTCATGCACCGCGCCACCCGCTGGCTCGCCGGCCGCGGCGTCGGCCAGTACATCGACATCGGTACGGGAATCCCCACCGAGCCGAACCTCCACCGCATCGCCCAACAGGCCGACCCCACCTCGCGCGTCGTGTACGTGGACAACGACCCGATCGTGCTGCGTCACGCGGAAGCCCTGCTGGACAGCACGGAGGAGGGCAGTACCGACTACGTCGAGGCGGACGTACGTGATCCCGCGCAGATCGTCGCGAAGGCCGGCGCCACGCTCGACCTCCAGCAGCCCGTCGCCCTCTCCCTCATCGCCCTGCTGCACTTCGTGGCGGACGAGGACGACGCGTACGGCATCGTCAGCCGACTGGTCGACGCGCTCCCGGCAGGCAGTTACCTCGTCATAGCTCACGTCACGGGTGACTTCTCGCCCGAGGAGAGCGCCGAGGTGGTCGCCCGGTACCGTCGCGCCGGCTCGACCCTGCGCCCGCGCACACAGAAGGAAGTCGCGCAGTTCTTCGAGGGCATGGACCTTGTCGAACCCGGTCTCACCCTGGCCCCCGAGTGGCACCCGGGACTCGGCCCGGACCAGCCCCCGGCCGGCGACATCTCGGTCCCGGTCTACGTCGGCGTGGCACGCAAGCGCTGAACGGTTTCCGACGGGGCTCCACTCCCGCCCGCACCGCACCTGACAGGGTGCCGGTGCGGTCGGTCAGCAGCCGTTGCCACCTCAGGGAGTGCCGGGCCCCGTCGCCTCTCCGTCGTCTTCCGGCAGATGGAAGTAGACGGTCCCCGACCGCCAGGGGCCGTGCTCGGTCATCTCTGACTCGATCACCACGTCCTGGACCTCGACAGGGCCCAACGCCTCAATGGCATCGGCCAGCCGTCGCAAGAGCGCCGGAACACTGTCGCAGCCCGGTCCGGCGGGGTTGGCCTGCGAAAAATGGCGTACGGTCCAGTACTTCGGGGTGTCCGTCATGGGCAGATCGTAAGACCCTGCCGTCACCCGCCTACTCCTTGCGGCCTGTGGCCGCCACCGTCACTCCCAGGCCGATCATGGTGAGGCCGCCGACTCCGCCGATCAGGGAGAGCCGCTGGGGGGAGCGGGCGAACCAGGTCCGCGTGGTGGCGGCGACCAGGCCCCAGACGCTGTCCGAGGCCACCGCGATGATGTTGAAGACCAGGCCGAGGATCAGCATCTGCACGGCCACATGCCCTTGGGCGCGGTCCACGAACTGCGGGAGTACGGCCGCGAAGAACACGATGGTCTTGGGGTTGGCCACCCCGACCGCGAAGCCCTCCGCGAGCGTCCGCAGACCGCTGTGCGCCGGACCGTCACCGGTGAACGCGGCGTGCAGCGACCTGCGTTGCCGCACCGCCTTGACGCCCAGATACACCAGGTACGCGGCGCCCACCAGCTTCAGCACCGTGAACACCAGGACCGAGCGCTCCACCACGGCCCCGACGCCGAACGCGACGGCCACGACCAGCACGTACGCGCCGAGGGTGTTCCCCACGACCGTCGTCAGCGCGGCACGGCGGCCCTGCGCCAGCGCCCGGCCGATCACGAACAGGACGCTGGGCCCCGGAATCACGATCAACAGGAAGGACATCGCCGCGAACGCGAGCAGCCGGTCAGAAGACACCATGGGGTCTTCATACAGGGGGCGGGCCGCATCCGCAGCCCGTTTTTTCCCGGACTCGGCGACAGCACCCTGGCGGTACCGGGCGAGCGTTGCCTGAAAGGGGCCGCCGCGTGCTCCAGCCGGTGTGGTTGACAGCCCTGGTCCGGCCGGGCGCCCGCGAAAGCTCTCAGCCGAGCACCGTCAGGGCCGGGGTGAAGGCGATGAGCAGGGGGACGAGAGGAGCGAGGGCAGCGGCCAGGGAGGTGGCGGTCCGGCGGGTGCGGTCGAGACGCGGCGGGGGTTCGAGAAGCCGCTGCACTCGGTCGCCGAACAGACGTCGGGTCGAGGAACAGGACAACACACCCCGGTGCTGGTTGAGTTCGATGAGGGCGAGAGCCGTGGTGAGGTGACCGCAGCGACGCGACGCCGTGTCGTCGGCGGCGAGTTCGACCAGGCGGTACGTCTGGTCGCGGAAGTGGGCGAACAGCGGGACCCGGGGGAAACCCGTGGCCAAGGCGGTGGACAGCTGGAGCAGCCAGTCGTGCCGTGCGTGCGCGTGGCCCAACTCGTGGGCGAGGACCGCGTCGAGCTGAGGATCCGTCAGGCGGCGCAGCGCACCGGTGGTGACGACCAGGCGCGGTGCGGCGCCCCGCATCAACCAGGCGTCGGGATACTCGTCTTCGAGGACGAGCAGAGGGCTGTGCGCGACCGGCTGGCCGTCGGGCATACCCGCCGACAGGCCATCCGGTAGCCCGTCGGGCAGACCGTCCGGCAGGTCCGGGGCACGTTCCCGCAGATCCTCGCGGCGCAGGTCCCGGCGCCTACGGGCGTCGATGATCTCGCGGAGCAGCATGGCGCCGGACCAGGCCGCACCGCAGGCGAGGAGCAGCGTCAGCACGGTGACCCACGCGGGCGCGGCGCCGGGGGCGTAGGCGGCGGTGACACGTGGGGGCGCGGGCGCGAACGCGTAGGCCCGGACGCTTTGGAAGACGGCCGTGGAGCCCAGCAGGAGAGCGGAGAGACAGCTCAGCAGTACGGTGGCGACCAGACATTGCCACACCCACAGCGCCAGGACGGGCTCCTGCTCGGCCCACGTCACCCGGGTCAGTCTCCGGGGAAGTGCCAGGGCGGCCGTCAGCGCGACGGCGGCCATCACCACCAGACTGACGGCCATGTGCGGGCCCCTTTCCGCTTGCCGCACCGGAGCGCCGGCGGGGCGGTGCACCGTGAGAACGCCGCCCGCCATCGGCACCACCGAGGTCATGAGCGGCGGGCCAGTCTAGCCACAGGTAGCGGCGAAGAGGGAGCCGAAGGACCAGCCGGATTCGCGAGGTACCGGAGCGGGCCGTCGAACTCGACCGCGAGGCCCTGGGGCCCCCAGGTACGGCACCCGGCGTTGAGAAGGCCCTGGGGAGGCCGTGGGAGGCCGAGGGAAGGTCGTGGGAAGGCCGAGGCTCCCATGTCCGTAGCCAATTCTCCTCAGCGGTATTGGCATTCTCCAAAGTCGGAAGTAGCGTATCCGGCGATGAATGACTTCGCTCAGACCTCGTCCGGCATCCCGCTCCAGCCGGTCTACGGACCGGCGGACCGGGGTGCGCCGCCGCCTGAACCGGGCAGCTTCCCGTTCACGCGCGGCAACTTCGCCTCCGGCTACCGGGGGCGGCTGTGGACGTTCAGGCAGTACTCCGGGTTCGGTACCGCGGAGGAGTCCAACCGCCGCTACCACTACCTTCTGGACCAGGGCGGCACCGGGCTCTCGGTGGCGCTCGACCTGCCCACCCAGTGCGGCTACGACTCCGACGACCCGGAAGTCGGCGAAGAGGTCGGCCGGGTGGGCGTCGCGGTCGACACACTCGCCGACGCCGAGGTCCTGTTCGACGGCATCCCGCTCGACCGGATCAGCACCAGCTTCACCATCAACGGGACGGCCGCGATCCTGCTGGCGTTCTATGTGGCCGCCGCCGAACGCAGGGGCATACCCCGGGGGAAGCTCACCGGGACGATCCAGAACGACATTCTCAAGGAGTACGCCTCACGCGGCACCTGGATCTGGCCGCCCGCACCGTCCCTGCGGCTGATCGCCGACACCATCGAGTTCTGCGCGGCCGAGGTGCCGAGGTTCAACGCGATCTCCGTCGCCGGCGCGCACTTCCGCGATGCGGGCGCCAACGCCGTACAGGAGATGGCGTTCACGCTCGCGGACGGAGTCACGTACTGCGACACGGTCCTTGAACGCGGACGGATGACCGTCGAGGAATTCGCCCCGCAGGTCTCCTTCTTCTTCTACACGCACGGTGACTTCTTCGAGGAGATCGCCAAGTACCGTGCGGGACGCAGACGGTGGGCGACGATCGTCCGCGAGCGGTACGGCGCGACCACCGACAAGGCGTCCATGTTCCGCTTCGGCTGTGTCGCGGGCGGCGCCTCGCTCTACGCCCCTCAGGCGCGGAACAACGCCGTGCGGGTGGCGTACGAGGCGATGGCGTCGGTGCTCGGCGGCGTGCAGTCGATGTTTACCGCGGCCTGGGACGAGCCGTTCGCGCTGCCCAGCGAGGAGTCGGCGACCCTCGCGCTGCGCACCCAGCAGATCCTCGCCCACGAGACCGGCGTCGCACGCGTCGTCGACCCGCTCGGCGGCTCCTACTTCGTCGAGGCACTCACCGACGCCACCGAGGCCCGCATCGTGGAGATCATGGACGATCTGGACCGGCACGGGGGGATGGTCCGGGCGATCGAGGACGGCTATCTGCAAGGGCTCATCGCCGACGAGGCGTACCGGCTCCATCAGGACGTCGAGGCGGGCACCCGGCCGGTCGTCGGGGTCAACCGCTTCGCCTCGGACGAGCCGCCACCGGACATCGCCACCTACGCACTCGACGCCAAGGGCCGCGAGGTGCAGCTCAAGCGCCTGGCCCGGGTCAAGGCCGAACGCGACCCCGCGGCCGTACGCGCCACTCTCACCGCGCTGTCCCGCGCGGCGGAGGGCGACACCAACCTCATGGCCCCCTTGATCGACTGCGCCGAGGTCTACTGCACGGTGGGGGAGATGACCGCAGCGCTCACCGCGGTCTGGGGCGAGTTCCAGCAGCCGGTGGTGTACTGATGGGCACCCGGATCCTGATCGCGAAGCCCGGTCTGGACGGCCATGACCGCGGCGCCAAGATCGTGGCGCGCGCCCTGCGCGACGCGGGCTTCGAGGTCGTCTTCACGGGCATCCGCCAGCGGGTCGAGGACATCGTCGCGAGCGCCGTCCAGGAGGACGTCGCCGTGGTCGGGCTGAGCATGCTGTCCGGGGCGCACCTTGCCCTGACCGCCCGGATCGTCGAGGCGCTGAAGGCCGCCGACGCCCCCGACATCACCGTCATCGTCGGCGGCACGATACCTCCGGCCGACATCCTCCGGCTCCGGGCCGTGGGCGCGGCCGGCGTGTTCCCCACGGGGACGCCCCTGGACACCCTGGTGGCGGAGGTACGCGCGCTGACCGGCACCCCGGCTCCGTCCTGACCGCTCCGTCCTGACCGCTCCACCCTGCAATCGATTGTGAAAGCTGGAGGCATCGTGCGGATCGGTGTGATGATCGGGCCCGAGCGTGGGGATTCCGCGCGGAAGGTGTCACGGATGCTCGCGGACGTGGAGTGGGCCGAGACCGCCGGCCTGGACACGGCGTGGGTGCCGCAAATCCCCACGGACTTCGACGCGTTGACCGCCGTCGCGCTGATGGGCGCGCGGACGGAGCGGATCGAACTGGGCACCGCGGTCGTACCGCTCCAGGCACAGCACCCGATCGCGCTGGCGCGGCAGGCGCTGTCCGCGCAGGCCGCCGCCGGCGGTCGGCTGGCGCTGGGCATCGGACCCTCGCACCACTGGATCGTGCGCGACATGCTCGGGCTGCCCTACGAGCGGCCGGCCGCCCTCACCCGGGACCACCTGGACGTACTGGACGCCGCGCTGCACGGTCCGGGTCCCGTCGATGTCGAGAACGGGACGTTCACGGTGCACAATCCGCTCGACATCGGTCCCGTACGACCGCTGCCCGTGCTGCTCGCCGCGCTGGGCCCGGTCATGCTGGCACTCGCGGGTGAACGGGCCGACGGGACCGTGCTGTGGATGGCCGACGAGCGTGCGGTCGCCGACCATGTCGTCCCGCGCATCACCAAGGCCGCCGAAGCCGCCGGGCGCCGGGCGCCGCGGATCGTCGCGGGCATCCCGGTCTGTCTCTGCCGGCCGTCCGAGGTCGACGCGGCGCGCGAACGCGCCAACCGGATCCTCGGGGAGGCGGAGATCTCGCCCAACTACCAGCGGCTGCTGGATTATGGCGACGCCAGGGACGTCGGCGACCTGTGCGCGGCGGGGGACGAGAAGGCCGTCGCGGCACGGCTGCGGCGGTTCGCCGACGCCGGCGTCACCGATCTGTCGGTACGGCTGCTGCCGCTCGGTGACGGCCGGGACGAACTGGTCGCCTCCAAGCGCCGGACCAGGGAGATGATCGCCGGACTGGCGGCGGAGCTGAGGTGACGGCCGGACCGCTGGCGGGCATCCGCGTCCTGGAGGTCGGTCACATCCTGGCGGGGCCGTTCGCCACGATGATGCTCGCCGACCTCGGCGCCGAGGTCACCAAGATCGAACCACCGGGCGGAGACCTCTCGCGCCAGGTGAGCGACGCGTACTTCGCCAGCCTCAACCGGAACAAGCGCAGCGTCCGTCTCGATCTGACATCGGAGGCCGGGCAGGCCCGCCTGGGGGAGTTCGTCACCGGGTCCCACGCCCTGCTGGTCAACCTGAAACCGTCGGCGATCCGCCGCCTCGGACTCACCTACGACGCCCTGCGCCGGTGGAACGAGCGGATCGTCTGCGTCGCCGTCACCGGTTACGGCCTGGACGCCGGCGACGACCCCGCCTTCGACTATGTGATCCAGGCGGCGACCGGTGTCGCCGCGCTCACCGGTGACCCCGGGGGACCACCGACCCTGCCCGGCTACTCGTCGGCCGACAACTCCGCCGCGCTGACCGCCGCACTCGGGCTGCTCGCCCAGATCGTGTCCGGGCGCGGCGGCCAGGTGGAGGTCACACTGCGCGACGTGATGCTGTCCCAGCTCAACTACCGTGCCTCGGCCTATCTGAACGAGGGAACCGAGCCACGGCGGCTGCCGTTCGGCGCGCACTCCTACTACGTACCGGCCCAGCTCTTCCCCACCGCCGATGGCCACTTGGCGCTGTTCGTCACGCACGACGGGTTCTGGAAGTCCCTGGCGGCGGAGGCGGGCATCGACGGTTTCGCGACGATGGCCGAGCGGGCCGCGCGCCGTGAGGAGGTCATCGCCGCGGTGACCCGGGCCCTGGCCGCCCGTACCGCCCGGGAATGGGAGTCCCGGCTGCGACCCCTGGGGGTACCGGCGGCGGCGGTACGCACCTTGCCCGAGGCGCTGGAGGCCACTCCCGGGATGATCGTGACGGCCGGTGACTTCCGGCTGGTCGGCAGCTCCGTGCGGATCGCCGGGTACGAGCCCGAGTACCGGCCGCCGCCGCGCCTGGGCGAACACGGCGGGGCACCGGATCCGGAGTAGCGCCTCTCGCTCGGACGAAGGACCCTAGGGGGCTTCTGATGGATCTCCGCGGCGTCGCGACGCCCGGCACGCACTCTCGCCGCACCGGGCGAAAACCCAAGTACGCCCAGTACGAGGGCTTCCGCCCGGCACGCCGAGAGCACGCACCGAACGCCGCTCCTTCTTCCACGGAGATCCATCAGAAACCCCCTAGCCGCGGATGAAACCCTTGCCGCAGAAGGCCCAGATCTCGTCGGCCGTGATCGGCTGGGCGCCCTCGTCGGCGGAGCTGCCGCTGGACTGGGCGCTGAACATGACGGTCTGGGTGGTCAGGGCGGCCACGCGGCGCGGTTTGAGACCGGGATGCAGCCTGCCCGCGGACTCGACGTCCGACAGCAGGTCGGTGAAGAGGCTCAGGATCGGTGTGTGCGCCGCCTTCATCTCGGTGGGGTGCGTGACCAGCAAGCGCAGCGCGAAGTCGGTGAACAGCGGGCGCCGCATGCCCGGGTGGGGGCGTGAGCTTTCGAACAGCATCTGTGTGGCGACCTTGAGCCGGTCCAGCGGATCGGACCGCTCGGCCGCCGCCGCGCGCAACTGGTCGGCCGACCGGCTCATGGCGTCCTCGAACAGGGCGAGCAGCAGTTCGTGCTTGCCGTCGAAGTGCTGGTAGAAGCTGCGCAGCGACTGATGGGACCGGTCGACGACCTCCTGCACGGTGAAATCCGTGGTGCCCTTCTCCGCCATGATCGCCTGCGCCGCGTCGAGGAACCGCTCCACCCGCTGTTCGGCCCGGCGTTTCGCCGCCTGGGTGGAGCGCTCGACCGCCCGCTGCTTCCAGGCCGGCTCCTCGCTCAGGGCGCTCACGGGCCGGTCCGCCTTGTATGCCATGGTGAGAACATTACTTCAGTCTATGCGCAAGAACCGTATGCGTTCATGGAACGGCCTTGGGGATTTTGAGGAGATCATCCCGATCTCGATAGGGAAATGTCCTTCTCCGTCGGTCCGTCAGACGCTACTTCGGGGGAAAGCGCAGGGCGCCGTCCAGCCGGATCACCTCGCCGTTCAGGTAGTCGTTCGCGCAGATGTGATGGACGAGATCGGCGTACTCGGTGGGGCGCCCCATCCGTCGTGGGTGCGGGACCTGGGGTCCCCAGTGGGCCTCCAGCTTGTCGCCCGCCTGGCCGTAGGCCGGAGTCAGGAACGTGCCCGGTGCGACGGTGACGACCCGGATGCCGAGCGGGGACAGGTCACGGGCGGCCACGAGTGTCATGCTCGCCACCCCGCCCTTCGCGGCGGCGTACGGGAGTTGGCCGATCTGACCTTCGTACGCCGCGATGGACGCGGTGTTGACGATGACGCCCCGCGAGCCGCCGTCGAGCGGTTCCTGCCGGCCGATGGCGGCAGCGGCCAGCCGCATCACGTTGAACACGCCCGTCAGATAGATCTCGATGGTGCGGCGGAAGCCGTCGAGGTCCAGCGGGGCGCCGTCCTTGCCGATGAGCCGGCCGCCGCTCGCGGGTCCGCCGTGCGCGTCCACCGAGATCCGCAGCGGGCCCCGGGACTCGGCCTCGGCGATCGCCGCCTGTACGTCGTCCTCGCTGGTGGCATCGGTGCGTACGTACCGCACGCCCAGCTCACGCTCCAGTGCCTTGCCCTTCTCGTCGGCGAGATCGGCGACGACCACCCGGGCCCCCGCCTCATGGAGCCGACGCACGGTGGCCTCGCCCAAGCCGCCCGCCCCTCCTGTCACGATCGCGGAGCCTCCACTGATCTGCATCAATGCTCCCCACTCTTGAAAGTCCCGCTCTTGTTGCGTGAGAATAACACTCTCATGACTATCACCATGATTCTCGAAATGGCGGCTTCGGTCAGCGATCGGGCCGTGGTGACGGCTGACGGCCGCTCGCTGACCGCCGCCCAGCTCCTGGAGCGCGCCCGGTCCGCCGCCGGCCGGTTCCGAGGCCGCCCCGCCGTGCTGTACCGAGGTGCCAACCACCTCGCCTACCCCGTCGCCCTGTTCGGCGCCGCGCTCGCCGGAGTCCCCTTCGTCCCCCTCAACTACCGGCTCGGAGAAGCCCAGTTGAAGGCGATCGAGGACCGGCATCCGGGCGCTCTGGTCCTCGGCGCCGCTGATACCGACCGGCTCGTGGACCCCGGGGACCGGATCACCGGCGAGGACGATCCGAGTGAGGCGCAGGACCCTGACCGGCCACCGGACCAGGACGCCGTCGCGGTCGTCCTCTACACGAGCGGCACCACAGCGGCCCCGAAGGCGGCGCTCCTGCGCCACCGGCACCTCCTCGCCTACGTACTCAACACGCTGGAGTTCGACTCGGCCGAGGACGGGGACGCGGCCCTGGTGGCGGTCCCGCCGTACCACGTGGCCGGGCTCACGAACCTCCTGTCGAACCTCTGGACCGGGCGCAGAGTCGTCTACCTTCCCGCCTTCGACGCGACGCGATGGCTCGCCACCGTACGCCGCGAGCGGGTGACCCACGCCATGCTCGTCCCGACGATGCTCGCGCGGATCGTCGCCGCCGTGGCCGCCGCCGACGCCGAGGCCCCGACCCTGCGCCACCTCGCCTACGGCGGAGCGCGCACCCCCCGCCCGGTCGTGGAGCGGGCGCTCACGCTCTTCCCCGACACCGGCTTCGTCAACGCCTACGGGCTCACCGAGACCGCCTCGTCCCTCGCGGTACTCGGCCCCGACGACCACCGCGCGGCCCTCGGCGCGAGTGATCCGGCACTGCGCGACCGCCTCTCGTCGGTGGGCCGCGCGCTGCCCGGCGTCGAGATCGAGATCCGCCGGGCCGACGGAACCACGGCCACCCCTGGGGAGACCGGGCTCGTCTTCGTACGGGGCGAGCAGATCTCCGGCGAGTACCGGGGGCGCAGCGCGCTCGACGCGCAGGGCTGGTTCCCCACCCGGGACCGGGGACGGCTCGACGCCGACGGCTATCTGTTCATCGAGGGACGCGCCGACGACACCATCATCCGGGGCGGCGAGAACATCGCTCCCGAGGAGATCGAGGACGTCCTGCTCGCCCACCCCGGCATCAGCGAGGCGGCGGTGGTCGGTGTGCCCGACCCGGAGTGGGGGCAGCGGATCGTCGCCGTACTGGTCGGCGAGGGCGAACCCGACGCGATACGGCAATGGGTACGCGAGCGGCTCCGCTCCTCCAAGACACCCGACACCGTCATCTTCCGCGCCGATCTGCCGAAGACCGAGACAGGAAAGCTGCTGCGCCGCGCCCTGCTCGCCGAGTGGGACACCGGGTCGGGGGCCCATGTTCCGGGGTCCGACGTTCCGGGCGCCGGCGTATCGGGGACCGACACACAGCCCGAGCCCAAGACCGGTTGGGAGACCACACATGCCTGAGGCCGTTCTCGTATCCGCCCTGCGCACCCCCATCGGCACCGCCGTCAAGGGCACCCTGCGCGACACCACCGCCTACGACCTGGCCCACCACATCCTCACAGCCGCGGCCGACGGGCTCGACCCGGACCGGCTCGACGGCGTGGTCCTCGGCGAGGGCCTCTACGGCGGCGGGGTCGTCGCCCGGCACGCCGCGCTCACCGCCGGTCTCGCCTCGGTGCCGGGCACCGCGAACAACCGGCACTGCGCGGCGGGCCTCGCGGCCGTCGAGCACGCCGCCGCCTCCATCCGCTCCGGCATGGACGAACTCGTCATCGCCGGGGGCGTCAACTCGGCCTCCACGGCGCCCGTCCAGCGGTTCCGTACCGGAGGCGAATGGGCCGACTGGTACCCGCCGACACACCCCGACCGGCCGGACGCGCCCAATATGGACATGGCGGTCACCATCGGGTGGAACACGGCCGTCGCCGAGGGTGTCTCGCGCGCGGACATGGACGCCTGGGCCCTGCGCTCGCACCGCAACGCCGTCCGCGCCATCGACGAAGGCCGCTTCGACGCCGAGATCGTCCCGATCCGGACGCCGCACGGGCTCTTCTCCGTGGACGAACACCCGCGCCGCACCACCTCGTTGGACAAGCTGGCGTCACTCAAGCCCCTCCACCCCGAGATCGACGGCTTCAGCATCACCGCGGGCAACTCCAGCGGGGGCAACGACGGAGCGGCGGCGCTCGTCGTCGCCGCCGACACCACGGCGGCCAGAGACGGCCTGCCCGTCCTGGCCACGATTCGCTCCTGGGCCTCCGTCGGTGTCGACCCCGCAGAGACCGGAATGGCCCCGGCTCTGGCCATCCCCAAGGCCCTTGCCCGCGCCGGGCTTTCGGCATCCGACGTCGATCTGTACGAGATCAACGAGGCGTTCGCCGCCATGTGTGTCGCCGTCGTACGCCGCCTCGACCTCGACCCGGACCGGGTCAACGTCAACGGCAGCGGCTGCTCGCTCGGCCACCCCGTCGCCGCCACCGGTGCGCGGATGCTGGTCACACTCGTGCACGAACTGCGCCGCACCGGGGGCGGGATCGGTGTCGCGGCCCTGTGCGCCGGGGGCGGCATGGCGTCGGCGATGGTGGTGGAGGTGTCCGCGCCGTGAGCCGGCGCGGGTGCCCTGGTGCCGTCACGGTGTGAAGCGCACCAGCGCCTCCTGTGCGTAGGAGGCGACGAGCGAACCGTTCCGGGTGAGGACGTCGCCGCGCCCGTAGCCACGGCCGTGCGCCAGGAGCGGGGCGTGCTGGCGCAGCAACAGCCAGTCGTCGGTACGGAAGGGCCGGTGGAACCACACGGTGTGCGAGGTGACGGCCGAGGTGAAGACCCGGCCCGCGTCCCGCTGACTGATGCCGTCGAGCGGGCGCAGGGCCGTGCCGATGACGGTGAGATCGGTGGCGTACGCGAGCAGGGCGGGGGCGAGATCGGCGGCCACCCGGGGGGTACGCATCCACAGGTCCAGCTCGGGGGCGCCCGGTGCCGCCGCGTCGAGATCCGTGGCCGTACGGGTCTCCCAGGGCAGCAGGTCGAGTTCCACCTGGTGCTCCCTGCCGGGTACGGGGGGTGCGGGCGGGCAGGTCTGATGGTCGAGCCCTTCCTCGGAGGCGTGCAGGGACACCGACGCCGTCGCGATCACGCCCGCCGGTTGCCGGGCCACCAGGGACCAGGTCGCGAAGGTGCCGCCCTCGTGGACACGCTCGGCCTCGTAGCGGACCGGCTCATCGGTGCGGCCGGCCCGCGGGAACAGAACATGCAGGGACTTGACGGCCTTGCCCGGACTCTCTCCCGCGCCTTGGCCGGCCAGGGAGGCCGCGCGGACGAACTGGGCGAGGAGCTGGCCGCCGAACAGACGGTGATAGCTCAGCCGTTGATTGGGTCCCTCGAACGCGGCGGTGCCGGTGGACGGCTGCTCGCGCAGGTCGAGACAGGCCAGAAGGTCACTCCAGAGGTCGGACATGCGGCGAGTGTAGGCGAGTTCCCGCATGGTGAGAATGATGTTCTCGAAGTCGTGTTCCAGTGTGAGACTATTACTTTCCCTTCGCGAGAACGATATTATCGCCCGGGTCTCGTATCGGACCTGCCCACCTGGGCTCCGGCCCGGCGGCGACCATTCTGGAGGCGGCGATGCTCTTCGAGTTCGACGACGATCAGCGGCTGTGGCGGGACACCGTCCGCGATGTCGTCGCCAAGGAGTGCCCGGCCGCGCTGGTGCGTGCGGTGGCCGACGAGGGCGCCGACCCGGACCCGCTCTGGCGTACGTACACCCGACTCGGCTGGACCGAGCTGACCGATCCCGCCGACGCGGTCGAACTGGCCATCGTCCTGGAGGAGTTGGGGCGGGTCGCCGACCCCACCCCGTACCTTGCCACCCTGACCCACTTCGCCCCGCTGGTGCCGGAGGGCCTGGTCCGGCCGGGGGAGTGCGGCGCCGCCGTCGACGGGGTGCGGGCGACGCGCGACGGACGTGGCTGGGTGCTGGACGGCACCGTCCGTCATGTCCTGGACGGCGACCGGGCCGACTGGTTGGCCGTCGTCACCGGCGAGGGGGTGTTCGCCGTCCCGGCCGGAGTGGCGAGCGCGGAGCGGACGCCGGTCCTCGATCCGCTACTGCACATGGCCGAGGTCTCCTTCCCCGAGGCGCGGGTCACCGAGGACGCCCGGGTGAGCGCCGCCGCACCGGATCACGCGCGCGCGGTCGCCCTCGCCGGGATGGCGATGACGATGGTCGGGGCCTGTCGCCGGGTCCTCGATCTGACGCTGGACCATGTCCGTACACGAAAGCAGTTCGGGGCGCCCGTCGGATCCTTCCAGGCCGTCCAGCACAAGGCGGCCGACATGTATGTCGCCGTCGAGCGGGCCCGCGCCCTCGCGTACTACGCGGCGCTGACCATCGCCTCCGACGACCCGCGCCGCCGAGTCGCCGCCTCCATGGCCAAGGCGGCGGCCGGAGAGTGCCAGTCCCTGGTGTTCCGGCACGGCGTCCAACTGTTCGGGGCGATGGGCATCACCTGGGAGAACGACCTTCAGTTCGCGCTCAAGCGGGCCAAGGCGGGCGAACTGCTGCTGGGCGGCGCGGCCGAGCACCGGGCACTGATCGCCGAGGACCTGCGGCAAGGGTCACAGGGGCCGGAGCGGAGTCGCGCGCCGGAAGGGAGTCGTGAAGCGGAGCGAAGTCGTGAAGCGGAACGGAGTCGTGAAGCGGAACGGAGTCGCACGCCGGAGCAGAGTCAAGGAGCATCATGAGGCTGACCTTCGACGCCGAAGTCGAGTCCTTCCGGGCCGAGTTCGACGCCTTCCTGTCCGCGCACCTGCCCGCCGAGGCCGAGACCGCCGAACGCTCCCACTCCACCGCCGACATCCCCGCGTGGGCCCGGCGCTGGCAGCGGCTGCTGTTCGACGAGGGCTGGCTGCTGCCCGGCAACCCGCCCGAGTTCGGCGGACGGAACGCCACCATCCTCCAGCAGTACGTGCACCTGGAAGAGCTGTCCAGGCGCCGCATCTACCACAGCTTCAACCCGCAGGGCCTCGGCATCGTCGCGGCCTCCCTGCTCTCCTTCGGCACCGACGAGCAGAAGCAGCGCTGGGCCGTGCCCATCCTGCGCGCCGAGCGGACCGCCGCGCTCGGCATGAGCGAGCCCGGCGCCGGATCCGATCTGGCGTCGCTGCGCACCCGCGCCGTCCCGGTGGACGACGGCTTCACGGTCAACGGCCAGAAGGTGTGGACGTCCGGTGCGCACGACGCCGACGTCCTGCTCACCTTCGTCCGCACCGACCCCGACGCACCCAAGCACCGCGGCATCAGCGTCCTGCTGATCCCCACCGACACACCGGGCGTGACCTGCCGGCCCTTCGGCTCGCTCACCGCCCGCGACGACCTCGACTTCAACGAGGTGTTCTTCGAGGACGTCCATGTCCCCGCGGAGAATCTCGTCGGCCCGCTGAACGAGGGCTGGCGGGTGGCGAACGGCTCGCTCGGGCACGAACGCACCCTGCTGTGGCTGAGCTTCACCGAGCGCATGGAGGAACTCCTGCGGGACGCCCGCCCGTCGACCGCGCTGGACAAGGACTGGTACGCGACGCTCGCCATGGACGCCCAGGCGCTGCGACTGCTCGGCTCCCAGGCACTGGCCCGCGCCGCCCGCGGCGAGCAGGACGTGCCCGCCCTGTCCGTACTGAAACTGCTCGGCTCGGAGGCCGTGCAGCAGGCGGCGGAGAAGGCGCTGGAGTCGGCGGGGCCCGACGGACTCACCCACCCGGCCACCACCGCCCCGTACGCCCCGCTGCACTGGGAGGACTTCGCCGGTAGCTGGTTCCAGCGCTACACACGCAGCTTCGCCGGGACCATCGCGGGCGGGACCTCCGAGATCCAGCGCACGATCATCGCCGAGCGCGTGCTCGGCCTGCCCCGAGGCTGAGGAGCCGCCATGAACATCCTGTACGAGGTCAAGGACCGCATCGCGACCCTCACCCTGAACCGGCCCGAGGTCGCCAACGCCCAGAACAGTGAGCTGCTCGACGAACTCGACGCGGCATGGACCCGGGCCGCCGACGACAGTGAGGTCGCCGTCATCGTCGTACGCGCCGAGGGCAAGCACTTCTCCGCCGGGCACGACCTCAACGACCGGTGGCCGTCCCCCGACGAGATCACGCTGGAGTGGATCTACGGGGCGGAGAGTCGCCGCTATCTCGACTACACGCTGCGCTGGCGCAACATTCCCAAGCCGTCGATCGCCGCCGTCCAAGGTCGCTGCATCGCGGGCGGCCTGATGCTCTGCTGGCCGTGCGACCTCATCGTCGCCGCCGAGGACGCCCTGTTCTCGGACCCGGTCGTCACCATGGGCATCGGCGGCGTCGAATACCACGGGCACACCTGGGAGTTGGGCGCCCGCAAGGCCAAGGAGATCCTCTTCACCGGGCGCCCGCTGACGGCCGACGAGGCCGAGAAGGTCGGCATGGTCAACAAGGTGGTGCCCCGCGACCGGCTCGACACCGAGACCCGGGAGCTGGCGGAACGTATCGCGGCCATGCCGTCCTTCGGTCTGCGGCAGGCCAAGCGGGCCGTCAACCAGTCCCTCGACGTACAGGGTTTCCACGCCGCGGTGCAGTCCGTGTTCGACATCCACCAGACCGGGCACGGCAACGCGCTGAGCGTCACCGGCTATCCGATCCTGGCGCGGCTCGATGAGATGAAGCGGAAGCTGCGGTAGGCCGTACGGTCAGGCGATCGGCCCCCGTTCCCCCGAGGCGCAATCCAGGCACCGGTGCGTCGTCCGTACCCGGGCACTCTCAGTCCGTACCCGGGCACTCTCACAGGCGGAGTGCCCGGAGGTGCTGTCACAGGTTCGCCAGGCGCGGTGCCGTTCCCCGCTCGCGCAACAGCGCCCCCGCCTCGCGGGTCAACTCCCGTGCGCTGCCGAGGAGTCCGTCCAGAACGTAGGCGCGGCGCACATGCCGGTGCAGGTCGTGCTCGGCCGTGAAGCCGATGCCGCCGAGTATCTGCTGGCAGTGCAGGGCGGCCGTCAGTGCCGCCCGGCCCGCCGCCGCCTTGGCGAGCAGCGACCCGAGGTCGTCGTCCGCCGCGCGCAGCGTCGCCTCCGCGCCCTCGACGGCCACCAGGGCTTCGGCGAGCCGGTGCCGGACGGCCTGGAAGGACGCGAGCGGCCTGCCGAACTGCACGCGGTCCAGGGCGTGTTCGCGTGCGAGGGTCAGCATCGCCCGGGAGGTGCCGACCAGCCACCAGCCGAGCGCCAGGCGGCCGGCGGCGAGCGGTACGGGTTCGCCGGCCGGCGCGGACCGCAGCGGCAGCTCACCGTCCAGCCCGGACCCGGTCGCCGGCGAGTCGGCCCGCTCCCAGACGACCCAGGCGCCGCCCGCGTACGGCAGCGCGACGGTCCCCCCGAGGGAGCCGCCCGCCACGTGCAGTACCACGTCGTTCAGTACGGGGGCATGGGCGCCGCTCTCGCCGAGCAGCCGGAAGACCAGCGGGACCGTCTCACCGGGCGTCTCGGCCAGCATCTCGGGCCAGCCGAGGTCGGCGAGTGCCGTGTCCAGAGCGGCGCCGGAGTGGGTCGCCATCGTCTTGCGCAGGCTCTCGGCCAGCAGCTCCAACTCGGCCGTCTCCACGCTCATATGGCCGTCGCGCATAGGGCCTTCACTCCTTTCCCAGGTCGAGCAGGCGGCGGGCGATGATGTTGCGCTGGATCTCGGCCGTGCCGCCGTAGATGGTCGCCGCGCGCGCGTACAGGAACTCCTGCCGCCACGGTGTGTCGGCCAGTTCCACGACTCCCGGCAGCAGGTCGCGCACGGTGTCGAAGAGCTGTTGCTCGGCGGAGGCCAGGAGGACCTTGTCGATCGATGTCTCCGGCCCGAGCGGTTTGCCGTCGGCCAGGCGTCGCTGCGTCGCGTGGGAGCGGCAGCGGATGGTGTGCAGCGCGAGATAGGCGGCACCGATGGCGGCGTCGTCCCGCTCCCGCGTCTCGGCGAGCAGCCGGTCCAGACGTGTGTAGAGGTGCGCGACGCGGTGCCAGAAGCAGGTGGAGCGCTCGTGCGGGAGCAGGTCCATGGCGAGCCGCCAGCCGTCGCCGGGGCGGCCGAGCATCCGGTCGCCCGGCACCACCACCTCGTCGAAGAACACCTCGGCGAACTCGTCGACCCCGTGCATCGTGCGCAGCGGACGGACCGTGACACCGGGCGAGTCCATGTCGACGA
Organism: Streptomyces sp. NPDC058001; assembly: GCF_042886315.1. Classification (NCBI taxonomy): domain Bacteria; kingdom Bacillati; phylum Actinomycetota; class Actinomycetes; order Kitasatosporales; family Streptomycetaceae; genus Streptomyces; species Streptomyces sp. NPDC058001. The sequence goes on from NZ_JBHVQT010000003.1 coordinate 315,049, forward strand.
AGAACGCCGTGATGCCGTCGTGCCCCGGCGCCGTGCGGGTGAGCAGGACACAGCGGGCGGCGTACTGGGCGAGGCTCGTCCACACCTTCTGCCCCGTCACCACCCAGTCGTCGCCACGCTGTTCGGCCCGCGTGGACAGGGACGCGAGGTCACTGCCCGAGCCGGGTTCGGAGAAGCCCTGACACCACTGCTCACTGCCGTCGAGAAGCCTCGGGACCATGTCGGCGGCCAGCGCGGGAGGAGCGTAGGAGATCAATGTCGGGGCGAGTACCTCGACCATCGAGTAGATGCCGGGCTCGGCGAGGCCACGGGTGGCCACCTCCTCGCCGAGCACGGCCCGCAGGACGGCGGGACCGCCGAGTCCGCCGACCGGCTCCGGCCAGCCGTACCGCATCCAACCCGCCTCGTACAGCGCCCGCCGGACCCGGCCGAGTTGGGCGACCTGGCCGTCCAGGGAGTGATCGGCGCCGGGGGTCAGGTCGTGCGTGTCGAGCCAGGCCACCAGGTCCGCCCTGAACTCGGCTGTCCTCATGCGCTGCCGCGGTCGAAGGCGTGCGGGCGACCGGAATCGTGGGCCCCGCTGCGCCGGATGAAGGTCATGGCGCGGGTGCGCAGGCGCCATCCGTCCGGGGTGCGCCGATAGGTGTCCTGGTAGTAGCCGATGCGCAGCTCGTGGGTCGCGTGGTCGACGAAGCAGAGCGGTTGGGTGCCCCTGGCCGAGTCACCGTCCCCCGTGCCGTCGAGTTCGATCAGTGCCGTGCCCGTCAGGAACAGGCCCTGGGGGGCGGCGGCCACCAGCGCGGGGAACTCCGCCAGGGGGTAGGTGTCGCCGAAGGCGCTGTACGTCCCGTCCGGGGTGAAGACGGAGAGGAGACCGTCGATGTCGCCCTGCGTGATGGTCACCGCGTAGCGCGCGAGGAGTTGATGGATGGCCATCAGGTCGTCGGTGGAGGAGGACACGGAAACCACTCCTGTTCTCGCAAATGAGAATTACGTTTCCCATACTACGGGTCAGCGTTTCATGGGGGTGGGGTCACGTCAACGTCCGGGTGGGCGGCACTCGGGTCCGCGCGGAATGTTGCGTACGGATGGTTGATTCCCGCTTTGGGAGAAGATAGTTTCCACCTGATGAGAGGGGAGTCGCCATGACGTCACCGGCCCAGAGCCTGCGTCCCGGTGTCCAACTGGCCAGCACCGTGTGCGGCACGAGAGTGGTCGTCGTCCGTGCTCCGGCCGCCGGACACCCGGACCTCACCTGCGGGGACGGACCGATGGTTCCCGCCACCTCCGCGGGACCCCCGCACGCGCCGGGCACCGCCCCCGGCTCCGGCACGCTCATCGGCAAACGCTATGTGAACGCCGACGGGACGCTTGAGCTGCTGTGCACCGCCTCCGGCTCGGGCTCGCTCCGCTGCGACGGCGTCCCGATGGACCTGAAGGCGGCCAAGCCGCTGCCCGCGTCCGACTGAACGCGTCCGAAATGAACGCGTCCGAAATGGCCGCGTCCGACCGTGCGTGAGCGCGACCGATCGCGACCGAGCGCGCTTGAGCGCGACCGAGCCCCACCGCGCCTGACGGCGTACGAGCCGAAGGAAAGGACCGACATGCACCGGGACGACATGATCCTGATCAGTGTCGACGACCACATCATCGAACCGCCCGACATGTTCGTGAACCACCTCCCGGAGAAGTACCGGGACGACGCGCCGCGGCTCGTGCACCGCGACGACGGCACCGACGTGTGGCAGTTCCGCGACACCGTCATCCCCAACGCGGCGCTCAACGCGGTGGCCGGCCGTCCCAAGGAGGAGTACGGCATGGAGCCGCAGGGGCTGGACGAGATCCGCCCCGGCTGCTACGACGTGCACGAACGGGTGAAGGACATGAACGCGGGCGGCATGCTCGCCTCGATGAACTTCCCCTCGTTCCCCGGCTTCGCGGCCCGCCTCTTCGCCACCGAGGACTCCGACTTCTCCCTCGCACTCGTACGGGCGTACAACGACTGGCACATCGACGAGTGGTGCGCGGCCTACCCCGGCCGCTTCATCCCCATGGCGCTCCCGGCGATCTGGGACGCCGAGCTGTGCGCCGCCGAGGTGCGCCGGGTGGCCGCCAAGGGGTGCCACTCGCTGACCTTCACCGAGAATCCGGCGGCGCTGGGCTACCCGAGCTTCCACGACCCGCACTGGAACCCGCTGTGGCGGGCGCTGTCCGACACCGACACCGTCCTGTCCGTCCACATCGGCTCATCCGGACGGCTGACGATCCCCGCGGTCGACTCGCCGCCGGACGTGATGATCACGCTCCAGCCGATGAACATCGTCTCGGCCGCCGCCGACCTGCTGTGGTCGCGGCCCGTGAAGGACTACCCCGACCTGAAGATCGCGCTGTCCGAGGGCGGCACCGGCTGGATCCCGTACTTCCTGGAGCGCGTCGACCGCACCTTCGAGATGCACGCGACCTGGACCCTCCAGGACTTCGGCGGCAAGCTGCCCAGCGAGGTGTTCCGCGAGCACTTCCTCACCTGCTTCATCAGCGACCCGCTCGGGATCCGTCTGCGGCACGACATCGGCATCGACAACATCTGCTGGGAGGCGGACTACCCGCACAGCGACTCGATGTGGCCGGGCGCGCCCGAGGAGTTGGGCGAGGTCATGGACCGGTGCCAGGTGCCGGACGACGACATCGACAAGATGACCCATGAGAACGCGATGCGCTGGTTCTCCTTCGACCCGTTCCGCTCCGTCCCGCGCGAGCAGGCCACCGTCGGGGCGCTGCGGCAGGCCGCCGCCGGGCACGACGTGAGCGTCCGGTCCCGCAGCCACCGCGTGGTGCAGCCGTCCGAGAAGCTGGAGGGCTACCGCTCCCGGGCCCGCGCCGCCGTGGCCGCCGCGTCGAAGTGACGCCCCGCCCGAAGTGATCTCGCGCCCGAAGTGACGTCGCGCCCCGAGTGACCCAGGGAAGACCGCCGTCCCCGGCCCGCGCGGCCGGGGACGGACGCCTGCGCGGCCCCGACCCACACCCACCCAGGAGGCAGGCCATGACGGATCACGCCGCCCCATTCGATCTCACAGGACGCTCGGCGCTGGTCACCGGCGCGGCCGGCGGTATCGGCTCCGCCGTGGCACGCGCACTGGCCCAGGCCGGTGCCGCCGTGCTCGTCACCGACCTGGACGGCTCGGCCGCCGAGAGCACCGCCGAGCGCATCCGTGCCGCCGGTGGCACGGCGGACAGTACGGGCCTCGACGTACGGGACCGGGCGGCGGCCGACGACGCGGCGGCCCGCGCGGCGGCCCTGACCGGCGGCAGGCTGCACGTCCTGGTGAACAACGCGGGCGTGACCGCGCCCGCGATGTTCGCCGACCTCAAGGACGACGACGTGCAGCGCCTCGTGGACATCCATCTGATGGGCGCCTTCCGCTGTGCGCAGGCCGCCCTGCCCTTCCTGCCCACGGACGGCACGGGCCGCATCATCAATGTCACCTCGTCCGCCGGACTCACCGGAACGCTCGGCCAGGTCAACTACTCCGCCGCCAAGGCCGGCATCCTCGGCCTGACGAAGTCGCTCGCCCGCGAGTTGGCGCGCCGGCAGATCACCGTCAACGCCCTCGCCCCCCTCGCCGCCACGCCCATGACGGAGACCATCCGCACCCACGAGAAGTTCGCGGCCCCCATGCTCGCCCGTATCCCCATGGGCCGCTGGGCCGAGCCCGAGGAGGTCGCCCCCGCCTTCGTCTTCCTCGCATCCGACGCCGCCTCGTTCGTCACCGGCCAGGTCCTGCCGGTGGACGGCGGCCTGGTGATGTGATGCCGAACCCCCGCCCTGCGGCGACGCCCGGCCCCCTTGAGGGCGTCACGGTGCTCGCCCTGGAACAGGCCGTCTCCGCGCCGCTGTGCACCCGGACACTCGGCGACCTCGGCGCCCGCGTCATCAAGGTGGAGAACCCGGACGGCGGTGACTTCGCCCGCCACTACGACGACGTGGTGAAGGGACAGGCCGCGCACTTCGTCTGGGTCAACCGGGGCAAGGAGTCCGTGACGATCGACCTCAAGACCGACGCGGGCCTCGACCTCCTGCACCGTCTCCTCGACCGCGCCGACGTCCTCGTCTCCAACCTCACCCCCGGCACCACGGCACGGCTCGGCATCGCACCCGACGACCTGACACACCGTCACCCGCACGTCATCCCCGTGGAGATCGACGGCTACGGCCGGGGCGGACCCCTGTCCCACAAACGCGCCTACGACCTGCTCGTCCAGGCCGAGTCGGGCGTCTGCTCGATCACCGGCCACCCGGGCGCCCCGGCCAAACCGGGACCCCCCGTCGCCGACGCCTGCACCGGCCTGTACGCGGCCATCTCCGTCCTGTCCCTGTTGTACGCGGCCGGGAAGGGCCGTCTCCCGGGCCCGGCGCCCTCGGTGGCGGTCAGCCTGTTCGACACCATGACGGAGCTGATGGGGTACGCGCTCACCTACACCCGGCACTCCGGCCTGGAACCGGACCCGATCGGCATGAGTTCCCCCGCCGTCGCCCCGTACGGCGCGTACCGCACCGCGGACGGGCAAACCGTCGTCCTCGGCACCACCAACGACCGTGAATGGCAGCGCCTGGCACGGGAGTTGATCGACCGCCCGGACCTCGCCGACGACGAGCGCTTCCGTACCAACCCCGGCCGCGTCGCCCACCGCGACCTGCTCGACGCGGCGATCGGCGCCTGGTGCGCGGGCCGCGATCTGGCGACCGTGCAGAGCCGCGCGGACGCGACGGGTATCGGCAACTCCCGCTTCAACACACCGAGTTACGTCAATGCCCACCCGCATCTCGCCGCCCGGGACCGGTGGCGCCCTGTGGAAACGCCGGCGGGTCCCGTGCCCGCGCTGCTGCCGCCTCCCGTCATCTCCGGGTTCGAGGCGCCGATGGGCGCGGTGCCTGGCCTCGGCCGGCACACCGACGCCGTACTCGCCGAACTCGGCCTCAGCACTGAGGAGATCGGCGCCCTGCGCGCCCAGGGAGCCATCGGCCCCGCGTACGAGGGATACGAGGCGTCCGAGGTGCACGACGTGCACGGCGAGGGAGGCACGTCGTGAGCGACGCGCCGACCCCCGTACTCCTGACCCACGACACCGATGACGGAGTGCGGACCCTCACCCTGAACCGGCCCCACCGCAAGAACGCGCTCGACCCCGCCCTGTGGGCCGCCCTCCGGGACGCCCTCGGTACGGCGGGTGAGGACCGCGATGTCCGCGTGCTCGTCCTGACGGGCGCGGGTGGCGCGTTCTGCTCGGGCGCCGATCTCTCCGGCGGCCGGTCCGGCGTGCACCCCCTGCACCGTATGCGCACCCTGACCGACATCGCGCTCCTGCTCCACGAACTCCCGGTCCCCACCGTCGCCAAGGTCACCGGCGTGGCCGTCGGCGCGGGCTGGAACCTCGCGCTCGGCTGCGACCTCGTGGTGGCCACACCGCAGGCCCGGTTCGCGCAGATCTTCGCGCGCCGCGGACTCTCCCTCGACCTCGGCGGCTCCTGGCTCCTACCGCGACTCGTCGGACTGCAACAGGCGAAACGCCTCGCCCTGCTCGCCGAGTCGATCGACGCCGAACAGGCCCGCGCCCTCGGCCTGGTGACCTGGGTCGTGCCCGAGCCGGAGATCGACGCCTTCGTCTCCGGTCTCGGCACCCGGCTGGCCGCCGGCCCGGAGATCGCCCTCGCCCAGACCAAGGCACTCCTGAACGAGGGCGCGAACCGCACCCTGCGCGAAGCGCTCGCGGGCGAGGCACGGGCCCAGTCGGTCAACTTCGCGACGGCGGACGCCGCCGAGGCGTACGCGGCCTTCGCCGAGCGGCGCGATCCCGTCTTCACCGGCCACTGGGCGGTGCCCGCGCCGGTGTCCCCCAACCGGCCCACGGAGGAAGTACGGCATGCGTGAAGCAGTGATCGCGGAAGCGGTCCGCACCCCCATCGGCAAACGGAACGGCGGCCTGTCCGCCCTGCACCCCGCCGACCTCTCCGCCGTCGTCCTGACCGCCCTCGCCGAACGGGGCGGAATCGACCCGGACGTCGTGGACGACGTGATCTGGGGCTGTGTCTCCCAGATCGGGGACCAGTCCGGCAACGTAGGACGCTACGCGGTGCTCGCCGCCGGCTGGCCCGAGAGCATTCCCGGGACCACGGTCAACCGGGCCTGCGGATCGAGCCAGCAGGCACTCGACTTCGCCGTGCAGGCGGTGCTCTCCGGGCAGATGGACGTGGTCGTCGCGGGCGGCGTCGAGGTCATGAGCCGCGTCCCGCTGGGCGCCGCGAAGGCCGGCGGGCAGCCGTACGGGCCCCGGGTCTTCGCGCGGTACGACGACTTCGACTTCAACCAGGGTGTGTCCGCCGAGAAGATCGCGCGGAAGTGGGGGCTGGACCGCGCCCAGGTGGACGCGTTCGCGGCGCGCTCCCATGAACGGGCCGCCGCCGCACAGGACCGGGGCGCCTTCGAGTCCCAGATCGTTCCCGTGACCGTGGACGGCGAGTCGGTGAGCGCCGACGAGGGGGTGCGGCGCGGCACCAGCGTCGAACGGCTCGCCACACTCAAGCCCTCCTTCCAAGCGGACGGTCTGATCCACGCGGGCAACGCCTCACAGATCTCCGACGGCGCCGCCGCCCTGCTCGTGACGACGCCCGACCGGGCCCGCGAACTGGGGCTCACCCCGCTGGTGCGGTACCGCGCCGGCGCCGTCGTCGGCTCCGACCCCGTCCTCATGCTCACCGGGCCCATTCCGGCGACCGGGAAAGTGCTGCGTACGGCAGGCGTCGGCCTCGCGGAGGTCGGTGTGTTCGAGGTGAACGAGGCGTTCGCGCCGGTCCCGCTCGCCTGGCTGGCCGAGACGGGCGCCGACCCGGAGCGCCTCAACCCGCTCGGCGGCGCCATCGCCCTCGGCCACCCGCTGGGCGCGTCCGGCGCGGTCCTGATGACCCGCGTGATCCACCACATGCGCGAGAACGGGATCCGCTACGGCCTCCAGACCATGTGCGAGGGCGGCGGCACCGCCAACGCCACGCTGGTCGAACTCGTCCCCTGACTCCCGTCCCGACTTCCGGAGGTCGGTCCCATGCGACGTGACATCTTCACCCCCGACCACGAGGCGTTCCGCGAACTGGTCCGCGACGTCGTGGCCAAGGAGGTCGTCCCGCACTACACCGAGTGGGAGCGGGCCGGCCGGCTGCCCCGCGAGACATTCCACCACCTCGGCTCGCTCGGCCTGCTGGGCATGGCGATTCCCGAGCAGTACGGGGGAGGGGGTGTCGCGGACTACCGCTACAACGTCGTGCTCCAGGAGGAGGCGGCCCGCGCCCTGGTCACCCTCGGCACGGTACGCACCCAACTCGATGTGATCCTCCCGTACTTCCTCGCCTACGCCGACGCCGGACAGCGTGAGCGCTGGTTCCCCGGGCTCGCGTCCGGGCGGCTGCTGACCGCCATCGCGATGACCGAGCCCGGCACCGGATCCGACCTCGCGGGCATCCGTGCCACGGCCGAGCGCGACGGCGAGAACTACGTACTCAACGGTGCCAAGACGTTCATCACCGGAGGGCTCCTCGCCGATCTCGTCATCGTCGTCGCCCGTACCTCCACCGAACCCGACGACCGACGTGCGGGCCTGACCCTGCTCGTGGTCGAGGACGGCATGCCCGGATTCACCCGTGGCCGGGTCCTGGAGAAAATGGGCATCAAGGCCCAGGACACCGTCGAGTTGGCCTTCGACCAGGTCCGCGTACCCGTCGCGAACCGCCTGGGCGAGGAGGGCGCGGCCTTCGGCTATCTCGGGCACAACCTTCCGCAGGAGCGGCTGACCGTGGCGGTCGGCTCGGTCGCCCAGGCGCGGGCCGCGCTCGACGCGACCGTCGCGTACGTCAAGGAGCGCACGGTGTTCGGGAAGCCGGTCGCGTCCTTCCAGAACACGAAGTTCGAACTCGCCTCCGTGGCCACGGAGGTGGAGGCCGCGCAGGCCATGCTCGACCGGGCCGTACTCGCCCTGATCGACGGTGAACTGTCCGGCGCGGACGCGGCGAAGACCAAACTCTTCTGCACCGAGGTCCAGGCACGCGCCGTCGACCGCTGTCTCCAACTCTTCGGCGGATACGGGTACATGCAGGAGTACGCCATCGCGCGGCTGTACACCGATGCGAGGATCACGCGTATCTACGGGGGCACGAGTGAGGTGATGAAGGTCATCGTGGCCAAGTCGCTGGGACTGTGAGGCGAGTCGGGACCGGCGCCTGTGCCGGTCCCGACGCCTGTCACGGTGCTCAGGTGATCGCCGACGCTTCCTTCAGCGCGATGATCCGCTCCCAGTCCATGCCGAGTTCCAGGAGGATCTCCTCCGTCTGGGCGGCGAACTCAGGCGCCGGACCCAGCTCGGGTGCCGCGACGTCGAACTGCACGGGATTGGCGGCCAGTTCGAGTTCGCCGGCCTGTACCAGGTACTCGTTCGCCCGTACCTGAACGTCCTCGCCGACCTGGAGCGAGTCCTGCACCGGAGCCCAAGGACCGGCCAGGGTGCTGAAGCGTGCCGCCCAGTCCGCGAGCGTGCGGGTGGCGATGACCTCACGCAGCAGGGCCACCGCGTCCCCGGTGTGCGCGGCGATCTGCTCCGCCGTGGCGAAGCGCGGGTCGTCGGCCAGTTCGGGGCGGTCGATGTGACGGCACACATCGGCCCAGTACTTGGCGGGCTGCATCATCACCAACGACACATAGCGGCCGTCGGCCGTGCGGTACAGCCCCGTCAGCGGGTTGGTCGGTGACCCGTGGGCGCCCGGCGGGGCCATTACCCAGGGCTGCTTGAGGTGCAGGGACAGGGCGATACCGTGGCCCATCGCCCACACACCGCTGCCAAGGAGCGAGACATCGACCACTGATGTCTCCCCGGTGCGTTCGCGCTTGAGGAGCGCCGCCGCGACACCGCCGGCGAGGTTGGTGCCGGAGATGGTGTCCCCGTACGCGGGCACGGGCGCCGGGACGATCCCCTCCAGGCCGGTCGGGGTGATGCTGGCGGCGGTGGAGGCCCGCGCCCAGAAGGCGGTCATGTCGTAGCCGCCCTTGTCCGACTCCGGTCCGCGCGGGCCCAGGGCGCTGCCCCGCGCGTACACGATCCGCGGATTGACCGCGCGGATGTCGTCCACGTCGATGCCCAGTTTGCGCCGGGTGGCGGGCAGCAGGCTGGTGAGGAACACATCGGCGCCGGCGACGAGTTCGTGCAGCACGTCCTTGCCCTCGGGGTGCGCCATGTTCAGGCCGATGCTGCGCTTGCCCCGGTTGGCGTGCTCGATGTTCGGGTTGGGGTCGCCGTCCACCCGCATCCGTCCGGTCTGCCTCAGGCCGCGCTGCGGATCACCGGTCACCGCGTGCTCGACCTTGACGACGTCCGCGCCCCAGTCGGCGAGCACCGCGCCCGCCGACGGCACGAAACCGTACATGGCCACTTCGACGACGCGGATGCCTTCGAGTGGCCGGATGCTCACGCCACCACCCCGAACGTCTTGAGCTGCATGAACTCCTCAAGGCCCGCGACGCCCATCTCGCGGCCGATGCCGGACTGCCGGTAGCCGCCGAAGGGCGCGTCCGGGGCGAAGTAGTTGCCGCCGTTGATGCTGAACGTTCCGCTGCGGATGCGGCGCGCGAGGGCGATCGCCCGCTCGGTGTCATGGCTCTGGACGGCGCCGGACAGACCGTAGATGGAGTTGTTGGCGATCCGCACCGCGTCGTCGTCGCCCTCGTACGGAATAACGGCGAGGACCGGGCCGAAGACCTCTTCCTGGGCGATCTCGCTGTCCGGGTCGACGCCGCTCAGCAGCGTCGGCGTGTAGAAGAAGCCGGGGTCCACGCGCTCGCCGCCGGTCACCAGCTTCGCGCCCGCGGCGACGGCCCGCTGGACCATGCCGTCGACCTTGTCGCGCTGCCGCTCGCTGATCAGGGGCCCCATGTACGTCCGGGGGTCGGAGGGGTCGCCGTAGCGGACCTTGGCGAAGTTCGCCGCGACCTTCTCCACGATCTCGTCGTGGCGGTCGGCGGGCACCAGCAGCCGGGAGGTCAGGGCGCAGCCCTGCCCCGCGTTCACGCAGATCATGAACGCCGAGAACATCGCCGCGGTGTCGAAGTCGGCGTCGTCCAGGAGGATCATCGCCGACTTGCCGCCGAGTTCGAGGAAGACCCGTTTCACCGTCTCGCTCGCGGCGGCCATGATGCGGCGGCCGGTCGCGGTGGCGCCGGTGAAGGTGATCATGTCGACATCGCGGTGGGTCGTCAGGACCTCGCCCACGGCCGCGCCGGACGAGGTCAGGATGTTGACGACGCCGGCCGGGATGTCGGTGTGCTCGGCGATCAACTCGCCCAGGGCCAGGGTGATCAGCGGGGTGTCGGGCGCCGCCTTGAGTACGACGGTGCATCCGGCGGCGAGCGCGGGGGCGAGCTTGGCGAGCGCGAGCTGGTTGGGGTAGTTGTACGCGACGATCGCGGCGACTACTCCTCCGGCCTCCTTCTCCACCCACCGGCGGTGGCGCTGACCGCGGCTCTCGATCTCGCCCAGCTCCTCGGTCAGCGGGTGGGTCCTGAGCAGGTCCGCGTAGTAGCGGACGATCCCGATCGGGTCCTCCAACTGCGCGCCGTGGGTGAGTGAGCGGGCCGCGCCGACGTCCGCGATCGTCAGCTCGCGCAGCTCCTCCTTGTGCTCCACCAGGGCCGCGTGGAGCTGGTCGAGGCAGTGGACGCGGAACTCCCGGTCGGTGGCCCAGGTCGTGGTGTCGAACGCGCGGCGCGCGGCGGCGACGGCGGCCTCGGCGTCACTGACCGTGGCGTCCGGGGCGCGGCCGAGCAGTTCACCCGTCGCTGGGTTCAGGGAGTCGTAGGACTCATGTGCCGTCACCAGCTGTCCGTCGATCAGCATGCGCCGCTCGGTGTGCGGCGCGGCAGCCTCCGGCCCGGTCGGCTCATTCCCCTTGACAGGCATCCCGCCTCCAACGTCATGGATGAAAGTTACATGCTCCGGAAATTGCATTCTCCGAATGTGGAAATCATACCTGCGGTCTACAAGAACTCCAGGGGCCGGACAGGATTTCGGGATCACACCTTGCGGGTGATGCCGCCGTCCACGCGGATGACCGCACCGGTCGTGAAGCTCGACGCCGCGCTCGCCAGGTGGACGGCCAGCGGGCCGATCTCCTCGGGGCGCCCGAGTCGCCCCAGCGGCACGAACGGGGCGTCGTCCGGGTCTGTCACCCACCCCTTTGCGGCGCCGGTGCGGAACGGTCCCGGCAGAATCGCGTTGACGCGCACGGTCGGGGCGTAGGCGTCGGCGAGGCCCACCGTGAGGGCGTTGAGGCCCGACTTGGCGCAGGCGTAGGGGAGTTCGTTGACGCTCGCCATCAGGGAGCCGGCCGTGCCGATGTTGACGATCGAGCCCCCGTCGTGGTCCCGCATGTACGTGGCCGCCAGGACCGCCAGGCGGAAGGGGCCCTTGAGGTTCACGGCGAGGGTCTTGTCGTACAGCTCCTCGGTGATGGCGTCGAGACTCGGATACAGCGGGGACATCCCGGCGTTGTTGACCAGGACGTCGAGCCGCCCGAACCGGTCCACCGCATCGGCGATCAGCCGGTCGCAGTCGTCCCAGTGGCCGACATGGCAGGCGAGGCCGACGGCCCGCCGACCGGTCGACGACGCCACCTCGGCCGCGGCGGCCTCGCAGGCGTCCGCCTTGCGGGAGGCGATGACGACATCGGCACCGGCCTCGGCCAGAGCTTGCGCGATCGCCCGGCCGATGCCGCGGGATCCACCGGTGACCACGGCCACCTTGCCGGTCAGGTCATGGAGTGCGGCGAAGGAGTCCATGGGGGCGATGCTGACACGCGAAAACGACGATAGGCAAGATAGAGAACGTCATTCGCAACACCTGGCCGTCCTTTGCCCGGTGGTCCGGTGGTCCGGTGACGCGGTCGCGTGTCTTCAGCGCTGATGGTCCATGAGCCGCAGTGCCGCGTCCGCGGCCTGCAGCACGCTTCCCGGCTCCGCCCCCGCGGCCCCGGCCAGTTGGGCGAGCAGCCCGACGTCCTTGCGCAGCAGCGGGCCCGCGTTCTGAGCCATCGCGTCCAGGTCGCCCCCCGCCGCGGCGACACGGGCGAGCGCGAAGCTGGAACCGCTGCCGCGGCGGACGACCTCGGCGAGGCGCTTCGGATCGAGACCCAGACTCCGGCCGAGCGAGAGTGTGTCGGCGGCGGTCGCCAGGTTGGCGGTGAACAGCAGGTTGTTGAGGAGCTTGGCCACCTGCCCGGACCCCAGCGGGCCGACGTGCACGACGGGGTCGCCGAAGGTCTCGAAGACGGGACGGCAGTAGTCGACCGTGCCGCCTTCACCGCCCGCCATCACCAGGAGGCGGCCCTGTGCAGCGGCGGGCGCGCCGCCGCTGACGGGCGCGTCGACCACCTGGACGCCATGCGCCCGCGCGCGGTCGGCGAGGCGGTGGACGGTGTCGGGGTGGACCGTGCTGTGCACGGCGATCACCCCGCCGCCGCGCAGCCCCGCCAGCACTCCGTCATCGCCCAGAACGACCCCTTCGACATCGGCGTCGTCCACGACGCAGACACACACCAGGTCGCAGGCCGACGCCAGTTCGGCGGGCGTGGCGGCGGTTTTCGCGGGGGTGTCCGCGAAGGGGGCGAGGGTGGCCGAGCGGCGGGCCCACAGGGTCGTGGCGTGGCCGGCGTCGATGACACGGCGCGCCATGGGGGCGCCCTGACTGCCCAGACCGATGAATCCGACGTGTGTCATGGAGCCTCCAGATGAGAACGGGGGGTGGTGCGCGGGGTGATGGCCGAGCCCGTAAGTCAGCGGGCCGAGCCAGCAGGTCAACAGGCCGAGCCCGCGAGTCAACAGGCCGAGCCCACAGGCAAGGTGGGCCTCAGTCGAGCCGCGCCACGATCTGCGGAAGGTCGGCCGTCGTGCGGATGCCCGGGGGAGCGGCGCAGACGAAGGGCACGGCGTTGACGGCGCGGTTCGCCGTGTACGCGGGTGCCACGGAGGCCATCTCCGTGAGCGGGACGGGCAGGCGCATGGCGATGTCGAGCGGCGCGTCGCCGTCGACGGTGATGTGCCAGCCGGTGGGGTGCGGGTCCCAGGCGGGTTCGAGGTCGGTGGTGCAGTAGTGCACGGCGCGGAAACGCAGAATGGTGCGGCCCTCGCGCAGACCCGTCACCGTCGTGCGCTGCGCGGCTACGGTGCCCGCCTCCAGGGTGCCGGCGGCGATGCGTACCGTGCGGCGCGCGGTGGCGACATCGCCGTGCGCCTCGACCGAGTCCAGCGGCATCGACAGCGCGGCGGCGAGCGCTTCCAGCGACGGGCCGAAGCTGGTCCGGCCGTGCGACAGGCGGCCTTCGTCGAAATCGCCGGGCGGGCGGCCGAACTTCATCACGTCGAAGAGCAGCCCCGGTGAGTCGCGGACCGACAGATCGGCGTACTCGTCGATGGTCAGGCCGTCGAGGCGTCGCTGGACGGAGGCGAGGACCAGCGGCACGGCCTCGCTGATGAAGCCGGGGCTGCTGCCGGTGCTGTGCAGCGAGGTGCCGCCCCGCGCGCACGCGGCCTCGACCCGTGCGCGTACGGCGGGATCGAGCCCCGCCGGGTGGTGGAACTCGCCCCGGGTCGTCACCACGTTCGCGCCCGACGCCAGCAGCAGGCACACCTCGTCCAGGTCGCAGGCGCGCGGCATGTACAGCACGCAGTCGGCGTCCAGGGCCAGGACCTCGGTCACGTCCCGGGTCGCGACCACCCCCACCGGACCGCCAAGGCCGCACAGTTCGCCCGCGTCGCGCCCCGCCTTCCCGGTGTTGTGGACATAGGTGCCGACCAGCTCCAGGTTCGGGTGCTCGACCACGGCGCGCAGGGCACGGGAGCCGATGTTCCCGGTGGCCCACTGGACGACTCTGTACGGGTGCGGATCGTGCGTACGGCGGTCGGCGGCGCTGGTCACGATGGCGGCCCCTTTGTGTGTCGGCGTCCCGTGTCGGTTTCTCGGTCGGAGTGCGACTCATTGCTCTCCGGGTCAGAGAATCGTATTCTCATTGCGGGATATCGCCAATACCGTCCCGGCGGCCGTCCCACCCACCTGACAGAAGGCAGTGACCGACAGAAGACAGGGGGCACACGTGGATCCGGCAACGCAGCACAAGGTCGCCGTCGTCACGGGCGCGGCGTCGGGCATCGGCCTGGCCGTCGCCCGGCGGCTGGCCCGCGACGGGGCGCACGTGGCCGTCCTGGATCTGAACGCCGACGCCGCCGAGACGGCCGCCGCCAAGATCCGGGCCGACGGCGGTACGGCGACGGCGGCACAGGCCGACGTGTCCGACCGCGAGAGCGTCGACCGCGCCTACGCGGAGGTACGCGCCCGGTTCGGCCCCCTCGCGATCCTCGTCCACTCCGCCGGGATCGAGGGCTTCGACCGCTTCTCCACGATCACGACCGAGCGGTGGAACCGCGTGGTCGCCGTCAATCTCACCGGTACCTTCCACTGCTGCCAGGCGGCCGTGGAGGACATGATCGAGGCGGGCTGGGGCCGGATCGTCACCATCTCCTCGTCCAGCGCCCAGAGCGGTCAGCCCTTCATGACGCACTACGTGGCGTCCAAGGCGGGCGTAATCGGCCTGACCAAGGCGCTGGCGCTGGAACTCGGACCGAGCGGCATCACCGTCAACACGATTCCGCCCGGCTTCATCGACACCCCGATGACACGGCGCAGCGAGGAGCGGGGACTGCTCGGCGGCAGCGTCGACCACCACGCGTCCCTCACCCCCGTGCGGCGCGCGGGCCTGCCCGAGGACATCGCGGCGGCCTGCGCGTTCCTTGTCAGCGAGGAGGCGGGCTATGTCACGGGACAGGTCTTCGGGGTCAACGGCGGGCGGAACACCTGACATGGCGGAACGAAAGGCCGGGGTGACGGGCCGTCATGACCAGGGCCGTCACCGGCACTGGATCGACGGCAAGCCGGTGGAACCCGCGAGCGGCGACTACCTTCCGACCGTCGACCCCACCACCCGCGAGCCGGGCGACACGATGGCCGCCGGTTCCGCCCCCGATGTGGACCGGGCCGTCGACGCCGCTGCCGCCGCGTACCCCGACTGGGCCGGGCGCCCCGCCGCCGAACGCTCCGATGTGCTGCACCGCGTCGCGGACGCCGTCGCGGCACACGCCGGCGAGCTGATGGAGCTGGAGCGGGCCTGTACCGGCAAGGTCCCCGCCCAACTCCGCCTGGAGGCCGACATGTCGGCCGCCTACTTCCGGTACTACGCCGGAGTGCTGCGCGCCCACCACGGCCGCACCATCGACCACGGCGCGGGCGCCCTCACGTACACCAGGCTCGAACCGTACGGCGTCGTCGCGGCGATCACGCCCTGGAACCTGCCCCTGAACCAGGCGTGCCGCGCCATCGCCCCCGCACTCGCCGTCGGCAACGCGGTCGTGGCCAAGCCCTCGGAGCTGACCTCGGCGTCGACGGTGCGCCTGGCCGCGCTGGCCACGGACGCGGGCCTGCCGGACGGCCTCCTGAACGTGGTCACCGGCACCGGACCCGACGTCGGCACACCGCTGGCCGGCCACCCCGCCGTGCGGAGGATCGCGTTCACCGGATCGGTCGCCACCGGCAGACACCTGGCGGCGATCGCGGCCGACCGGCTTGTCCCGCTGACCCTGGAACTCGGCGGCAAGTCGCCGCTCGTGGTGTTCGCGGACGCCGACCTGGACCGGGCCGTCGCCGCCGCGGTGAGCGCGGTGACCGCGAACGCCGGACAGGTCTGCTCGGCCACCACCCGCCTGCTCGTCGAGTCGTCCGTACACGACGAGGTGGTGGCACGCGTGGCCGAGGCCGTCGAACGCCTGGTACCCGGCCGGGACTTCGGCCCGATGATCACCGAAGCCCAGTACCGCAAGGTCCTCGACCACTTCGCGGACGCCCGTGCGGCGGGAGCGCTGCCGGTGACAGGCGGCTCGGCCTACGACAGCGGTCCCGCCGCGCGCGGCCTCTACATCCGGCCCACCGTCTACGCCGGAGTCCACCCGGACCTGCGGATCGCCCGCGAGGAGATCTTCGGCCCGGTCCTTGTCTCCCTGCCGTTCACCGACGAGGCGGACGCCCTGGCCCTGGCCGACGACACCGAGTACGGCCTCGTCGCCTCCGTGTGGAGCGGCGACACCGCACGCGGTCTGCGCCTCGCAGAGCGGATCGACGCGGGCCAAGTCGCCGTCAACGGGGGCCCATTGACCGTCGAGACACCGTTCGGCGGGTTCAAGCAGAGCGGTTACGGCAGGGAGAAGGGCCTCGAAGCGCTCCACGAGTACGCCCAGATCAAGACGGTCAGCGTCGCGCTGCGTCAGTGATCAACGCACAACAGTGATCACCGCCCAACAGTGAACATCGCACGACAGCGAACATCGCCCGACATCGGACAGACGGAGAACTCATGGGAGAGACCGACCAGTTGGAGGTCGCGCGGGCCATGCGCCGGGCCATACTCGGCGACGCCTACGTGGACGGCGTGACCGACGACTCGACGCCGATCGCGGCCGAGTTCCAGGACTTCCTCACCTCGATGGCCTGGGGTGCATGGGCGCGGGGCGGTGCCCTTAGCGTCCGGGACCGGAGCCTGCTGGTCCTGGCGATGACCGCGGCGATGGGCCGTATGGACGAGTTCCGCCTGCACCTGAGCGCCACACCGCGCACCGGCGTCACCGATGAGGAACTGGACGAACTGCTCTTCCAGATAGCCGGCTACTGCGGGGCGCCCGCCGGAGTGTCCGCCCGACGCGCACTGAAGGACATACGGGCCGCGAGGAAGGACGCATGACCATGGGCACGGTCGGATTCGTCGGGCTCGGCAACATGGGCGGCGCCCTCGCCGAGAACCTCGTACGGCGGGGACACCGTGTCGTGGCGTACGACGTGGCGGGCCCGGGGCGGCTGCCCGCGGGCGCGGCCCTGGCGGGCGACGTGGCCGAGGCGGCGCGCCGCGCCGATGTGATGGTGCTGAGCCTCCCGGACGGCGCGGCGTGCGAGCAGGTGGCGGGCGAGATCGTGGCCACCGGGGGCCGGCGGGCGGCACACGTCGTGGACACCTCGACGATCGGCGTCACCGCGGCGCGAGGCATCGCCGCGTTCCTCGCCAAGGAGGGCGTCGGATATGTCGACGCCCCGGTGTCGGGCGGTGTTGCCGGGGCCCGTGCCCGCACCCTCACCGTCATGTACGCGGGCTCCGACGACGACTGCGCGCGCGTCGAGCCGGTACTCGCCGGACTCAGCGACCACCGTCGCCGCGTCGGCGAACAGCCCGGTCTCGCCCAGGCGTTGAAGCTCGTCAACAACGTCCTGTCCGCGACCGCGCTCGCCGCGACCAGCGAGGCCGTCGCCTTCGGCCGGAGCCTGGGGCTCGACATGGAGACGATGCTGGAGGTCCTCAACACCTCCAGCGGCCGGTCGGCGGCGACCAGCGACAAGTTCCCCGAGCATGTCCTGACCGGCCGCTACGCCTCGGGATTCGCCAACTCGCTGATGGCGAAGGACGTACGTCTGTATCTGGAGGCGGTGACCGAGCACGGCGGCGCGGCTCGGATCGCCACCGTGACCCACTCGGTCTGGAAGCGCTTCGCCGACGCGGAACCGGGCGCCGACTTCACCCGCATCTATCCCCATGTGGAGGGCACATGACCTCGGCCGATCCCGCACCCCGGACCCGGACCCCGGCCGACCCCGTACCCGAGGCTCCTTGGGAGCAGGCGCCCCGCATCCCTCCGCTGCCCCCCGAGAAGTGGCCGAAGGAGATGACCGCCGTGCTCGCCGCCCTGCGGCCACCGAACCCCCGCCACCCCCTTCCCGGGCGCCGCCCGGACCGCCCCAGGGGGCTCAACGCGCTCGGCACGCTGGCCCGGCACCCCGCGCTGGCCGAGGCGTTCCACCGTTTCAACGGGCATGTCCTGTTCGCCACCACACTCTCCGTCCGCCAGCGGGAACTGCTCGTCCTGCGGGTGGCGTCGGTGCGCGGCGCCCTCTACGAGTGGGAGCAGCACGCCGTGCTCGCCGGTGACGCGGGGGTGACCCCAGAGGAGGTCGCCCGGGTCGCCGACGGCCCCGACGCGAGCGGCTGGGACCCCCTGGAGCGAGCCATGCTGTGCGCCGTGGACGAACTCCTCGCCCGTGCCCGGATCGCCGACGCCACCTGGGCGGTGCTCTCCACGGAGCTGGACGAACGGCAGCTCATGGACCTGGTGTTCACGGTCGGCGCGTACGACGCGCTCGCCATGGCCTTCAAGACCTTCGGTGTGGAGCTGGACGACGACCTCCTGCGGAAGAACCGGTGAGGAGAGCGAGCCGGTCGACCTGATGAGAACGCTCTTCTCTTTGTACGGAAACGCTGTTATCTTCGATCTGTCGGAACGAGCGTGAGGACGGATTCCCATGCCGCATTTCCCCAAGCCCGAAGCGGGTAGCTGGACCGAGCACTTCAAGATCGGTACCGAGCCGCTGTCGTTCGAGGACTCGGTGTCGCCCGAGTTCTACGAGCAGGAGCGCGAGGCGATCTTCCGCCGGACCTGGCTCAACGTCGGCCGGGTCGAGCAACTGCCCAAGAAGGGGAGCTACTTCACCAAGGAGCTGGACGCGGCGGGTGCCTCGGTGATCGTCGTGCGGGGCACGGACGGTGAGGTACGGGCCTTTCACAACGTGTGCCGGCACCGCGGCAACAAGCTGGTGTGGAACGACTTCCCGCGCGAGGAGACCAGCGGCACCTGCCGCCAGTTCACCTGCAAGTACCACGCCTGGCGCTACGACCTCGAAGGCAAGCTGGCCTTCGTCCAGCAGGAGGGCGAGTTCTTCGACCTCGACAAGTCCGACTACGGGCTCATGGGTGTCCAGGCGGAGGTCTGGGAGGGCTTCATCTTCGTCAACCTCGACCCGGACAACCGGACACCGCTGCGCGACTACCTCGGCAAGTTCGCCGCCGGCATCGAGGGCTATCCCTTCGACAAGCTGACCCAGGTGCACAAGTACCGCGCCGAGATCGGCAGCAACTGGAAGCTGTTCATCGACGCGTTCGCCGAGTTCTACCACGCACCGATCCTGCACAGCGGCCAGTACATGTCCGAAGAGGCCCGCAAGATGCAGAAGTACGGCTACGAGGCACTCTCGTACGACGTGGACGGCCCCCACGGGATGGTGTCGTCCTGGGGCGGTATCGCGCCCCCGCACGACCGGAAGATGGTCAAGCCGATCGAAGCGGCGCTGCACAGCGGCCTGTTCGGCCCCTGGGACGCCCCGGACATCGGCATGGCCACGGAGGACCTGCCGCCGGCCGTTAACCCGACCCGGGACCCGCGCTGGGGCATGGACTCCTTCGTGTTCTTCCCGAACTTCATGCTGCTGGTCTGGCGGCCCAACTGGATCCTCACCTACCACTACTGGCCGACCTCGTACAACACCCACATCTTCGAGGGCACGTGCTACTTCGTCCCGCCGAAGAACGCCTTCCAGCGCCTTCAGCAGGAACTCGCCGTCGTCTCCTTCAAGGAGTACGGCCTCCAGGACGGCAACACCCTCGAAGCGACGCAGACCATGCTGGAGTCACGGGCGGTGTCGGAGTTCCCGCTCAACGACCAGGAAGTCCTGCTGCGCCATCTCCACAACACCGCGTATCAGTACGTACGCGAGCACGAGCAGCGCAAGTCCCGTCCGCAGGCCGCTTCCTGACCCGAGGAGACACCGATCATGGCCGTCGTCTTTCCCCCGGAATTCGCCGCTCTCGAACCGTTCGCTGACTGGGCCGTTCCCACCGAGCGGGCCCGCTACGCCAAGCGCGTCGCCAGCACCATGGACGAACTCGACGCCTTCTACAACGTGGCGTTCCCTCTTCTGAAGTCCGGCAAGCCCTACCTCGAAAGCGTCGAGATGGACTCCATCTCGGAGCCGGACAAGCGGCTGCTGTGGCTGTTCTGCGCACTGGTGACTGTCGCCTTCCCGGTGGAGGCATGGCGCCAGCCCAAGGTGCCCGACACCGGCGCGTCCACGATCGACGCCATCGTCGAACCCGCCATCTGACTCGGGCGGCCCGCGCGGCCCTCGTAGCCCCCGTCGAAGGAGTACCGACTATGGCTCGTCCCCGCACCCCGCCGCCTCCCGTCCTGCTGCGCGCCGCCCGCATGCTCGACGTGGACAAGGGCGAGTACGTCACTCCGGGGGAGGTGCTGGTCGACGGGGAACGCATCGCCGGGATCGCGCCGGGCACCGTCCCGGAGAACACCGTCGTACGCGAACTCGGTGATGTCACGCTGCTGCCCGGTCTGATGGACATGGAGGTCAACCTCCTGCTCGGCGGCCCCGACCACGGCAGTCCCCTCAACGCCGTCCAGGACGACCCGGCCGTCCGTACCCTGCGCGCCGTCGCCAACGCGCGCCGTACCCTGCGCGCCGGATTCACCACCGTCCGCAATCTCGGTCTGTTCGTGCAGACCGGTGGCATTCTCCTCGACGTGGCCCTCATGAAGGCGATCGACCACGGCTGGATCGAGGGTCCCCGGATCGTCCCGGCCGGTCATGCCATCACGCCCACCGGCGGTCATCTCGACCCCACCATGTTCCAGGCGTTCGCCCCGCACATCATGAACCTGACGGTGGAGGAGGGCATCGCCAACGGCGTGGACGAGGTGCGCAAGGCGGTCCGCCACCAGATCAAGCACGGCGCCCGCGTCATCAAGGTCTGCGCCTCCAACGGCGTCATGTCCCACACCGGTCCGGCCGGCGCCCAGCAGTACTCCGACGAGGAGTTGCGGGCCGTCGCCGACGAGGCGCACCGCGCCGGACTCAAGGTCGCCGCGCACTGCATGGGTGACCGGGCCGTCCGCGCGGCGCTCGACGCGGGCATCGACTGCATCGAGCACGGCTCCCTCGCGAGCGAGGAGACCCTTGACCTGATGGTGGAACGCGGCACCTTCCTCGTCGCGACCACCTATCTCACCGAGGGCATGGACACCTCGCACGCCGCCCCCGAACTCCAGGCCAAGGCCGCAGACGTCTTCCCGCGCTCCCGGGCCACGATCACCCAGGCCATCGAGCGCGGCGTACGTATCGCCTGCGGCACCGACGCGCCCGCCGTCCCGCACGGCCGGGGCGCCAGGGAACTGGGCGCGCTGGTCGACCGGGGGATGACACCTCTTCAGGCGATCCGGGCCGCCACCGTCGTCGCCGCCGAACTGATCGACGCCGACGACCGGGGCCGCATCCAACCCGGCCTGTTCGCCGACATCGTGGCCGTCCCCGGCGACCCCCTCGCGGACATCGGCGTGACCGCGGACATCCGTTTCGTCATGAAGGGCGGACGAGTGTACCGCGACGAGAACACCGTTATTGGTCAAGGGTCGGTAAGCAAATGAAGTAAGAGAGGTGCGGTTCCTACTGTGAGGTAGGCTGGCGACATGACCATGAACGACCCGGTGCCGGGCGGCGTCGCCGCTGAGACGGGCACCACCTGGCGCGAGATGGCCGTGGCGCGATCCGTCGACCCCGCGCGGCTGCGGGCCGAGAAGCGCGTGCAGCGCTTCCTCGACGCGGCACTCGAACTCATCAGCGGGGACTCCGGCAAGGACTTCACCGTCCAGGAAGTGGTCAAGCAGTCCGGCCAGTCCCTGCGCAGCTTCTACCAGTACTTCGCCGGGAAGCACGAGCTGTTGCTCGCGCTGTTCGAGGAGTCGGTGAACTCCACCGCCCAGCGTCTGCGCGACTGGACCGGCCAGGAGGACGAACCGCTGGAGCGGCTGCACCGCTTCACCGTCGAGTACTACCGGCTGTGCCGTACGACGCCCAAGGACAGCAAGGCCCGCAGGGCCGCCACGCTCGGCATGGCGGAGTTCGCCCAGCAGTTGCTGACCGAGCATCCGAAGGAGGCCGCGCGGGCTTTCGTCCCGCTCACCTCGCTGCTCGTGGAGATCCTGGACGAGACGGCGGCGGCCGGCGGCATCCGGGAGGGCCTCGACCACCGCAGGGTCGCGGGCACGGTGCTCCAGGCCACGATGTTCAGCTCCTTCTCGGTCACCATCGGCGGTCTGCCCGTGGACGACGACCTGACCGCCGAGGCGGAAGCCCTCTGGGAGCTGCTTCTGCACGGCATGGCACCCGAGGTGTCCGGGCGACCGGACAAGGCGGTGGCGAAGACCGCGGCCAGGAGTGCGACCAAGGCGCCGGCGAAGTCGCCGGTCAGCGCGTCGGCGAAGACACCGGCGAAGGCGGCCACCAAGGCTCCGGCGAAGGCCGCCAAGACCCCGACCAGGGCCGTTCGCAAGACCGCGCCCAAGACGGCGACCAAGACGCCGACCGAGACCGTGGCCACGACGGCGACCAAGACCGCGGCGAAGGCCGCCCCGGCCAAGAAGACGGCGGCGAAGCGCGCCACCAAACGCACCGCCGGCTGACCACCACCGACTCACGCGGCCCCGCACCGACAGCGACATGTCGGTGCGGGGCTTCTTCATGACTGTACTTCTTTCGGCCGTGCACTGGTATTGGCCCTATACCCACGGGAGAGTATGGTTCTCATTCATGGGGAGTCGGCGTTTCACCCGCCTCCTCGCCGCAACGCCGCTCGACGTGCCAGGACGGGCCGTCGCCCCGGCGACCGGCGCGACCACGGGTGATCCCTCCCGGTCGCACCACACCGCACCACCCATCTGCGCAGCACCCATCTCCGCGCCACGTTTCACCGTGCCACCTCTCTCCGCATCACCCTTCACCGCATCACCCTCCACTGCTCAGCACGGTCTTGGACTGGTCACCTGAGGAAGAAGCGAGTCGCATGGTGCTTTCTGTCGTGAGGCGTGTGGGCCGCAGCCTCCTGGTCGTCCTCCTCGTCACGATGGCCGTGACGCTGCTCCTGAGCCTCGCCCCGGGCTCGGTCGCCGAAGTCGTGCTCGGCCCGAGCTCCACCCCCGAATCCGTCGCGGCGATGGAGTCGAAACTGGGACTCGACCAACCGCTGTGGGCCCAGTACGGGGACTGGCTCGCCGGAGCCGTCCGCGGTGACCTCGGCGAATCACCGGTGACCGGGCAGCCCGTCGCCACGGCGATCGTCGAACGGCTGCCGGTCACTCTGGAGTTGGCGGCGCTCGCCCTGGTCCTCGCACTCGCGGTCGCGGTGCTCCTGGCGGTGGCGTCGGCGGGCCGTCCCGGTAGCCCGGCCGACCGTGCGATCAACGCGCTGTCGTCCGTCTTCCTCTCCGTGCCCGCCTTCATCGCGGGCCCGGTCCTCATCTACTTCTTCGCGGTCAAGGCGGGCTGGTTCCCGGTCACCGGCTGGGCGCGCGTCAGTGAGCAGGGGCTCGGCGCCAATCTGCGGGCCGCCGCACTGCCCGTTGTCGCGATCGCCCTGACCGAGGTCGCGTCCTTCCACCGGCTGCTCCGTACCGACCTGGTCGGCACCCTGCGGGAGGACTACGTCGAGGCGGCCCGCGCCAAGGGCCTGGGCCGCGGCTACGTCATGGTCCGCCACGCCCTGCGCCCGTCCTCGTTCTCCCTGGTCACGCTGGCGGGCCTGAGTCTGGGGCGGCTGATCGGCGGCACGGTCATCGTCGAGTCGCTGTTCGGGCTGCCCGGCCTCGGGCAGCTGATGGCGGCCTCGATCACCCAGCGCGACCTGGTGACGGTCCAGGGCACGGTCGTGTTCATCGCCGTCGTCTATGTCGTGGTCAACATGCTGGTCGACCTGAGCTACCAACTCATCGACCCGCGCGTCAGAAAGGCGGCTCGGGCATGACACAGTCGGTGACCGACGCCACCCCCGTGGCCAACGACACGGCGGACCCGGCCGTCCCGAAGGTCCGCGCACCGCGATCCGTCGTGGTGTACCTGTCCTACGGCTGGCTCACCGTGGTGCTCGCGGCGGCGCTCCTCGCCGGTGTGCTGCCACTGGCTTCGTACTCCATACCGGTCGGACCGCCGCGCCAGGCACCGGAGTTCGGCTCGCTCGATCTGCTGCTCGGCACCGACAGCCAGGGCCGCTCCGTCCTGTCGCGCTGTGTGTACGGGGCTCAGGTCTCGCTCGTCGTGGGCGCCGCCGCGGGAGTCGTCGGAGCGGCGCTCGGCACCGTACTCGGCATGCCGGCAGGGTACTTCGGGCGTCGCTTCGACTCCGTGGTGCGTCTGGTGGCCGACACCATGCTCGCGTTTCCGCCGCTGATCCTGCTGCTCGCCCTCTCCTCGATCCTCACGCCCAGCGTCCGCACACTGCTCGCGGGCCTGACCCTGCTGATCATCCCGTCCTTCATCCGGCTCTCCCGGGCCACCACGCTGAGCTGGGTGGCCCGTGACTTCGTGCTCGCCGCCCGGAACATGGGCGCGGGCCACCGCCGCGTACTCACACGGGAGTTGCTGCCCAATGTGCTGCCCACGCTCGGCGCGTATCTGCCCGTCGTGATGGCCGCGCTGATCGTCGCCGAAGGCTCCCTGAGCTTCCTCGGCCTGGGCATCCCACCACCCCGCCCCAGCTGGGGCGGAATGATCGCCGAGGGCAAGGACACCATCGCGGACTCCCCGCACATGGTCTTCGTACCCTCCCTGGTCATCTTCCTGACCGTCTTCGCGCTGAACCAGACCGGCGACCATCTGCGCCACCGGTTCGACCGCGCCCTGCGCGACTGATCGCCACCCCTCGCTCCCTCTCGAACGCTGCGCTCACGAAGGGCCGACGATGATCCACACAAGGCGCTACAGACATCTGGCGGGGGCCTGCGGAACCGCGCTGCTGCTGCTTCTGACGGCATGCGGCGGGGGAGGCTCCGGCACCGACCCGTCGGACGGGTCCACCACCGCGGGCAAGCCCGTGTCCGGCGGCACCGCCCGCGCCCTGCAACTGAGCGAGCCGGTCAGTGTCGACCCGGCGCTCATGGGCAACGAATGGGTCGTCACCGCGTTCCTCGGCAACGCCCTGTACGGGACGCTGATGGTCAACGACACGAAGACCGGCGAGGTCCGGTACAAGATGGCGACCGCCTTCACCACCGAGGACGGTGGCAAGAGCTTCGAGCTGAAGCTGCGGCCGGGGCTGACGTTCTCCGACGGCACCCCGCTCGACGCCGAGGCGGTGAAGTTCAACTGGGACCGCACCCGTGACCCGGCCACCGGCTCGTACGGTCTGGCGGAGGCGTCGATGATGGCCTCGACCGATGTCGTGGACGCCACCACCCTCAAGGTCACGATGGCGCAGCCGGTTCCGTACTACGCCCAGGCCGTGATCACGACCTCGCTCAACTGGATCGCGTCACCGAAGGCGTTGAGCGCGGGCCGCAAGGCATACGACGCGAAGCCGGTCGGCGCCGGCCCGTACACCCTCAAGAAGTGGGCGCGTCAGGACTCCATCGCCCTGGCCAAGAACCCGAAGTACTACGACAAGCCCAAGCCGTATCTCGACAGCATCACCGTCCGCACCGCGACCGACGCCAAGCAGCGGTACGACACGGTGTCCAGCGGCGGCGCCGATGTGGCCATCGAGACCAACTGGGAGAACCTCTCCAAGGCCGAGACCGCCGGACTCCCCGCCTCCGTCGTGCCGCTCAACGGCGGCCAGGTCCTGACGATGAACACCCGCCGGGCCCCTTTCGATGATGTGCGGGCGCGCCAGGCCATCGCGGCGGCGCTCGACCTCAAGGCCATGAACCAGTCCGTCTACAACGGCACCGGCAAGGCGTCCGACACCCTCTTCGAGAAGACCTCGCCCTTCTACGAGGACATTCCGCTGGCGACGACGGACAAGGCGAAGGCGCAGGGCCTCCTGGACGAACTCGCCGCCGACGGAAAGCCGTTGTCCTTCTCCTTCAAGTCGTTCGCCACCACCGAGAACCGGGCGATGGCGGAGAGCGTCCAGACGCAGCTGAGTCAGTACAAGAACGTCAAGGTCAAGATCGAGGTGATCGACTACGCCGATCTGGCGGCCCTGCGTTCGAAGTTCGACTTCGACATGACCGTCAGCTCCGCCAACTTCATCGACCCCGAGACCCGGCTGCTCAGCGCGTTCTACGGCGAATCCCGCATGAACCTGTCGGGCATAGACGACGACCAGCTGAACACCGCCCTGATGAAGGGGCGTTCCGCGACCACCGACGCCGAGCGCAAGGCCGCGTACAAGACGGTGCAGGAGCGGCTTGCCGAGCTGGTCCCGGCGGTCTTCATGACCCGCGCGGCACCCTCCGCGCTGACCGGCAAGAACGTGCACGGCGTCGTCCAGTACGGCGGCGGTTCGCTGCTGCCGGAAGAACTCTGGATCAAACGGTGACACCCCGCTGATGATCAACGACAGCACTGGCGAGCAGGGAGGCGCGGCATGAGTCGACCCGTACTGGAGGTGCGTGAGCTGCGGGCTCATATCGGCACCCCGCGCGGGACCGTACGCGCCGTCGACGGTGTGTCCCTGACGGTCGGCCACGCCCAGGCACTGGGCGTGGTCGGCGAGTCCGGGTCGGGGAAGTCGGTAATGGCACGGGCCGTGATGGGCCTGCTGCCGCCGACCGCGGCGAGTTCGGGCGCCGTGCTGTTCCAGGGACGCGACCTGCTGACGCTTTCCCGCAAGGAGCGGGCACAGGTGTGGGGCAAGCAGATCGCCATGGTGTTCCAGGACCCGGGCCGCTCCCTCAACCCCGTCGTACGGGTCGAGCGGCAGCTCACCGAGGGCATGCGCAAGCAGTTGGGCGTCGGCCGATCCGAGGCCCGTACCCGTGCGCTCGACCTGCTGCGCGAGGTCGGCGTACCCGATCCGGAACGCCGGCTGCGGGCCTACCCGCACGAGCTGTCCGGCGGTATGCGCCAACGCGTCATGATCGCGACCGCCCTGGCCTGCGAACCGGACCTCCTCATCGCCGATGAACCCACCACCGCGCTCGATGTGACCGTGCAGCGCCAGATCCTCGACCTGCTGCGCCGCGTACAGCGCGACCGGGGCATGTCGCTCGTCCTGATCAGCCACGACCTGGCCGTGGTCGCCGGGCGAACCGACCGCGTCGCGGTGATGTACGCGGGGCGGCTCGCCGAGACCGGCGCCACCCGCAGCGTCTTCGACGCGCCCCGGCACCGGTACACACGCGCGCTCCTTGAGTCCACGCCCACCCTCGGGCACGAGCGGCACACACCGCTGCGGCTGATTCCGGGAGCGCTGCCGGATCCGACCCGGCCGCCCGAGGGATGCCGATTCGCACCACGGTGCGCGTACGCGGCCGTGGACTGCGGCCGACTCGCCCCGCAACTGTCGCCGGCCGGCCCCGACCACCACGTCGCCTGTGTGCACCCCGCCCATGAGGCGACCCCGCCCGCTTCGGCACCCGTCTCGGCACCCCCTTCGACGCTCGCTCCGGGAGGCGAACCCCATGGCCGGTAGCGGCACCGCGCATCTGCGCGGCGAGAAGGCGCTGCTCAGCGTGGAGGACCTGGTCGTGGAGTACCCCGGCGGCCCGTCAGGCGCCGTCGTCCAGGCGGTGTCCAAGGTCAGCTTCGATGTGCTGCCGGGGGAAACCCTCGGCATCGTCGGCGAGTCGGGCTGCGGCAAGTCCACGACCGGCCGCGCCGTGCTGCGCCTGGACCGGCTGACCTCGGGGCGCATCGGCTTCGCGGGCGAGCCCATCGAGGAGGCCGACGAGCGGCACATGCGGGCGCTGCGCCGCCAGATGCAGATGATCTTCCAGGATCCGGTGGCATCACTGAACCCGCGTCGTACCGTCAAGGACCTCGTGGTCGAGGGGCTGGCGGTCGCCAAGGTCCCGGCGGACGAGCGGGCCGCCGCCTCGGCCACCGTCCTGGCCCAAGTCGGCCTGGACGGGGAGCGGTTCGCCGACATGCTGCCCCGGCAACTCTCCGGCGGCCAGGCGCAGCGCGTCGCCATCGCCCGCGCGCTCGCCGTGGGACCCCGGCTGCTGATCTGCGACGAGCCGGTGTCCGCGCTCGATGTGTCGGTACAGGCCCAGATCCTCAACCTTATCGAGGACATGAAGGCCACCTACGACCTGACCGTCGTGTTCATCGCCCACGACCTCGGGGTCGTGCGTTCCGTCAGCGACAACGTGCTGGTCATGTACCTGGGCAAGGTGTGCGAGTACGGGGACGCGGTACGGGTCTACGATCGCCCGGCCCACCCCTATACGCGGGCGTTGCTCGACTCGGTGCCGCTGACCGACCCGGACAAGGGATTCGCCGGACCCGCGTTGGAGGGGGACGTGCCGTCGCCGCTCGCGCCGCCGTCGGGGTGCCGGTTCCGCACCCGTTGCCCGCTGGCGAAGGACCGCTGCGCGGAGGAGGAGCCCGAGGTGCGTGAGGTGCGGCCCGGTCAGTTCGCCGCCTGTCATCTGGCGTGACCCCGATGAGGGCGGTGACCCCGGTGACCCGGGTGAGCCCGACGAGACGCTGAGATTTACATTCTCGCGTGTGGAAATATTCTTCTCCGAAGTGCAGACTGTTGCCTACGGGGCCGAGCTTCCGGCGCCGGTCCGGTGACGAAGGGAGCCGTGCCCACGGTGAAGGACTACGAGGCGGTCGATTTCTTCCGGGACGAGGAACTCGTCACGGACCCCTACCCGTACTTCGACGCACTGCGCGCGCGGTGCCCCGTACAGCGTGAGAACCACCACGACGTGGTGATGGTGACGGGGTACGAGGAGGCGGTGCAGATCTACAACGACACCGACACGTACTCCTCGTGTGTCTCGGTGACGGGCCCCTTCCCCGGGTTCCCCGTCCCGCTGGAGGGCGACGACGTGAGCGACCTGATCGAGGCGCACCGCGACGAACTCCCCATGAGCGACCAACTGCCCACGATGGATCCGCCCACACACACCGACCACCGGGCGCTGCTGATGCGTCTGATCACCCCGAAGCGGCTCAAGGAGAACGAGGCGTCCATGGGGCGCCTGGCGGACGGCCTTGTCGACGCGTTCCTCACCGAGGGTGACGGTGAGTTCATCGACGGCTTCGCGGGCCCCTTCACGCTGCTCGTCATCACCGATCTGCTCGGTATTCCGGAGGAGGACCGTGCGGAGATCGCCGAGGCCCTTCGGCACGGGCCGCCCAGCGGTGCGGGCATCGGAAGCACCGGGGAGGGCAGTCTGGCGCACACTCCCCTGGAGTATCTGTACGGCAGGGTCACGCGATACATCGAGGACCGTCGCCGCTCACCTCGCGAGGACGTCCTCACCGGCCTGGCCACCGCCACCTTCCCGGACGGGCGGGTGCCCGAGGTCGCCGACACGGTCCGCGTGGCGGCCAACCTCTTCGCCGCCGGTCAGGAGACCACGGTCCGGCTCCTCGGCTCCGCACTCAAGGTGATCGCCGAACGCCCCGACGTCCAGCGCCGGTTGCGTGCCGAACCCGAGCGCATTCCCGCCTTCGTGGAGGAGGTGCTGCGGATCGAGAGCCCCGTCAAGGGAGACTTCCGGCTCTCCCGGGTGCCGAGCACGGTGGGCGGCGCCGACCTGCCGGCGGGCACGACGCTGATGGTCCTCAACAGTGCCGCGAACCGCGATCCGCGTCAGTTCGACGACCCGGGCGACTTCGACATGGACCGTGCCAACGTCCGGCGCCATCTGGCCTTCGGGCGCGGCGCCCACACCTGCCCGGGAGCACCACTCGCCCGTGCGGAGGCCCGCGTGGCCATCGAGCGGCTCCTCGATCGCACCACCGACATCCGCCTCGCCGAGGACAAGCACGGCCCCGAGGACGCCCGCCGTTTCCGCTACGTCCCGACCTTCATCCTGCGTGGACTGACCCGCCTGCACCTGGAGTTCACGCTCGACAAGGAGGCGGCCGGCCGATGAGGGTCAGCGTTGACGACGACCGCTGCCGGGGACACGGCATCTGCTGCCTGGCGTGCCCCGAGGTCTTCACCCTGACCGACGACGGCTACGCGGAGGCGACGAGCGCCGAGGTGCCGGCCGCGTACGAGGAGGCGGTGCGCACGGCGGTCGCTTCCTGCCCCGAGCGCGCCATCACCGTCGCGGCGAGCTGATCACCCGGACGACCCGGACGACCCGGACGACCTGAAGGAGACCGACCGATGCCCAAGGCATACGTCATCGTCACCGAGGCCATCAAGGACCCGGCGGGCATGGAAGCGTACGGAAGGGCCGCCGCACCCTCGATGACCGAGAGCGGCGCCCGCGTGCTGGCGGTCGACGCGCGGCCCGACGTCCTGGAGGGCGAGTGGCACGGAGACCGGACCGTCGTCCTCGAATTCGAGTCGGCGGACGCGGCCCGCGCCTGGTACGCGTCGGACTCCTACGCACAGGCGAAGCCCTTGCGTGAGGCGGCGGCCGAGTCCCACGCCGTCATCGTCCACGGCATCGGGCAACCGCCCCGGCGTGACTGACCTCGCAGCGCCAACTCCGCGCCGGTGACCTGGCGTTAGCGGAGGGCAGCCTGGCCCTTTGCCCCTCGCGGACAGCCTCACCGGACCGAGCCCCGTCGGGTCACCGGTGGGGCTGGGCGTCGTGGGCCTTCGGGGCTCGGACCTCGCCAGTCTTGAGGGCCGGCGCCGTTTCGGCGCGCGACCGACTTCTCGCGCTGACTTCTCGCGCTGACTTCTCGCGCCGAGCCCATCCAGCCCGGCGCGAGGAGTCACCCCGACCGGCTTCTCACGCCTTGCGGTTCGTCACCGCGTCCACCGCCTGCCAGTGCTCGTCGGCCACCCACAGCCCCGCGAAGGCGTTCACCGCTTCCTCGGCCGAGGTGCCGCCGATCACGCGTTTGATCTCGCGTGCGGGACGGTTCGCCAGTGATCTGGCGAGCAGGCGCCATCCCTCGTCGAACGAGGCGCGTGGCAGGACCTCGTCCACCAGGCCGATCCGTTCGGCCTCGGCCGCTTCGAGTACGCGACCCGCACCCGCGAGCAGCAGCGCCCGGCCCCGTCCCACCAGGGCCGCGAGGCGTTCGGCGCCGCCCCACGCCGGCATGATGGCGAGGTTCACCTGGGTGAAGCCCAGGCGGATGCCCTCGGCGGCCACCCGGATGTCGGCGGCCACCGCCACCTCGGCCCCGCCGCCCAGCGCATGCCCGTTGAGGGCGGCCACCACCGGAGCCGGGAACGCGGCGATCCGGTCGCAGACCCGCCGCATCCGCCACGCCATCGCCGCCGCCTCCTCGTGGGTGCGCAGCGCGGCCAGCTCCTTGAGGTCGCCGCCGGAGACGAACGCGCGGTCACCCGCCCCCGTGATGACCAGGGCGTCGGCGCCCTCGACGGCGTCAAGGGCTTCCTCCAACTCGGCCATCGTGTCCAGGCCGATGGCGTTGCGGGCGTGCGGGCGGTTGACGGTGATCACTGCGACTCCGGAGTCCAGCTCGACCTCGACCATACGGATCCTCCGTCGGGGATATTGGCATTCTCGCCAGGCGGAAATAGCATATCCGCCACTGGGGCGGGTGAACCGCCCGGTGGACAGCGGCAGGGCCTTGTCGAGCCCTGGAGTCCTGGAGCCGTCGAGTCAGGGGAGCGCTCACCATGCGAAAGATCCCTCCGGATCTGGTCGAACGCTACGAAACCCGGGGCTGGTGGACCCGGGACACCATCGGGGACCTGCTGGCCAGGGGGCTGGTCGCGGCCCCCGACGTAGAGTTCCAGGTCCACTCGGCCGCGAGGCCGTGGTCGGGTACGTTCCGCGATGTCGAGTCGGTGGCCCGCCGGCTCGCCGCGGGGCTGCGCGCTCGGGGCGTGGGGCGCGGCGACACGATCGTGTTCCAGCTGCCCAACTGGATGGAGGCCGCCGCGGTCTTCTGGGCGTCGGCGTTCCTCGGCGCGGTCGTCGTGCCCGTCGTCCACTTCTACGGGCGCAAGGAACTGGAGTACATCCTGCGCGCGGCGCGTCCCAAGGTCTTCGTCACGGCCGAGCGCTTCGGGCGGATGGAGTTCAGGCCCGAGGTGTCCGCCGACGTCCCGGTGGTCGGCGTGGTGGGCCGGGACTTCGACGCGTTGCTCGCCGCCGAACCGCTGACCGGCACCGCCGAGGTGGACCCGTCGGCGCCCGCGCTCATCGCCTTCACCTCCGGAACCACCCGGGACCCCAAGGGCGTGGTGCACAGCCATCAGACCCTCGGCTTCGAGACCCGCCAGCTCGCGGAGAGCTATCCGCCCGACCGCGGCAAACAGCTCACTGCGGCGCCGGTCGGCCACTTCATCGGCATGGTGAACGCCTTCCTGATCCCGGTGCTCGGCGGGACGCCCGTCCATCTGACCGATGTGTGGGACCCGGACGAAGTGCTGAACTTGATGCGGCGGCACGGCCTGCATGTCGGAGGCGGCGCCGCGTACTACGTCACCAGCCTGCTGGACCACCCCCGCTTCACCCCGGAGCACCTGCGGCACATGAGGCACACGGGTCTGGGCGGCGCGGCGGTCCCGGCCGCCGTCACCACCCGGCTCACCGAACTCGGCGTCCATGTGTTCCGCGCCTACGGCTCCACCGAGCACCCGTCGATCACCTCGTCCCGGCACTGGGCACCCGTCGAGAAGCGGGCGTACACGGACGGCGACGCGCTGCCCGGCGCGGAGATCCGGCTGGCCGAGGACGGCGAGATCCTCAGCAGGGGTCCCGACCTGTGTCTCGGTTACACGGACGACGCGCTGACCGAGGAGGCGTTCGACGGCGAGGGCTGGTACCGCACGGGCGACATCGGCGTCCTGGACGAGGACGGCTTCCTCACCATCACCGACCGCAAGTCCGATGTCATCATCCGCGGTGGCGAGAACATCAGCGCTCTGGAGGTCGAGGAGACCCTCCTGGATCTGCCCGCCGTCGCCGAGGCCGCGGTGGTGGCCGCCCCCGACGCGCGCCTCGGAGAACACGCCGCCGCGCTCGTCCGGCTGCGCCCCGGGCAGCCCATGCCCACGCTCCAGGAGATGCGCGCCCACTTCGAGAAGGCGGGCCTGGCCAGGCAGAAGTGGCCGGAGGAACTGCACCGCGTCGACGACTTCCCGCGCACCGCGAGCGGCAAGGTCAAGAAGTTTGTTCTGCGCGAGAGCATTGCGGCCAACGCGGGGCGAGAATAGCATTCTCTGAAAGAGCTAAGGAGGATCTCATGCCCTCGCGTGAGCTGTCGTATCCGCTCTTCGACGCGGACAACCACCTCTACGAGACCGAAGAGGCGCTGACCAAGTACCTGCCCAAGGAGTACGCGGGCGCCATCAGGTACGTACAGGTGGACGGACGTACCAAGATCGCCGTCCGGGGCCAGATCAGCGAGTACATCCCCAACCCGACCTTCGACGTGGTCGCCCGCCCCGGCGCGATGGAGGAGTACTTCCGGGTCGGCAACCCGGACGGCAAGGACCGCCGGCAGATCTTCGGCGAGCCGATGCGCGCCGTGCCCGCCTTCCGTGAACCCGGCCCGCGCCTGGAGCTGATGGACGAACTGGGCATCGGGCGGACCCTGATGTTCCCGACCCTCGCCAGCCTCATCGAAGAGCGGATGCGGGACGACCCGGAGCTGATCCACGCGGTCATCCACGCGCTCAACCAGTGGCTGCACGAGACCTGGTCCTTCGACTACAAGGACCGCATCTTCACCACCCCCGTGATCACGCTGCCCATCGTGGACAAGGCGATCGAGGAGCTGAACTGGTGTGTGGAGCGCGGTGCGCGGGCGATCCTGGTCCGACCGGCTCCCGTACCCGGGTACGGCGGCTCCCGCTCCTTCGGGCTGCCCGAGTTCGACCCGTTCTGGAAGCGCGTGGTGGAGACCGGGGTCCTGGTCGCACTGCACTCCTCCGACAGTGGCTACAGCCGGTACGCCAACGACTGGGAGGGCTCCAAACGGGAGTTCCTGCCCTTCGCGCCCGATGTTTTCCGGATGGTCGGTGAGTGGCGCCCCATCGAGGACTCGGTGGCGGCCCTCATCTGCCACGGCGCGCTGTCCCGCTTCCCCGAGCTGAAGATCGCCGTCATCGAGAACGGCTCCTCCTGGGTGCAGCCGCTGCTCAAGACGCTCGCCGACCTCCACAAGAAGATGCCGCACCAGTTCCTGGAGGACCCGGTGACGGTCCTTCGGCGCAACATCCATGTCAGCCCCTTCTGGGAGGAGGACATGGCCGAACTCTCCGGCCTCATCGGCGTCGACCGGGTGCTGTTCGGCTCGGACTACCCGCACCCGGAAGGTCTCGCCGACCCGATCACGTACGTCGACGAACTGAAGAACCTCAGCGAGCCCGACAAGGCGAAGATCATGGGCGGCAACATGGCCCGGCTGATCGGCACATGAGCTGGGCGGACTGGGGGACCGTCCCCCGTATGGTGCTCAGCGCGGCCGACCGCTTCGGTGACGCCGAAGCGGTGGTCGACGGGCCACTGCGCCTCACCTTCGCCGAACTCGCCGACCGGGTAAGGGTGGCGGCGGGCGCCTTCGCGTCGAACGGCGTCGGCAAGGGCGACCGCGTCGCGGTCTGGGCGCCCAACTCCGCGCAGTGGATCGTCGCGGCCTTTGGCATCCTCACCGCCGGCGGAGTACTGGTCCCCGTCAACACCCGCTTCCGGACGGAGGAGGCCGAGGACGTCGTCCGCCGCAGCGCCGCCAAGCTCGTCCTCGTACAACAAGACTTCATGGAACGGGAGTTCACCGCCCCCGACGGGGTACCGCTGATCGACCTGAGGTCGGACTTCCTCACGACGGGTGCGCCGTACGAGCGTCATGTGGACCCCGACGACATCGGCGACATCATCTTCACCTCGGGCACCACCGGCCGCCCCAAGGGCGTCATGATGACCCACGCGCAGAACCTGCGGCTGTACGAGGAGTGGTGCGACCTCGCCGATCTGCGCCAGGGCGACCGCTATCTGATCGTCAACCCGTTCTTCCACACCTTCGGCTACAAGGCCGGCGTCATCGCCTCGCTGATCAGGGGCGCCACCATTCTCCCGGTACCGGTCTTCGACGTGGACCGTGTCCTGGAACTGGTTGAGCGCGAGCAGGTCACCATGCTGCCGGGCCCGCCGACCCTCTATCACTCGCTGCTCGAAGCGGTGGGCGGGGAACGCGACTTGTCGTCGCTGCGGGCCGCCGTGACCGGAGCGGCCGACATCCCTGTCGACCTCGTCCGCCGGATCAGCACCGAACTGCCCTTCCGGTCGATCATGACGGGATACGGCCTGACGGAGGCGGGCACCGCCACCGCGTCACGCCCCGGCGACTCCTTCGAGGACATCGCGACGACGGTCGGCACACCGTGCGACGGCGTAGAGGTGCGCATCGCCGACGACGGTGAGGTACTGCTGCGCGGCTACAGCGTCATGAAGGGCTACCTGGACGACCCGGCCGCGACCGCCGAGGCGATCGACCCCGACGGCTGGCTGCGCACCGGGGACCTCGGCACCCTCGGTGAACGGGGCCACTTGCGGATCGTCGGGCGCAAGAAGGACATGTTCATCGTCGGCGGCTTCAACGCCTACCCGGCCGAGATCGAGAGTTTCCTGCTCGAACATCCGGCGGTCGCCCAGGCCGCGGTGATCGGCGTGCCGGACCAGCGGCTCGGACAGGTGGGAAAGGCGTTCGTGGTCCCCAAGTCAGCAGTATCGGCAGACCAGTTGATCGAGTGGAGCCGGGGCCGGATGGCCGGGTACAAGGTGCCCAGATCCGTGGAGTTCCTCGCGGAGCTACCGATGAACGGCACCGGAAAGATCATGAAGGACAAGCTCCGGTGAGCGGGAACCCAGGGGCCAAGCTGTCCGGCAAGACGCTGCTCCTGTCCGGCGGCAGCCGCGGGATCGGCCTGGCCATCGCGCTCAGGGCCGCCGCCGACGGGGCGAACGTGGCGCTGCTCGCCAAGACGGCCCAGCCGCACCCCCGGCTCGAAGGCACCGTGTACACGGCGGCCGAAGAGATAGAGAAGGCCGGAGGCACCGCGCTGCCGATCGTCGGTGACGTACGCGACGACGAGGACGTGGCAGCGGCGGTGGAGGCGACCGTACGGACCTTCGGCGGCATCGACATCGTCGTCAACAACGCCTCGGCGATCGACCTTTCGAAGACCGACGCACTGCCGATGAAGAAGTACGACCTGCTCCAGTCCGTCAACGCGCGGGGCACCTTCCTGCTGTCCAAGACATGTCTGCCCTCGCTGCGCGCCGCCGAGAACCCGCACATCCTCACGCTCTCCCCGCCGCTGAACCTGCGCCCCGCCTGGGCGGGACGGCACCTCGGCTACACCATCTCCAAGTACGGGATGAGTCTGGTCACCCTGGGCCTGGCCGATGAGCTGAGGGACGAGGGCATCGCGGTCAACTCGCTGTGGCCGCACACCGTCGTCGCGACGGCCGCCGTGCGCGTCCTGTTCGGTGGTGACACGGCCCTGGCCAGGGCCCGCACACCACAGATCATGGCCGACGCCGCGTACGCGGTCCTGACCCGCGACGCCCGCTCGTGCACCGGGAACTTCTTCATCGACGACGAAGTGCTGGCGGCGGAGGGGATGAGCGCGGCGGACCTCGACCGGTACCGGTACGCCGGGGCGGAGACCGACACCGACCTGGAGACCGACATCTTCCTGGACACCTGAAGACCCCCGGCCGACAAGCCTTGTGGGGCCGGGCACTTGGAGAACGGAGATTCCCGTGACGACGAACGCGGTCGACAGGTTCGAGCAGCGGACCGGCCGGGGTGAGCGGTGTGAGCGACTGGAGCGGCTCGACGAGGACATCATCGCCCTGCTGATGCGACGTCAGGAGCTGGCGGAGGAGCTTGCGGGGGAGCTGCCAGTGCCGCCCGGCCCGCGCGCCACCGATCCCGCCTTCACCGGCGCGGTACGGGACATCACGAGCCGGTACCGCGAACGGCTTGGCGGCGGCGGGGAACTCGTCGCCCGCGCGGTACTCGTGCTGTGCCATCCGGGCGAGCGGACCGCATGACGGGGGTGCGCGGGCCGGCCGCTTCCTGTGTGCGGCGGTCGGCCCGGTGACCTGAGAAATCGAGGAGGAAGACCGACCGTGGACTTCGAACTGACCGAGCAGCAACGGGACATCAGGGCGGGCGTCCGCGACCTGGCGCGTTCCTTCGACCCGGACTACTGGGCCGAGCGGGACCAACACGCAGAGTTCCCCTGGGAGTTCTACGACGCCTTCGCGAAGGCGGGCTGGCTGGGCATCGCCGTCCCCGAGGAGTACGGGGGCGGTGGTCTCGGCGTTCTGGAGGCATCGCTGCTGCTCGAAGAGGTGGCGGCGTCGGGCGCCGGAATGAACGGCTGCTCCACCATGCACCTCACCATCTTCGGGCTCAACGTCCTCGCCAAGCACGGCAGCGAGCACCTGCGGCGCGAGATTCTGCCCCGGGCGGCCACCGGCGAACTGCACGTCTGCTTCGGTGTGACCGAACCGGACGCGGGCACGGACACCACCCGTATCTCCACGTTCGCGCGCCGGGACGGCGATCACTATGTCGTGCACGGCCGCAAGGTGTGGATCACCAAGGCGGGCGACTCGCAGAAGATGGTTCTCCTCGCCCGCACCACGCCGCGCGAGGAGGTCGCCAAGCCGACCCACGGCCTGTCCGTGTTCCTCGCCGACGTGGACCGCTCCGCGATGGACATCCGGCCGATCCCCAAGATGGGCCGCAACGCGGTGGCGTCGAACGAGATCGTCATCGACGGACTCAAAATCCCGGTGAGCGCTCGGATCGGCGAGGAGGGCCAGGGCTTCCGCTATCTGCTCGACGGCCTCAACCCCGAACGCATCCTGCTCGCCCACGAGGCCCTCGGCCTGGGACGGGCGGCGCTCGACGTGGCGACCCGCTACGCCGGCGAACGCGTCGTCTTCGACCGCCCCATCGGCCAGAACCAGGGCATCGCCTTCCCGCTCGCCGAAGCGCTGACACGGCTGGACGCGGCCCGTCTGATGGCCCGTAACGCCGCATGGCGCTACGACCGCGGACTGGACTGCGGCCGGGAGGCGAACATGGCCAAGTACCTCTGCGCGGACGCCGGGTTCCAGGCCGCCGACCGGGCGGTGCAGACGCTCGGCGGCATGGGGTACGCCCGCGAGTACCACGTGGAGCGCTACTTCCGTGAGTCCCGGCTGCTGCGGCTGGCCCCCGTGAGCCAGGAGATGGTCCTCAACTATGTCTCCCAGCACGTGATGGGCCTGCCGCGCTCGTACTGAGCGCGCCGGCTCGGCGCCGTGGATCACTCGTACTCGACCGTCACCGACGGGGTCTTCGGCACCCCCTGGCAGGTGAGGACGTAGCCCTCCGCCACCTCGTCCTCGGTCAGCACGTCATTGGCGCGCATCGTGACGGAGCCCTCCGTCACCCTGGCCATGCAGGTGGCGCAGTTGCCCGCCTCGCAGGAGAACGGCGGGGCGAGCCCGGCCCGGCGGGCGGTCTGGAGCAGGGTCTCGTCCGGGTGACGGGGGACCGCGACCCGCTGGGTGCCGAGCCGGATCGTGATGGTGCCGCCCGGCTCGGCGGCGGGGGCGGAAGTGGGTGCCGGTACGGATTCGGCTGCGGGTCGGCGTGGTGCCGCGCCGCCGAACCGCTCACTGAAGACCTGCCCGCCCCCCGGCAGCGCTGACTCCACCAACGCCATGAAGGGCTCGGGCCCGCACACATACGCGTCCGCCTCGCCGTCCGCGCCGACGAACTCCTTGATGCCGGCCGGGTCCAACAGGCCCTTCTCGGCGTCGAGATGGCGAACGACGGTCAGTCGGCCGGGGTAGCGCTCGATCAGCCCGCTGAGTACCGAGTCGAAGAGCACCATGTCCCTGGTGCGGTCGGCGCACAGCAGCCGGACCCGGCGCCCGGTGCCCGCCAGGGCGCTCTTGGCAAGGGACAGCACCGGAGTGATACCGCTGCCGCCGCTGAACCCAAGGAGCGGAATCTCGGTCTCGCGCAGGCAGAACGTGCCTCGCGGTTCGGTGAGGTCGAGTTCGTCCCCCTCGCTCACATGGTCGTTGAGCCAGTTCGAGACCTTGCCGTCCGGGACCCGCTTCACGGTCGTCATCAGCTCGCCGTCCGTCTCAGGGGCGCTCGACATGGAGTAGGACCGCAGCAGGACCCGGCCGTCCACCTCGACCCGGAACGTGCAGAACTGGCCGGCGCGATAGGAGAAACCCCCGCCGTGCGGGGCGAGCACGAAGGTGCGGGTGTCGGCGTTCTCCCGGACGATCCGCGTGACGGTCGCACGACGGAACAGCGAGGGGGTCGGCACAGGCGGCCTCCTTCTGGTATGAAAGTTCTAGCTACTAGAGAATACTGTTCTCGCCGTCGAGATGGGACCCTCTCACATGTACTCGTGCGACTCCGGGGAATCCGACGACACAGGCACCGGCATCGACACCGACGCAGGAACCGGCATCGGCACCGGTACCGATAAGGGCACGGGCACGGCGACCGATACCGACATCGCCCTCGTCTTCGAGGACGAGGAATACAGCCCGGCGCGGCTCGACACCCTGTCGACCGGCCTCGCCGCGACGCTCGCCCGCCGCGGTGTGCGGGCGGGCGAACGCGTCGCGCTCATGTCCTCGAACCGGCCGGAGTTCGTGGTGGCCGTGCGCGCCGTCTGGAAGGTCGGCGCGGCCGTCGTCCTCATCAGCCCCGCGTGGAAACACGGCGAGGTCGAGCATGTCCTCGCCGTCACCCGCCCCGCCGACGCCCTCGGCGACCAGCGGGTGCTCGCGGACCTGATGCCGATGCTGCACCTGGACGAGCCCGTGTCCCCGGCGGACCGCGCCTTCCCCGCCCCCGACCCGGCCGCCGACGCGGTCCTGGTCTTCAGCTCCGGCACCACCGGCCTGCCCAAGGCCGTACGCCACACACACGCCTCGTTCGCCGTCGCCGTCGACCACTGGCGGCACGCGCTCGGGCTGACCGACCGCGACCGCATCCAGGTCACCACGCCGCCCTCGCACATCCTGGGCCTGCTCAACATCGAGACGGCGCTGCGGGCCGGCGCCCGGGTGCGGCTGCACCGCCGCTTCGACCTGGACCGGTTCCTTGAGCGCATCGAGAAGGACCGCGTCACCATCGAGATGGCCGTCGCGCCGATCGCCCTCGCGATGGCATCGCACCCGGGGCTGGAGTCGTACGACCTGTCCTCGCTGCGCTACATCATGTGGGGCGCCACGCCGGTCACGCCGAGCGTCGCCGAGGAGGTCACCCGGCGCACCGGCGTCGGCTGGGTCCCCGCCTACGGGGCCAGCGAACTGCCCGTCATCGCCTGCAACCCCCTTGACGGCGCCCGCCTCGACAGCGTGGGTCGCCTGGTGCCCGGAGTGCGCGCACGCGTCGTCGACCTGGAGACGGGCGCGACGCTCGGACCCGGCGAGACCGGTGAGATCGAACTCAAGTCCCTCTCGCTGATGGCCGGTTACCTGCCCGCCGACGCCACCCACGACGCGTTCCGGGACGGCTGGTACCGCACCGGAGACGTCGGACACCTCGACGCGGACGGCTGGCTGTTCCTCACCGACCGCTCC
Source organism: Streptomyces sp. NPDC058001 (assembly GCF_042886315.1). Classification (NCBI taxonomy): domain Bacteria; kingdom Bacillati; phylum Actinomycetota; class Actinomycetes; order Kitasatosporales; family Streptomycetaceae; genus Streptomyces; species Streptomyces sp. NPDC058001. The sequence continues at coordinate 355,524 of NZ_JBHVQT010000003.1, forward strand.
AAGGAGATGATCAAGGTCAAGGGCTTCCAGGTCGCCCCCGCCGAGGTGGAGGCAGTACTGCTCGGACACCCGGCCGTCGCCGACTGCGCCGTCTACGGAGTGCCCGACGCAGCCGACGGCGAGGCCGTGATCGCCGCCGTCGCACCCCGTACCCCGGCCGAGAAGCCCCCCGCAGCCGTCGGGGCCGACCTCGTCGCGTACGTCGGCGAGCGCCTGGCCACGTACAAAAGGCCGCGCCACGTGGTGTTCGTGGACGAGATACCCCGCCTCCCCTCCGGGAAGGCGCTGCGCCGAGTCCTGAAGGAGCGTCATGGACGCACGACTGACGAGTGAGCAACGGCAACTGCGGGACGCCGCCGCCAAGCTCGCCGACGACCTGGGGCCCCGCTCGGTCCACGATCTGCATGACTCCGACCGTGTCGCACGGCTGGAGCGTGCCGTCGCCGCGACGGGCTGGCGGACCCTGCGCTCGGACGGCGCGTCGGGCGTCGAAGTCGCCCTCGTCGCCGAGGAGTTCGGACGCGGCCTGATCGACGTGCCCTACCTCGGTCCGGTACTCGCCGACGACCTGCTCGCCCCCGGCACCGAGGAGCGCGACACCTGGACCCTCGCCGTGGACGATGAGGCGGTTGACGCCCGCGCCATGCGCCGCGCCGTCGAACTGCGCGGCCGAATCCCCTACGCGGCAACCACCGGCGACCCGGTCCTCACCGCCGACCTCACCCGCGCCCGCACGGAACTCGTGGGCGACCCGGCGCCCCTGCCGGAGCTGACGGAGGACGAGTCCGGCCGCTGGCGGGCCCTCGCCACCGTCGCCACCTGCGCGGACCTCCTCGGCGCCGGCCGCGCCGCGCACACGCTCGCCTGCGACTACGCGAAGCTCCGCGAGCAGTACGGGCGGACGATCGGCTCCTTCCAGGCCGTGTCGCACCCGCTCGCCGAGGGTCTCGCCCTGATCGAGGGGTCGACCAGCGTCCTGCGCTACGCCGCGTGGGCCGTGGACGAGACGGAGCCCGCCGAGGCGCTGCGCGCCGCCCGCGTCGCCAAGGTGTACTGCGCGCGCGCCGCCCGCACGGTGTGCGAGACCGCGATCCAGGTGCACGGCGGCATCGGCAACACCTGGGAGTGCCTGGCCCATGTCTGTCTGCGCCGCGCCCTGACGTCCACCGAACTGTTCCCCGTACGGCTGGAGGAGATCGACCGTGGACTTTCGTGACGCACCGGAAGAAGCCGCGTTCCGCGAGCGACTGCGCGCCTGGCTCGCCGAGAACGCGGGGAGGTTCCCCACCTCGTCGGCCGCGGGCGACGACTACTGGGCCCGCCAGGGTGACTGGCACCGCGCCCTGCACACGGCCGGATTCTTCGGCCTGTCCTGGCCGCGCGCGTACGGCGGGCACGCGCTGCCGCCCGTCTACGACGTCATCCTTGACGAGGAACTCGCCCTCGCGGGCGCCCGCCCGCGTCCCAGTCTCGGCTATCTCGTCCAGGGGCTCGGCCGACACGGCAGCGAGGAGTTGCGGCAGCGCTTCCTGCCCGGACTCGTGGACGGCACCGAACGCTGGTGCCAGGGGTTCAGCGAACCCGGCGCCGGATCCGACCTCGCGTCCCTGACGACATCGGCGACCCGGGACGGCGACAGCTACGTCCTGAACGGCCACAAGATCTGGACCAGTTACTCCGATGTCGCCGACTGGTGCCTCCTCCTCGCCCGCACCGACCCCGACGCACCGCGCCACAAAGGCATCTCCGCGTTCGTCGTGTCCATGGGTCAACCCGGCGTCGAACAGCGCCCGTTGCGCATGATGAACGGCGTGACCAGTGAGTTCGGGCAGGTCGTCCTCGACGGCGCCCGGGTCCCCGCGGACCGCATGGTCGGCGCGCCCGGTGAGGGCTGGGCGCTGGCCATGACCGTCGTCGGCCACGAACGCGAACCCGCCGAACTCGGCTTCTCGGCCCGCTACGGCAAGCTCGTCCGCGACCTCACCGCCCGTACCGAGGGCACCTCACTCCCCGCCGAGCTGGCCTGGGCCGCGGTGCAGACCGAGATGCTGCGGCTGCATCTGCGCAGACGCCTGTCCGAGCGGCTCGACGGGGTACGCCACGGGCCCGAAGGCTCCCTGGACAAACTCCTGATGACCTGGGTCGAGCAGGACGTCGGCCACGCGGCACTCGCCGTCGGGACCACCCGCGACGCGGAGCTGTTCTCCGACTACCTCTACAGCCGTTCCCAGAGCGTGATGGGCGGCACCTCGCAGATCCAGAAGAACATCATCGCCTCGCGGATCCTGGGATTGGGAGCCTGACGCCATGGCAGACACGAGCCGCCTCTACGACCTGCCCGCCGAGATCGACGTCAGCGCCGACGGACCCCTGCGCGTCATCACCCTCAACCGCCCCGACGCCCTCAACGCCGTCAACGACGGACTCCACACCGGACTCGCCCGCCTGTGGCCCCAGTTGAACGACGACCACGAGGCGCGGGCCGCCGTGCTCACCGGCAGCGGCCGGGCGTTCTCCGCGGGCGGCGACTTCACCTACCTGGACCAACTGAGCCGCGACGACGAGCTGCGCGCCCGCACCATCGCCCACGGCCGCGACCTGGTCCTCGGCATGGCACGCTGCCGGGTGCCGGTGATCGCCGCCGTCAACGGTCCCGCGGTGGGCCTCGGATGCAGCCTCATCGCGCTCAGCGACATCGCGTACATCGACGAGCACGCGTACCTCGCCGACCCGCACGTACAGATCGGACTCGTCGCCGCGGACGGCGGACCGCTCACCTGGCCCCTGCACACCAGCCTGATGTTCGCGAAGGAGTACGCGCTCACGGGCGCCCGTATCCCCGCCGAGAAGGCCGTCGCGATGGGCCTCGCCAACCATGTCACCAGCGACCCCCTCGCCGACGCCCTCGGCTGCGCCCGGCGGATCGCCGAACTGCCCCGGCAGGCCGTCGAGTCCACTAAACGCCTCCTCAACCTCCACCTCGAACGCGCCGTCCTCGCCACCCTCGACTTCGCCACCACGGCCGAGTACCAGTCCTTCCAGACCGACGAGTTCCGCGCCACCCTCGCGGGCCTCCTCGCGAAGGGCTCCTGAGCGACGACGAGTGCCGATCGTCCCTGGCCGACGCCGGACGGCGGACCCGCCGCCACGTCACCGCCGCCATGTCCTTGGTGCTTCCCGTCAGACTGGAGATTTCCTGTGCGAAAGATCCCCCCGGAACTGGTCCAGCGTTACGAAGCCGCCGGCTGGTGGACGCCACAGGGCGTAGGGCAGTTACTGGCGGCCGGGCTCGACGCCGCGCCGGACAGCCCCTTCCGCGTGCACTCAGAGGTGCGCCCGTACGACGGGACATTCCGGGACGTCGAACGTGTCGCGCGCCGGCTGGCGGCCGGGCTGCGCGCGCGAGGTGTCGGCCCCGGGGACCGTATCGCCTTCCAGCTCCCGAACTGGATGGAGGCCGCGGCCGTCTTCTGGGCGTCGGCCTTCCTCGGCGCGGTGGTGGTGCCCGTGGTGCACTTCTACGGCCGCAAGGAACTGGGCTACATTCTGCGGGCAGTTGAGCCCAAGGTGTTCGTCACCGCCGAGCGCTTCGGCCGGATGGAGCACCAGCCGGACCTCTACGCGGGCGTCCCCGTGGTGGGTGTCGTGGGCCGGGACTTCGACGCGCTGCTCGCCGATGAACCGCTGTCCGGCACCGCGCCCGTCGACCCGGCGCGCGAGGTCCTCATCGCCTTCACCTCCGGCACCACACGCGACCCCAAGGGTGTCCTGCACAGCCACCGGACCCTCGCGTTCGAGACCCGGCAGCTCGCCGAGCGCTATCCGCCCGAGTGGGGCCGGTTGCTGACCGCGGCGCCCGTGGGGCACTTCATCGGCATGGTGAACGCGTTCCTCGTCCCCGTACTCGCCGGAAATCCGGTGAACCTGCTGGACGTCTGGGACCCCGCCAAGGCGCTGGAACTGATGCTGAGCGACGGGCTCGTCACCGGTGGCGGCACCGCCTACTTCGTCACGAGCCTCCTCGACCACCCGGCCTTCACGCCCGACCACCTCCGGTACATGCGGTACGCGGGCCTGGGCGGCGGCACCATCCCCTCCGTGGTCGTGGACCGCCTCGCGGACCTCGGGATCAAGGCGTTCCGCTCGTACGGCAGCACCGAGCACCCCTCGGTCACCGCGTCCCCGCACACCGCGGCCGAGCACCTGCGGACGCGGACCGACGGCAAGGCCCTGCCCGGCGTGGAGATACGGCTCGCCGAGGACGGCGAGATCCTCAGCCGGGGGCCCGACCTCTGCCTCGGCTACACCGACGCGGCCCTGACGGAGCAGGCGTTCGACGGGGACGGCTGGTACCGCACCGGCGACATCGGCGTACTCGACGAGGACGGCTACCTCACCATCACCGGACGCAAGGCCGACTTCATCATCCGCGGCGGCGAGAACATCAGCGCACCGGAGGTCGAGGAGGCCCTGCTCGCGATGGACGGGGTCGCGGAGGCCGCGGTGGTCGCCGTCCCCGACGCACGCCTCGGAGAGCGGGCAGCGGCCGTCGTACGGGTCAGGGCCGGAAGCCGTATGCCGACGCTCGACATCATGCGGGCCCACCTCGAACGGACCGGCCTGGCCCGGCAGAAGTGGCCGGAACAACTGCACGAGGTCGAGGACTTCCCACGCACCGCGAGCGGCAAGATCCAGAAACACCTGGTCCGCCGGGACGTCGCGGCCCGCGCGTGAACCCACCGCCGGCATCCGGCCCGCGTATGCCCCCACCCGGCCACCGCGAGAACCCCGAGGAGGACCACATGCCCACACCCCGTGCCCGCCGCTCGGAGCTTGCCACCCCCGCCAGCAGTGAGCGGATGTGCGAGAAGGCGGCCAAGTCCGGAGCCGATCTCGTCTTCCTCGACCTGGAGGACGCCTGCGCGCCGTCGGCCAAGGAGGCGGCGCGAGGGATCGCCGTGACCGCGCTGAGGGAGCTGGACTGGGGACGCACGGTCCGTTCCGTGCGCGTGAACGGCCTCGACACCCCCTGGTGCCACGGCGACATCATCGACGTCGTCACCGGCGCCCGCGACGCGCTGGACGTGCTCATCCTGCCCAAGGCCCGCTCGGCGCGCGACGTCTGGTGGGTCGACGTCCTGCTCACCCAGCTCGAAGCGGGACTCGGACTGACCCGCCCCATCGGCCTGGAGGTCCTCATCGAGGAGGCCGAAGGTCTCGCCAACGCCACCGAGATCGCCCGGTCGAGCCCGCGCGTCGAAGCGGTGATCTTCGGCGCGGGCGACCTCTCGGCGTCGCTGCGCGCACGGGTGGACGGCAATTTCGACCCCGTGGGCGCCTACCCGGGCGACTTCTGGCACTACGCGCGCTCCCAGGTACTGGCCGCGGCCCGTGCCGCCGGTGTCGACGCGATCGACGCGCCCTTCCCCGACTACCGGGACACCGAGGGATACCGGACCGCCGCCGGGCACGCGAGCCTCATGGGCTTCGACGGTAAGTGGGCCATCCATCCCGCGCAGGTGGCCCTCGCCAACGAGGTGTTCGCGCCCACCGTCCAGGAGGTCGCCGAGGCTTATGAGGCGATACGGGTCTACCGCGCCGCCGAGTCCGACGGCGTGGGCGCGATCGGCCGCGACGGCAGACTGGTCGACGCCGCCCATATGCGCCTCGCCATGAACGTGCTGCACCGGGCCTCGCTCACCGGCGCGGAAGCGTAGGAGGAATCGGCATGGGCTGGTTCGAGGAACGCGCGGGCCTGGCGGGCACGGTGGCGGTGGTCACGGGCGGGGCCGGCGGGCTCGGTGCGGCGGCGACGCTGGACCTGGCGGCCAACGGTGTACGGCCCGCCCTCATCGACATCGACCACGCGGCGGTGCGGGACATGCGCCGTACTCTCGCCGCACGCGGCTGCGACGCGATCGTGCACCACGGTGACGCCCGTGAACCCGCCGCCCTGGCCGCCCTGTTCGAGGCCGCCGACGAGCGGTGGGGCCGCCTCGACACCCTGGTCAATGTCGTCGGCGGCACCTTCCGGGCCCCGTTCACCGACACCTCTCCCAAGGGCTGGGACGCCCTCTTGCGCGCCAACCTGCTCCATGTGCTGCACGCCTGCTCCCTCGCCGTGCCCAGGATGCGGGCGGGCGGACGCGGCGGCAGCATCGTCAACCTCACGACGGTCGAGGCACATCGGGCGGCGCCCGGCTTCGCCGTCTACGCGGCGGCCAAGGCGGCCGTCGAGCACTTCGCCCGCACGCTCGCCGTCGAGGTCGCCCCGGACGGCATCCGGGTCAACAACATCGCCCCCGATTGCACCCCGACACCCAACATCGCGAAGTTCGCCCAGGACGACGGAGCACTGTCGGACCCACGAGGGGTGGGCGCCGCGATCCCCATGGGTCGGGTCGGCGAGGTCGAGGACGTGTCCGGGTGCGTGGTCTTCCTCGCGTCGCGCCTGTCCGCGTACGTCACCGGGACGACGCTGCATCCGGACGGCGGCACGTTCGCGTCGTCGGGCTGGTTCAACTGGCCGGGGTCGGGGTGGGCCAACCACGTCCCGGCGGCCCTGCTGGAGCATCTCGATGAGTGAGGGAGTGGTACCCCGATGAGTTCGATGAGTGAGTCCCTGGACGCGTCCGGCCGTGCGCCACGGCTCGCGGGCAAGGTCGCGGTGGTCACCGGCGCCGGCTCGGGCATAGGACGCGCGACCGCCCGGCTCTTCGCCGAGGAGGGCGCCCAGGTCGTCTGCGCGGACCTGAGCGGCAAGGAGAAGGAGGCGGCGGCGTCGATCGGCGCCGCCGCCGTCCCTGTCCATGCCGACGTCTCCAGTGCCGAGGACGTGTCCCACATGATCGACACGGCTGTACGGGAGTTCGGCCGACTCGACGTGCTCTTCAGCAACGCGGGCTTCGGCGGTCCCCACCAGTCACTGGTCGACACCAGCGAGGAGTCCTTCGACCGGCTCGTCGCGGTGAACCTCAAGGGAGTCTTCCTCGGCCTCAAGTACGCCATCCCCGCGATGCTCCGGACCGGCGGCGGCTCGGTCATCAACACCGCGTCGGCGGCCGGTCTCGTCGGCTGGAAGGGCCTGGCCGCGTACTCGGCGGCCAAGGGCGGTGTCGTGCAGCTCACCAAGTCGGCGGCGCTCGACTACGCCACGGCAGGGATCCGGGTCAACGCCATCTGCCCCGGGATGACCTGGACGGGCCTGGCGGGTTCCCAGGACATCGACTCCGAGCCCCCTGCGGGCTCCGGCGACAGGCTGCCGATGCCGATGAAGCGGTTCGGCCTGCCGCGCGAACTGGCAGCCGCCGTACTGTTCTTCGCGAGCGACGAGTCGTCCTTCGTCACCGGAACGGCCCTCCCCGTCGACGGCGGCTACGTGGCCCGCTGACACCGTACGAAGAGGGCCGGGCCCGAGCCGATCGACGGCTCGGGCCCGGCCCTTCGTACGGCCTCCGTCAGGTGTTGCGTCCGCCGTTGACGCCGATCACCTGCCCGGTGACATAGCCGGCCTCCTCGGACATGAGGTACGAGCAGGCCGCCGCGATGTCCGCCGGCCGTCCCGCGCGCCGTACCGGTGACAGCCGGGCGTGTTCGTCCACCGAACCGCCGAGCAGTCCGCGCCGCTCCGAGCCGCGCAACATCGGGGTGTCCACGAAGCCGGGCGGGATGGTGTTCACCGTGATGCCCCGCGGGCCGAGTTCGAGCGCGAGGGACTTGGTGAGGCCGACCAGACCCGACTTCGCCGCGACGTAGTGCGCCATGTACGGCTGCCCGGAGTGTGTGCTGGACGAGGAGATGTTGACGATCCGCCCCCACCCGGCGTCGACCATGTCGGGCACGGCCGCCTGGCAGCAGTAGAACGGGCCGCTGAGATTCACGGCGAGCTGCCGGTCCCAGTGCTCGTCGGTGATCCTCAGGAACTCCTTGAACCCGGTGACGCCCGCGTTGTTCACGAGCCCAAGCACGGGGCCCAGCTCCGTACGCACGCGCCGCACCGCGGCGTCGACCTGTGCGCGGTCGGACACATCGACGCCGCCGACCGCGATCGCCTCGTACCCCTTGTCGTCGCACTCCCCGGCCACCCGCTCGGCCGCCTCCGTGTCCAGGTCGAGGACGGCGGTCGCGAAACCGTCCTCCGCCAGACGCAGGGCGATGGCCCGTCCGATGCCCGATCCGCCGCCCGTGACGAGCGCGGCGCGCCGCCGGCTCACACGACCGGTTCGACGACGGTGTCGAAGAACGCGGCGCCGGAGTCGGGGATGCGGGGCTGCTTGAACACATTGACCGGGTACGACACCAGGACCATCGCGTACATGAGGTGCAGCAGACGGGTGGCGTCCTCGGGCAGGTCGTTCAGCTCAAGGCGGTCGAGGTAGGCGATGGCGTCCTCGGCCAGCGGGGCGATGGTGTCGTAGAACTCCATCAGCTCCTCGATGGTCTTCGACAGCCGCATGTCGTACCGCTGTTGGCGGGTGGGCAGCGCCCAGTCGCGGACGTACGGCTCCAGGGCGCGGAAGGGCTCGGGCAGCAGGGCGACGGAAGTCGTCATCGCCGCTCCTCCTTGCTGTCGGCGTGGGCCGCGCCGGTGCCGGCCGGCCGGTGGGCGGCCACCGCGTCGCGGATGACCTTGTGGAAGTTGCGGATGAGCAGTTCCTGGTCGGAGAGGTGGAACTGTTCGTTGGCGCGGGTGGCCAGCGCGGAGTACGTCGCCTCGACGGTGTTGGAGTCCTGCATCGCGAACTCGACGGTGCTGTCGGCCACCAGTTCCTGCGCGAGGCGCTGCTGGGCGTTCGCCGGCTCCGGGAAGTAGATGTCCAGCTCATAGCTGTGCGAGTCGACGGACTCCGGCCAGTACTGGTAGGTGATGTAGAAGTTGCGCGCCCACAGTTGGACGGAGAAGTTGGGGAACAGCCAGAACGAGTCGTTGCCCCAGGAGCGGATGTCCCCCTTGTTCAGCGCCTCGGGCAGCGGGCCCAGGTCGGGCACGTCGTCGGGTCCGAACAGGCCGGCGCGGAAGAGCCGGTACACCCACTTCTGGTCGCGGCGCGCGGGCCCGAGCTGACCTGGTTCGCGGGGCGGCAGCGGGCTCGGACCCGGTACCGAGGTCAGCATGTGCGGGTCGAAGATGTCGTAGTGGTAGGCGTCGACGGGCGGTACCAGCTTCTCCGCCTTGGCCACGTCCGGATCGATGAACCGCCCGTGCACGTACGGCGGGTGGTACCACTCCAGGACGGCGTCGATCGACAGCTTCCAGTTGCCCTTGATACGGGTCCGGTAGCCGAAGCGCTGGGTCATCCTGTCGAACGGATAGCTCTCCAGCTCCAGCATGCGTTCGCCGAGGAAGCTGCGCAGCGGTTCGGCGTCCTTGCCGAAGTTGACGAAGATGAATCCGGCCCACATGTCGCAGTGGACGGGCGGCATCCGCAGGCTGTCCTTGTCCAGGCCGAAGAACTGGTCCTCGTTGGTGACATGGCTGACCTTGCCGTCGAGGCCGTAGCGCCAGCCGTGGTACTTGCAGGTGAAGGCCCGGCAGGTGCCCTTGCTCTCCTCCTGCGGGTGCTCCTGCCAGACGAGTTTGTTCCCCCGGTGGGCACAGACGTTGTGGAAGGCGTTCACGGTGTCGTCCGTGGAGCGCACCACGACGATCGAGCCGAGGCCCGGCAGCTCCCGGGTGAAGTAGCTGCCCTTCTTGGGCAGTTGCTCGATCCGGCCCACCTTGAGCCAGGACCGCCGGAACACGGCGTCCCGCTCGGCCTCGAAGAACTCCTGGGAGACCGAGTCCTCGTAGTCCACGGGGGCCGTGCCCAGATACGGGTACTGGGTGGTGAACTTCCCCTTCCCCGTGGCCAGCCGTTCCTGAATACCCGGCATACTCATGCCCTTCTCTCATAGGTGCAACGTCGTGATGGGATGCGGAGAACGGCTCTTCCTAGATGATCCCGGCCGCGCGCAGCCCCGCGATCTCCTCGGGGGTGCGGTCCAGGACCTCCCTGAGCACCTCCTCCGTGTCGGCGCCGAGTTCGGGTCCGAGCCAGCGGATCTCACCCGGGGTCTCGGAGAGCGAGGGCAGGACGCCGGGTACGGCCAGCGGGCCGATCCGTGAGTCGTGCAGCGCGATGTTCCCGCGGTGCGCGTACTGGGGGTCATCGAAGATGTCGGCGATCGAGTTGAGCGGTCCCGCCGGGACCTCGGCCGCCCCGCACCGGTCCAGGACGTCGCGCCGGGAGAGCGACCCCACCCAAGCGGCGACGAGCGCGTTCACCTCGTCCCGCGCGGCGAGCCTGGCCCCCTTGGGACCGAAGCGCTCCTGGTCGGCGAGTTCCGGGCGGCCCATGGCGCGGGCGAGCCGGGCGAACATGTCGTCGCTGGAGCACGCGATGGCGATCCAGTGACCGTCCTCGGTCCGGTAGTGGCTGTGCGGGACCACGTTCACCGTGTCGGTGCCCATGCGCTCCCGGACGAACCCGAACGTCTGGTAGGCGGGGGCGAGTTCGTCCAGGAGGCGGAACATCGTCTCGTACAGGGCCAGCTCCACGCACTGGCCCCGGCCGGTGGCGTCGCGGGTGCGCAGGGCCATCAGTACGCCGATGACCCCGTACAGCCCGGTCGTGTAGTCGGCCAGGGCGGTGGAGCCCGGGGTGACCGGCGGGCCGTCGGGCTCGCCGGCCAGATAGGCGAGACCGGAGAAGGCGTGGGCGACCCGGGCGAAGCCGGGCAGATCGCGCATCGGGCCGGACTGTCCGTAGGCGGAGACCCGGAGCAGGACCGCTCGGGGGTTCAGCTCCTGGATCGCGGTCCAGCCGAGGCCCCACCGCTCCATCACACCGGGGCGGAAGTTCTCCACGACCACATCGGCGGCGGCGATGAGTTCCTTGAGGAGTCCGATGCCCTGGGGGGTGCCGAGATCGAGTGTCACCGAGCGCTTGTTGCGGCTCTCACTGAGCCACACCAGCGTGTCGCCGCACTCCGTGTCGGTGCCGAAGCGGCGCAGGCTGTCCCCGGTCCCCGGCCGCTCGACCTTGATCACGTCGGCGCCGAACTCGCCCAGGACGGTGGCGCAGAACGGCCCGGCGATGAACGTACCGAGGTCCAGCACGCGGATGCCTTCGAGCGCGTGCACCGGCCTCAGCCCGACCAGGGCTGGTCGTCCCACGGGCGGTCCAGGGGCTCCATCTCGCCGCCGAAGGGGAAGAACGCGCGCTGGGCGTAGGTCTCGCGGGCGAGGCCGTGGCCGAGTTCGTTCAGGAAGACCCGCTTGAGGTCCTGCGTGAACAGTTGGCGGGTGTACCGCAGTACGAGCGGTGGCCGCTTCGCCAGCTCACGCGCCAACTCCCAGGCACGGTCGAGAAGGTGTTCCTTGGGGAGCACCTCGGCGACAGCGCCCCAGTCCAACGCCTCCTGGGCGCTGAGCTTCTTGCCGGTCAGCAGCAGATACCGGCCGCGGTTGTGGCCGACGAGGAAGTTCCAGATGACGTGCTGGCCGTCGCCGGGCACCTGGCCGCGTGGGAAGTGCGACACATCCTGGAACCAGGCGTCGTCGGACGCGAGGACGATGTCCCCCATCAGCGGGACCTCGGAGTGGATGTTGCACGGGCCGTTGACCGCGCTGATCATCGGGACGTCCACATCGAGCACGTTGAAGATCAGATTGCGGGAGTACCACGCCTTCTCGTCCAGCTTGTGGAGCCCGCGCTCGCCTTTCATCAGCCGGTACTCGGGCCGCTCGGGATGCTCGCCGTTCGGCAGCCGGCCCCAGTCGGCGTTGTAGTTCTCGCCGGTGCCGGTGTGGATGAGAACCTTGATCTCACGGTCGCCCGCGATGTCGGCGAAGACGTCGGCCATGTCGTCGTGCGCCTGCCAGTCCCACACCAGGCTCTTGCCGTTGGTGTGGCACTGCATGAACAGGATGCCCTCCTCGCTCAGCTCGAAGCGGTAGTTGGCATACCGGTTCTCGTACTCGGCGAACCTCGTCCTCTTGGCCACCCTCGTGTCCCTTCGGTGTCCGGTCTGTGGTGTCCGGCGCTGTCCCGGTCCTTGTAGAAGAATGCCCTCTCTCCATTAGGAGAACCATATATCCGTCAGTCAAGACCTAGGTTGTCGATTATCGCGCATGTTATTTTCATCGGATGCAGACGAGGACCGTACGACCCTTCCGCTTCGCCGTGCAGGCGACCAGGGCGACCTCGGCCGCCGAATGGCGTGACCTGGCGCGAAGGGTGGAGGGCCTGGGCTACTCCACCCTGTTCACGGCCGATCACTACCTGGGACCCGGACCCGCGAGCCGTGCGGCGGGCCAGCCCCCGCAGCACCTCGCGCCGATCGCGGCGATGGCGACCGCCGCCGCGGTCACCGAGCGGCTCCGCGTCGGCTGCCGGGTCTTCTGCGTCGACTACCACGTGCCCGCCGTCCTCGCGAAGGAGGCGGCGACACTCGACCTGCTCTCGGACGGCCGGCTGGAATTCGGCGTCGGAGGCGGCTGGAGTGCGCCCGAGTACCGGGCGATGGGCCTGGAGTTCGCGCCGGCGCCCCAGCGGATCACCAAACTCGCCGAGGTGGTCGCCCTCGTGAAGGCCCATGGAGCGGGCCACGAACTGGCCGAGAAGGGCGAGTTCGTCCAGGTGTCGGGCTACTCGGGACTGCCGCTCCCGGCGCAGCGCCCGCACCCGCCCATCATGATCGGTGGCGGACGCAGAAGGGTGCTGTCGCTCGCCGCCCGCGAGGCCGACATCGTCAGCATCTCCAACGTGCCGTTCCAACCCGTGAACGCGGACGGCCTGACACCGCGCGAAGAGGCCCGCCGCAGACTGGGCTACGTCCAGGAAGCGGCGGGCGACCGCCTCGGCACCCTCGACATCGAGAGTTCCCCGTACTTCACGGAGATCACCGGCGACCCCCGGGCCGCCGTCGCCCGGATCGCCCAGCGGATGCGCGTACCGGCCGACGGTCTCCTCGACCACCCGAATGTGCTCATGGGCGATGTCGACGGCATCGTGGAGCGTCTGGAGGAGCGCCGCGAGACACTGGGCGTGAACTATGTCAGCGTCCAGCAGGCACAGGTCGACGCCTTCGCACCGATCGTGGACCGACTGAGTGGCCGCTCCTGATCCGTCCAGGGGCCGGGCCGCGCAGGTCAGGCCGCCGCGCCCATCGGCGGGCCGCCAATTTCGGTTGCCGGTCCCGGTGCCGTACGCCACCATGCGGGCATGCGCTTCTCGGTCAACATTCCGAACTTCGGTGACTTCGCCGACCCCAGGACCGTGGCGAAGGTGGCCGTGGCGGCGGAACAGGCAGGGTGGGACGGGCTGTTCGTCTGGGATCACGTGCTGCACCGCACCCACGCGGGCAGGCCCTTCGGGGATCCCTGGATGCTGTTGACCGCCGCCGCGCTGGCGACCTCCCGGATCAGGCTGGGCACGCTGGTCACCCCGGTCGCCCGGCGGCGCCCGGAGCAACTCGCCCGCCAAGTAGCCACGTTGGACGCCGTGAGCGGCGGCCGGGTCACCTTCGCCACGGGTCTTGGCGGACCCGTCGAGGACGAGTACGCGAGTTTCGGTGACACCGCCGACCCGAAGGTCCTGGCCGAGCGGCTGGACGAGGGCCTGGGCCTGTTGGAGCGCTACTGGTCGGGCGAGCCGGTGAACCACAGCGGGCGGCACTACCAGGCGTCGGACGTGACTTTGCTGCCCGCCACCGCGCAGCGCCCCCGGCCGCCGGTCTGGGTCGCCGGCTTCTGGCCCCACCGCCCGCCCATGCGCCGGGCCGCCCGCTGGGACGGCGCGGTCCCGTTGTTCACCGACGCCAGGCACGGCCATGTGCCGCCCGTCGATCAGGTCCGCGACCTGGTCGCCTACGTCCGTGAGCAGCGCGATGACCGGTCCGGCACACCCTTCGAGATCGTCCTCGGCGGTGCCACTCCGGGCGGTGACGCCGCCGCGACCCGCGATCTGATCGGCCCGTTGGCCGATGCGGGGGCCACCTGGTGGGACGAGCGACAGATCCAGACCGGCCAAGCGCTCGACCGGCTCACCCCGGTGCTGCGCCGCGTCGAGCAGGGCCCGCCGGTCCTGTAACGGCCCCTGGTTCCCGATACATTCAGAGGCTGACCGGCCTCGCCGCGGGTTCCCGCGCTCCCCCTGCGGCCGGGGTGAACGGCAGGCCCCGCCGACCGGCTCAGCCGAGCGGTTCCCCGCCCAGGGCGCCTCCCGAGATCGCCGCGCGCCGCTCGTTCAGGAACTCGTGCGGGTAGCCCGGTCTGACCCGTGCGGCGGCGTCGAGCCGTTCGAGCTGTGCGCCGTCCAGCCGTACGTCCCGGGCGCCGAGGTTGTCGCGGATCTGCGTGACGGTACGCGCGCCCAGCACCGGCACGATTCCCTGGCGCAGGACCCAGGCGAGGGCCACCCGCGCGGACGTGGTGCCGAGTTCGGCCGCCACGTCCGCGGCGACCGCCGCCGCCCGCTGTCCCGGCGGCGAGACGGTAGCGAGGGACGTACGGCGGCGCGTGTCCGGTGTGCCCGCGCCGCCCGCGTACTTCCCGGACAACAGTCCGGCCGCGAGCGGACTCCAGGCGGTCACCGCGAGCCCGAACTCCCGTGCCATGGGCAGGAGTTCACGCTCCGCCGACCGGGCCGCCAGCGAGTACTCGACCTGGAGGCCGCAGAAGGCGGTCCAGCCGCGCAGCTCGGCGATGGCCTGGGACCGTGCGACGACCCACGCGGGTGTGTTGCTGACACCCACGGCGAGCACCTTGCCGGTCCGCACGAGGTCGTCCAGGGCCCGCATCGTCTCCTCGGCCGGAGTGCACTCGTCCCAGGCGTGCACCCACAGCACGTCCACGTAGTCCGTGCCGAGGCGGCGCAGACTCGCCTCGACGCTGCGGCGCAGGCTCTTGCGGTGACTGCCCCCGGAGTTGGGATCGTCCTTGTCCGACGGCAGCGTGTACTTCGTACCGAGCACGACGGCGTCGCGTTCCGCCGCGACCAGACGCCCCACGATCGTCTCGCTCGCACCCGATGTATAGACGTTGGCGGTGTCGACAAAGGTGCCCCCGGCCTCGCGGAACGCGCCGTAGATCTCCCGGCAGGCCGACTCCTCCGCGCCGAATCCCCAGTCCGTGCCGAACGTCATCGTGCCGAGGCACATCTCGCCGACGCGAAGTCCGGAGCGGCCGAGTACCCGCACCCGCATGCTCATCCCGTCACCCCGTCCCCGCATCCATACGTTGCCCGATGAAACCCGACGTAGTGTCACGCATCGTCGTCCACCACCCAGTTCACGAAGCGGTGCAGCGGATACATGGCGTCGTGCGGGTTGCCGATGCTCCCGGTGAGGGCGCTGCCGAGCTTCACCACGCGCTGCACGCCGGCGGTGGCCAGACGGTCCCGTACCTCGGCCTTGCGGTGCGCCGGGTAGACACCCACGGTCTGGGTCGCCACCGTCGCGTACGCGGCGGCGTCGGTCATCGCGGTGACGGGTACGACGTTGACCGTCTTGTGCGTCGGGTGGAAGTCGACCGGCTCCGGCGACCGCACCACCAGACCGCGACCGTCGTAGGCACCCCAGACCCGGTAGTCCGGCGCGAGGAAGCGCACACCGTCGACGGCCTCGCGGATCTCGCCCGGGGGCTTCGGACCGGTCCCGGAGGCGAACTCCCGGTCCACACCGAGCCGTTCACAGAGCAGCGCGCAGAAGCGGTCGACCTGCTCGATGCCGCCCTCCACACAGATGTGGCGGGCCGCGACACAGGCGTCCTGGTTGAAGACGGTCGCGTCCGCCGCCGCCAGTTCCGCCGCCTCCGCAAGGCTCAGCTCGGACGCGAAGGCTTCCCTGCCGATGACCGACATCGAGACCTTCGGGTCGAACGCGATCAGCTGGAAACCGGGCCCGACGTACTTCGCGGCGTTCGCGATGGCGTCACCGCCGCCCCAGGCGACCAGCTTGTCGAAGTACTGGGAGCGGTACAGCACGCCCTCGACCGTCGCGTCACCGCCACGCCAGTACACGGCCGACATGGACCGCAGGACCGGATGGTCCGGGTCGACGTCGGCCATGGTGCGAAGCACCGCGACGGTCGTGAACGGGTCCGCCGACGGCATCTTGAAGACGTTCACCGCCTTCACCAGCGCGGCGTCCGCGATCGACGTCATGGCCGCGCTCGGCGAGTTCCCCGCCAGCATGTGCACCAGGCGGGGCGGAAACGCGCGGACCCGGCTGCGCCGACCGCCCGGGTCGGTGTGTTCGACCCACCCGTCGAGGACGTCGGCACCGCCGAAGGTCCGCTCGATCCGGTACTCCAGCGCCTCCCGGGTCAGAAACTGCCCTGGCCGCTTGTAGGTGTTCTCGATGATGCGGCGCGGCAGCGCGCTCACCCGCAGGGTCATCTCCAGCGACTCCTGGAGGTACGGGTTCTTCGCGAGCGTGAGCCGGCTCCCCGCCTCGACCAGGTAGTCGATGATGTCGGCGACCGGGACGTCGAAGGCCGGCCCCGGTTCGGTACGGGGTGCGAACAGTTCGTCGAGCCTGAGCTGTGGCGTCACGAACGGCACGCCGAAATCGCGGGAGAGGTACGCGGTGTCCTCGCCCGAGATCAGGCGCCCGCGGACGAAGTGGGGGACTCGGATCGTGGTGGCCGTCGAAGTGGCGGCGGTTGCGGGGCTCATCGCTCCTCCTCTTTCCATGGCGATGTCCTTGGCCGGTCTTATGACTCGATGAAGCCGCGCACATAGGCGTCGATCGTTCCGGCGCAGGTGATCTTGTCGCCGTCCGGCAGATCGGAGTAGCGGGTGATGTCGTCGAAGACGGTGGGCCCCGGCCGCCCGCAGGGGCAGGTGCCGAGGTCGGCGAGGATCCTGTCGCCGGAGATCGTGCCGCCCCACCGCCCGTCGATGGTCAGGTCGAAGAAGCCGGCGCGGCCCTCCACCTGGCCGTCCGAGACCGGCGCGAGCGTCTCGCCGTCCTTGTCGAGTACGAAGAGGACGACCTGCGGCGGCACGTGGTAGCGGCCTTCGCGGCACTTCGGGAGGCGCAGATTCAGGTCCTGCATCGAGTAGTAGTGCAGGAACCGGTCCGGCGTGATGTTCAGCAGGGTGAAGATCTGCGACCGGTGGTCGGGCGGCAGGGCCATGCCCTTGAGGCCGCCTCCGGTGTTCAGCGCGTTCTCGCCCGAGAGGTCGCCGGGCGAGGCGCCCAGCTCGCGCAGGATCTCGCACAGCCGGAACAGCAGCGGGAACATCGCGTGGAACAGCAGGCGTTCGTGGCGGCGTTCGAGGATGTGCTCCGCGAAGTGACGCAGACGCTTCTCGACCTCCTGCCCGCGCCGGGCGGCCTCGGCCTCGAACGCGGCGACCTCGTCGGGCCGCGCCGTCCCGTCGGCCATGGCCCGCCGTACGGCCGCGAGGCGCGCCATATAGGCGTGGTGGCCGCCGGTCGCCGTGCCGGGCGGCAGCGGGATGGCGTCGGGACGGCCGTAGTGGTCGATGATCAGGTCGCGCATGACACCGTGGGCGTGGACACCGGTGTCCGGGCCGATGGGCAGCACGTGCCACACCGGCTCGGGCGGCAGGCCCAGCGCGGTCAGGCAGTGCAGCATGTCCCGGGTCGAGGCGTCGCGGTCGTACGGCGACTTGTTGAGGAAGGACGCCTTGCCGCTCGTACCGCTCGAACTCGACACGAGATGCCCGGCGGCCTCCAGACGCTCGATCCAGCCGTCGACGTCCTCGACACCGGACACGTCGACACCGCTCACGCGATGTGTCGACAGCGAGTCGAGCCACCGGTTGAGCTGGGACCACCGCCCCTTCGCGACCAGCGACTCCGGATAGCTCTTGTACGTCGTGTGCGGGAACAGCAGCGGGACCATGTCCTGGCTCGCCCCGATCGCCGTGATGCCCTGCGCCTCGGCGCGCCGGGCGAGTACGGGAACCTGCCGACGCCGCTCCTGGAAGCGCGCGTCGAGTGATGCGAGGGTGTTCCGCTGATCCGTGATGGACGACATCTCGCCTCCGGTCAAGGTGGGAACGGGAACGCGATACTCGAATCCGAATAACTAGACTCGTGAGTATGGTTATTGCGTTCCGGAGTGTGGCAGGCTTTCGCAGATGACGCCACCCCCTCGACCGCACCCGGCTCCGCGCGACCCCCGGCCCCGGCGGGGCGGCCGGCCCACCCTGGAGCAGGCCGCGCGACTCGACGGGGACATCCGCGAGGCCGCTCTCCGGCTCTTCCTGGAGCAGGGGTACGAGAGCACGTCGATGGACGCGATCGCCGTGGCGGCGGGCACCACCAAGGCATCGCTGTACGCGCGCTTCCGGGGCAAGGAAGCCGTCTTCAGCTCGGTCCTTGAGTGGGCGGTACAGCGTCCTGACTGGCCCGTGCCGGAGCCGCCCGCGCCCGATCTCGATGACCTGGAAGGCGCGTTGACCGCCATTGCGACCACTGCCGTACGCCGGGCGCTGCATCCGTCGATGGTCCAGCTCGGGCGGATCGCGATCGCGCACGCGTCACGCTTTCCCGAGATCGCCCGGGGCACGTACGGGGCCGGGTTCTGGCCGCGGCGGCAGCTCCTGGTCGACCTGCTGAACCGGCACGCGGCCACGGGGGCGATCGTCGCGGACGACCCGGAGATGCTCGCCGAGCACTTCCTCGGCATGGTCTCGGGCGCACCGGCGCGCCTCGCCTCCTACGGCATCGTCCGCGACGCCGCCGACCAGGAACGCCACACCCGCACGGCGGTACGGCTGTTCCTGCGGAGCCTGCGCCCCGACTGAGCCGAGATGAGGGCGCCGAGGGTCGGCGGTCCGCTCGGCGCCGTCGCCGGGGCGCCGAGCGGGTCAGCGCAGGACGGTTCCGCCGTCGACGTTGATCACCTGGCCGTTGATCCAGGCCCCTTCGTCGGACAGGAGGAAGGCGACCATGCCGGCGACGTCGCCTTCCTGACCGTGGCGGGGGCTGCGGGTGCGCGCGAGCATGTTCCGCAGCATCTCGGGCGGTGCGCCTTCCTGGATCGCCGGGGTCAGGATCAGCCCTGGCGCGACGGCATTGGCGCGGATGCCCTCCCTGCCCCAGCGCGAGGCGACATGGCGGGCGAGGGCGTTGATGCCCGCCTTGGTCGCGGCGTAGGCGGGGCGTTGGGGTTCGCCCGTGAAGGAGGCGATGGAGGAGGTGTAGACGATCGCTCCGCCGCCGCGCGCCAGGAGTTCGGGCACGGTGTGGCGGGTGACGAGCATGTGGCCGCGCAGATTGACGGCGAGGGTGCGGTCCCACACCGCGAGATCGATGTCGACCACGTCGGTGTCGTGACGGACCGCGCCCATGTCACCGGCGTTGACGTGGACGGCGTCCACACCTCCGTAGGTCCGCACGGCGTACCCGACCAACTCCCGCACGGACGCGTCGTCGGAGATGTCGAACTCTGCCGCGACCGCCTGACCGCCGGTGTCCCGGACGGCCGCGGCCGTCCGTTCGGCCCCCGGAAGGTCCAGGTCACCGACCACGACCCGGGCGCCCGCCCGCGCCAGCCGGTGTGCCGATGCGGCGCCCAGTCCGGTGGCCGCGCCGGCGACCAGGACGACCTTGCCCTTCACACCCTCCACGTCGTCGCCCTTCCCCGAAGGGGTACGGGGTGCCGCCGCGCGTGAGCGGCACCCGGGCCGCCGCTCATCCCGCGTACCGTGTTGTCCCGGCCAACTCGGCGGCCGATCGCATGAGATCGAGCACCATCGGTCCGAACGCCCGTAGCCTCGGGTTGTCCCCGGCTCGCTGGAAGCCCTGTTCGAGCACGATGGCGAGTTTCCACTGCGCGAGGACGTCGTAGTAGTCCATGTCGTCCACCTGTCGGCCCGAGACCTCGGCGTAGTGCGCGATGAGTGCCGCGCGGGACGGCATGCCGGTCAGGTCGACGTAACTGGCGTCCGCCGCCTCGGGTTCACTGGTGTCCTCGGGCCAGCCCCGCAGCATCCAGGCGAGATCGAGCTTGGGGTCGCCGACGGTGCCCATCTCCCAGTCGACGATCGCGGCGAGCCGGGCCGGTGCTCCATGACGGAACATCACATTGGCGAACTGGTAGTCACCGTGCATCAGTCCGGGGACGTAGTCGAGCGGCCGGTGTGCGCGCAGCCATTCGGCGGCCACGTCGAAGCCCGGCAGCTCACGGCTCTTGACCCGGGCCAAGTAGCCGCTCCAGCGGTCGACTTGACGCTCATGGAAGCCGTCGGGACGACCGAGGTCGCCCAGTCCCTTCGCCCGCCAGTCCACCCGTGAGAGCAGGGCGATCCCTTCCGTCATCCGGAGTGCCAGCCCCGCCCGCGCGGACAGGTCCGTGTCGAACGGGGCGGGCCAGCCGCCCGGGTCCATCGGGGACCAGCCGTCGACGAAGCCCATCACATAGAAGGTCCGGCCGAGGACACCGGGATCGGTGCAGACGGCCAGCGCCTCGGTGTGTGGCACGTCGGTCCCGTTCAGTGCCTCGATGATCCGCCACTCCCGGAGGATGCCCTGGTCCCGCGCGGCCGGTGCGGTGGGCGGCGGGATCCGCAGGGCGCCATGGAGGTCACCGCGCCGGATCTCGTAGATCTCGTTCTGGGCGCCACCCGATACATGGCGGTGCTCGATCGGCTCTCCCTTCCCGGGGAGACCGGACTCGTCCAGCCAGTCGGCCAGCCGCTCGATGTCGATCACCGGCTCGCCCCTTCGTCGGGCAGGAACTCGGCGTACTTGGCGCGCGCCGCGGCGAGCCGCTTCGGGAGGTGCCCGCTCGGCCACAGGTCGTCGCTCGCGCGGTGGTCGCGCAGCACCTGCCGGGCGACGGTGACCTTGTGCACCTCGGTCGGCCCGTCGGCCAGACCGAGGACACTGGCTCCCAGAAGCATCCGGAACAGCGGCATCTCATTGCTGACGCCGAGCGCCCCATGGACCTGGATCGCCCGGTGGGCGATGTCGTGCAGCACGACGGGGAGTTGGGTCTTGATCATCGAGATGTCCTTGCGGACCTTGCGGTAGTCGTTGTGCTTGTCGATCGACCACGCCGTGTGCAGCACTGCCAGCCGGAACTGCGTCAACTGCGCGTATGAGTCGGCTATGTACCCCTGCACGAACTGCTTGTCGGCGAGGACCGTGCCCTGCGTCTCCCGGCTCAGAGCCCGCTCGCACATCATGTCGAACGCCTTGCCTGCCAGCCCGATCGTCCGCATGGCGTGGTGGATCCGTCCGCCGCCGAGCCGGGTCTGAGCGATCGCGAACGCCTGACCCTCACCGCCCAGGACGGCGTCCGCCGGGACCCGTACATCCTCGTAGTGGACGAGTGCGTGCGAGCCCTCGGCCTGCGGCTCACCGGCGAGAGCGACATTGCGCACGATGTCGATGCCCGGTGTCTCCGCGGGCACCAGGAACATCGACATGCCCTTGTACGGGTCGGCGTCCGGGTCCGTGACCGCCATGACGATGAAGAAGGCCGCCGTCTTCGCGTTCGACGAGAAGTACTTCCAGCCGTTCACCACCCAGTCGTCGCCGTCCCGTACGGCCCGGGTCTCGAACATCTTCGGATCCGCGCCCGCCTGCGGCTCGGTCATCGAGTAGCAGGAGAAGATCTCCCCGTCGAGGAGCGGGCGCAGAAATCGGTCCTTCTGCTCCGGTGTGCCGTAGTGGGCGAGGATCTCCGCGTTGCCCGTGTCGGGTGCCTGGCAGCCGAAGACGATCGGCGCCCAGGAGGAGCGCCCGAGGATCTCGTTGAGCAGGCAGAGCTTGACCTGTCCGTGCCCCGCGCCGCCCAGCTCCGGGCCGAGGTGCGTCGCCCACAGTCCGTGCCGCCGTACCTCCTTCTTCAGCGGGTCGAGGACGCGGCGGAGGTTCTCGTCGGGTGGCGTGAACTGGAGGCCGTCCCAGAGGAGATCGAGCGGCTCGACCTCCTCCCGTACGAACGCGTCCGCCCAGTCGAGCTGTGCTTGGAATTCCGGCTCGGTCTCGAAGTCCCACGACATTGTGTCTCCTTCCGACAGGTGGCAGAATAACCTTCTCATGAAGGAGAACGCAATTCCCTCACCTCGGAACGACGTTACGGACCGGATCGCACGGCGAGCGTTGGAGCGGCGCGGCGCCCACTATGTGAGCGAGGTCCGCGGGCTGCTGGACGCGGCGCTGGACGTCATGCGCGCCCGTGGAACCGCATCGCGGCCCCGCGTCGCCGACATCGTCACGGCCGCCGGAGTGTCGAACGAGACGTTCTACCGGCACTTCCCCTCCAAGGACGCGCTGGTCGCCGCGATCCTGGAGGACGGGACGGAGCGCCTACGCGGCTATGTCGCCCATCAGATGGGCAAGGAGTCCGCACCGCAGGGCAAGGTGCGGCGGTGGGTCGAGGGCATCCTGTCCCAGGCCGCCGACGACGACATCGCCGCGACGACCCTCGCCGTCCTCTGGAACGCCGGAAGCGTGGGGGAGGGGTTCATGTCCGGCCCCCCTTCGGCGGGCGGAGCACTGGCACCGCTCCTGCGGGAACCCTTCGCCGAACTGGGCAGTATCGACCCCGGACTTGACGCCTCGCTCGCCGCCCACGCCACCTTCGGCACCCTCACGGACCACCTCTGGCGGCGGGCCCGGCCGACCGACGCGCACGTCGACCACGTCGTCGCGTTCTGCCTGCGCACCGTCACGGCGGGGCGCACCCCGAGGAACCCGGACACCGACCATGACTGACCGACCATGAAGGAGACGGTGCACCTGTGAAAGCCACCGACCAGTTCCATGTAGGCGTCGTCGTGGACGACTTCGAAGCGACATCGGACGAACTCGCCGAGGTGTTCGGCTACACGTGGTGCGAGGAGATCGGCGGGCCCACAGCGGTGACCCTGCCCACCGGTGACACCGTCCTCGACTTCCGGTCCACGTACTCGATGTCCACACCCCGGCTGGAGATCATCCAGAGCATCCCCGGGACCGTGTGGACTCCCGCCGCGGGCTCCGGCGTTCACCACCTCGGCTACTGGTCCGACGACGTCGCGGCCGAATCTGCCGCACTCGCCCGGCGCGGCCACACCGTCGAGGCCATCGGCAGACGCCCCGACGGCACCCCTTACTGGGCGTACCACCGCGCCGGATCCGGCCCCCGTATCGAGCTGGTGACCCGGGCGCTCCAACCGAACCTGGAGCAGTACTGGGCCAACGGAAGGAAGCCGTCATGACGACCGTGGGCATCGCGACCGGGGCCGGCCGGGGGATGGGCCTGGCGTGCGCGGTACGGCTGAACGGCATGGTGGACCGACTGGTGCTGGTCGACCGGGACGAGGCGTCCGTGACCGAGGCGGCGCGTGATCTCTCGGCGACGGGACGCGGCGCGGTCGTGGAACCGTTCGTTCTGGACATCACCGACCGCGACGGCCTGGCCCGGCTCGCGGACCGCGTCTCCGCACGGGGAACACTTCGGGCCGTCTCCCACGCCGCGGGTATCTCCCCGACCATGGCCGACTGGCGCCGCATCCTGACCGTCGACCTCGTCGGTACGGCGATGCTGGCCGAGGCGCTTCGCCCGCTGGCCACCGAGGGCACCGCGACGGTGTGCTTCGCTTCGATGGCGGCGCGGCTCGGGGACACCGGGCCCCATCCCGCCGCCGACGCCGCGCTGGCCGACCCGCTCCACGAAGCGTTCCTCGACCGCCTCCACGACGCGATCGGGCCCGCGCTGGAGGACACGGGGGTCGCCTATGCCTGGGCGAAACGGGGAGTGCAGCGGTTCGTCCAGCGGGAAGCGGTGCGGCTGGGGGCGGTCGGGGCTCGGGTGTGTTCGGTGTCGCCCGGTATCGTCGCCACGCCGCAGGGGCGTCAGGAGGCGGCGAACCATCCGTCGATGGCGGAACTTGTGCGGCGGTCGCCGGTGGGCAGGGAGGGGCGGCCTGACGAACTCGCCGCCGTCGTGGGCTTCTTGCTGTCGGACGAGGCGAGTTTCGTCACCGGTACGGATGTTTTGGTGGACGGGGGTGTCTGTGCGACGGTTCTTGACCCGGCCGATCCTTCGTGAGCCTTGCATTGGGGGGCACCCGGCACCTGGGGCTGTGCCCACCCGTCCCGCCCTGCGGGACGCCTGCCCACAGCGGGGGGCGGGGGCGGGTACGGGACGGGGGGCGGAGGGCGGGGTAAGGCTCAGCCCACGTTCCCCACGCTGATCGAGCGGGTGGGGCAGGCTTCTGCCGCGTTACGGATGTCGTCCGCCGCGTCGGCGTCGCCCGTCAACACCCGCACTTTCCCCGTCTCGTCCAGCTCAAAGGTGTGCGAGGCGTAGAACGCGCACACCCCGGTTCCGGCACACGTCTCCCGTGTGACCCTGATTTGAGGCCGCCCGTCCCATGTCATCCGAACATCACCGGGAGTTCGTTCGGTCCCCGCATGTGTAGTCCCAGCAGGACCGGCCGGCGCGCCTCGGGGTCCCAGTGGAGATCCGGCAGCCTGTCGAGGATCGCGTTGAGCGCGACGGACATCTCGGCCCTGGCCACGTGCATGCCGAGGCACACATGCGGGCCACCGGCGAACGACAGATGCGGACGGACCCGCCGGAAGATGTCGAAGCGCTCCGGCTCCGTCCATCTGCTCGGGTCGTGGTTCGCCGCCGTCAGACACAGGGACACACGTGAACCCGCCGGGATGTGAACCCCGCCCAGGTTGGTGTCCCGGGCCGCCGTACGGAAGAAGGTCGGGTCGGTGACCTCCCAGCGCAGGGACTCCTCAATGGCCGGTCGAACCAGCGACCGGTCCCGCCGTACCGCTTCGAGTTGGTCCGGATGGTTCAGCAACGCCCAGAGCGTGATGCCGAGTTGGCGCCACGTCGTACCCGAACCCGCCGTCAGCAGAAGCCGCGCGTACCCGAGTACCTCCTCGTCGGTGAGTCGGAACTCCGTCCCGTCCTCGTCGCGGATGGTCTGCTGGATCAGCTTGCTGATCAGGTCGTCCCGTGGGTTCGCCCGCCGGTCGGCGATGACCGGCAGCAGGATCTCGCCGGCGGCGGCCGAGGCCGCGAGCTTGACCTCGCGCGGCTCGATGCCGCTGATCATCTGCTCGATCAGTACGCGCAGCCGCAGCGCCTCGTCCATGCGCACGCCGAAGCTGCTGGTGATCGTGAGCAGCGGGAGCAGGGCGCAGAACTCCAGGTTGAGATCGGCGCGCCCCCGGCCCTCGATCCGGTGCAGCAGGGTGTCGGTGATGTCGGCGATCCAGCGGTCGATCCACCACTGCGTCATGTTGCGGGCGAACGACGGCTGGGCGATGGCCCGGTAGCGGGCATGCTCGGACCCGCCCATGCCGAGGATGTTCCTGCCGAAGGTGTCGAAGGTGCCCCGGAGCGCGTCCGACGTGAAGGTCTCGGGGTCGCGGAACACGGTGTTGACGGTGTCGAAGCCGAACACGGAGAAGACCGGTTCCGGCTGTGGCCGTGTGTACGCGGGGGTGGGGTGGAGTGCGGTTGCGGGTGTGCCCAGTACCTCTTCCACGCTGCCCGCGTGGACGGGTCCCGTCTCGCGTGCCCGCTTGAGGTCGGTATGGAAGTTGTCCCGGTAGTCCCCGCCCGACATGGCCCGGCGGTAGTCCCCGCCCGTGTCGAAGAGGGTACGGATCATGTCCGGATCGAGCTGAGCGATCTCGTGGAGCATGGGTTCTCCGTAAGGTCAGAGGCTCATTGCCGTGATGTGCTTCGCCTGCTGGTACGCCCGGATGCCCTCGCGTCCGCGCTCCCGCCACTCGCCGCTGTGTCGCCAGCCGCCCGACGAGGCGTACGCGCCGAAGTAGCCGCCGTTGACGAGCACCGTGCCCGACCGGATGCGCCGGGCGACGCCCAGCGCCTCGTCCGGGGCACCGAACACCGCACCGGACAGCCCGTACACGGTGTCGTTCGCCAGCTCCACGGCGTGATCGAGGTCGCGGTATCCGATCACCGAGACGACCGGCCCGAACGTCTCTTCCTGGGCAAGGGGGTTGGTCGTGTCGCCGAGGTCCACGACCGTCGGCTCGAAGAAGTGGCCACCGAGGTCGGGCCTGGCCCGGCCGCCGGCCACCACCCGGCCGCCGTGCTCCCGCGCGACCGCGACATGCTCGACACACCGCCGCACCTGGGCGGCGCTGATCAGCGGACCCACCTCCGTCGCCGGATCCCGAGGATCGCCAAGCCGCAAGGCGGCGACAAGGCTCGCGGCCTGGTCGAGAACGTCCCGCTTTCGCGCTTCCGGTACGAGCACCCGGGTCTGGAGCACACACCCCTGGCCCGCCATCGCACGCATGACACCGGTGATACCGGCCGGGGCCCGCCCCACGGCGTCGGGCAGATAGATCGCGGCGGACTTGCCGCCCAGCTCCAGCATCACCCGCTTGAGCGTCGGCGCGGCCTGCGCCCTGATCGCCGCGCCGACAGCGGTGGATCCGGTGAACGAGACCGCGTCGACCTCAGGCGCGCGCGTCATCAACTCGGCGCCCGAAGTCCCTTCCTCCACCAGCACGTTGACCACACCGGGCGGGAACCCGGCCTCGTGCGCGGCACTGCCGACCGCGAGTACCGTCAGCGGCGCCAGCGGGCTCGGCCGCAGCACCACCGTGTTGCCGGCCAGGAGGGCCGGGACGATCTTCCACAGGGCAAGGAACAGCGGCACGTTGTAGGCGGGGATGGCGCAGACGACGCCGAGTGGCTCCCAGCTGAGGGCACTGAAGGCGACGCGGCCTCCGGTGACGAGGTCGTCGAGCGGCACCGGGTTGTGCTCCTCGGCCGGTAGTGACGCGTAGATCCCAACGGCCTTGCGGGCGTGCTCGATCGCGCCGCGGACGTGCAGCGTCCGACCCGAGCCCAGGAGCGCCCCGGTCTCCGCGACGACGGTGTCCACCAGGAGTTCCTGCCGCGACTTCAGCGCCGTCAGGAACCGTGTGACGATGGCGGTCCGCTCGGCGGCGGACGTCCTGGACCACTCCCCGTCGAAGGCGCGTCGTGCGGCCCGTACGGCGCGCTCGAAATCGGCGACCTCCGCCGTGGCCACCTCGGCCACCGTCTCCAGGTTCGCCGGATTCGTGACCGTGAGGGATCGTCCCGTACCGACGTGTACGCCGTCCGCGTAGGACCGTACGAGGGTGTCCGCAGGGGGCGCGGACTGTGCGAGGTCGTCCGCGGGCGTCGCGCTGATGGTCATGGCATCTGCTTTCGTCACCTCGCCGCGGCGGATCACGCCAGGCTCACTCCGCTGTCCAACGGCAGCGACACGCCCGTGACGGCGTGACCCGTGTCGGACACCAGCCAGAGGATCGCCTCGCTGACGTCGCGCGGCTCCAGCCGGTCGACGGGCAACACCCGTTTGACCTGACCGAGCCGACCGGAGTCCGCCATCGGCGAGTGCGGATTGTTGATCATGAAGGTGTCCACGGCCGTCGGGTGCACCACGTTCACCCGCACGTTGTGCTGACCGAGCAGCTTCGCCCAGCCTCGCGCCAGACCGACCACACCGTGCTTCGCGGCGGTGTACCCGGACATGCCGCCGGAGCCGTCGGTCATTCCCGCCAGACCGGCCGTCGACCCGGTGATCACCACCGCGCCGCCGCGCCCCTGATCGATGAGCGGACGCTGAGCCACCTTCAGCGTGTTGAAGACGCCACCGAGCATGATGCCCACCGCGTCGGCCCAGTTGGCGGCTGCTTCTTCGAGCGTCTCCTCCGGTGGCCCGCTGTGCAGGACCCCGGCGTTCGCCAGGACGATGTCCACGCCGCCGAGTTCGGCGATGCCGTGGTCCAGCGCCTTCTGGAGCGCGCCGATGTCGCGGACGTCGGCCATCGCGGTCACACAGCGCCGCCCGGTCGCCTCGACCAGGCGCGCGGTCTCGGCGAGGTCGTCCGCCGTGGCCATCGGATAGGGAACGGTCGGGATGTCGGCGCCGATGTCCACGGCGATCACATCGGCTCCGTGCTCGGCGAGGACCACCGCATGCGATCGCCCCTGACCACGGCCCGCTCCCGTGATGAACGCGACCTTGCCGTCCAGTTGCCCCATGATGTCGGCGCCTCCTCAGCGTTGTTCTGGTACCGGGGGATGGTGTCGTTCGGCCCAACTGGCCGATGACTCTTTATAAGTCACACTCTCCACGCAAACAAGAGAATGAGCTTCTCCATAAAACTTCGGACGTCCCTGAAGCCTTGTCGATCTTCCATGCATGGCATTCCAGCATATGTGCTTCTCCCGTTGACATACGTGCTTCTCCAGTTACGATAAGATCGTTACCGTGGTGCTGGGTGCGAGAGAAGGGGAGGCCCTTGTCGTGTCCGAAGGACCGGCTGATCCGACGCCCGTCTTCGACGGCGTCCAAGTGCTCGAAGTGGCCCAGTGGACGTTCGCGCCGGCCGCCGCTGCCGTGCTCGCGGACTTCGGCGCATCCGTGATCAAGGTCGAGGACCCGGTCACCGGAGACCCGCAGCGCGGTCTCGCATCGGCGGGCATCGTGCCGGCGGTGAACGGGGTCAACCTGGTCACCGCCCAGACCAACCGGGGCAAGCGCAGCGTCGGACTGAACCTCCGCGAACCCCGTGGCCAGGAGATCCTCATGCGACTTGTCGACCGGGCGGACGTCCTGGTGACGAACTTCCGGGGCCCCGCCAGGGCCAAGCTGGGCATCGACGAGGACACCGTCCGGTCCCGTAATCCACGCATCGTCTACGCTCGGGCCACCGGTCAGGGAGTGCGCGGCCCGGACGCCGACCGAGGCGGGTACGACTACACGTCCTTCTGGATACGGAGCGGCATCGCGTCCGCCCTCACCGCCGAGAACGCGGACCGACCCCTCAACCAACCCCCCGCCTTCGGCGACAAGGTCGGCGCGATGAACCTCGCCTTCGGTATCGCCGCCGCCCTGTTCCGCCGTGAACGGACAGGGCAGGGCGCGACCGTGGACGTATCGCTGCTTGGCTCCGCGCTGTGGCAGCACTCCAGCGCGATCCTCTACAGCTGGGGTCTCGGCCGGGAGTTCCCCATCCTGACGGGGCGTTCCACGAACCCCCTCGCCCGGGGCTACCGCACGGCGGACGGTCGCTGGATCGCCCTGATGATGATCGAGTCCGACCGTTGGTGGGCCGATCTGTGCCGTCACCTCGACCGCGCGGATCTGATCGCGGACGAGCGATTCCTGGACGCGGCCACACGGTCCGCGCACCACGCGGAGTGCGTGGCCGAACTCGAACAGGTCTTCTCCGCAAGGCCGTTGGCCGAGTGGGAGCGACGGTTCGCCGACCTCGCGGGACCCTGGGCCGCACTGCGGTCGATGCTGGAGACCGCCACGGACCCGCAAGTGGTCGCCAACGGATACAGCGTCCCGGTCGACCACGACGGAACCGAAGCACGGCTGATGAGCGCCCCCGTGCAGTTCGACGAGCACGTACCCGAACTGCGCCGGGCCCCCGAACACGCGGAGCACTCCGAGCAGGTCCTCCTCGAACTCGGCTACGACTGGGACGCGATCACGGCACTCAAGGACTCAGGGGTGGTGTGAGCCCGGCGTACCCCCGTACCGCCCTGCCCCGCCCCGCGCACCTCCGCCTCCATGGAAGGGACGAACCACCATGACGGGAAGCACCCTTGACCTGAACTGGCTGATCTCGGTGGACGACCACGTCATCGAACCGGGACACCTGTGGCAGACCTGGCTGCCGCAGCGGCTGCGCGAGAGGGGACCCCAGCTCGTCATCGACGACGACGGCATGGGAGTCTGGCACTACCTTGGTATGAAGTCCCAGGCCAGCGGATTGTCCGCGGTCGTCGGCCGGGACAAGAGCGAGTTCAGCCCGGAGCCGTTGGGCTACCAGGAGATGCGCCCCGGCTGCTACGACGCCAAGGCCCGGGTCGAGGACATGAACCAGGCCGGAATCCTCGCCTCGATGACGTTCCCCACCTTCCCCGCCTTCTGCGGGCAGACCTTCTACCGGGGCGAGGACAAGGAACTCGGGCTCGCCTGCATCGTGGCGTACAACGACTGGATGATCGAGGAGTGGTCGGCGACGGCCCCCGGCCGCTTCATCCCGCTCACACTCATACCGCTGTGGGACCCCGAGGCCGCGGCCACCGAGGTCCGGCGGGTGGCCGGACGCGGCGTACGGGCGGTCGCGTTCAGCGAGAACCCCGAGCCGCTGGGCCTGCCGACGATCAACGACCCCGACCGGTACTGGGACCCCTTCTTCCGCGCCGCCGAGGAGTGCGGCGTGGTGATCTGCATGCACGTCGGATCCTCCTCACAGATTCCGGCGATCAACGCCAACACCTCGTTCATGGCCAACCTGTCGTGGGGCGCGGTACGGACCTCGGGCACCATGCTCGACTGGCTGTTCAGCGGCGTGTTCGAACGCTTCCCCCAGCTGAAGATCTCCCTCGCGGAGGGCAACATCGGCTGGATCCCCTACTTCCTCGAACGCGCCGAGCAAGTGATCGACAAGCAGCGCTACTGGGTGCAGCGCGGCATCGACTACGACCCCAACGCGGGTAGCCGCCAGGCCAGGAAGGACGCCGGCACCCAGACGATCGACTACCTGAACTTCGACATCCGGCAGTCCTTCCGCGACCACATCTACGGCTGCTTCATCGACGACATCGCCGGAATCCGCAACATCGACCTCATCGGCGAGGACAACGTCATGATCGAGACGGACTATCCGCACTCCGACTCGACCTGGCCCAACTCGATCAAACTCGCCACCGACCGCCTGGCCGGACTGGATCCCGAACTGCGCTACAAGATCCTTCGGGGCAACGCGGAACGGCTGTTCCAGTTCACCGCCGCCGACACGACGACCCTGCCGGTGCCGGGCAGCCTTTCGTGACCAGCGGCGCGACCGTCGTCGGGCTCGGGATGAGCCCGCAGGGGCGCCGACTCGGTATCTCCTCAAGGGAGTTGCGGCGACAGGCCATCGACGCGGCGCTGCTCGACGCGGGGCTCTGCCGCACGCAGATCGACACCTGTATCTGCTTCGGCGTACAACCCGAGGACCTGCGCTATGCCGGGCTGTCCCCGCGGATGTCGTTCGCGCTGAACTCGGGCGGTGCCTCGCCTGCCCTGTCGGTGGTGGTCGCCGCCGCGCTCATCGCCACCGGCCGGGCCGAGTACGTCCTGAGCGTCTACGGCGAAGCCTTCACCGGCGACGCACCCAGGATGGAACCCCACCACGACGGCGCCGACCGGTCCGACATCGGCGGGTACAGCTACGGCTACCCGTATCTGTACGGGCTGGTCGGCCCGGCCGCGGTCTACGCGATGGCCGCACGGCGCTACCTCGACACCTTCGGAGCCACCTCGGAGGACCTCGCCGCCGTCGCCGTGGTCGAACGTGCCTACGGAGCCGTCCGGCCCGGCGCGGTCGGCTACGGCCGGCCCATCACGGTCTCCGAACACCAGGCGTCACGGATGATCGTCGATCCGCTGCGGCTGCTCGACTGCTCGCGCCCCACGGACGGTGGCGTCGCCGTCGTCCTCACCTCGGCGGAGCGCGCCGCCGACTGCGCGGGTGACCCGGTCGAGGTGCTGGGCTCCGGATGCGGGCACAACATCGCCAACTGGTGGGACGGGACGATGCCCGGACGGTTCGGCGCCGCACCGGACGCGGCACGCCTGGCATTCGGCGAGGCCGGCATCGGACCGGACGACATCTCCGTCGCCCAGCTCTACGCGCCGTTCACCATCGCCACCCTCATGCAGCTTGAGGAGTACGGGTTCTGCGGGCCCGGCGAGGCCCCGGACTTCGTTCGGGCGGGGCATACCGGACCCACCGGCTCGCTGCCGACCAACACCGGCGGCGGGCAGCACTCGGGCTTCTACGCCACTGGGTTCACACCGCTGTCGGAGGGGATCCTCCAGATGCGCGGCACGGCACCGACACACCAGGTGCCCGACGCGGAGGTGTGCCTCGTCAGCGGCAGCGGGGGCAACGGTGGTGTGCAGGGTTCCTGGGCCCATGTGACGCTCGTCCTCGGCAGGCCGCGGTGAGTGCGCCGCGCCCGTTCCCCGGAGACCTCGCACCGGACCGGGTGGACGAGGAGTTCTGGCGCGCGTGCCGCGAGGGCCGATACCTGCTGTTCCGCTGCGGGCGCTGCGACCGGGCGGTGTGGCCCGCGGGTGGCTGCCCCGAGCACGGCATGGCGGACATGGAGTGGTGTGAGGCGAGCGGTCGGGGCACCCTTCACACCTGGACCGTCGTGCACCAGCGGTACGCCACCTCGTTCGACGACCCACCCGCCAACGTCGCGCTCGTGGAGCTGGACGAAGGCCCGCTGGTCCACACGACCGTGGTCGACGCCGACCGGCTGCGGATCGGTATGCGGCTGGAGGTCGCGTTCCAGGAGATCGGCCCGGATGTCGTCCTGCCCGTCTTCCGGCCGGTCAGGGAGGTCGGCGGGGACGGCGGCACGGGTGATGGTGGGGACGGCGGCGGGGTCGGCGATGGGGTCGGCGACCCGCCTGGTGCCGGTAATCTGAGCACGTGACGGTTGAGCCGGGATGGGCGGAGCACATCGCCCGCCATGCCACAGCGGGGCCCGACGGAGGCACCTACATCGGGCCGACGAAGAAGCTCGTCACGGCCGGACAGCAACTGCTGTTCGAACGCGGAGACACCTCGTACACGATCGGGGAACTCGTCCGCCGGGCCGGCGTCGGGCTGAAGACGTTCTACGCGTGCTTCCCCAACAAGGAGACGTTCCTGGCGACGGTCTTCACGCAGTCCGTCGCCGGGGCGACCCCGGAGATCCGGGAGCGCATCCTCGCGTACTCCGACGATCCGCTGCTCCGTCTGTGGCGCGCCGTGACGTGGCCGCTGGAGTGGCGCGAGGAGAACGCGGCGCTGCACCGCGTGATCGCCAACGAGCACATGCGCATCGCGATCACCAGCCCGGAGACCATCGCCGAGACGAGCCGGTCCTACGAGGCACTCATCCGGGAACTGGTGGTCGACGCGACCGCCGCCGGGCTGGTGCGCCCCGCCGACCTGGACTGGGACGTCCACATCGTCACCTCGCTGGTCACGACGTCGTTCCACACGCTGATCCTCGGGCTCGGTGAGCCCGATCGCGCCGTACTCGCCGAGAACGTCTGGCGGTTCTGTCTGTCGGCGCTGGGCGGGACGGCGCGGGGAACGACGCCCCCCGGACCCGCCGACGGGCCCGGGGTCCGAGCGCCCGGGGTATGAGCGCCTGGGGCATGAGCCCCGTTCGCGGCGCGGGCGCGCCTACTTCTGGATCCACAACTCCTCGGGCAGCAGCGAGCCGAGGCCGTACTGCTTGACACCGTGGACGTTCTTCGCGGACACGGCGCTCGGTGCGCCCCGGCCCGTGAAGACGGCCGGGGCCAGCGCCAACAGCCGCTCCTGCACGGTCTCGTAGGCCGCCTTGCGCGCCTTGACCGAGGTCGCCCGCCGACCGGCGAGGAGGGCGTCGTTCAGCTCCTTGTCGTCGATCCCGGACATGTTGGAGCGCGAGTCGCCGTGGAACGCGGTCCACAGCGTCGGCTCCGGGTCCACGAACAGCGCGGACGAGATGAGCATGTCGAAGTCGTGCGTGCTGCGCAGCGTCGCGATCTCCGTGTGATCGGCGATCTTGACCTTCACCTCGACATTGCGGAACGCGCTGAGCTGGGTCTGCACACTCTCCGCCGTGGCCCGGCTCTCCGGCGACGGGAAGCTCTTGAACGTGAACGACACCGGCTTGCCCTCGGCGGCCAGTTCGTCGAAGAGCCGCTGCGCGGTGCCCCGGTCGGCCTTCGCCAACTCCTTGTCGGCGTAGAACGGCGACGACTCGGTGAACAGCGTGTGCACGGGCTTGCCCTTGCCCTTGTACACGGTCTGGTCCATCGCGCCGAGATCGAGCGCCGCCGCCACGGCTTGCCGCGCCCGGATGTCGTCGAACGGTGCCCTGCGGGTGTTCATGGCCAGGTACTGCCCGCCGTTCAGAGGCATGGTGTCGGTGTCGAAGCCGGCCGCGCGTGCGGTGGCCAGCGTCTCCCAGTTCGTGTCCACGGCCACGTCGGCGCCGCCGCTCGTGAGGGTGTTGACGCGCTGCGTGGAGTCGTTGGCGGTACGGAGTGTGATGCGGTCGAGGTAGGGCTTGGGGGCGTCCCAGTAGCCGGGGTTCTTCACCAGCTCGATGGTGTCCTGGCGGGTCCAGCTCTTCAGCGTGAAGGGGCCCGCGCCGATCGGACGGGCGTCGAACTGCTGCCGGGTCGACTTGAGCGCCTTCGGCGAGGCGATCCAGTTCATCGAGGTGGAGAGCACGGCCTGAGCGTAGTTCGGGACCGGCGAGACCATCGTGACCTTGAGCGTGGTGGCGTCCACCACCTTGGTCGAGGCGATCACCGACGCCTCCTCACGGGCCGAAGAGCCGGTCTCCGGAACCTTGATGCGGTCCCAGTTGACCTTCACGGCCTCGGCGTTCAGGGGGCTGCCGTCGGAGAAGGTGAGCCCTGGGCGGAGCTTCAGCTCGAAGGTGGCGCCGCCGTCGCGCGTGACAAAACTCTTGGCCATCCTGAAGTGGACGGCGCCCGTGTCGGGATCGTTGACCATCAACGTCCCGTACAGGGCGTTGCCCAGGAAGGCGTTGACGGCCCACGCGTTCCCCATGACGGCGGGGTCCAGGTTCCGGGGCTCGGTGATCTGGAGGACGCGGGCGGTACCGCCCGCCACCGGAGGGCCGGCCGAATGTCGTGAGTCGGTGGACGCGTCGGTGCCCGTGCCACCGCACGCGCCCAGGACGAGGGCGGTGGCGCACGTCACCGCGATGATCGGGAAACGCCTGTTTCGGATCACGGTTGACCTTTCGGAGCGGCTCAGCTGGGAAGGGACTCGGTCCGTTTGGAGAACTGTATTCTCCATAATCAGAAATGAGAATTCTAAGGACGAGAATTATTCTTCGACGGGGTGTCGACGCGTACGGTCGGCTCGCTCGCCACCCGGAGGGGGCCGTGCGGGGCTACCGCGTGAAAGGGAGGTGAGAGTAAGGTTCTCGCAGGCGGAATGGCGATTCTTGACGCTCCGGGCGCCCGGCCGTCCCACCCCTGGAGCCGGTTCGCCGCCCGATCCCGCCACCTACTCGACGAGGTGACGATGCGCTTCATCTTTCACTACCCGGAGACGAACGGGCCCGACGGCGATGTCCTCGACGCGGGACCGCTGCGTGACGTGGCCGTCGCGGCCGAGCGGTCCGGGTTCGACGGCCTTTCGCTGAGCGAGCACCCGGCACCGGGCGCCCGTTGGCTGGCCTCGGGCGGCCATCAGACGCTGGACCCGTTCGTGGCGCTCGGCTATGTGGCCGCCGCGACCGAACGGCTACGGCTGCTCACCTATCTCGCCGTCGCCCCCTACCGCAACCCCTTCCTGCTGGCCAAGACGGCGGCGACGCTGGACAAGCTCTCCGGAGGGCGCCTGGTCCTCGGGCTCGGCGCGGGGTACCAGAAGAGCGAGTTCCACGCCCTCGGCGTCGACATGGCGGAACGCAACGCCCTCTTCGACGAGACGCTCGACGTGCTTGCGCCGCTCTGGACCGGCGAGCCGTTCAGCTACCAGGGCCAGCACTTCAGCGCGCGCGACGTGATCGCCCGGCCCCGGCCGGTCCAGGAACCCCTCCCGATCTGGATCGGCGGCAACGCGAAACTCAGCCGGCGCCGCGTCGCCGAGCGCGCCCAGGGGTGGATGCCGATGTCAGGCGGCGCCGAACTGAGCGCCACCGCCCGCACACCCGCTCTGGGATCGCTCGAAGAACTCGCCGCCGCCATCGCCGAAGTACGGGACGCGGCAGCCGCGGCCGGGCGGTCCGAGCGGATCGACGTACTGCACTCCTACCAGGGCGCCGGGATCCACACACCGGCCACCGACCCGGACCGCCACCGAGAGGCGTTCGCCGCACTGGAGAAGGCGGGCGTCACCTGGGTGGTGGTGTCCTGCCCCGGTCACGCGCCGTCCGCCACGCTGGAGTTCCTCGACGCCTTCGGGGCGACGTACCTGCGGTCGTGAGCGGGGCGCGCGACAAAGTTGCCGCCCGGGGCTTCCGGGTACCCCATGGTGAAAGTATGGTTCTCGCATTCGGAAGGGAGATTCTTGTGATCCGCACAACGGCGCTCAGCCCGCATCTGGGAGTGGAGGTCACAGGCATCGACGACCTGCTCGACGACGCGCTGATCAGCCGGTGCGTCGAGGCACTGGGATGGCGGGGCGTCCTGCTCGTCCGGGGCCTGCACCTGGACGACGACGCGCAACTCGCGTTCAGCCGCAAGCTGGGCCAGGTGGTGACCCTGGGCGGGAGACAGATCTTCACGGTCTCCCTCGACCCGGCCAAGAACCGCACGGCCGAGTACCTCAAGGGCACCTTCAACTGGCACATCGACGGCACCACCGACGAGGTCCCCGTCAAGGCGACCACCCTCACGGCCCGGCATGTCGCCACGGTCGGCGGTGGCACCGAGTTCGCCAGCACCTACGCCGCGTACGAGAACCTGCCCGAGCAGGAGCGCAAGCGGTACGAGGGCCTGCGCGTCGTGCACAGCTTCGAGGCGAACCAGCGCTGGGCGCATCCCGATCCGAGCGAGGCCGACCTCGCGTCCTGGCGGACCGTACCCACGCGGGAGACCTCGCTGGTCTGGAAGCGCCGCGACGGCCGCAGATCTCTAGTGATCGGCGGCACGGCCGACCACATCGTCGGCATGGACCCCGGGGAAAGCCGGGCGCTCCTGGACGAGTTGCTCGCCTGGTCCACCCAGGAGCGGTTCCGCTACACGCACGACTGGGCGCCCGGTGACCTGGTGGTCTGGGACAACACGGGCATGCTGCACCGCGCCCTGCCGTACGACCCCGCGTCGGAACGGACCCTGCACCGCACCACGATCGTCGGCGACGAGGGCTGGTCGTGAAGACCGCGCTCGTCACCGGTGGCGGCTCCGGCATCGGGCAGGCCGTGGCCCACCGACTCGGCGCCGACGGCTACCACGTCGCCACACTCGACCTGCATCCGTCCGACGCCCCCTTCGCCCACACCGCCGACGTGACCGACCGCGCCCAGGTGGACGAGGCCCTGGCCGCCGTCAGGGAGGCGCTGGGGCCCGTGACCGTCCTGGTCAACGCGGCCGGCCTGGACGGCTTCGCACGCTTCACCGACCTGACGTTCGAGACCTGGCAACGCGTCCTCGACGTCAACCTGAACGGTGTCTTCCACTGTGTGCAGGCGGTACTCCCCGACATGCTCGAAGCCGGCTGGGGACGGATCGTCAACATCTCCTCGTCCAGCGCGCATTCGGGCCAGCCCTTCATGACGCACTATGTCGCGGCCAAGTCGGCGGTCAACGGACTGACCAAGGCGCTCGCCCTGGAACTCGGCCCCCGCGGCATCACCGTCAACGCGGTGCCGCCCGGGTTCATCGACACCCCGATGCTGCGCAGGGCCGAGGCACGCGAACGCCTCGGCGGCACGGTCGAGGACCACATCGGGCGGACCCCCGTACGCCGTGTCGGCAGACCCGAGGACATCGCGGCGGCCTGCGCCTTCCTGGTCTCCGACGAGGCCGGATACATCACCGGACAGATCCTCGGCGTCAACGGAGGGCGGAACACATGAACCATGTCCGGACGGGGGCGACATGACGCGCGTCGGAGTCATCGGCGCCGGACGGATGGGTCGGCCGTTGCTGCGCAGACTCGCCGACGCGGGCCACGACGTCCGGGTCCTTGGCCGCTCCGCCGAGGCACGCGGCACCCTCGCGAAGGAGGGCGCCCGGGTCGTCACCGATGTCGCCGCCGTCGGCGACGGCGTGGATGTCGTGCTGGTGTGCGTGCACACCGACGCGCAGGTCCGTGATGTCTGCCTCGGCGGCCCGCTGCTCGACACCATGCCGGACGGGTCCGTCGTCGCCCTGCACACCACCGGCAGCCCGCACACCGCCGAGGCCGTCGCCGCCCGTGGCGCGGCCCGCGGCATCGATGTGATCGACGCCCCCTTCAGCGGCGGCCCGCCCGATGTGGCCGGCGGTACGGTGACCCTCTTCGTGGGCGGAGCGGACGCGACCGTGGCCCGGATCCGACCCGTGCTGCGCAGCTACGGCGACCCGGTGCTGCATGTGGGCCCCCTGGGCGACGGGCAGCGGGTGAAGCTCGTCAACAACGCCGTGTTCGCGGCCCAGATCGGCCTGCTGTCCCACGCGGCCCGGCTCGCCGCCCGATGGGGCGTGGACGAGACGGTCCTCCTGGACGCCCTCACCCACGGCAGCGCCGCGAGCCGTGCGCTGGCCGGCGTCGTGAGAAAGGGCTCGGTCGCCAAGTTCGCCGATGCGACACGGGAGTTCCTGGGCAAGGACGTCGCCGTCGCCCGCGAGGTCGCCGGTCAACTCGGCGGAGACCTGGGCGCCTTGTCCGCCGCACTCGACGCCCTGTCCGCCGCGGCCCCGCCCACCGGCTCGGGGTGAACGGCGGTCCGAGAGACCAGGGTTCGGGCGAAACGGCAGACCACCCCGCACATCCGCACACGAAGGGACCCATCCATGGGACGAGTTGAGGGAAAGGTCGCGTTCGTCACGGGCGCGGCGCGTGGCCAGGGACGCAGCCACGCGGTACGGCTGGCCGAAGAAGGGGCCGACATCATCGCGGTGGACCTGTGCCAGGACATCGAGTCGCTGAAGTACCGGCTCTCCGGACCCGAGGACCTCAAGGAGACGGTCCGCCTGGTCGAGGAGCGGGGCAGGCGGATCGTCGCGGTCCAGGCCGATGTCCGCGAGAGCGCGCAACTGCGGGACGCGCTGGACCGTGGCATGGCCGAACTGGGCGGCCTGGACATCGTGGTGGCCCAGGCCGGGATCGCCGCGATGAAGGGAGAACCGCCGCTCCAGGCGTGGTCCGACGTCGTGAACGTCAACCTGGTCGGCACGATCAACGCCATCCAGGTAGCGCTGCCGCACCTCTCCGAGGGGGCGTCGATCATCGCGGTCGGCTCGACCGCCGCGCTCATGAACCACGGCGTCGTGGCGACCCCGGGTTCCGACCCCGGCGGCAGCGGATACGTCTTCGCGAAGCGCGCGCTGTCCGAGTACGTCCACGAGCTGGCGCGGAACCTCGCCCCGCGCGGCATGAGGGCCAACGTCGTCCACCCCACCAACGTCAACACACCCATGTTGCAGAGCGAACCGATGTACCGGTCGTTCCGCCCCGATCTGGAGAATCCGACGCGGGAGGACGCCGAACTCGGGTTCCCGGCGCAGCAGGCCATGCCGATCCCGTATGTCGAGCCCGTGGACATCAGTAACGCCGTTCTCTTCCTCGCGTCGGACGAGGCCCGCTATGTGACCGGGCTCCAACTGCGGGTGGACGGCGGCGGATATCTCAAGTGGTACGACTGGCAGCGCTGACAGGGAGAGACGTCGTGAAGGTTCGGGTCGACCCGGAGCGCTGCCAGGGCCACACGCTCTGCGCGATGATCGCTCCCAAGGTGTTCCAGCTCGATGACATCGACGGCCACTCATCGGCCGTGGACGAAGACGTACCGGCGGATCAGGAGGAGCAGGTCGGCGAAGCCGCCCACTCCTGCCCGGAACGAGCCATCTCCATTTTCTGACCACCCAGGGAACGGGAGGGACGATCCATGAGTGTGGAGCAGGCCGTCGGCGACGACGACCGCAAGAGGAACACCTACGATTTCGACCGGCACACCCCCGAGTACCGGCACCAATTCGAGTCCATCACCGAGGAGATGCAGAGCCGGTGCCCCGTCGCCTGGTCGGACACCCACGGTGGCCACTGGGTGGCGTCGGGCCACCATGAACTCTTCGAACTCGCCCGATCCGCCGACGTACTCTCCAACGACCACGACGTGAAGGGC
This sequence comes from Streptomyces sp. NPDC058001, assembly GCF_042886315.1. Lineage (NCBI taxonomy): Bacteria > Bacillati > Actinomycetota > Actinomycetes > Kitasatosporales > Streptomycetaceae > Streptomyces > Streptomyces sp. NPDC058001. The sequence goes on from NZ_JBHVQT010000003.1 coordinate 395,344, forward strand.
GAGCGACGCGGCTACCGGGGCATCAACATCCCCTCGGCCCCACGCGGCAAGGGTTTCCGCGGCGGATTCCTCGAAATGGATCCGCCGGAACAGCGCTACTACCGGCAGACACTCAACCCGTATCTGTCCCCGGCCGCCATCAACCGCTGGGTGCCGCTGATCGACGAAGTGGTCCGCGCGTGTATCGACGAGAAGATCGAGGAAGGCCGGATCGACTTCGTCGACGATCTCGCCAACATCGTGCCGGCCGTTCTCACCCTGGCCATGATGGGAATTCCGCTCAAGCACTGGACGATCTACAACGAGCCCGCGCACGCCGGGGTCTACACACCGCCGAACTCGCCCGACATGAAACGCGTCGTGGAACTGCACAAGGCGATGATGGGCGACCTCGCCCGGCAGATCGCCGAGGTCCGGCAGAACCCCCGGCCTGGCTTGGTGGACGCACTCGTCCGGGCCGACATCAACGGCGAGAACCCGACGGACGACGAACTGATCGGCGTGCTGGCCCTGCTGATCGGCGGCGGCTTCGACACGACGACGGCCCTCACCGCGCACGTACTCGAATGGCTCGCGCAGAACCCGGGGGAGCGCGACCGCCTCAGCCGCGAACGCGACACCCTCCTCGACTCGGCGACCGAGGAGTTCCTGCGCTACTTCACCCCCGCCCCGGGCGACGGACGCACCTTCTCCGACAGCTGTGAGATCGCCGGAACCCGGTTCGAGGAAGGCGAACGCCTCTGGCTGTCCTGGGCGATGGCGAACCGGGACCCCTCGGTGTTCCCCGATCCGCACACGATCGACCTCACCCGTAAGGGCAACCGGCACACCAGCTTCGGCCTCGGCATCCACCGCTGCATCGGCTCCAACGTCGCGCGCACGGTGTTCAAACGCATGGTCCTTCAGGTACTCGACCGGATGCCGGACTATCGGTGCGACCCCGAAGGCACCGTGCACTACGAGACGATCGGCGTCATCCAGGGCATGCGCCACCTCCCGGCGACCTTCACCCCGGGCAAACGCCTCGGACCCGGATTCGGCGAGACCCTCGACATGCTCCAGCGGATCTGCGACGACCAGCGGCTCGCCGAACCGGTCACGGTACGGACCGCGCGGGCCCGGATCGGCCACTGACCCCGGGCCACGGTCATCGCACGCACCCGATCCAGCGAACCCCCCCAGCCGCTGGACAGGACGTAGAACGTAGGAACTCGTCAGGACATAGGAAGGAGAAGAGGTGGCCGCAGCCTCAGGACGCCCACTGCCACTGATCACGGAGGAGAACGCCTTCTTCTGGACCTCCGGGGCGGACGGACGGCTGCGCGTACAGGAGTGCGCGTCCTGTACGGCCCTGATCCACCCGCCGCAGCCCGTCTGCCGGTACTGCCGCGGTCACCGCATGGGGACCCGGGCCGTCTCCGGGCACGCGACCCTCATCGGATTCACCGTCAACCACCGGTTCAGCCTGCCGGGGCTCCCCGCGCCGTATGTCGTCGCCCAGGTCGCCATCGAGGAGGACCCCCGCGTCCGGCTCACGACCAACGCCGTCGACTGCGAACCCGGACAGCTCACCCTGGGCATGCGGATGGAGGTCGTCTTCGAACAGGTCGAGGACGTGTGGCTGCCGCTGTTCCGCCCCGCGGCGGAGCAGGGGGCGCCGGCCGCACTGCCGGTGGACGACATCGAGCCGGAGCGGATGCGGCACCGGATCCGCCCGATGGTCACGCCGGAGAAGTTCGAGGACAAGGTCGCGCTCACCGGGATCGGCAGCTCGGAGATCGGGCGCCGCCTCATGGTTCCGCCGCTCGCCCTCACCGTCCAGGCATGTGAGCGCGCCGTCGCGGACGCCGGACTCACCCTGGACGACATCGACGGCCTGGCCACCTACCCCGGAGCCGGCGCCTTCGGCGGCTTCGCCGAGGGCGGGGTGACCGCACTGGAGACCGCCCTCGGTATCCGGCCGACCTGGCACAGCGGAGGCGGCGAGACCTTCGGACCCGGCGGCTCGCTGATCGCGGCGATGCTGGCGGTCGCGGGCGGGCTCGCGCGCCATGTGCTCTGCTTCCGCACCCTGTGGGAAGCCACACACAGCGAACTCGCGCGCCGAGGCGCCTTCGGTACGGGAGCCGCCGGCCGGGTGGACGGCGCCGGGAGCTGGCTCAGGCCCTTCGGCGCCACGTCCGCAGCCCACACCCTGGCGCAGAACGCGCAACGCCACTTCCACCGCTACGGCACCACACGCGAGACGCTGGGCTGGATCGCGCTGAACCAGCGTGCGAACGCCGCACTCCACCCGACCGCCGTCTACCGCGACCCCATGACGATGGACGACTACCTCGCGGCCAGGACCATCACCACCCCGTTCGGGCTGTACGACTGCGATGTGCCGTGCGACGGAGCCGTGGCCGTCATCGTGTCGGCCGTGGACGCCGCGCGGGATCTCGCGAGGCCGCCCGTGCTCGTCGAGGCCGTCGGCACCCAGATCACCGAGCGCCTCGCATGGGACCAGAGCACGCTGACCCATGAACCGCAGGTACTCGGACAGTCCGCCCACCTGTGGACCCGTACCTCGCTGCGCCCCTCCGACGTGGACGTGGCCCAGTTGTACGACGGCTTCACCTTCAACTGCCTCTCCTGGATAGAGGCGTTGGGATTCTGCGGCATCGGCGAGGCCAAGGACTTCCTCGACGGCGGCAAGAACATCGCCCGCGACGGTGTGCTGCCGCTGAACACCCACGGCGGCCAGCTGTCCCACGGCCGCACCCACGGCATGGGCCTGATCCACGAGGCGGTCGTCCAGCTGCGGGGCGACGGCGGGGCGCGTCAAGTGCCCGGCGCCCGGGTCGCCGTGGCCAGTTCCGGTGGGCTGACGCCCAGCGGCGTACTCCTTCTGAGGACGGACACGTGAACCACAGTGAGACCGGACCCGGGGCGACCGAGGGGACGTGGCCGTCGCACGACGGCGAAGAGCCCGTCGTGTCGCATGTCGTCGACGCCGACGGGATTCCCCTGTCGGCCCGGGTGAGCCGGGCGGCACGACCACGGGCCGTCGTCCTGGCCCTGCACGGCGGCGGGACCACCTCGACGTACTTCGACTGCCCGGGGCGGCCACCGCTCTCCCTGCTGCGGACCGGCGCCGCACTCGGGTTCACCGTCATCGCCCTCGACCGGCCGGGATACGGAGCGTCGGCAGGGCACGCCGAGAAGGTGACCGAACCCGCGCACCGCGTCGACCTCGCCTACACGGCCGTCGACCGTCTGCTCGGCTCCGGCCACCGAGGCGCGGGCGTGTTCCTGTTGGCCCACTCCGCCGGGAGCGAACTCGCCGTCCGTATGGCCGCCGACGAGCGGGGACGGGACCTGCTCGGCCTGGAGATCGCCGGCACCGGACGGCAGCACCACCCCCGCACCGCGGAGGTCCTGGAATCCGGTGAGACCGACGCCCCGCGCCCGGTCCGGGACCGCAACGGACTGCGTGACCTGCTGTGGGGACCGAGCCACCTGTACCCGCCCGATGTGTTCGGCGGTACCGCGATCTCCGGGCCGACGCCCGCCTACGAGTCCGAAGCCCAGCACTGGACACGCGAGTTCCCCGAACTGGCCGCACGGGTGCGGATCCCCGTACGGTTCAGCCTCGGCGACCAGGAGTCGGTGTGGCGGTCCGGTCCCGCTGCCCTGGCCGACATCGCGTCGCTGTTCACCGCGTCGCCCCGGGTCCTCGTCAATGAACAGCCGGACAGCGGGCACAACTTGAGCCTCGGGAACTCCGCGCTCGCCTACCACCTCTCGGTGCTGTCGTTCGCCGAGGCGTGCGGAGTGTCCCGTACCGCGCGCCCGGACCACGGGAGGACCGGATGACGGACGCCGACGCGGTCGCCCTTCTGCTGGTCCGCCTGGTCCTGGGCGGGACCATGATCGCCCATGGGATCAACCACTGGCGGGGCGGCGGCCGGATCGAGGGCACGGCCCGCTGGTTCACCGGTCTGGGGCTGCGGCACGGGAAGCTCCAGGCGTGGGCGAGCGTGGTGACCGAGGTCGGTGCGGGCGTGCTGCTCGCGGCCGGCCTGTTCACGCCGCTGGCCTGCGCGGCCGTCATCGCGGTGATGCTGGTCGCGGGTGTCCTCGCCCACCGCCCGAACGGGTTCTTCGTCTTCAAGGACGGCTACGAGTACGTCCTCGCGCTGTCGGTGGTCTCGCTGGCGTTGGCCACGCTGGGCCCCGGACGGCTGTCGGTGGACGCGGCGAGCGACATCGGGGTGACCGGCTGGGCCGGTGGCGGGATCGCGCTCGGCGTGGGCGTCGCGTCGACGGCGGGCCTGCTCGGGGTGTTCTGGCGACCGGAGTCGTCACGACAGTCCCCCTGAGCGACACCCCACCCGGTCAAGAAGCGCCCCACTGTCCGGTCAAGAACCTTCCCATTGCCCGGCAAGTCCCCTATGGATACCCTGTGTTCGCGATTTCGGTCAGCTGTTGAAATTTCGAACACAAGGAGGGTCGGTCGTGGGCCGCCTCGTACCTGCCGTGACCCGGGCTCTCGACATCCTTGAGCTGTTCCTCGACGGGGACGGGACCCTCTCCGCCCCCGACATCGTGCGCAAGCTGAACCTGCCCCGCACGACGGTGCACGAGCTGGTCGTCACGCTCACCGCCCGCGCGTACCTCGTCCCGGTGCCGGGTCAGCCGGGACGGTACCGACTCGGGGTGCGGTCGTACCAGCTCGGCAGCCGGTACGCCGAGCAGTTGGACCTCGCGGCCGAGGGACAACAGGTCGCCCGCTCCGTCGCCCAGACCTGCGACGAGACCGTCCATGTGGCGATCCTGGAGGGCACGGACGTCATCTACATAGCGAAGGTCGACTCCACGCACGCGGTCCGCATGGTGTCCGCCGCCGGGCGGCGGCTGCCCGCGCACTGCACCTCCGTCGGCAAGATGCTGCTCGCCTCACTCCCCGAACCGGAGTTGGCGGTGCGCGTCCCCGATGGCGTGGAGCTGGTCGCGATGACGCCCAACAGCATCACCGACCCGGCCGCCCTGCGCATCGCGCTCGGTGAGATCCGGGCCCGGGGTGTCGCCGTGGAGAGCCGTGAGTCCAATCCGGACGTCAGCTGTGTCGCGGCCCCGGTGCGCGACCGTACGGGACAGGTCGTCGCCGCGCTCTCCGTCTCCGTACCGATGATCCGCTGGAGCGACGAGCGCCGCGCGGAACTGGAACAGCTCGCCGTGCGGGGGGCCGGCGAGCTGTCCGAGCGGCTGGGTCTACGGAGCGGGAACTGACGGTCCGCCTCGCTACGAACCGACCCTGCGCTTGTTCCATACGTCGAATCCGACCGCCGCGAGCAGCACCAGGCCCTTGATGACCTGCTGCCAGTCGGTGCCGATGCCGACGAGGTTCATCCCGTTGTTCAGCACACCGAGGACCACACCCCCGATGATCGCGCCGAGCACGGTCCCGACACCGCCGCTCATCGACGCGCCGCCGATGAACGACGCGGCGATCGCCTCCAGTTCGAAGTTCACACCCGCCTTGGGCGAGGCCGCGTTGAACCGGGCCGCGAAGACCAGGCCCGCGAGCGCCGCGAGCATGCCCATGTTGAGGAAGACAAGGAAGGTGACCTTCCTGTCCTTCACACCCGACAGCTTGGCCGCGGGCAGATTGCCGCCGATCGCGTACACATGACGGCCGATGACGGCATTGCGCATCACATAGCCGAAGCCGACGACCAGGGCACCGAGGATGAGCAGCACCACCGGCGCGCCCTTGTAGCTGGCGAGCAGCAGGGTGACGACGAGGACCGCGGCGACCAGCGCGACCAGCTTGAGCGCGAACAGCCGCGCGGGCAGCACATCGAGGGCGAACTCACGCTGGCGTCCCCGGTCACGGATCTCCTGGTACACGACGAACGCGATCACGGCGAGGCCGAGGAGCAGCGTGAGGTTGTGGTAGTTGGTGGTGGGTCCCACCTCGGGCAGAAAGCCGTTGGCGACCTTCTGGAGACCGTCCGGGAACGGGCCGAGTGTCTGGCCCTTGAGGAAGATCTCCGTCAGACCGCGGAAAAGAAGCATTCCGGCGAGCGTGACGATGAACGACGGTATGCCGAGATACGCGATGAAGAAGCCCTGCATCGCCCCGGCCACCGCCCCCAGGGCCAGGCACAGCAGTACGGCCAGCGGCCATGCCAGCTTGTGTTCGACCATCAGCACAGCCGCCACCGCACCGACGAACGCCGTGAGCGAGCCGACCGACAGATCGATGTGCCCGGCGATGATGACCAGCATCATGCCGATCGCGAGGATCAGGATGTAGCTGTTCTGGAGCACCAGGTTGGACACATTGCGCGGCAGGAGCAGATCGCCGCCGGTCCAGGCCGCGAAGAGACACACGATCAGGCCGAGCGCGATCAGCATGCCGTACTGCCGCATGTTGCGGCGCATCCCGTCCAGCATCAGCTTCCACAGGCCGTCGCCACCGGCCGGTCCGCTCCTGCCCGGCGGCGCGGGCGCCGGGGTCGTGGCGGTCACATCCGTACTCATCCCTGCTCCCTCTTGTCCCCGGCCACCGGGCTGTCCCCGGTCGCCCGGTTGTCCCTGGTCATCCGGCGCATCAGTACTTCCTGTGTGGCCTCGGCGCGCGGGACCTCACCGGTCAGCCGTCCGGCGGCCATCGTGTAGATGCGGTCGCACATGCCGAGCAGTTCGGGGAGTTCGGAGGAGATGAAGACCACCGCCTTGCCCCGCGCGGCCAGTTCGTCGATGACGGTGTAGATCTCGTACTTGGCGCCCACGTCGATGCCACGGGTCGGCTCGTCCAGGAGCAGCACATCGGGACCCGCGAAGATCCACTTGCTGAGAACGACCTTCTGCTGGTTGCCGCCGGACAGTTTGCCGACCGGTTCGAATACCGTCGGTGCCTTGATGTTCATGGAGGTACGGAAGCCCTCGGCGACCCGACGCTCCTCGTGCTCGTCGACGATGCCCCGCCGGGCGACCTTTGCGAGGGCGCTCAGCGAGATGTTCCGGCCGATGGTGTCGATGAGATTGAGCCCGTAGTGCTTACGGTCCTCGGTGACATACGCGATCCCGTGCCCGACCGCCTCCGGCACCGTCCTGGTACGGATCTCCCGGCCGTCCTTGAGCACCGTGCCACCCGCGTACCGGCCATAGGTCCGGCCGAAGACGCTCATCGCGAGTTCGGTGCGGCCCGCGCCCATCAGACCGGCGATACCGACGATCTCACCGCGCCGCACGGTCAGTGACACATCGTCAACCACCTTGCGCTGCTGGTCGATCGGATGGTGCACGGTCCAGTGACGGATCTCAAGGGCCGGTGCGACGCCCGCCTCCGGCCGGTGCGGTGTGCGTTCCGGGAAGCGGTGGTCGAGGTCACGGCCGACCATGCCGTGGATGATGCGTTCCTCGGTGGTCTCCTCGGCCCGCACGTCCAGGGTCTCGATGGAACGGCCGTCGCGCAGGATCGTCACGGAGTCGGCGACCCGGGCGATCTCGTTGAGCTTGTGCGAGATGATGATCGAGGTGATGCCCTGGGTCTTCAACTCCAGGATGAGATCGAGGAGTTTGCCGCTGTCCTCGTCGTTGAGGGCCGCCGTCGGCTCGTCCAGGATCAGTAGCTTCACCGACTTCGACAGCGCCTTCGCGATCTCGACCAGCTGCTGCTTGCCCACGCCGATGTCGGCGACCCGGGTCTGCGGATGCTCGTCCAGACCGACCCGGCGCAGCAGTTCGGCGGCATGCCTGAGCGTGTCGTTCCAGTTGATGAGCCCGCGCGTCGCGTGCTCGTTGCCGAGGAAGATGTTCTCGGCGACGGAGAGATACGGCACCAGAGCCAGCTCCTGGTGGATGATCACGATGCCCTGCCGTTCGCTCGCCCGGATGTCCCGGAAGCGGCAGGTCTCCGACTCGAAGAGGACATCACCCTCGTAGGTGCCGTACGGGTGGACGCCGGAGAGGACCTTCATCAGGGTGGACTTTCCGGCGCCGTTCTCCCCGCAGATGGCGTGGACCTCGCCCGGACGGACGCTCAGGGAGACGTCCGAGAGCGCCTTGACGCCGGGGAAGGTCTTGACGATCGAGCGCATTTCCAGGACGGGACCCGCCATGGTCGTGCCTTCCAATCTCTGAGGTCTCGGGAAACTCGGGGATCTCATGGGTCTTCGGGGACGCTGAGAACCCGGCGGCGGCTACTGGAGGTCGCTCGCCTTGAGATAGCCCGAATCGACCAGCTCCTTCTGGTAGTTGCCCTTGTCGACGCTCACCGGCTGGAGCAGATACGCCGGCACGACCTTGTCGCCGTTGTCGTACGTCGTGGTGTCGTTGATCTCCGGCTTCTTACCGGTGAGCGCGGAGTCGACCATGTTGGTGGCGACCTCGGCGAGCTTGCGGATGTCCTTGTAGACCGTCTGCGTCTGCTCACCCGCGATGATCGACTTCACCGACGCGACCTCGGCGTCCTGCCCCGTCACGATCGGCAGCGGCTTGCTCTGCGAGCCGTAGTCGTCGGACTTGAGCGCCGAGAGGATGCCGATGGAGATGCCGTCGTACGGCGAAAGCACCGCGTCGACACGGGACTTGGAGTACGCCGACGTCAGCAGGTCGTCCATGCGCTTCTGCGCGGTGCCGCCGTCCCAACGCAGGGTGGTGACCTGATTCAGCTTGGTCTGCCCGGACTTGACGATCAGTTGCTTCTTGTCGATGAACGGCTGGAGGACCTTCATCGCGCCGCCGAAGAAGTACTTCGTGTTGTTGTCGTCGTTCGAGCCCGCGAACAGCTCGATGTTGAACGGACCCTTCTCGCTGCCGTCCTTCAGGCCGAGCTTCTCCAGGATGTAGGTGCCCTGGAGTTCACCGACCTTCTCGTTGTCGAACGACGCGTAGTAGTCGACGTTCTTGGTGCCGAGGATGAGCCGGTCGTAGGAGATCACCGGGATCTCGGCGTCGGCGGCCTGCTGAAGCACATTGTCCAGGGACTTGTTGTCGATGGCCGCGATCACCAGGGCACCGACCCCCTGCGTGATCATGTTCTCGATCTGCGACACCTGGGTGTCGGGGTCGTCCTCGCCGTACACCAGCTTCGTCTTGTACCCGGCCGCCTTGAGGTCCTTGACGACATTGGCGCCGTCGGCGATCCAGCGCTCCGACGACTTGGTGGGCATGGCGATCCCCACCGTGGTGTCCTTGGCGCTCTTCTTCTCCTCCTTGCTGCCGCCCGACCCGCTCTGTCCGCAGGCGGAGAGGGCGAGGGCGAGGGACGCGGCCCCGGCGGTCGCGGCGAGGACGGCTCTGCGGTTACGCATGGTGATCAGTCCCTGTTCTTCTCGTCGTGGAGAGGGGTGGGCCCAGCGGGGGACGGCTGGGCGGGGAAGCGGTGCAGCGGGCCGGGCAGCCGGGAGCCGAGCGGCGCCATGTCGCCGTCCGCGCCGTGCCGGGCGAGCAGGTCGAGAGCGAGCCGGCCGCGCCGCACCCGCTCCCGGGCGGTGTCCAGGGTCAGGTCCCGCAGATGGACGCCGTACGGATAGATCCCGGGGGCCCTGGACAGGCCGAACTTGAGATAGAGCGGTGCGCCGCGCCGGATCAGCTCGGCGACCTCGTACATCCGCACATATCCGCCGAGGTCGTCGGGGGCCTCGATGTACATGTCCATCGGTGCCGCGCTGACCCGCCGGATCTCGGTGAGGTGATCCAGCGTCAGATCGCTGGGTACGTTCACGGAGTCGGCGCCCAGGTGCTCGTACACGGCGTACGAGGCCGGGTTGACCGGGCCGATCAGTGCCGAGACCTTGAGGGTCGTGCCGGCCGGGAGAATCCCGGCGGCCCGCGCCCGGTGCAGCGTCCACAGCACCCCCTCGTCGGCGACGAGCAGACAGGTCACGCCCAACTCGACGGCCCGCACGGCGTCTTCGACACACCCGGCGACCGCGTCATGGCCCCGGGCCCGGAGCCCGGCGCCCCGCGATTCGGTGCGGACGGACGCACCGGTGTCCCAGGTGCCGCGCGGGCCGGTGAACAGGCACAGCTCGATTCCGCGCTCACCGGCGGCCTCGACCATCTCGGTGATCTCGGCGTCGGTGAGCATCCACACACCGCTGCCCTGGCTGATCCGGTGGATCGGCACATCGAGCCGGGACGACTCCTTGAGGACCACGGCCAGCGCCTCCGGTCCCTCGACGGAGGGCACCTCGGTGCGCCAGCGGCCACCTCCCGGGAAGGTGTGCGGCGAGACATCGTCGGGGGAGAGGGGCGGCGCGCCCAGGCCGAGCGCGGCGAGCGCCCGCTCACCGGGTCTGCGGGCCGCCGTAGGGGAGGCTTCGGTCACCAGCTGTCCTCGCGTTCATGGTCCGTCGTTCGGTATTTCGGACGTTGTTCGAGTCGATGGGTTTGAGGGAGCGCGGCTTGTCGGATGGACGGGAGTACGGTGCCGAAAACCCGGTAGTGGTATGGGAGTCAGGGCCGCAGAAGCACCTTGCCGACCTTGGGGGACCCCGATCCCACCAGCTCGATGGCCGCAGGGAACTCGTCCAGCGGCAGCTCGTGCGTGATCAGCGGCAGCGGGCTGAGCAGTCCGGCGCCGAACACCCGTACCGCGTGCGCCCAGGCAGCGGGCCCCGCCCCGAACACGGTGTGCGTCTCAAGCTGCCGTACGACGAGATCGGTGGGGTCGAGTCCTTCTGCGCCCGGTGCCGGGATTCCGGTGAGGACGAGACGTCCGCCGCGCCGGAGCAGGGAGGCCGCGGAACGCGCGGCGGACGCCGACCCGGCGGCCTCGATGACGACATCGAAGTCACCGGGCGGTTCCTGGTCCCAGGTGCGGAAGCCGGTGGCGCCGAAGTCCACGGCGAGCGCCGCGCGCTCCGGACGGGTGCCGACCACGAGCAGTTCGGCCGGCGAGCCCGCCTTGAGGAACTGCACCGCCAGCAGGCCGAGGGTGCCGGTGCCGACCACGGCGACCCGCTCGCCCGGCCGCGCCCCCGCCTTGAGCGCGGCGGCGGCGACACAGGCGGCGGGCTCAAACAGGGCCGCCGCGGTCAAGTCGGCGTCGTCGGGCAGCACATGGAGCAGCCGAGCGGGCAGTGTCAGGGTCGGTGCCATCGCGCCGGGCCGGGTGAACCCGGTCTCCTCGTACCCGGCCGTGCACAGGGTGGTCTCACCCGCGTGACAGCGGTCGCAGACCTGGCAGTTACGGAATCCCTCACCGACGACCTTGCGGCCGACGAGCGCCCCGGGCACTCCGGCACCGACCGCCTCGACCGTCCCGGACCACTCATGTCCAGGGACGACGGGGTAACGCACATACCCCTTGGGCCGGTTGCCCTGATAGACCTCGCGGTCGCTGCCGCAGACGCCGACCGCGTGCACCCGCACCAGGGCCTCGCCCGCGCCGGGAGTTCGCGGCTCATGGGAGGCGAGCCGGTGTCTTCCCGGCGCCTCGACGACGACCTCGGAACTCATCGGCCCTCCTTCGGCCTACGCTGCTCCCAGCCGTCCGCCCACAGGTCGAACCGGGCCTGCTGCTGCGGGAATTCGGCCGCCGCGTCGACATCCAGCTCGACTCCGAGGCCCGGGGCGTCGGACAGCTCGAAGTAGCCGTCGACCACCTGCGGCGCGCCCTTCACGATCTTCTTGATCTCCGCGTCCGCGAAGTCGTTGAAATGCTCCAGGACCTTGAAGTTCGGTGTGGTGAAGCCGACTTGGAGGGAGGCCGCCGTGAGGACAGGGCCGCCCACGTTGTGAGGCGCCACCAGCATGTAGTGGGTCTCGGCGGTGGCGGCGAGCTTCCTGGTCTCCCAGATCCCGCCGATATGACCGACGTCGGGCTGGATGATGTCCACGGCCTGGTTCTCGAACAGTTCGCGGAACTCGATACGGTCGTGGATACGTTCACCGGTCGCGAGCGGCATGTCGACCTTGGCGGCCACCTTCTCCAGGGCCTTCAGATTCTCCGGCGGGACCGGCTCCTCCAGCCAGGCGGGTCGGAACGGGGCGAGTTCGTGGGCGAGCCGGATGGCGGTGGCGGGGGAGAAGCGGCCGTGCATCTCCAGCATCAGCTCGGCGTCCGGACCGATGGCGTCCCGTACGGCCTCGATGAGCGAGACGGCGTACAGGGTCTCGTCGTGGGCGAGTTCGAAGTGCCCGGTGCCGAAGGGGTCGATCTTGAGCGCCCGGTAGCCGCGCGCGACGACCTCCCGCGCGGCCTTGTGGTACGCCTCCGGGGTGCGCTCGGTGGTGTACCAGCCGTTGGCGTACGCCTTGACCCGGTCGGTGACCTTGCCGCCGAGCAACTGCCACACCGGCACGCCCAGCGCCTTGCCCTTGATGTCCCAGCAGGCCATCTCGACCACCGCGACACCGGACATCACGATCTCACCGGCCCGCCCGTAGTCGCCGTACTTCATACGGCGTACGAGATCCTCGACGGCGAACGGGTCGGAGCCCACGACGTGGTTGGCCCCGGCCTCGCGCAGATATCCGATCAGGGCGTCGGTGCGGCCCAGCATGCGGGTCTCGCCGACTCCGGTCAGGCCCTCGTCGGTGTGCACCTGGACGTAGGTCAGGTTGCGCCAGGGCGTACCGACCACATGGGTGCTGATTCCGGTGATGCGCACGGCAGTTGACCCCGCACTCGTCTCGTCTTGTTCGAAATTTCGTCACACGTTCGAAATGCTGGCGTGACAGTAAGGAGGCGGGACCAGGGGTGTCAAGGGTCCAACGCGGTTGTGGGCAAGGGGTGTTGGCCAACAAGGCTTAGTTCGGCGCCCTGTCCGGCGCCTTGTTGTGTGCCCTGGCGGGACGCCGTTCGCCCGGAGAAGGGGGATATCCCCATGTCCGGGGTTCGGGTCAGTCGGATGGTCCAGGTGGTCCGGGCTCCGTAGCGTCCGACGGCATGGGAGCGACAGTACGTAAGAGGTTCGGCCGGTCGGCGATGGCGAGGATGGCACTGAGCGTGGTCTCCGTCAGCACGATCGGGGTGGTCACGGTGTTGGGCGCGGGGTCGGGCGCCGACGCGCGAGGAGCCGACGAACGAGGCGCCGACCACGCGTCACGCGGCCTTCTCCAGCGGGACGCGGACGCGGTGCGTGACACCGGGGCCACCGGTCTGACGGCGCGGGCGCGGGACACCGCCGGACGGGACACGGTGGTCGGGTCCGGTGTCGCCGATCTGGACGGCGGGGGAAGGGTCCCGAAGGACTCCTACTACCGGATCGGCAGTGACACCAAGATCTTTGTGGCCGCCGTCGCCCTCCAACTGGTCGGCGAGGGCAAGATGAGCCTGGGCGACACCGTGGAACGGCGGCTGCCCGGTGTGGTGTCCGGCAACGGCAACGACGGACGTCGCGTCACACTCCGCAACCTGCTCCAGCACACCAGCGGGCTCGCCGACTACACGGACGTCATCTTCGCCGACCCCGAGAATCTGACACCCGAGCACTTCCGCGCGGCACGGTTCACCGTACGCACACCCGAGGAACAGGTCGCGCCGGCCATGGAGCGGGCTCCCGGCTGGCTGCCGGACGCCGACGACCCGGGCGCCGAGACCCGCTGGTCCTACTCCAACACCAACTACGTACTCATCGGCATGATCATCGAGAAGGTCACCGGGCACCGCTGGGAACAGGAGGTCCACGAGCGGATCATCGAGCCCCTCGGCCTGCGCCACACCATGAGCCTGGGCACCTCGCCCTACGTGCCCCGACCCACCGCCACCGCCTACGTCCAGTTCCCCGGCCACGACGACCTCACCGACACCACGCTCTCCGTGGACAGCGGAGCGGACGGCGGCATCGTCAGCACCACCGGCGATATGAACACCTTCCTGCGCGCCCTGATGGGAGGCCGCCTGCTGCCGCCGGAGCAACTCGCCCAGATGCGTACGACAGTGGCGGCACCCGGCAAGGCCGGCAGTGGCAAGGCCCGTTACGGACTCGGCATCGCCTGGCGCCCGGTCCGGGGCTGCCCGGACGGCGTCTGGTACCACGGAGGCACCTCCTTCGGCACCGTATCCGAGAGTGCCGTCACCGCCGACGGCAAGGTGTCGGCCGCCGCTGCCGTGTTCACCACCCGCTACGGCGACGAGAAACGCTTCGACGAACAGTCCGACGCGACGATCGCCCTCATCGACCGGGCGGTGTGCGGAGGGCGTGGCTAGCCGGCCGGATCGACCCCCTCGGCAGCGGCCCTGGTCGTGGTGCCGTTCACATGGCCCGCTGTGCGCGCGGCCCGCCGTTCGGCGGGGGATCCCCGCCGAACGGCGCGTACCCTCGCCACTCCCGGCGCGGGCACGATGCGCCCACGGGCCACGCGGGCGTGGCCGTGATCAGGAGGAGCAGCCATGACGACCGAGCCGACGACCCCGGCAGGACACGCGGACGTCGAGCCGAACTCGGGCGACGGCGACGCTGCACGCGGTGGCGTCATCGCTGAGTCTGCGTAGCGGCGGCAGTGGAGTTGACGGTTCATCACTCGACGTTGCAGGAGCGCCTGTCCCAGGCGGAGCACCTGCTCGGCTGGGACGTGCACACCCCACAGGGCCGCCTACGCCTGCAACTCGCCCTCGCCGTACGCAGGTTGCGACGGACCGCACCTCAAGGCGGGCCCCCCGCCTAGCGTTACGGCTTGCGGCCGACCCCGCACCACATGGGCAGCGCCTGCGCCGGGCGTACGTCGTCGGGGGCGGGGCGCCAGTCGGGGAGCTGGACGACACCCGGGTCGAGCAGTTCCGTACCCGCGAAGAACCGCTCCACGTCGCTGTGAGAGCGGGGGGTCGCCGCCGCGTGCTCGGCGGCCCGCTCGTTGTACACGCGCATCGACTCGGCGACCTCGTCGGCCCCGATGTCCGAAGCGGGGTGCGAGAGGACGAGGAAGCTGCCGGGCGCGAGCGCGTCCAGGAGGCGGCGGGTGAGAGCGTACGGATCCTCGGCGTTCGGGACGTACTGGAGAATCGCCACCAGCATCAGGCCCACGGGCTGCGACAGGTCCAACGTGTCCTGCGCCGCCGTAAGGATCTGATCGACGTCACGCAGGTCCGCCTCCAGATAGTCCGTCGCCCCGTCCGGGGCGCTGACCAGGAGGGCCCTGGCGTGGGCCAGCACGATCGGGTCGTTGTCGACGTACACCACCCGGGCACCGGGGTCGACGCGTTGGGCGACCTCGTGGGTGTTGTCGGCGGCGGGTATGCCCGTACCGATGTCGAGGAACTGCCGGACGCCCGCCGTCCCGGCCAGCTCGCGGACCGCCCTGCCGAGGAACGCCCGGTTGGCCCGCACCGCCGGGATGATCTCCGGATTGGCGGCGGCGGCCAACTCGGCGGCCTCCTGGTCGGCCGGGTAGTTGTCCTTGCCGCCCAACCAGGCGTTGTAGACGCGCGCGGGATGCGCCGCGGACGTGTTGATCGGTACGAACCCGTCCGGCGCCCGGTCGTTCATGGCCCTCGGTTCCCCATTCGCTGATGTCCGTTGTGTCGTCGGGCGATTCTCCGATCCCCCGTGATCCGTCCGACGCGGCCACAGCGTAATCCACTCCACCCGCGCAACGCGCCCGTGAGCGGCGCCAATTGAGGGGTGAGGACCAACTGACGCGGTGCTAGAGGGTAAGGACGATCTTTCCCCGGGCGTGGCCGGTCTCGCTCAACTCGTGCGCCGCGGTCGCGTTCTCGATGGTGAAGGTGGCCGCGACCGGCACGGTGAAGCGGCCCTGCTGTGCGAGGGCGGCGGCCTCGGCGAGTCCGTGCACCGCCGCTGGGTCCGCTCCCGGACCCGCCGAGCGTGACAGGTGGACCCCGTACTTCGCTGCCTCCGGGTCGGCGATGCTCACCACCCGGTCGGGGCTTCCGGCGAGGCCCACCAGATCGGGCAGCGAGCCGGATCCGGCGCAGTCCAGGACGACGTCGACCCCGTCCGGTGCCAGCGCGGTGACCCGCTCGCCCAACCCGGGGCCGTAGGTGGTCGGTGTCGCCCCCAGCCCCGCGACGAACTCATGGTTGTGGGGGCCGGCCGTACCGATGACGGTCGCGCCGCGTGCCGCCGCGAGTTGGATGGCGACCGTGCCGACCCCGCCGGCCGCGCCCTCGATCAGCAGGGTCGTACCGGTGCCGACCTTCAGTCGGTCGAGTACCCGCGTGGCGGTCTCGACGTTCCCGGCCGCGCCGCCTGCCTGCTCCCAGCTCAGCGCGTCCGGCTTCAGCGCCCAGGTTGCCAGGACGGCGTACTCGGCGTTCGCACCGCCGTGCTTCGCGAGATCGACGATGCCGAAGACCGCGTCGCCCGGCCGCACACCGGAAACCCCTGTGCCGACCTCGTCCACCACGCCCGCGGCATCCACACCGAGCACGTGGGGGAGGTGCACCGGCATCATGTCGCGGAGTCGGCCCGAGCGCAGATACCAGTCGGCGGGAGTGATGCCCGTGGCCCGTACGGCCACCCGGATGTGGCCCGGTCCTGCATGCGGTTCGGGCACATCGGCGACCTCAAGAACGCTTACGGGACCGTACTCGGAGAATTGCAGTGCTTTCATGGCTCGGACGTTAGCGGAACACTCCGTCCGTTTAGCTAAAGTGAGAGCGGTGACGAATCAATTGCCTCGCTCCCCGCGCTCCGATGCCCGGGACAACCGGGAGCGCATCCTTGCCGTGGCCCGCACGACGTTCGCCGAGCAGGGGCTGGACGTGGCGATGCGGGAGATCGCCCGGCGTGCCGAGGTCGGCCCCGCGACCGTCTACCGGCACTTTCCGACCAAGGAGGCGCTGGTCACCGAGGTCTTCACCGAGCAGATGGCGGCCTGCACCGCTGTCGTCGACGAGGGGCTGGCCGATCCGGACCCCTGGCACGGCTTCTGCCAGGTGATCGAGAGAGCCTGTGAAATGCACGCCCGGGACCGGGGGTTCGCCGCGGCGTTCGTCTCGGCCTTCCCGCACGTGATCGACTTCGCCGTGGACCGGGATCGGGTACTGGGCAATATCGCCGAACTCGCCCGCCGGGCCAAGGCGGGAGGCAAGCTGCGCCATGACTTCGTCCTGGAAGACCTGGTCATGGTGCTCATGGCCAACCGTGGAATCCGGACCACATCGCCGACCGCGGCGGCAGCCGCCTCCCGACGTTTCGCCGCGCTGCTGATCCAGGGCCTGCGAGCCGAGCCGGCCGGGCCGCCGCTGCCCCCGGCGGTCCGGCTGCCGCTGACGGTGGTGATCTAGCGGCGGATCAGGCACCCGGCACCCCCAGGACGAGCGCCTACGCCGATTCGTCAGGGGCGAAGGTTTGCTGATGCGGCACTACTCGGCACGCCGGAAGCGGAAGGGCTTCCCGCCCTGTGGGCCCGTGGGTGTGGCCTCCAGGGTGTCCCCGTCGACCACGACCTCCAGGCTCACCGGAACGTTGACCGTGATGCATGCCGAACTGAACGCGATGCGGTACTCGGCGGCGTCGCCGTCGCCCTCGTCCTTGGCCGTCACCTTCGCGTCCCCGCACAGCCTTGTCGGCGAGGTACCGAGTACGGCCCCGCCGTCCTTGTCGACGCGGATCATCGACCCGTCCGCGAAGTCGGAGAACCCCGGCGGCTGCGGCCCGTCCGCGACCCACTCCCCGGTGATCGGCTCCGATTCCTCCGAACAGCCGACGAGCAGCAGTCCGACAGCGAGGGCGGTCACGGCGAGCGTTCGACGCATACGGGTCTCCCGGTGAACGGACGGCAGGCTGGGCCGCATTCAAGCAGATACGGCCCGAGGGCGCGTCGGCCCGCCGGCGGATCGTCCACCCGCGCGGCCTCTACCCGCCCGAGATCCGCATCGCGATCATCTGCGACGAGTTCCCCCCGCACCTGACCACGAAGATGTGCCAGCGAGTGGGCACCTGGGCCGCTGCGAACGACGTCGAGATCGCCTACACCCCGACCAACTTCTTCTGGCTCAACCGCATCGAGGCCCAGCCCACCGCTCTGCGCCACTTCACCCTCGACGTCACCGATCACGCCGATCACAAGGAGCAGGGCCGCATGATCCGCCGTTACATCATCTGGCAAACCACCACGCCGACGACTGGCGCCTACGCGCCGTCGTCGACAGGGCGAACGTTGCCTGATGCGGCTAGGTCAGGCCCAGTGACCTGACCAGGTCGAGCATTTCGGCGCGGTGCAGGGCGGCCGGGTTGCCCGCGACGGGATGGATGTGTCCGTCGATCTCCAGGGCCACCAGGCCGTGCATGCGGCCCCAGACGCGCAGTGCGAGCGCCGCCGCGGCGGGCGGCACGTCGGGGAGGTCTGCCTGGATCTTGGCGACGTAGTCCGGGTGCAGATCGGACCAGGAGGTGTCCTCGGGCTGGTGGTGCCGGGCCTGGGGCCAGGCGGCGGCCACCAGGCGGGTCAAGTCGCGGCAGATCCGGCGTGCCGTCCGGTCCACCGGCCCGTCCTCGGGGGGCTGGTAGCCCGGAACGGGATGGCCGTAGAAGAGCCGGAAACTCTCCGGGTGGGCCAGCGCCCATTCCCTCAGGGCCTGGCCCCAGGCCATCAGGCGGCCACCGGGATCGGTCGCGGGCACGGCGTTGCTGGCGGTCTCCACCGCCGCCGCGAGCGAGCCGGCGATCTCACTGATCAGTGCGGTGATCAGGTCGTCCCGGGTGGGGAAGTAGCTGTAGATCGCGCGGGGGGTCATTCCCATGTCGCGGGCGATACCGCGTAGCGAGATCGCCCCGGGCCCTCCGTCGGCCATCTGCCGCAGAGCGATGGCTTTGATCTCGCGGGTCGTCTCCGCCCGCAGCCGCTCCCGGCGGCTCATCACGGCCCCGGCGGGGCCACTCTCGTCCTTGCTCACATTGAGGAGGTTACAGCAGTGCGTTAATCTTCGGCGTGCCAAAAATATTTGGCGAGTCAAAAGTATACGCCGTGTCCAAACAGAGTAGGGGAACCCATGCCCGCTTACGTCATCGTCGGAGTCGACGTGCTCGATCAGGAGGCCGGTCTGGCCTACGCTGCCGTCGCCCAGCCGTCCATCCTCAGCCACGGCGGTCGTTACCTGGTGGCGGGCCCCACGCCCGAACCCGTCGAGGGCTCCTGGGACTTCGCGCGGTTCCTGGTCATCGAGTTCCCCGACATGGACCGCGTCCGGGAGTGGTACGACTCCCCGGAGTACCGGCGGGCCCGGGAAATAAGGGAGGGTGCGGCGCGGGTGCGGATGATGTTTGCCGAGGGGTCGCCGCCGGAGGGCTTCTCCCTTCCGGCGTAGTCGGCGCGGTGACCGGTCGAGGGGACAAGTTCCGTGCGGCGGTGGGTGTTTCGGACCGTTTCCCGGTGCCGTCAGCCGAGACCGGCGCCCGGGTCGGGCACCCGTCGCCGCTCGGCCCGGAGTGCCGGGACCACGGCCAGCGCGACGGCCGCGACCACCAGGCCCACGGCGGTCAGCAGGAGGGACGACACGGGCGGGAAGACGGCGATTCCGGCACCCACGCCACTCGCGTGCCCTTCCAAGTCGATGAGCGGCCGGGCCACGACAAGACCCGCGACGATGCCGACGGCCGCCGCGACGGTCGCGGTGACCGCGCAGTTGGTCACCACGACCCCTGCGAGCTGACGTGGTGTCAGACCGATGGCGCGCAACGCGGGCAACTCCCGGGTGTGCAGCCGCAGCGCGGAACTCACCGATGCCGCGAGTTCCGCGACCGTGATCAGCGCGAGGACACCGATCAGCCCGGCGAGCACCCCGCTGACCAGACCCGGCGACGCCACCGGCGGCGGTGAGCGCCGGATGTCCACGCCGGGCAGGTCCGCCGAGAGCGCGCGGGCGACCGTCGCGGGGTCGGCGCCGGGCCGCAGCATCAGCGCGTACGACTGCGGGGCGTGGGCCGTGCCGCCGTCGCGCAGGGTGTCCAGCGTCGTCGAGATGACCAGACCGCTGTGTTCGGGCTCGATGGAGCGGCCGACGATGTGCAGGATGTGCGGGGTGCCGCCGACCGTGAGGCGTACCCACTGCCCGACCCGTACCCGCGTCGTGTCCAGCAGTCCCTGTCCGGCCACCGCCTCGTCCGGCGCGGACGGCGCCCGGCCCTCCACGGCCACGAACGGGTAGGCGTGTCCCTCGGTGCCGAGTCCGCGCAGCGTCACCGAGCGGGTCTGGCCGGGGATCAGCGCGGTGACCTCGGCCGCCGGATACACCGCCCGTACCTCCGGGTGCTCCTTGATGCGGGCCAACGCGCCCGCGTCGAGGCCGTGTTCCTGGCGGACGGTGAGGGGCGCGGGCGGGTTCACATGGCCGGTGTCGCCGTTGCGCAGCCCGTCGAGGGTGGCGACGGCCGCCAGCGCCACCGTCATCATCAGCACGGGCAGGGCGAGCCGGGCGACGGACGCGGTGAACCGGTCCCTGCGATGGGTGGCCCCCCGCCAGCCGAGTACGAGCTGCGGCGGCGTCCCCCAGCGCAGCGCGAGCCGCGCGGACCGGGCCATGCGCCGGGCCGCCGGACGCGCGATACGGGCGACCGGACTCGGCGGCACCCGGGCCGCCCGCCACGCGGCGAACGCCGTCGCGGCGGCGATGACCAGCACCGCTCCCACACCGATCGCGACGGTCACCGCGGCGGCGCCGGGCAGCGTACGGCCGTAGGCCACCGCCTCACCGATCGGGCCCGGCACATGGGCGCCGAGGGTGCGCACCGCGAGCGATCCGACGGTCACGCCCGCCAGGGCCAGCGCGGAGTGCTGGACGAAGAACATGACGGCGACCTGGCGCGGGGTCATCCCGATGACCTTCAGGACGGAGATGTCACGGACCTGCCCGAGTACCCGGCCGCCGACCCCGCCGGTCACGGCCACCGCGGCGGCGAGCAGCGATCCCAGCCCGAACACACGCAGCAACTGCCCGAGCAGCCGGTTGTCCTCGGCGACGGCCGCGCGGGCCTCCTGCCAGGTGGACAGGCGCACCACATGTTCCGGGCCGACGGCCGCGACCGCCTGCTGGACCACGAAGTCGGTGTCCGCCGCGTCGTCCAGACGCAGCCCGACGGTCCGGCCCGACGCGGGCGCGCCGCCGGTGCCGGGTCCCGCGGTGAACTCGTTCAGGGTCGCCGGTGACGCCCAGGCCGTACCGGGCCGTTCCCCCTCCTCGTAGCCCGCCTCGGACGTCGACATGACACCGACGACGCGCAGGGTCGCGTACCGCGCGGGAGAGGTCTGTACGGGCAGGGTGTCGCCGGGCCGTACCCACAGGGCCTGGGCGGTGGACCGGTCGAGGACCACCTCGTCCGGCGCGCTGCCGAGCCAGCGGCCGGTCAGGAACTGGCGTTCCTGGGCGCTCGGTTCGTCGGGGCGCGCGCCGCGCAGATCGAGGGCGGCGGTCGTGGTGGCGCTCGTCGCGGTCACCGGGACGGTGCGGTAGGGGCCCGAAACGGACTGGACGCCCGGCAGTTCGGGCAGCCGCGACGTGTCCGAGCCGCCTGTCAGGCGCAGCCATATGTGGTTGCCCCGGGTCTCCGTGAACACCTGCTGCCAGGGGCTCGCCGCGAACTGGAACAGGGCGGCCGACAGCAGCAGCGCGGCGGTCACGCCGACCGTGGCGAGGGCGAGCGAGGCGGCCTGGCCGCGATGTGTGCGCAGGTCCGCGAGCGCCCAGCGCAGGATGGCCCGCACCGGTCACTCCGCCAGTTCGACGAGTCCGACGGCCGCGTCGTGCGCGTCGTCGCTCAGCCGTATGTCGTCGATGATCCGTCCGTCGCTGAGGCTGATCACACGTTCGGCCGCGCTCGCCACCCGGGCGTCGTGTGTGACCAGCACGATCGTCTGGCCCTCCTGGTGGAACCGGGACAGCAGCCGGACGACCTCGCGGGTGCCCCGGCTGTCGAGACTGCCCGTGGGTTCGTCGGCGAGCAGCAGATCGGGCCGGTTCACCAGGGCGCGCGCGAGGGCGACGCGCTGCTGCTCGCCGCCGGACAGATCACCGGGGAGGTTGTCCTTCTTGCCGTCCAGGCGGAGCAGGGTGAGCAGTTCCCGTACCGCCGCGCGGCTTTCACGGGCCCCGCGCCCGGCGAGCAGCGCGGGCATCTCGATGTTGTCGGCCACCGTGAGGCTCGACACCAGGTTGAAGAACTGGAACACGATGCCGAGATGGCGGCGGCGCAGGACCGCCCAGCGGGCCTCGCTCAGCCCGTCGACGCGGCGGCCCGCGAGGCTGATCGTGCCGCTGTCGGGGCGTTCAAGGCCCGCCAGCAGATGCAGCAGGGTGGACTTGCCCGCGCCCGATGTCCCGGTGATGGCCACGAACTCGCCCCGCGCCACGTCGAGATCGACGCCCCGTACGGCGTGCACGAGACCCCCGTCACCGGTGTGGCTCTTGGCGAGCCCGGCGACGCTGAGCAGGGGAGGGTCGGCGGGGACGGGTGCCGGGGGACCGGTGGGGGAGGGGTCCTCGGCGGACACCGGGGTGCCGGGGACGGGTACATCCGGGCCGGATATGTCTCGGCCGGGTGTGTCCGGGTCGGGTGGGCCGGCCTTCGAGGAGGAGTCGGCATCGCTCATTCGAGTTCCTCCTGACAGCGCTCCAGCCAGTCCAGGTCGGCCTGGAGGTGCAGCGTGGCGCCCTCGATGAGCAGCCGGGCGATGCGGTTGTCCTGCTCCTCGTCGGCGCCCTCCATCCGTGCCAGGGCCCGCATGAGCGTGAGGTAGTGCCTGCGCTGCTTGTTGATGAGGTTGATCTGATCCGCGTGGCCCGTCCGGTGCGCAAGGGCGAGCTTCATGAAGAAGTCGTCGCGGACCCGGGGCGTGTCCGACGGCGTCTCGTACCAGGCGTCCACCGCTTCCCGGCCGGCCGCCGTGATCTCGTAGATCTTCTTGTCGGGGCGGTCCGACTGGCTCACGTGCTTCCCCTCGATGAGCCCCGCCTGTTCGAGCCTGCCGAGCGTGACATAGACCTGACCGATGTTCGGCTGAGGGTACGCCGCGCCCAGGAGTTTCTCCAGGGCCTGCTTCAGCTCGTAACCGTGGGCGGGACCACCGGCGAGCAGCGCCAGCAGGTGAAGACGCACTGTCCGGGTCCCCTCCTTGGCCGGGTGGTCTGTCGATTCGCTCACGACTGTGCACGTTCAGGCAACGATCTGCGCTACCGGCTGTCGCGTCGTCCCGCAGATATACATGATGCCTGTTACGGCACTACAGAGGGCGTGCCGGTGACAGGGACGGCGGTTCCGGACCCGCAAGGGCCGGAGACACGGAGAAAATCGGGGAGGGTGGCACGTGATACGCCGGGTGTGGACGGTCGGCCGGACCCTGGTCGTGGGGGTCCTGCTGGTGGCCGCCTGCGCGGGGTCCGCCGTCCGCCATGATGTGTCGCCGGTGGCGTCGGACGGCCGGGGGCCGCTGACCATGGCGACCGGACGTGACCTCACCGGCTACCTCAGCGACGTCCTCGCGGACTGGAACCGTACGCACCCTGCCGAGCGGGTCGACCTCGTCGAACTCCCGGAAGCCGCCGACGAGGTGCACGCGCAGATGCAGGACAGCCTGCGCGCGGGCAGTCGGCGCTTCGACGTCCTCAACATCGATGTGGCGTGGACCGCCGAGTTCGCGGGCAACGGCTGGATCGCCCCCGTGGACCGCTCCCGCCTCCCCCTCGACCGGCTGCTCCCCTCGGTCCTGGACACCGCCACCTATCAGGGCCGCCTCTACGCCGTCCCGTATGTGACCAACGCGGGCCTGCTCTTCTACCGCAAGGACATCCTCGACCGGGAGCACCTGAGCCCACCGCGCACTTGGCGAGAACTCGCCGACCAGGCATCGGCCTTGTCCGACAAGTACGACATGCAGGGGTACGCGGGTCAGTTCCTGCCCTACGAAGGGCTGACGGTCAATGTGACCGAGGCGATCCAGTCGGCGGGCGGCTCCCTGGTCGACCGCGAGGGCCGCGCCACCGTCACGTCCGCCGCCGCCCGCGAAGCGCTCGACTTCCTCACCTCGGGCCTGCGCGAGGGCTGGATACCCGAGGAGGCCCTGACCTACAAGGAGGAGAACTCCCGGCTCGCCTTCGAGGAGGGGAAGTTGCTCTTCCTGCGCAACTGGCCCTATGTGCACGCCCTCGCCTCCGCACCCGCCTCCGCGGTCGCCGGAAAGTTCGCGGCGGTCCCGCTGCCCGGCCGCGACGGCCCCGGCACCGGCGTCCTCGGCGGCTCCAACCTTGCCGTCAACGCCCGCTCCGCCCACCCGGATTCCGCCGCCGACCTCATGACGTACCTGCTCAGCGAGGGTGTGCAGCGCCGCGTCCTCACCGAGGGCGGACTCCCGCCGGTGTGGGCGCCGCTGTACGAGGACCCCGAGCTGGTGCGGCGGTACCCCTATCTGCCCGCGCTCGCCGAGAGTGTCCGCACCGCGCGGGTGCGGCTCAAGAGCGTCGACTACGAGCAGGTCAGCCTCGCGGTCGCCGCCGTCACCTACGGCGCGCTCGCCCAGCGCGTCACGCCTGCCGCCGCGCTGAAGCGGCTTGACCGGGAGCTGCGGGACATCCTGGCGCGCAGCCAACCGTAGGGCGCGCGCCGCCCACCGTAGGGCGCGTCGTCGGCCGTAGCTGCCTGTTAGTTACATGTTAGGTATCGAAACTGAAGGCGACGTAGAGCACTCCTGGAGTCGCCGCGCCACGGGCCACGCTGTTTCGTGCGAAATGTCCCTACTCGTCGGCAGGTTGGCTTTGGATTTCACCGTCATGCCTTGACGTCGCTGCTCACGCGCTATTTAACATGTATGTATGTCGTCGGCGATGGGGCCGACGGATTACACAGCGCGGATGGTGACGCATGTTCACAGCTCCCCTGGAGGACTCCATCGACCGCTCGGGCGGCTTCCAGCCGGCCCGTGTCGGTTCGGACGGGAGCACGTCACCGTGGTGGCGGGACGCGGTGATTTACCAGATCTACGTGCGCAGCTTCCTCGACAGCACCGGGGACGGCATCGGCGACCTCGCCGGAGTCCGCGCGGGACTGCCCTATGTGAGCAAGCTCGGCGTCGACGGGATCTGGCTGAGCCCCTTCTATCCGTCACCGCAGCGCGACCACGGTTACGACGTCGCCGACTACCGAGCCGTCGACCCCGTCTACGGCGATCTCGACGAGTTCGGACTGCTCGTCGCCGACGCCCACGGGCTCGGCCTCAAGGTCGTCCTCGACATCGTCCCCAACCACTGCTCCAGCGAACACCCCTGGTTCCGCGAGGCACTGGCCGCCGGACCGGGCAGCGACGCACGCGCCCTCTTCCACTTCGCCGACGGCAAGGGCGAGCACGGCGAACTGCCGCCCAACAACTGGCGCGCCATGTTCGGCGGACCCGCCTGGTCCCGCGTCCAGGAAGCCGACGGCACCCCCGGCCAGTGGTACATGCACCTGTTCACGCCCGAGCAGCCCGACCTCAACTGGCGTGACGCGCGCGTCGCCCCCTACTTCGACGAGGTCCTGCGTTTCTGGCTCGACCGCGGTGTCGACGGCTTCCGGATCGACGTGGCCGCCGGGCTCTTCCACCACCCCGACCTGCCCGACTCGGACGACCCGGCCGCCGACGAACGCTCCCGCGACTCCGTCAACCCGCTCGCCTGGAACCAGCCCGAGGTGCACGACGTGTGGCGCCGCTGGCGCGCCGTGTGCGAGAGCTACACCGCCATCGACGGCCAGGACCGGCTGCTCGTCGGCGAGGTGTCCGTACCGACCCCCGCCGAACAGGCCGCCTACGTACGGCCCGACGAACTCCACCAGGCGTTCTTCTTCCACCTGCTCAGCGCCCCGTGGAACCCCGACGCCTTCCGCAAGGTCATAGGCGAGGCCCTGCGCGACATCGCCGGCACCGGCTCCACCGTGACCTGGGTCCTCAACAACCACGACCAGGTCCGTACGGTCACCCGCTACGGCTCCGACAACTGCGCCGCCGGAGCCGCCCGCGCCCGCGCCGCCGCCCTTCTGATGCTGGCCCTGCCCGGCGCGGCCTACATCTACCAGGGCGAGGAACTCGGCCTGCCCGAGGTCGACCTGCCCGACGAGGCACTCACCGACCCGATCTTCCTGCGCACCGGCAGCCGCCAGTACGTACGCGACGGTTGTCGGGTGCCGCTGCCCTGGTCGGGGCACGCGTCACCGTTCGGCTTCACCGGCGCCGACAGCACCGCCCGGCCCTGGCTGCCGCAGCCCGGCTGGTTCGCCGAACACACCACGGACCGCGCCCTGAACGACACCGACTCCTTCTGGCACCTCTACCGCAACGGCCTCGCCCTGCGCGGAAGCTTCCACCTGCGCGGCGACGGATCGCTGCGCTGGCTCGAAACACCGCCGGACGTCCTCGCGTTCGTCCGCGGCGACGGACTGGTCTGCGCCGTCAACTTCGGCGGCCAGGACGTCCCGGCACCCGTCCCCGGCACCCCACTGCTCGCCAGCGCCCCCTGCCCGGCGGGAGTCCTGCCCGGCAACTCGGCGGCCTGGTGGGCGGCCGACCCGCCCGGCGCCGTCTGACGCCGGGCCACCCCACCGAGCAGCCGCGACACGCGGCGCGTCAGCCGACCCCACGACCCGAGGAGACGCCATGCAGAGCAACGTCAGGAGCGCCATCGTCCCCAGACGCGCCACACGTTCGCGCGACACGGCTCCCCGAGTGGTCGTCATCTCGCCGGACGTCGCCGCCAGCGTCGAATGGGCCACACGCCTGCACAAAGCGTGTGCGCCCCGCTTCGTCGTCCGCGCCTGGGGCGACCAACTCGCCTACGAGTATCTGCGCCGCGCGTCCGGCGTTCTGGCCCTCCTGGACAGCCCAGGCCCCGAACCCACCGACGCCCTGGTGCAGCGCATCCGTTCCCTGCGGCTCCTGGCCCCGGTCACCGTGTCCGTGGCCACCCGCGTGGACTCTGCCGCCCTGCTCGCCGCCGGCGCCGTCAACGTGCTGCGCAGGAACACCTCCGAGAACGTCATCGCCGCCCGTATCGAGGCCGACCTGCGCTGGCTCCGGCGCGGCCCGGCACCCGGCGACGACGGGTCGGGGCCCCACCTCGGACCGGACGAACGGCCGGGCCCACTACGGCCCTACCGCAGCCAGTCCCTGCTCCTGGAAATCCTGCTCGGCGCACAGGGCTCGCTCTGCTGTCACGACGTCCGCTGGCTGCTCGGCGAGGCGTCACGCCCGATGAGCCTGCGCGCACTGCGGGCCCGTATCGAACGGCTCGCGCCACACCTCGCGCGGCACGGGCTTGAATGCCGCCGCAGTGTGCGGTGGGGCGCGGACACGTTCACGCTGCACGCGCTGAACGGGAACACTACGGTCCCGACCGGCGCCGAGGTGAACGAGACCGCGGAACTGCTGCCCGCCTGAGCGCGCCCCGGCGACCGCTCGTGGGGTCCTCCTACGCGGCGACCCCGGTGACCTTGGCCGTGAAGGCTTCCAGGTTGCCCAGCGCGCGGGCCACCTTCTCGTCCAGGGTGAGCGTCTCCTCGTACCGGATCGTCCGCAGCTTGGGCGTGCGCTTGCCGCGGAGGTAGAGCGAGCAGGCCAGGTCGGCGCAGAGGTACGTCCCCACGGTGTTGCCCTCGCGGCCCTTGGCGCCGGCGAGTGGCGCCACCAGCAGGGCCACTCCGGAGGAGGCATGACCGGTGAGGCAGATGGCACAGAGACTCGACTTGATGGCGCCGGCGGCGCCGGACGAGGGCACGCGCAGCGCGATGCCCAGCGGGCCGGACTCCCGTGGCAGCACGAGGTACGCCCGCAGCGGCGCGCCCGGGTCGATCCAGCCGAAGTAGTCCAGGTCCGGCCAGGGCACATCGGCGAAGTCGAGGGGGAGCCGGAGTCGGCTCGCCTCGCCCTTCGAGCAGTTCACGAGGGACGAGCGGATCTGTTTCTCGTTGAGCGGTTCCACCCGCCGGACCCTACCGAGAACTGTTGGTAGGGGCATCCAGTTTTCCGCGGGCGTCAGCGACCGGGATCGTGACTCAGGGCATCTCGCCACGGGTGCGAGTTCACGGGGGGAGTGTTCATGGAGGGAGAGTTCACGGGATACGCGGACCAGGGCGCCGTCGACGCCGGGATCCCGGTCCGCGCAGGGTCGCCGCGACGCCGCTGAGGATCAGCCCCGCCGCGAGCAGCAACGGCTCCGCCAGGACGAAGCTCAGCGCCAGACACGTAATGGCCGCGGTCAGCGCCAACTGGGCCGGACGGCGCCGGTATTCACGCGGTGAGCAGGGGCGACCGGCCCCCATGGCACGGGCGAACCGGGGGTCGTCCCGGCGGAAGTGGTCCTCCAGACCCGCGAGGCGCTCGTCGTCGGGAGCCGACATGGTCCGTCCTCCCCGGAGGTCTCGGCGTCGGCGTCCGCGCCGGGCGGGGGAGCGGGGTGACGGGACCGGGAGGGCATGGGCGACTCCTTGGCGACGGCTCCTGGACAACGGTCCTTACGGCGACATCCCGTCCACCCTCGCGTACCGGCCGTGGTCCGCGCCATCGGGTACAGCACCCAATTCACGTTGCCGGAGTCACAGCTTCCGCGGGTTTACGCGGGCCGGTCAGGGTGACTACGGTTCGTGAGATGTTCCGCAGTCAGGCAACCCCCACATTTTCTGTCAGACGGATTCCGAGGCACTTCGGTTGCCTGTCGGGAGTGGGCGAGTGAGCGAGACCGCCCGGCCACACGACCGGTGGCACATACCGCTCCCCGAGGCGGCGACCACGCGGCAGCCCCCCACCACCGCACCGTCCCGGTCCACCGAACCCACCGCAAGAGCCCTCGCCTCGTCGGGCGCACCTTCCCGAGGAGCCACCTCACCCTCCGGAGGAGCCACCGCACCCTCCCGGTCCGCCCCGCCGAAGCCGGACCAGCAGCGCGACGCCTTCTTCGACAACGCCAAATACCTGGCGATCCTGCTGGTGGCGATGGGGCACGCATGGGAGCCCCTGCGCGACGACAGCCGAGCCGCCTCCGCGCTCTACATCACCGTCTACACCTTCCACATGCCGGCGTTCATCATCATCTCCGGCTACTTCTCCCGTAGTTTCGACGCCAGTCCGCGCAGGATCCAGCGGCTCGTCACCGGGATCGCCGTCCCCTATGTGCTCTTCGAAGTCGCCTACACCTTCTTCAAGCGCTGGGCCGACGACGACCCCACCTATCCGATCAGCCTGATGGACCCCTGGTATCTGACCTGGTTCCTCGCGGCCCTCTTCATCTGGCGGCTGACCACGCCCCTGTGGAAGACCGTGCGCTGGCCGCTTCCGCTGGCCCTCGCCATCGCGGTCCTCGCCGCCGTGTCACCCGACATCGGCGACGACCTCGACCTTCAGCGGGTCCTTCAGTTCATGCCGTTCTTCGTACTCGGGCTCTGCCTGAAGCCGGAACACTTCCGGTTGGTACGGCGCCGCCGGGCGCGGATCCTGGCGCTGCCGGTTTTCGCCGCCGCGCTGCTGTTCGCGTACTGGGCGGCGCCACGGATGAACGCGGCCTGGTTCTACCGCCGCGACAGCGCCCAGGAACTCGCCGCCCCCGGCTGGAGCGGCGCCGTCATGACCCTCGCCCTCTTCGGCTGCTCGGTGATCCTGGTCGCCTGCTTCTTCGCCTGGGTACCCGGTCGCCGCACCTGGTTCACGGTCCTGGGCACGGGCACCCTCTACGGCTATCTGCTGCACGGCTTCCTCGCCAAGGGCTCCCGCTTCTGGGGCTGGTACGACCCCGCCTGGGTGCACGAACCGCTGGGCGAGATCGCGGTGACGGTGATCGGCGGTGTGGTCATCACGGCTCTGTGCACGCCCCCTGTGCAGCGGGCGTTCCGCTTCGCGATGGAACCCAGGATGAAGTGGGCGTTCAAACAGGACCCGGCCCAACTCGCCCGCGAACGCGACCCGTCCCGGACCTGAACGGGCCCGTCCCCGGACCTGGGGGACGTGGGTCAGGCATCACGGCGCCCGAGGCGCCACGCCGCCGCCAGGAGCAAGAGCGCCGTGTATCCGGCGACCAGCCACAGCGACGGCCACGCGCCGAGGGTGCCGACGGCTTCGGGGCTCGCGTCCGAGGTCTGCGTGAGTTTCTCCAGGGCGGCCGTCGGCGTCGCTCCCACCACCCAGCGCCGGGCATCGCCGAAGAGCGGCCCGAGCAGCGACGGCAGGAGCAGCAAGGCGATGACGGCCGCCACCGACCCCGCCGAGTGTCGCAGCAGGACACCGACCGCCATCCCCAGGACGCCGACGACGGAGAACAGCCCCGCGATGCCGAACAGCGCGGGGAACGGCTCCCCTTGGGCGTACACACCGTCCGCCAGGATCGCGTTGCCGAGCACATACGCCAGGGCGCACGACGCCAGGGAAACCGCGTAGAGCAGCGCGGAAAGCAGGGCGGCCTTGGCGGCGATGACGCGGCTCCGGCGCGGGACGGCCACGAGGGTGGAGGCGATGGTCCCGCCGGTGTACTCGCCGCAGATCACCAGCGCGCCCACCACGCCCGCGATCATCAGGGAGATCACGCCGAGGGTCAGACTGCCGCCGAGCACCGTGTCATCGGGTTGCAGACTCCCGCTGACTCCCACGAACACCGCGCCCGCCACCGTGACCAGACCGGACGCCCCATACGTCCAGCGGGTGGAGCGGAGGCTCATGAACTTGGTCCACTCGAAGAACAGGGCACCCTTGAACCCGGGAGCCGTCGTACGTGTCGTGCCTGCCGTACTCGTCACGCGTACCGCCCTCATCGGACCGTCTCCCTGTCGAGCCCGGCGGTCTCCCGCGCGGGCGCGGTACCTCGGTACTCCACGGACGACCGTGTCATCGCCGTGTAGACCTCCTCCAACGAGGAGTACACCGGGGTGAGTTCGTGCACGGCGATGCGGTGGTCCCGGGCGAGGTCACCGATCTCCGCACAGCCGATACCGGTCACGCGCCGGCCGCCGCGCGCGTCCAGTTCGACCCGGGCTCCCTTCGCCTCCAGCACGGCACGCATCCGCTGAGCGTCCACCTCGGGGGTGCGCACCAGCGTCGCGCCCTGCGAGTTGGTCTCGATGAAGTCCCGCATGTCCGTGTCCGCCAGCAGCCTGCCGCGCCCGATGACGATGAGACGGTCCGCGGTCAGCTCCATCTCGCTCATCAGATGGCTCGACAGGAAGACCGTCCGCCCTTCCGCGGCAAGGGACTTCAGCAGATCCCGGATCCACCGGATGCCCTCCGTGTCCAGGCCGTTGACCGGCTCGTCCAGGATCAGCACACCGGGATCGCCCAGCAGGGCGGCGGCCACACCCAGCCGCTGCCCCATGCCCAGCGACAGCTCCTTCGCCCTGCTGTCCGCGACCTGGCCGAGGCCGACGGTCTCCAGGACCTCGTCCACGCGTGCCCGGCCGATCGCGTTCGACCGGGCCAGTCCCAGCAGATGCCGGCGCACGGTACGCCCCGGGTGCAGCGCCTTGCCGTCCAGGAGCGAACCGACCTCACGCAGGGGCGCGGCCAACTGCCGACAGGGGCGGCCGTTGACAGTGACGGTGCCCGCACTGGGCGTGTCCAGGCCGAGCGTCATACGCAGAGTGGTCGACTTGCCCGCTCCGTTCGGCCCGAGGAACCCGGTCACAAGTCCCGGGCGTACGGTGAACGACAAGGAGTCGACGGCGGTCGTGCCGCCGTACCGCTTGGTGAGTTCTCTTGCTTCGATCATGGAGCCGACGGTACGGAGAGCCGTCGCACCGGACATCCGCCTCCGGGAGTCGGCCGGTACTCCCCGGGGAGCAGAGCGGAGCAGAACGGAGGCCCTAGTACTCGCCGGCCCGGACCAGCCCGGTCTCGTACGCGAGCATTACCAACTGCGCCCGGTCCCGCGCGCCGAGCTTGGTCATGACCCGGCTGACATGTGTCTTCGCCGTCAGCGGGCTCATCGTCAGCCGGTCACCGATCTCGTCGTTCGACAGCCCCCGGCCGACCTGCGCGAGGACCTCGCGTTCCCGCCCGGTCAGCGGCTCAAGCCGCTTACGGGCCACACCTTCCGGTGCCCGGAGCCGGGTGAACTCCTCGATGACCCGTCGTGTCACGGCGGGTGCGAGCAGGCTCTGTCCGGCGGCGACGGTGCGGATCGCGGTCCGCAGGTCGTCCGGCTCGATGTCCTTGAGCAGAAAGCCCGCGGCGCCGACCCGTAAAGCCTCGAACACGTACTCATCGGCCTCGAAGGTCGTGAGAACCAGGACCCGTACGTCGTCGAGGGTGCCGTCGGCCACAATGCGGCGGGTCGCTTCCAGACCGTCGGCCCGGGGCATCCGGATGTCCATGAGGACGACGTCCGGGCGGGTCGTCCGGGTCAGTTCGACCGCCCGCAGGCCGTCGGCGGCCTCCGCGACCACCACCAGGTCGTCCGTGAGGTCGAGCAGTGCGCGGAAACCGGCCCGGACCACGTTCTGATCGTCGGCCAGCAGTACCCGGATCATGCCGCCGCCCCGCCGACGGGCAACGACGCGAACACACGCCAGCCGCCGACCGCCCGTGGACCGGCCTCCACCGTGCCGCCGAGAGCCGTGGCACGTTCCCGCATACCGACGAGGCCGTAGCCGTGGGCGCCGCCCTGCGGCGTGGTCGACGGGTGCCCGTCGTCGGTGACCTCCACGGCGAGTCGGTCACCCGCCAGGGTCACCGACACGGCCGCGTGCCGGGCCGACGCATGCTTGATCACGTTGGTGAGTGCCTCCTGAACGATGCGGTACGCCGCCAGCTCCACCAGATGTGGCACCTCACGGTCCCCCGTGTCCGCGTGCACGGTCAACCGCAGACCGGTCGCCCTGACCCGGTCCGCCAGTTCGGGCAGCTCACCGAGCCGGGGCGCGGGTGCGGTGACGCCCGCCTCGTCGGCAGGGCCGCGCAGAACCCCCATGGTGGCCCGCAGTTCTTGTATGGCCTCCTTGCCGGACAGCCGCACCTGACGCATCGCCCGCCGGGCCAGTTCCGGCCGTGCGTCGAGCGCGTCGAGGGCGACGCCGGCCTGCACGGTCATCGCCGACACGGTGTGGGCCACCACGTCGTGCACCTCACGCGCGATGCGCAGCCGCTCCTGCTCGACCTTGCGCAGCGCCTCGCGTTCCCGGTCGGCCTCGGCCCGCGCCGCCCGCGCCGCGTACTCCCGCAGCAACTCGTGCCGGGCACGCACCACTTCACCGAGAAGCAGCGGTACGAGAGGCCACAGCATCTCCAGTACGGGGGCGCCTTCCGGCTGCACCACGTCGAGGCCGGCGATCACGGAGACGATCCCTGAGACCAGGGCGGCGATCACTCCTGTGCGTACCGTCCGGCGCCGGTCGCCCTGGACGGCCATCGCGTACAGCGCGACCATCACCGGCAGGTTCAGCAGCTCGCCGATGTGCCCGTACAGCGCCCACCCCGCGCACGCCGCGCCGGTGACGAGCGTGACCGCCACGGGTCGGCCGCTACGGAACAGCAGCGCGCCGATCGACACGGCGAACAGCAGCCACGTCACCTGGTCGGCCTGCCGGTACCCCGGGACGTTCACCACCACGTCCGCCCCCGTGAACACCGCGACGACCGCCGCGATGAGGAGATCGGCGAGCCGGGGCGGCAACGGCCAGGGAACACGAGGCACGCGTAAGGGACGGATCACACAGGCACGGTAGGCGAGAGGCCCGCATGGCGTGTACGCCCCTGGGAGTACGGCATTACGGGCCGGCCGTCGTGCGACGAGGGGGCCGGTGGCGGTGCCGGTCAGCCGCAGCGTCGGTCACCGGCCGCCCGACACCCGCAGGATCGTCCCGGTGGTGTACGACGCGTCGGGGGAGAGGAGCCAGGCGACGGCGCCGGCGATCTCGGACGGTCGGCCCGGTCGGCGGAGGGGGATCTGCGCGGCTGTGCGTGCGGGGCGGTCGGGGTCGCCCATCGTGGCGTGCATGTCGGTCTCGATGATGCCGGGGGCGACGGCGTTGACGCGGATGCCGTCCGGGCCGAGTTCCTTCGACAGGCCGACGGTCAGGGCGTCGGTGGCGGCCTTGGACGCGGCGTAGTGGACGTAGTCACCGGCACCGCCGAGGGTCGCCGCGGCCGACGAGATGTTGACGATGGCGCCGTGGCCGAGTGCCACCATGTCGCGGGCGGCCCGCCGACAGCACAGCAGATAGCCGAGGATGTTCACGTCCAGGACCCGGCGCAGGTCGTCCGTGCGCGCGTCCGCGAGTCGGCCGAGCGGTCCGGTCACCCCGGCGTTGTTGACCAGGCCCGTCACCGGCCCGAGTTCGCTCGCCGCGATGTCGAACAGCCGCTCCACATCGGCCTCGTCGGAGGTGTCGACCCGTACCACGGCACACCGGGCGCCCGCCGCGCGCACCTCGGCGGCGACCTTCTCGGCGGCGGCGCCGTCGCTCACGTAACCGACCGCCACGTCATGCCCGTCGGCCGCGAGGCGGACGCTGGTCGCCGCACCGATTCCCCGGCTGCCTCCTGTGACGACGGTGACGGGACGTGACATCTGGTGCCTCCTGTGCCTGGCGGGGCCGTACGTGACGTGCTTTGACGGTGCTTCAACGGTGCTTCAACCGTGGTGTGGCGGTTCTTCGACGGTGTTTTGACGGTGCTTCGACAGCAAGTCGTACCTCATCCCCCGCTCGTCACCGCGATCGGCCCGCCGGAATTCGGGTGCGACCGCCGTCCGGGCTCCGGCACACTCCGTGGATGACAGCCGACCCGCCGCCCCGGACACCGCAGGAGCGCGCCCTGGGTCATGTCGCGGACCTGGCATCGGGCGGCCCGCTCGACCCTCGGTTCCGCGTCACGCTGAACTTCCACCCCGACCGCCTGGTGGACGACCGCGCCATCCTGCACCGGCTCGCGGACGACGGCGGCTACCGGTCCCAGTTCGTCACCGGCACCAGCAACGGCGGCCTGACCGCCCACCCCGGCGGCGACCGGTGGCGCTGGGAGAGCAGGATGTTCGGCGGCGCCTACGACCACGCACCCGCCCATGAGCGCCCCGTCTACGGCGCCCTGAACTTCCGGCAGATGCCCATCGGCGCGGCACCCCGCTTCGGCTCCGCCCACTTCCGCCTGACCCCGGAGGCGTTGCGCCGCGCCACGTTCTGCTACCCGGACAGCTTCCTCGAACCGACCGCGTTCGGCATCGCATCCCGCATGGCGCTCATCGAACTCGCCGAGGCCGACCGCCGTAACGGCACCGACGCCCTGGACGACTACGTCGAGGCACAGGTCCACGGCCCGGTCCGGCTCGACCGTGACGTGGCGGCCCTGGTGCTCGACCCGAGCCACCGCGGCACCGCCGTCGAAGCAGCCGCACACCGACTGCCGTGCCCCGTCGCCTGGCACCCCGGATTCCGCCTCACCGTCGAGGAGTTGCGTCGGCATCCCGACTACCGGGGCCAGGAGTACGTCGACCTCGGCACCGAGATCGCCGTCGACGGACTGCTCGACCCCCGGATCATCGGCGACGCGGCCCGCACCGCCCGCCACGACCCCCAGGCACTGAAGAAGGTCTGGCACTGCCTGGCCCGTTTCGGCTCCCCTCGGGACGGCAGCGCCGGACTCGGCGAGTGCGCTGTCAGGACGTCAGGTCGATAGCCGGCCGGAGTGTCGCCGTACCGTCCCAGTCGACGCCGAAACCGGCGGCGCGGAAGGCCCGGACGACGAGTTCACCGGCGTGTTCCATCCGGGGCGTGCTCCCGTCCGGCGCGCCCCAGAAGGCCAGGGACAGCTGCCCCGTCTCCCGGGCGTGCTTGGCGTCCTGGCGGGTGTAGTAGCAGAAGCCCACAAGACCGTCGCCCCGCGTCGACGCGGCCTCGTGGCAGTCGTCGAACCCGTCGGACTGCGTCGAGCCCGCTCCGGCCAGCGCGACGAACCCCGCCGAAGTGAGCTGGTCGAACACATCGTTGATCCGCTGCTTGGCGGCGCGCCATTCCCTGAGCGACAACTTCCGCTCCGGCGGCGATGACTCGGGCGTTGACCCGGCGGCGAGCGCCCCCGGCCCTCGGCCCGCGGCAGCCGTCAGGAGCGCGGTGACCTCCGGGGTCCAGGCGTTGACGGTGATGTGGTTGCCGTGGCCGTCGGTGATGTCGGGGTTCGCGCCGCGAGCGAGCAGCAGCTCGACGGGTTGAGTCGTCGGCGAGAACTCCGCCGCGAGATAGAGGGCCGTGCGCCCGTCGCCGCCGGGCTGCTCGACGAGCGCTCCCGCGTCGAGCAACTCGGCGAGGACGGCGGTCGCCGCGGCCGGGTCGGTCTGCGCCCCCGCCGCGGCCAGATGCAGCGGGGCCCAGCCCTGCGCGTCGGTGGCGGCGGCATCGGCCCCGGCGGCCAGCGCGGCCCGCAGGCCCACAAGGTCGCCGGTGCGCGCGGCTTCGAACACGTTCGTCATCAACAACCACCCCAGGCTCGGTGGTGCAGAGCCTAAGCGCTCCGCTCGAAGACCGGTGCGGAGCTGCCGGGCCCTCGGTGCGCCGGAACTCGATGTGGGTCAGCTCATGGCGGATGCCTCCCTTGGTCGCCGGTCAGGGCTGGATGTTCTCCAGGTCTTCCAGAAGGCGCGGGTGCTTCGGCTCCCAGTCGAGCGTCTGTCGGGTGTGGGTGCTGGACGAGGGCTGGTCGGTCGCGAAGATCGGGCCGAGAGGGCCGTAGGTCTCCGATGGCACCGACTCGACCGGCAGGCTCAGCCGTCGGCCGATGACCGCGGCGATGTCCCGCACCGTGTCTCCCTCGTCGGCCACCGCGTGCCAGGACGTACCGGCCGGCGCCTGCTCCAGGGCGAGCCGGAAGAGGACGGCCGCGTCGAGCGCGTGCACGGCCGGCCAACGCTGTGCGCCGTCGCCCGGGTAGCCGGACACTCCGGTCTGCCGTGCGATGCCGGTCAGCATTCCGGCGAACCCGCCGGTGCCCTGATTATGAACCGTGCGCGGCATGCGTACGGCCGTGCTCCGGACTCCGCGTGAGGCCAGATCCAGGACCGCGGTGACCGCGCGACCGCGACCACCGACCGGCCCGTCGGTCGGCAGCGGGTCGGCCTCGGTGGAGGCGCGGCCCGGCACCCGGGGCGTACCCGAGACGGTGACCAAGGGGCGGTCGCTGCCGATGAGTTCGTCGCCGAGGGTCGCGAGGGCGGCACTCTCCTCGGCGACCGACTTCGCGAGGGCGTCGGGGCTGCTGAAGTCGTTGCCGAACGCCAGGTGGATTACCCCGTCGGTCTGAGCGGCGCCGACGCGAAGGATGTCCAGATCGGCGAGACCTCCCCGGAGCGGCTCCGCGCCGGCCGCATCGGCGGCCACCGCGGAAGTGTCGGAGCGGGTGAGCGCGAGGACGGTGTGGCCGTTGCCGAGCAGTTCGGCGACGACGGCGGAACCGATCAGACCGGTGCCACCGGTGACAAAGACCCGCATGAAACTCTCCCCAAGTGATGGGACTCTTGTCCCGTCACTCTACCAGGGTGATGGGACAAGAGTCCCATCACGTACGATGGGCCCATGGGTCGGTGGGAACCAGGCGCACGCGAACGCCTCGTCGTGGCTGCCGTCGACCTGTTCACCGAGCAGGGGTACGACGCCACGACGGTCGCGCAGATCGCCGAGCGTGCCGGAGTCACCAAAAGCACCTTCTTCCGGCACTTCCCCGACAAGCGCGAGCTGTTGGTGGCCGGACAGGAGACGCTGAGCCGGCTGCTGGCCGAGGGGATCGCCGAGGCGCCCGGTGACGCCAGCCCGCTTGAGGCGGTCGCCGTCGGTCTTGGGCGTGCCTCAAGCGCGATGGGCCCCATGAATCGCGAGCTGGCCCCTCGCCTCAAGGCGGCCGTCGCCGCCAGCGCCGCACTTCAAGAACGTGACGCCCTCAAGACCGTCAGCCTCGCCGCCGCGATGACATCCGCCCTCGTCGCCCGCGGCGTACCCGATGCCACCGCGGCCCTCGCCGGCGAGCTGGGCGTCCTCGCGTTCAAACGGGGGTACGCCGAATGGTCCGAGGGTGACCGCGACGCCAAGGACGACCTCGCCGAGTGCACCCTGGCGGCCCTGAACGAACTGCGTGCGGCGAGCGCCTCACTGGGCTGACCGGACAACCGGGCCATACGCGAGCCGGGTCGGCACACCTTCCCCGAGCCGGGGGCGGCAAAGCTTCGCCCGGTCCACGAACGGCTAGGCGCTTAGGGCGAGTTGCACGGCCGACCGTCCCACCCGCCCACAGGTGTACGTGAGATACGACTGAAGTCTGACGCCCCCGGGCGGGGGCTCCCCTAGCGTTTCCCCCATGGCAGAAATCACCCGGGCGGCCACGGCCGCCGCACTCAGTGTCGCCCTCGTGCTGCCCCTCGCCGGAGCGGCCACGGCCACCCCGGCGCGGCCGGCGGCCACGGTACGTCCGGCAGCCACCGCCGTCCCGGCCGACACCCTGCAACTACCGCGCCCCACCGGCCCGTACGTCGTCGGCCGGACGACGATGCATCTCACCGACCGCTCCCGTACCGACCCCTGGGTGCCCACCGCCGACGGCCGTGAGTTGATGGTCACCCTCAACTATCCGGCAGCCCGGTCGGGCGACGGCCGTACGGCCCGGTACGCCACGGTCGAGGAGGCCAGGCTGTTGGCGGAAGGGCAGGGCATCGGCGAACTCGTGCCCGCGGAAGAACTGAGCGCCACCCGGACCCACGGCCGAGTCGGTGCCCGCCCCGCGAAGGGGAAGTACCCCCTGGTCGTCCTCTCCCCGGGCTTCAGCGTGTCCCGGTTCACCCTGACCAATCTCGCGGAGGACCTCGCGAGCCGGGGGTACGTCGTCGCCTCACTCGACCACGCGTATGAATCCTTCGGCATCTCCGTGCCCGGCGGACGGACGCTGACCTGTACCGCCTGTGCGGCGCTGGAGGCGGACGAGACGCAAGGGGCCGTCGTGACCGCGACACGTGCCGAGGACGTGTCGTACGTTCTGGACCGGCTGACCGGGGACAACCCGGTCTGGCGGCACGCGGGCGTCATCGACAAGAAGCGTGTCGGCATGGCCGGCCACTCCATCGGCGGGGCGAGCGCCGCCACGGCGATGGCCGGCGACCGGCGGGTGGACGCGGGCATCAACATGGACGGCGCCTTCTGGGAGGACCTGCCCGCCGAGGGCCTCGGCGGACGGCCGTTCATGATGCTCGGCGCCGATGACATCCACCGGCCGGGTGGTATCGACACCACCTGGGACCGGATGTGGCCCACCCTGGACGGCTGGAAGCGCTGGGTCACGGTCGCCGGGTCGGAACACTTCACCTTCTCCGACGGACCGCTCATCTCCCGGCACTTCGGGCTGCCGCAGCCGCCGCTGCCGGCGGAACGGGCGGTCGCCATCACCCGTACCTACGTCGCCGCCTTCTTCGACCAGCACCTGCGGGGCAAGCCGCAACCGGTGCTCTCGGGACCGACCGCAGCCAACCCCGAAGTGAAGTTCCACAACCCCTGACACACGGGCGCCTTCCGGCCGGCGACGCCGCCGTTCACGGGGTGTTGGGGCGCCCGGCGCACAGCGCGTGGTCGATCAGGGCGCTTGCCGCGTTCTCCTGGTCCAGGATGTGCTGCGCGGTGTCGCCGCGTGCCTCGGACATGGAGACGGCGGCGCTTCGCCTGCCGTCGTCGGTGACGCCGTTGAGGGTGACGTAGCCGCCGTCACCGCCCTCGTGGCTCCAGTAGGTTCCTCCGCAGGTCAGGGGGCGTTCGACCAGGCCGAGCCCGTATCGGCCGCCGGGCCACAGCGTCTGGACCTCCGCGCTCACCGGGACGGTCTGCTTCATCTCGGCGAGTTGCCGGGGCGGCAGCAGGCGGCCCGAGAGCAGCCCGCGGAGGAGGCGGTTCTCATCCCGCGTGGTCGTGGCGAACGAGGTCTCGTGGTCCACCGGGACCTGATCGGTGACGTCCACCCGGGAGCCTGGGCCGAAGAGCTGGTACGCCTGGGCGTGCGGACGGGGCAGGGTGGGGGAGGTGCCCGTCCATCGGGTCTGGTCGAGGCCGAGGGGGCGCAGGACGCGGTCTTCGATCTCCTGGTGGACGGGGTGACCGGTGGCCTTCTGGATGATCATGCCGAGCAGGATGTAGCCGGTGTTGGAGTACGCCCAGCCCTTGCCGGGCCGGAAGTCCGGAGCGTGAGCCATGGCGCGGGCGACCAACTGCTCGGGGCCGTAGACATCGTGGCGCTGCTGGTAGTACTCCTCCGGCGTGGTGTACCCGGGCAGGTCGTCGTGGATGCCGCTGGTGTGCTGGAGCAGTTGGCGTACGGTGATCCGGCTGCCGTCGTTGCCGTTGCCCCGCACCACGCCCGGCAACCAACGGTCGACCCTGTCGCCCAGGGACAGCCTGCCCTCGGCCTTCAGTTGGAGGACCACGGTGGCGACCAGCGTCTTGGACGTGCTGGCCATGCGGAAGGAGCCGTCGGACAGGACAGGGCGCCCGGTGTTGAGGTCGGCGGTGCCG
The DNA here is from genome assembly GCF_042886315.1 of Streptomyces sp. NPDC058001. Lineage (NCBI taxonomy): Bacteria > Bacillati > Actinomycetota > Actinomycetes > Kitasatosporales > Streptomycetaceae > Streptomyces > Streptomyces sp. NPDC058001. The sequence continues at coordinate 435,711 of NZ_JBHVQT010000003.1, forward strand.
CTGGTGGCGACCGACTGCCGACCGTCAGGCGCGATCACGCGGGCCTGCACACCGCTGATGCCGAGGGCGTGGATCGCCTCGGTGTCCTGGCGCAACTGCTCCGCGGGCGAGGGACCGGCGGGCTGGGCGACGGAGGTGGTCACCCCGGCGCCGAGCAGCGAAGCGACCCCGAATGCCACGGCGAAGTGCTTGCGCAGAGTCGAAATCATGGCTGAACGCTAGTTTCGCCCCCAACAGGGCGCGATCCGGCGTTCCCCAGCATCGGAACGGGGGATATCCCCCGAGCGCGCGTCGAACCTCAAGATGCTCGGCCGCTACAGGTTCCGCGCCACGGTTCCGGCCGACGGCGACCTGCGCCCGCCGCGCGATCCAGGCGCCGCAGCCGAGGAAGGCCCGGACGACGACGCCTGGATGACCGGGGCGCGCTCAGCGGACGACGTCGAAGACCTGCTTCTGCAGGCCGTTGCTGTAGACCTCGTGCTCGATGAGCTGCAGCTTCTGGGTGTCCTTGTCGGTGCTGCTGAACAGGCGCTTGCCGGCGCCGAGCAGCAGCGGGAACACGAGCAGGTGGTAGCGGTCGATGAGGCCGGCGTCCGAGAGGCCCTGGTTCAGCGAGGCGCTGCCGTGGACGATGATCGGGCCGCCCTCGGTCTCCTTCAGGGCGGCGACCTCGTCCAGGGAGCGCAGGACGGTCGTCTCGCCCCAGTTGGGGACGAGCTTGTCCTCGGTGAGGGTGGTGGAGACGACGTACTTCGGCATGATCTTGTAGCCCGCGAACTCGTCCATGTCCGGCCACACCGGGCTGAACGACTCGTAGCTGACCCGGCCCATCAGGATCGCGGTGGACTCCTGCTGCTCCCGCTCCTTGATCTCAAATGTCTCGGGGACGAACTCGACCTCCTTGAAGGTCCATCCGGAGTTCCGGTAGCCGGGCTCGCCACCCGGTGCCTCCACAACGCCGTCGAGCGAGATGAAGGCCGTGCTGATCAGAGTGCGCATGATGAAGGTTCCTTGATGTTCGGGATGTGTGTGCGGTGACTGCTCGGTGCGCGCTTCGGCCGTGTGCACGGCGGATCGTCGCACCGAGGGTGGGGCGCCGGAGACCGCTGTGGAGAGCGGCTGATCCGGAGTTCTGGGGCGGACGCCGATGCCCGCCTGTGCTTCTTTCGCGCGCCGGGCTGCGCGTCAGGAGCGTCCGGCGAAGGTGCGGAGCCCGTCGTCGGTGCCGCCCTCACGCGGCTCGACCTCGTTGCGGCCCCTGAACCACGACTTCGCCCCGGCCGTCCTCAGCGCCGGGCGGTGTGTCGGGGATCTGGTGGAGCCCGATGATCACCCGGTGACTCCGGCCCCCGGGGACGGACTCGTCGGGGTAGCGGCTGACCAGGGTCGCCACGGCGTGGGCCAGTTGGTCGGCGAAGGCGGTCCGGTCGGCGGCGGAGGCGAACCGCACCTCGGCGACGAGCGCGAAACTGGCGACGGGCTTACGGGTCCGGGAGGCGCCGGCCAGCAAGGTTCCGACTTCCTGCACCAGCCGTGCTCCCAGGGCCAGCAGCCAGCGGGCGGAGAGTTGGTCCGGGGATCGGGAGGGGTCCGGGCTGATGGTTGCCAGTGCGCTCGGGGAGATCACGTAGGAGGCGGCGGTGGCGCGGTACACACGTTCGGTGACGTTGCCTTTGCGCCGTTCCTCGGCCAGCTCGACCAGTCCGTGCCGTTCCAGTTCCTTCAGGTGGTAGTTGGCCTTCTGCCGGGGCAGTCCCAGGCGGACGGCCAGCATGGCGGCCGAGCCGGGCTCGACCAGGGCGGCGAGGATCCGGGACCGTATCGGGTCCAGGGACGCCTCGGCCGCGGCGGGTTCTTCGATCACGGCAACGTCCAGCACCACTCCGCCGAAGAGAGAGTTCGTTGAGACGGGAAACTTCGTCGGCGGGTCGACTCCCGCCGACACGGTGAACCGGGCTGCGATCGAGGCGACTGCGGCAACACCTTCCGAGACGTGCACGGCACCTCCCTGGACGTGAGCGGCACTCTCCGAGAGATGGGCGGCGGCTAGCGCAGGCGGGAGCGGAGCCCCGGAATGACGATGGCAGCGACCGCGATGTGGGTGGCGAACAGCGTCACCCGCGTGACGGCGTCGACATCGGGAGTCAGGAGGTCGGGCAGAAGAGACAGGGCCACCAGTGCGACGGTCGTCCGGACGAACGCCCGAGCGGGCCGACCTGACCACCGCCGGAAGGCGGCTGCCAGCGCGACGCCCACGACCGAGAACACGAACGCGAGCTGCGTGAAGCCCAGCAGCGGAATGGGCTCGCCGGCAATCTCCAGCGACACGCCGGCGGCGTCCGCCGCGGCGGCGACCACCGTCGCGGCGACAGCACCTCCCGCGGCGAATGCGAGGCCCGGCAACCACAGTGCGCGATGGCCGGTCGTGGTCGAAGCGACGCCAGGGGCGATCGAGGTGGATCCGGACACGTCAGTCTCCTTGTCGAGGGCGGCCGGTTCTCGTCGGCCGCGGCGGGGTTCTTCGACCACGCCCGGCGTCGAGAACAGCTCCAGCTTCCTACCGAAAAGAAAAGTTGTCAAGAAAAGAAAACTCATCGGTCGGCTGGACTTCGTCCCACGGGCTGACAAGCCCGCACCAGGCCGTCCGCTAGGGAGCGTCGATGCCGGCGAGCAGGGCCGCCGTCTCCGCCCGCAACTCCCGTTGCAGGTGCTCGCTTCCGCCGGGCTCGGGGCACTCCAGCGCCTTGGCGTCGGGCACGGAGAAATCGCCTCCGGTGGTGTGCGCGAGCGCCGGATCGGTCGCCAGGCGCACGATGATCCCGGCGCTCTTGCGGGGGTCGCCCACCCGCAGGGTGTTCAGCACGCGTCGCAGCAGTCCGGACCCGGGGAGGTCCCGTCCGAGACCGGTGGCGTTGAAGCCGGGGTCGCAGCAGTTCAGGGTGCCGCCGCCCCCAGATACGCGTCCCGTACCCTCGGGTCGGCCCGTACCTCGGTCGCCGTGCCCTGGGCGAGGACGCGGCCGAGGTCGAGGACGACCACGCGGGAGCAGAGGCCCATGACGAAGGCGACGTTGTGTTCCACGAGCAGCACGGCGCAGCCCTCCTCGGCCGCCAGATGCCGGACGACGGACGCCAGATGACCGCTTTCCTCGTCGGTCATCCCGGAGGCCGGCTCGTCAAGGAGCAGCACCCGGGGACCGTCCGCCACCGCCCGTGCCAGCTCCACCATCCGGGCCCGGCCCACCGGCAGGGTCCCGGCGTAGTCGTCCGCGATGCCGTCGAGTCCGCAGGCCCGCAGGACCTCCGTGGCCCGTGCCCGCCGCGCCCTCTCGTGGGTGCGACGCGTCGGTGCCGCGAGGAGGTCGGCGGCCCAGCCGCCCCCGCCGCCGCGCCACTCCTGGGCGACGACGAGGTTGTCGGCCACCGTGAGCTGGCCGAACAGTTGCTGCCGCTGAAAGGTGCGCCGCATCCCGTGGCGGGCCCGCCACACCGGTGAGCGGCGCGTGACATCGGCGCCGTCGAGCAGGATCCGCCCCTGGTCGGGGCGCCGGATCCCGGACAGCACGTCGAAGAGAGTGGTCTTGCCGGCACCGTTCGGCCCGATGAGCCCGCACACCTCACCGGGGCGCAGACTCAGCGTCACCCCGTCGAGCGCCTGGACCCCGCCGAACCGCACCCCGATCCCCGAGGCGTCGAGTACGTGTCCACTCACGGCTGTCCCACCTCTTCCTCCTGTCCGGCCCGCCCGTGCGCCGCGATCCCCAAGTACGCCTCCGTGAGCCGGTCTTCCCGTACCTCGGCACGTGGACCGCACCACGAGACGCGGCCCCGCGCGAGATAGGCCACCGTGTCGGCGACCTCCAGGATCTCCGTGGCCTTCTCCTCCACGAGGAGCAACCCCGCGCCCGCGTCCCGGAGTTCGGCGAGCAGCCGGAACACCTCGTCGACCACCCGGGGCGCGAGCCCGAGCGACGGCTCGTCCGCGACGAGCACCCGTGGCGGGCGGTGCAGCAGCGGAGCGAGCGCGAGCATCTGCTGCTCTCCGCCGGACAGCGAACCCGCGACGACCCCGCGCCGCGCGGCGAGGCTCGCGAACCGTTCGTACACGGCGTCGCGGGCTTCCCTGGTGGGGAGTTGGAGGGCGAGGTTCTCCTCGATGGTGAGCGAGGGGAAGATCCCCCGGCCCTCGGGGGCGAGCACGACACCCGCCCGGGATCTGCGGACCGCGTCCTCACCGGTCACGTCCCGCCCGGCCACCCGCACCCGGCCCCCGACGGGCGCCAGCAGTCCGGCGGCGACGCGGCATGTGGTGGACTTCCCGGCGCCGTTGGGCCCGAGAAGCGCCACGATCTCGCCGGGACGCACGGTGACGTCAACGCCGTGCAGGATGGCGGCACCGTCGTATCCGGCCCGGATTCCCAGGAGTTGGAGCGCGGGTGTCCGCCCGGCGTCCGAGCCGGCGGCCAGGGGTACGGGGTCGGGGTCGGGGCCGGGCCTCGGAAGAGCGACAACTCCCCTTCCGAAGTCCGTACGCGTACGTGGACCGGCCCCCGTATCCGTAGGCAGACCGCCCCCCACATCCGTACGGAGGCCGACCCCCGTATCCGTACCGCCACCGCCACCCGCCACAGCGACCGCCTCCGCACGAGCCATCCGTCGCCGGTGCACCCGTACCGACACCGCCGCGCAATACCCGTCCGGGTCGTTCGCCAGGGCCAGGCCCGCGAGGCCGAACAGGATGACCGGGAGCTGGGCCGACTCCGTGACGTAGTCCGCGATCAGATGCGGGACGATCGCGAAGACCAGGCCCGCCACCACCGCGAACTGCGGTCGGCGCACCCCCGCGGCGACCGCGACCGCCAGCCAGATCAGTCCGGTCATCGCGGTGAAGTCGGTAGCGGTGATACGGGTGTTGTAGGACGCGTACATCACGCCCCCGAAGCCCGCGAGCCCCGCCGACAGGGTGAAGAGGAGCAGTTTCGTGCGCAGGACGGAGACACCCGACGCCATGGCCGCGGCCGGCGCGGACCGTACCGCCAGCATCGCCCGCCCCGACGGCGAGTTGCGCAGCGCGCCGAGCGCCGCCACCGCCGCGGCGACGAGGACCACCATCGCGACGCCCATCGCCCGGTCGTCGCCGAGGTCGATGGGACCGACGACGGGACGGGGGATCTCCCAGCCCGTGTCGCCGTTGCGCAACCAGCCCATCTGGAACAGGACATGGTCGGCGAGGAAGGCGAGGGCGAGGGTCGCCAGTGCCAGCGACCGTCCGCCGAGCCGGAGCGCGGGCAGCGCCACCAGTGCGCCGAGCAGCGCGGCCACACAGGTGCCCACGAGCGCCGCCGCGACGAACGGCCAGCCGTGGCTCATCAGCAGCCCGGCGACCAGCGCCGCGCCCGTCACGAACGTGGCCTGCGCCAGCGACACCATCGCGCCCAGGCCCGTCACCACCGTGAACGAGATGAAGACCAGCGAGATCGCGAGGCCCTGGGCGAGGATGCCGCTCCAGAACGGTGTGGTGACGGTGTAGAAGGAGAGCGCGAGGAGCGCCGCCGCCACCGCCCACGGGGCCCAGGTCCGGGGCCAGGAACGGCCGGCGAGATAGTCGACGGGCGGTGCGTCGACCGCCGCCGTGCCCGCCGTCCGCTGCCGCCGTGTCATCAGCAGCAGCCCGGCGAAGAGGATGACGAACGGGACGGCGGTACGGAATCCCGTGATCTTCTCGGCGAAGTCGGCGTACCCAGCGACCAGATTCTGCACCACGCCGAGTCCCAGGCCGCCGGCGAAGGCCAGCGGGATCGACAGGAACCGCCCGAGGACCGCGGCCGTCGCGGACACGAACAGGAACAGCGTGAAGTCGTGCGAGGACAGGCCCAGAAGGGGGGTCGCGAGCACACCCGCCAGTCCCGCGAGTCCCGACGACAGCATCCACGCCACCGACGACAGCCGGTCCGCGCTCATCCCGCGCAGCTCCACCAGCGACCGGTTGTCGACCGCCGCGCGGAGCCTGAGCCCCAGCGGGGTGTGCCGCATCAGCACCCACAGGCCGACCGCGACCACTGCCGTGGCCACCCAGGTGATCAGCTGGTCGGAGTCGACGCCCACGCCGTCCATCAGCTGCCAGGAGGTGGCGGGGCTCGGCCCCACGCCCGGCAGCCCGAACTGGTTCTCGGCCGGTTTGACGGGTGCGCCCGCGTCCTCAAGCAGTTCCACCACCCACAGTCCGAGCGCGGGCAGCGCGACGAGCAGGCCGATCGTCGCCACGATCTGCGCGGTCTCGCCCACCCGCGCCAGTTTGCGGAACATCAGCCGGTCGAGCCCCCAGCCGAGCGCGGGCGCGGCGACACACACCAGGAGCAGCGCGGTCGGTACGGCGGGCCAGCCGAAGCCGGAGTGCAGTTCGTAGAAGGCGAGTGCGCACAGGTAGGCGGTCGCGCCGTGCGCGAAGTTGAAGAGCCCGGAGGCCGAGTAGGACAGGACGACACCCGTCGCGAGCAGTGCGTAGAGCGCGCCCGACACCAGCCCGCTCAGTACGAATCCCAGGAGGTCCGACACGTGTCACCTCTACGCGAAGGGAATCGGCGGATAGCACGTGAAGGGTGCGGAGACCCGGTACGCGCCGTCCTGGAGCTGGACGAGCGCGCCACAACCGAACGCTTCCTTGTGTCCCTTGGGCAGAGAGCGGTCGCCGACCATCGTGCCGGTGTCGGCGTACCCGTCGGCGGCCTTCTGGAAGGTGTCGAGGGTCAGCTTCTCGCCCGCCTTGTCGGCGATGGCGAGGAACAGGTCGGCGGACATGTAGCCGGTCATCATGTGCATGTTGAGCGGGACGTCCTTGCCCGCGGCCTTTCCTATGTCCGCCTTGAACTGCCGCATCGCCGCGTTGTCCTGCTCGAACGGCTGGAAGGACAGGAAGACATGCACACCGTCGAGCGCCTTCTTCGTGGCGCTCCTGGTGAGCAGCCCGGGATCGTAGTCCGTCGGATCGGTGAGCACGCCCTGGTACCCGGTGCGCTTGATGGCGGTGAGCAGTCCGATGTTGTACGGCGTCTGCATCACGGAGACCACCACGTCCGGTGCCTGACCACCATCGGACCGCAGGATCTCCTTCGTGTACGCGGACCAGTCGCTGGGCACCGAGGTCGCGGGCACGGTCGCCTTGGCGAAGGTCACCTTGTACCCGGCGGCCTTGAAGCTCTGCCGGTAGGTGCGGATGGCGAACGTACCCGCGTCGTTGTCGTTGGCGAGGATCGCCACGGACTTGCCCTCGGCGCCGCCGGTGACCTTCTTCAGGCCCTCGGGCCAGCTCTGGGTGAGGGTGCCGCCCGGCATGGGCACCAGACAGCCGTTGAAGCCGTACAGATAGCTGTTCCCGCAGAAGGGCGGGACGGTGCCCCAGCCGAAGGTGGGCACCCGCTGCTTCTGAAGGAAGTCGGAGCCGGAGAACGTCACCGAACTCATCGGCGCTATCGCGAACACCTTCTCCTGCTGGACGAGTTTGCGGGCGGCGGCGAGGTTCTTCGCCGGGTCCTGGCCGTCGTCCTCGGCACCGAGGTAGTCGATCTTCCGTCCGTTGACACCGCCTTCCGCGTTGGCGCGGTCGAAGCGGGCCTTCGCGCCGAGGTCGGTGTCCTTCTTGCTGTAGCCGCTGGCGGTCGTCATCGAGACGATCCCGCCGACCTTGATGGAGTCGTTCGTCACTCCACGTGTCGAACTGCCTTTGCCGTCACCGGAATCGCCGGAGTCACCGGAGGAGCTGGAGGCGGCGGAGTTGCATGCTGTGGCCAGCAGCAGAGTGGCCGCGGCTGCGGCGAGGGTGCGGATCGGTCGCAACACAGGGTGTCCCTCCGTCGGAGTGAGAGTGATTCTGTGTGCGAGCTGATGAACCGTCAATAACTGACTCATCAGTAGTTGATGAACCGTCAGATTTGATGGATGGTCCCCTCGCTTTCGCCCGGAGTCCGTTGTCAGACCCTGAAGGTAGGTTCTGAGCGACGTGGAACAACGCGTGGGGCGCGTGGGAAACAGCGCACGGGGCGAGTGGAGAGCGGGGCACAGTGGGTACCTGGGGCAGCGGGAACTTCGACAGCGACACGGCGGCGGATCATCTGTCGGATCTCACCGGCCGGCTCATCTCGGAGATCACGGAGGCGATGGCCGGGGACCCGGTCGAGCTGGAGCCCGACGAGTACTGGGGCGTCGCCGTGCCCTGCGACCTTGAGCTGCTGCACCTCATCGCGACCCGGTGGTTCGTCGGCGCCGAGGTGCCGGACGCGAAGGTGATCGAGCGGTGGAAGAAGACGTTCATGGCGGTCTGGGAAGGCTCGATCGACGGCCTGGGACCGGTCGCGGGGTACAAGGAGGAGCGGCGTGAGGTGTTGACCCGCACCTTCGACCAGTTGGCCGATGTGGCCCGGCGCAACGCGGAAACCATCGAGGGGTGACCCACTCGGGACATGACCCACTCGGAGCATGGCCCACTCGGACACCTGTCCAGGAAGGCTGGACAGGTGTCCGAGACGGCATACGGCCGGGGCGCGGGTGTGGGATCTGCCCACGCGGGCTTCAGCTCTGTGCGTCGCCGACCGGCGTGCCCTCCGTGCCACTGTCCGGAGCCGCTTCCGACCCGGCCTCCGCCGCGGTGCCGGCTGCCACGCCGGCCGTCTCCGTTGCCGTGTAGAAGACGGACCGCTGCTGCTTGGTCCGCAGGGCCTGCCCCTTGGCGACGAGCCCTTCGAGCGTGTTCCGGATGACCGTGAGACCGATCTTGCGGTCCGGGTGCTCCTGGGTGAGCGCGGTCGCGACCTCGGCGGCGGAGCGCGGCTCGCGCTGACCGCCGAGGTAGGTGGCGACGGCCTCGCGAAGAGTGCCCTCACGCCCGGCGGGTGCGGCGGCGGACGCGTCCTTGCCGGCGCCCTTGCCCTTGCTCGCGGCCGGCTTCGGCGCGCCCTTCGAACTGCCCTTCTCCGCCGCCGCCTTGGCCTTCCGCTTTCCGGCCGTACGGGTGCCGGCCTTGCCGGGGGTACGCGGCTGGGGCAGTGCGGCGGCCGAAGAACCGACGGTCGCGGCACGGGCGTCGAGAGCCTGCCGCATCCCTTCGAGCAGGACCTTGTCCGCCTCCAGGCTGCGCAGTTGCTCCTGGAACGCGGTGATCTCCGTCGCGATACGGTCCTGTTCCTTGATGTTCTGCTCCAGGTCGGCCTCGACCTGGGCCGCGTACTGCGACTTGAGTGTGTTGTCCGGCATTGGCTTCCGATTCCTCCAGGCTTCATGGGTGTTGAGGTCGGATGTTACCTCCGCACCGCCCACACCCACGGCTTCATGGCAACGGCGCTTGCCTGCGTTCGGACGGTGAAAGCAGCAGAATCTCCAGCGCGTGGGCACACATACGGGCCTGAGCGAGGAACCAGTCCATGCGCTCATGGGTGATGACTTGCGGTGTGGCGCGCACCGCGAGGGCGAAGCGCGCCGACTCCGTGTGGTCGAGCAGCGGCACGGCCAGGGTCCGCACCCCGTGCGCCGATTCACCGTCGTTGAGCGCGTAGGTGGCGGCCCGTACCCGGTCCAACTCCTCGGCGAGAAGGGCGGGATCGACGATGGTGCGGTCCGTGAACGCGCGCAGCGGGGGGAGCGCGGCCGAGCCACCCTCGCCCGGCCGGGGCCAGGCGAGCAGCACTTTCCCGAGCGCCGTGGAGTGCAGGGGTCTGCGCAGGCCGACCTTCGGAGTGACGGAACCGCCCGCCACGATCACCGCGTGCGGACCACTGCGCAGCGCGAGATCGGCGGTGGCACCCGTTCGGCGGGCGAGGTCGGCCAGTTCGGGCGCGGCCAGATGCAGCCCCCGCTGGTGGTACGACAGTCGGCCCAACTCCGTGACGGCGGGCCCCAGTCGGTAGCGGGCCGTGCGGGCGTCCTGCTCCAGGAAGCCGGCGCCGAGCAGTGTCCGGGCGAGCCGGTGGGCCGTGGACGTCGACAGTTCCAGGCGGCGGGCCAGTTCCGACGCGCTGAGGTCGGGCGCGTTGTCATGGAAACAGTGCAGGACGTCCAGGGCACGCCGTACGGCCTGCGCACCGGCGGGCGGACCAGCGTTCACCGCTCGACTCATCGGGGCTCCTCCGCTCGGTTGTTTCCCACATTACGGCACCCCTGGGGCGGCCAAAACGCCTGGTGAAACACTCCGTTCATGTCTGGTCCCACATCATGGGAAGCTGCTTGCCGGGGGGTCCGGAGCCGTGCCAGGCTGCGCCCACCGAGAGCCGAACAGAGCCGAGCCGGGCAGAGCCGGGCAGAAGGGGGCAGCCGCCGTGCCGTACACCGCCGTGACCGTCGCCGCCGTTCTGCCCGCGCCGGTGCCCAGCGCCCGCACCGTGTGCCGCGCGCTCACCGTGCGCCGCCACATCGACCTCGGCCGCGTCTTCAGCGCCGCCTGTCGCTGACCGCACACCACATCGCCGGTCCGCTCCGGCCGTAACTGCCCGCCCCGGCCGTAACCGCCCGCCCCGCACATGTCCTGTGCCGGGACGCACCGTGCCCGGACGCACACGTGTACGCCCACTCACCCCAGCGCCCCGCCTCCTCCTCGCCCCTCCGGGAAGTCCTCATGACGCATGCCCCCGTACCCGACACCCTCTGGTTCACCCGCTGTCCCGTACCCACCGCGACCGGTGTCGCCGCCGACCGGCACTGGCTGACCGACGAGTTCGCCGCCGACGGCATCACCGTACGGTCCCTCCAGGACAGCGCCGACGACGTGGACACGGCGGCCCGCCGGACCCACTACACGCACGAGCTGCCCGGACTGTTCCGCGAGGGCGGCAACGTACCGGCGCTGTGGGCCCGTTCACGCGGGGGGCAGACCCGGCTGATCGGGCTCACCTGGATCGAGGAACGCCAGAGCGTCCTCGTCGCGCCCGGCTCCGGAATCCGGGGCGCGGCGGCACTGCGCGGGCTGCGCCTGGCCATCCCCCGGCACACCATCGCCATCGACTTCTGGCGGGCCATGGCTCTGCGCGGCTTCGAGGGCGCCCTCGCGTCGGCCGGACACACCCTGGACGACGCCACGCTCGTCGACGTACCCGCCGACGGACACACCGGCCAGTGGGCGGCCGAACTGGCCGCGCTCCGGCGGGGCGACGTCAACGCCGTCTACGTCAAGGGCGCCCTCGCGGTCGAGGCGGCGCGGCGCGCCGGGGCCGAGGTCGCCGTCGAACTCGACGCCCTGCCGGACCGGACACACCGCGTCAACAACGGCACACCCCGTCCCCTCACCGTCCATCAGCGACTCCTTGACGAGCACCCCGATCTGGTGGACCGCTTCCTCGCGGTGCTGCTCCGCGCCGCCGACTGGGCGGCGGGCCGGCCCGACGAGGTCGCCCGGATCCTCGGCGCTGAGACCGGTGCCGGCGCCGAGGGCGTCACCGGCGCCTACCGGCCCGGCACCCACCGCACCCTCCACCCGGACCTGTCCGAGGAACGCCTCACGCTGCTCGCCCAGCAGGAAACGGGCCTGCGCGCGCTCGGCTTCCTGCCCGAACCCGTCGACATACGGGCCTGGGCCGACCCCGAACCCCTGCGCCGCGCCCGCCTCCGCCGCGCGGCAGAGAACAACGGCACCGCCGCGCACCCCGCCGCAGCACTCACCACGACCGCCACCACGACCGACACCACGACCGACACCACGAACCTCACCACGACCTTGCCCCGAACGGACACCTAAGGAACCGCCATGCACCTCCGTATCCCCAGACTCGTCCCCGCGCTCGCCGCGGCCACCGCGCTCGCCGCCCTCACCGGCTGCGGCACATCGGAGGCCGGCACGGGCACCCCGTCCGGCGGCAGCCAGGTCACCGTCCGGATCCCGGACCCCGGCAACTCCGGTGTCCTCGCCGTCGGCAAGAAGGACGGCTCACTGGCGAAGGCGCTCGCCAAGGTGCACGCCAAGGTCGAGTGGACCGGCAGCGCGGGACCGTTCGCGCCCGCGGCGCAGGCCATGAACGCCGACCAACTGGACATCGCCACCGGCTCGATCACCTCCGGCATCACCTCCCTCTCGCAGACTCCCGGGTTCAAGTTCTTCACGGCCACCACGCCGGACCCCGTCGGTGAGGGAATCCTCGCCAAGAACGGCTCCGGCATCGACTCCGTGAAGGACCTCGTCGGCAAGAAGGTCGCCGTCAACAAGGGCGGCACCGGCGAGTACCTCCTGCTCAAGGCCCTCGCCAAGGAAGGCATCCCGGCGTCCAAGGTCGAGCGCGTGTATCTGCGCCCCGACCAGACCGCCGCCGTCTTCAACACCGGCAAGGTCGACGCCTGGGCCGTCTGGGCGACGTACTCGGTGGCCGAACTCGGCACCGGTAAGGCGCACTTCGTCGCCGACGGCAAGGCCATCGGCTCCGACAACTACAGCCTCACCGCCGTACGCGCCGAGTTCGCGGAGCGCCATCCGGAGGTCGTCAAGGCCCTCTACCAGTACCTGCACGACGGCAGCGTCCGCGAGAAGAAGGACCCGGAGGCGTACCTCAACGTCACCACGGACGCCGGACCGCAGGCACTGAACGGCGACGCCAAGCGCGTACAGATCGACTTCACCCGCCAGGGCGGCACCGTCGAACCGATCGCTGACGCCGACATCCAGCGGTTCAAGGACGTCGCGCGGTTCTACGCCGAGCAGAAGGTGACACAGGACGAGGTCGACGTCGCCGCGCACCTCCTCGACATCAGGACCCTGTCGTGACGGTGGCACGGGCGGAGGAACGGCCCCCGGCACCCGGGCGGTCACCGGCCGACGAGCCACCACCCGCCGCTGAGCCACCAGTCGCCGTCGAGACACCACCCGCCGCCGAGCGGGTACCGGCCACCGAACGGGCACCGGCGCTGGTGACCCCCCGCGCACCCGTTCGGCGCCCCCGCTCCCGCACCTACCACCTCACCGTCCGGGCCCTCGGCCCGCTGGCGCTGCTCGCACTGTGGTGGGTGGCGTCGGCGACCGGGGCGCTCACCCCCGACGTCCTCGCCTCACCGGCCGGTGTGCTGCGCGCGACGGGGGAGTTGTGGGGCAACGGCCAGTTGTCCGACGCGCTGGCCACCTCGCTCACGCGGTCCGGCATCGGTCTGCTCATCGGACTCACCGTCGGGCTGACCCTCGGTATCGTCACCGGCTTCACCCGGCTCGGCGACGAACTCCTCGACTCCTCGCTCCAGACCCTGCGCACCATCCCGTTCCTGTCCCTCGTACCGCTGTTCATGGTGTGGTTCGGCATCAACGAGGTCGCGAAGATCCTGCTGATCGCCGTCGCCACCACCTTCCCCATGTACGTGTCCACATCGAGCGGCGTCCGCAACACCGACCGCAAACTGGTCGAGGCGATGCGCACCTTCGGGATGAGCAGACTCGCCGTCGTGCGCGAGGTCGTCCTGCCGGGCGCCCTGCCCTCGCTGCTCGCCGGACTGCGCCTGTCCATGACGCTCAGCGTGATCGCGCTGATCGCCGCCGAGGAGATCAACGCCACCGCCGGCATCGGCTACTTGATGTCGCAGGCCCAGAGCTACGCGCGCACCGACATCCTCGCGGTCTGCATCCTCGTGTACGGGCTGCTCGGTCTGGTGGCCGACGGCCTGGTGCGGCTCCTTGAACGGTTCGTGATGCCGTGGCGCACGGCCGGACAGGGGGCGGACCGATGAGCACCGCCGTCCAGGTCAGAGGTCTGCGCCGGGTCTTCGGTACCCGGGCCGTCCTCGACGGGCTCGATCTCACCGTCGCCCGGGGCGAGTTCGTGGCGCTCCTCGGCGCGAGCGGCAGCGGCAAGACGACGTTGCTGCGCATACTCGGCGCCCTGGACGGCGCCGACGAGGGAGAGGTCCTGGTGCCCGAGGCCCGCACCGTCGTCTTCCAGGAGCCGCGTCTCGTACCGTCCAAACGGGTCCTCGCCAATGTGACCGTGGCGCTGCCCCGGGGCGAGGCCGAACGTGGGCGCCGGGCGCTCGCCGAGGTGGGTCTTGAGCGGCACGCGCGGGCCTGGCCCGCCACTCTGTCCGGCGGCGAGGCACAGCGTGTGGCACTGGCCCGCGCGCTCGTCCGCGAACCCGAACTCCTGCTTCTTGACGAGCCGTTCGCCGCGCTCGACGCCCTCACCCGGCTCAAGATGCAGGACCTGGTGGGCGAGTTGCGCCGGGTGCACCGGCCCGCCGTGCTGCTCGTCACGCACGACGTCGAGGAGGCGATACGTCTCGCCGACCGGGTCTGCGTCCTGCGCGACGGACGCCTCGTGACCGACGAGACCGTCACCGTGCCCCGGCCCCGCGACCCCGGGGACCCGGCGTTCGCCGCCCTGCGCAGACGGCTCCTCGGCGACCTCGGGGTCCATACACCCGCCCCGGCCGACACCCCCACCCCTGAGCCCATTCCCGAGCCCAGTCCCGGCCCCGCTCCCGAGCCCATTCCTGGGCCCGCTCCCCAGCCCACCCCCGTATCCGCCCGTAACGCCCAAGAATCCGGAGTGATCTGAATGACCGTCACCATCGGCGTCCACCACAGCAACCCGTCCCTCTACTACCTCTCCCGCCTCGACTACGCGGCCGAGGAGCTGTCAGCCGTGGGCGAGACCGTCGCCTTCCACGCGTACACCAACGGCGTGCGCACCGGGGCACTCCTCACCGAGGGCGTCATCGACTTCGGCGGCACCGGGTCCACACCGCCCGTCACCGCACAGGCCGCCGGGCACGACATCGTGTACACCGCTGTGTCGGCGCCACGCCCCGATCACGGCGCGCTCCTGGTGACCGAGGACAGCCCGGCACGCACCGTCGCCGATCTGAAGGGCGGCACCGTCCATCTGGCGATCGGCTCGTGGCAGACCCATCTCGTCGCCAAGGCCCTGGACGACGCCGGACTGTCGTACGCCACCGACATCACTCCCGAGCGGAGCGGCGAGCACAGCGAGAAGCTGCTGCGGGCCGGGGAGATCGCGGCCTGGGTCGCCCAGGGCCCGCAACTCGCCGCGGCACGGCGGGCCGGAGGTGTGCGCGTGCTGGTCGCCACCGGTGAGGTCATCACGGACCGGTCCGTGTTCTTCACGCGCAGGGAACTGGCGCAGCACCGGCCCGAGGTCGTCGACGCGCTGACCCGGGCGCTGCGCCGGGCGGACGCGTGGGCGGCGGCCCACCCACGGGAGGCGGCGCGGATCGCGGCCGACGAGCAGGGCGGCACGGCGGACGACTGGGAGACCGCCCTGCGCCAACTCCCTTGGCACATCGAGGACGTGAGCGACGCGTTCCTCGCCGAACAGCAGGAGGCCGCCGACATCTTCGCGCGGATCGGCTTCATCGAGCGGCCGGTGACGGTCGCGGACGCCGTCGCCGCCCGGACGGCGTGAGGGAGCGCCCCATGGCATCGGAAGTCCTCTGGTACATCATTCCGCGCGAAGGCGCCTACCCCTGGGAGCCGGAGGGCCGCAGACCCGTCAACCTCGGCTATCTCCAGCAACTCGCCGGCACCGTCGAACGCCTCGGCTTCACGGGCGCGCTGCTCGCCACCGACCTGTACGACGTGTGGCCGCTCGGCAGCGCGCTCGCCGCGTCCACCAGTACCCGCTTCAAGCCGCTGCTCGCGGTGCACCCGGGCCTGATGTCGCCGACCCTGCTCGCGAAGACGGCACTCACCTTCGACACGCTGTTCGGCGGGCGGCTGCGCTTCAACGTCGTCAACGGCTCGACCCGGACCCTCGGCGAGTACGGCCTGCACGTCGAGCACGACGAGCGATACGCCCTCAGCGCCGAGTACTGGTCGATCGTGAAGCGGCTGACCGCGGGCGAGGTCTTCGACCACAAGGGCACGTTCTACGACCTCAAGGACGCGGGCGCCTCCTTCCGCGATCTGAAACCGGTGCAGAGCCCGCACGTCCCCCTGTGGTTCGGCGGCTCATCGGCCCCCGGTATCGAGATGGCGGCGGAGCACGTCGACGTCTATCTCACCTGGGGCGAGCCGCCGCACCTGCTCAAGGACAAGCTCGACCGGGTCCGTGAGCGGGCCGCCGCGTACGGGCGGACGCTGCGTCTGGGGCTGCGGCTGCATCTGATCGTCCGCGACACCGAGGACGAGGCGTGGGCGGCGGCCGACCGGCTGCTCGACGTCACCAGCCAGGCCACCTACGCACGGCAGCTCGGTGACCGGGCGGGCGAGGACGGCGTCGGCTGGCAGCGGCAGTTCCGTCAGCATGGCGGCCGGGTACCCGCCCGCGCCCGGGAGTTGGAGGTCCACCCGAACCTGTGGCCCGGCATGAGTCTGTTCCGGCCGGGGCCCGGCACGGCGGTCGTCGGATCGACCGCGCAGGTCGTGGAGCGCCTGAAGGAGTACGAGGACCTGGGCGTCGACACCTTCATCCTCTCCGGGAACCCGCTCCTGGAGGAGGCGTACCGGGTGGCCGAGACGGTACTGCCCGCGCTGGGTACTGTCCGGAAGTGACGCGTGTCACCGGCCGCTTCACCGACTGTCTCAAAAACCGTCTCAGCATGTAGGACAACTTGACATTAGCCGACCTTTTAGAAGATAAAGGAGGGCCTTTGGGTTGAACTGTACGCAGCGTGACATTCGAGGCGTGGCAGTCGACGATCGTCTACGCGAATGAGTCATGCCGTGTCCCATGCCGCTGCCCCGGATCAGCCGACCGTCGGCGAGAACCCCGATCCACCGACCGTCGACCCCGCCGGGGACTGGCACGCCTGGCGTGCCGAGCGGGCCCGCGCTCTCGGCTCGCCCACCGGAAACCTCGCACTCGTGGAGACCCGCTGGCTGTCGGCCGGTGAGCGGCCCGACCTCGAAGAGGCCCGCGCCGGACAGCCCGCGAGTGTGACGGTCACCACAGTGCGGCGCACCGATCTGGTCACCGGCGAGCCCGAGTTCGGGCTCCGGTTCTGGGACGCCGCGTCCCCCGCGATCCAGCACTTCGAAGGCACCGACGCCTTCCCCTACGACCCGGCCTGGGTCCTCGACGCCACCTTCACACCGGTGCCGGGGGCCCGGCGGGTCGCGTTCGAGCACATCCGGGACAACGGGGGCACCCGTGACCTCGTCGTACCGGGCGACATCACGCTCACCGTGGACGGCCGCGCCTACACCCTGAGCGCCTTCGACGACGACGGCACCCTGCTGCTCGTCTTCGGCGACCCCACCAATGGCGACACCACCTACGGTGCCGGACGCTTCCTCTTCGTCACCCGCACCGGGGACGACCGGGTCCGCCTCGACTTCAACCGTGCCTTCGTACCGCCCTGCGGGTACTCCGATCAGTACAACTGTCCCATGCCGCCGCGGCAGAACCGTTTCCACCTGCCCGTCCAGGCCGGTGAGAAGCTCCCCGTCTTCCGCGACGGCTTCCCCGCCCAGTACTGACCGGACCGCACACACCTCCCCGTCTCCCCGTCCCGCTGCACGAAAGCGCGTACCCCTCATGAGCATCAGGAAGAACTCCCTCTACGGCGTCGCCGCCGCCGCTGCCCTCGCCGTCACCCTCAGCGCCTGCGGTGGCTCGGGCTCGGGTGGAGGCGGTACGGCCGGCGGGTCGTACGACAAGGACGCGACCGTCAACATCGGTTCGATGTACGAGCCGGTGAACCTCGACAACACCGGGGGCGGCGGCCAGGGCGTCACGGAGGCACTCAACGGCAATGTCTACGAGGGCCTGTTCAAGCTCACCGACGACGGCAAGGTCGAGAAGCTCCTCGCCGAGGACCACAAGGTCAGCGACGACGGCCTCACCTACACCTTCACGTTGAAGGACGGCGTCAAGTTCCACAGCGGCAAGGCCCTCACCAGCGCCGACGTCAAGTACAGCCTGGAGAAGGTGATCGCGAAGGACTCGCAGTCCGCGCGCAAGAGCAACCTTGAGGTCATCAAGTCCGTCGAGACGCCCGACGCCCGCACCGTCAAGGTCCAGCTCTCGCAGAAGTCGATCTCCTTCGTCTACAACCTGTCCTACGTCTGGATCATCAACTCCGAGGCGAAGGACCTGAAGACCAGCGAGGACGGCACCGGCCCCTACCAGTTGAAGAAGTGGACCCGCGGCTCCGCGCTCAGCCTCGACCGGTTCGCCGGCTACTGGGGCACCGCGGCCAAGAACAAGCAGGTCGTCTTCCACTACTACAAGGACGCCACGGCGCTGAACAACGCGCTGCTGACCAACGCCATAGACGTCGTCACGAGCGAGCAGTCGCCCGACGCCCTCGACCAGTTCAAGAGCAACCAGAACTACAAGGTCACCGACGGCGACTCGACCACCAAGCTGCTCCTCGCCTTCAACGACAAGGCCAAGCCGTTCACGAACGTCAAGGTCCGCCAGGCCGTCTCGTCCGCCATCGACGACAAGAAGCTCCTGGAGTCCGTCTGGGGCGGCTACGGCAAGCTCATCGGTTCGATGGTGCCGCCCACCGACCCGTGGTACGAGGACCTGACCGACGTCAACTCCTACGACACCGCGCGCGCGAAGAAGCTCCTGGACGAGGCGGGCTACAAGGACGGCTTCACCTTCACGCTCGACACCCCGAACTACGACCCGCACCCGACCGCCGCGACCTTCATCAAGTCGCAGCTCGCCAAGGTCGGCATCACGGTGAACATCAACACCATCACGCCCGACGAGTGGTACACGAAGGTGTACAAGAACCATGACTTCACGGCCACGCTCCAGGAGCACGTCAACGACCGCGACCTCGTCTGGTACGGCAACCCCGACTTCTACTGGGGCTACGACAACAAGCAGGTCACCCAGTGGGTCAAGCAGGCCGAGGAGGCGTCCAGCACGGCCGAGCAGACCGACCTCCTGAAGAAGGTCAACCGCAAGACCGCCGAGGACGCGGCCAGTGACTGGCTGTACCTGTACCCGCAGATCGTCGTCGCCAACAGCAAGCTGTCCGGCTACCCCGTCAACGGCCTCAACTCGCAGTTCTTCGCCTACGACATCAAGAAGGGCTGATGGCGCGGTACCTTCTGCGCCGCTTCGCCTTCCTGCTCGTGTCGCTGGCGCTCGCGAGCGTGGTGTTGTTCGTGCTGCTCCGGATGTTGCCGGGCGACCCCGCGAACGCACTCACCTCCGTGGGCGCCAGCCCCGAGCAGATCGCGGCGGCCCGGCACTCCATCGGCTCCGACCAGCCGCTGCCGCAGCAGTTCGTGGACTGGATCGGGCAGTTGGCCGGCGGTGACCTCGGCACGTCGTTCGTCAGCTCGCTGCCGGTCGGCCCCGAGGTCAGCGCCCGGCTGAACGTCACGGTCCCGCTCACTCTCGCCGCGTTCGTCCTGGCCATCCTGATCGCGGTACCGGCGGGCTTCGTCGCCGCGTACCGCCGCCGCACCTGGTACGGGGCGCTGCTCAGCGGAGTGTCCCAACTCGGCCTCGCCGTCCCGGTGTTCTGGCTCGGCATGATCCTCATCGCCGTCCTCGCGCTGAACGCGGGCTGGCTGCCCGCGGGTGGCTTCCCGCAGGACGGCTGGTCGGAACCGGCCCAGGCGATCCGCTCCCTCGTCCTGCCGGTCGTCACGATCGCCCTGGTGATGAGCGCGTCCCTGATCCGGTACGTCAGGTCGGCGACCCTCGACGTCCTCGGCAGCGACTACCTGCGCACCGCGCGGGCACTCGGCTCCTCCTTCGCACGGGCCATGTGGCGCCACGGACTCCGTAACGCCTCCGTACCGGTGATCTCCATCCTCGGTATCGAGCTGGCGTCCACCCTGCTCGGCGCGGTCGTCGTGGAGTCCGTGTACGCGCTGCCCGGCCTCGGCTCCCTGCTCGCGACCGGCATCGCCCAGCACGACTACCCGGTGATCCAGGGCGTGCTGTTCGTCTCCACGCTCGCCGTCCTGGTCATCGGGTTCGTCGCCGACCTCGTCCAGCGGATCATCGATCCACGGCTGCGCGGCAGACTGTCGGGAGGCACCCGGTGAACCAACCGACCACGGACATGGCTGTCCCGCCGCGGCCCCCGGCCCCGGACCTGCCGTCCGCCCCGCGCAAGACATCCGCCAAGCGCTCGTACACACTCGTCGTCGGATGTGTCCTGGCCGGGCTGATCGCCCTGATGGCGCTGGTCTCGTTCTTCTGGCTGCCGTACGCCACCGACGACACCTCCGGCGGCCGTCTCGCGTCACCCGGCGGCGGGCATCTGCTGGGCACCGACAAACTCGGCCGTGACCTGTTCACGCAGCTGATGACCGGCTCCCGGATCGCCGTCGAGGCGGGCCTCGGATCGGTCGCCGTCGCGGCGACCGTCGGCGTCACACTGGGCGTCCTCGCCGCGTTCGCCCAGGGCTGGCTCGACGACACGCTCTCCGCGTTCCTCGACATCCTCATCGCCTTCCCGACGCTGCTGCTCGCGATGCTCATCGTCGCCGCCCGCTCGGCCACCCTGAGTTCGGCGATCCTCGCCATCGGCCTCGCCCAGAGCGCGGTCGTGGCCCGTCTGGTACGGATCCTCGTCAAACGGGTCCTGGCGCAGGACTTCATCACCGCCGCCCGGACCTCCGGCACCTCCTGGCCCCGGATCGTCACCGGGCATGTGCTGCCCAACATCTGGCCCACGCTCGTGGTGAACCTCGCCCTTCAGTTCGGGCTCGCGATCCTCGCCGAGGCCAGCCTGTCGTACCTCGGTCTCGGGGCGCCGCCGCCGAACGCCTCGTGGGGCCGCATGCTCCAGGAGGCCCAGGCCACCTTCACCACCGCACCGGCGGGCGCCCTCGCCCCCGGCATCCTCCTCGTCCTGCTGGTCATCGGCGTGAACCTCATCGCCGACGGCCTGCGCGACACCCTCGACCCGACGGCCTCGCGGAGGCGCACATGACCCTCCTCGACGTGCGCGACCTGACGATCCGTACCGGCGAAGGACACGCCCTGGTCGACGCCCTCTCGCTGACCGTCGCCCCCGGTGAACGCCTCGGCCTCATCGGCGAGTCCGGCTCCGGCAAGTCCCTGACCACACTCGCCGTGCTCGGTCTGCTGCCGGACGGGATGACCGCACAGGGCAGCGTCGAACTCGCCGGGACGCAGATCGTCGGCGCGGGCGAGAAACAGCTCGCCCGGGTACGCGGCCGGGACGCCGCCATCGTGTTCCAGGAACCGCTCACCGCGCTCGATCCGCTGATGCGCGTCGGACGGCAGATCGCCGAACCCCTCGCCCGCCGCCGTGGCCTCAAGGGCAACGCGCTCAAGCGGGCCGTCGCCGAAGCACTGGACCAGGTGCGGCTGCCCGAGCCCGACCGGATCGTCCGCGCCTTCCCGCACGAGATCTCCGGCGGCCAGCGCCAGCGCGTGGCCCTCGCGATGGCCCTCGCCTGCGACCCGAAGCTGCTCATCGCCGACGAGCCGACCACCGCGCTCGACGTCACCGTGCAGGCCGAGATGCTCGACCTGATCGACACCCTCGTCCAGGAACGGGACATGGCCGTCCTCTTCGTCAGCCACGACCTCGCCGTCGTCGCCAAGGTCACCGACCGCGTCCTGGTCCTCAAGGACGGCCGGGCCGTCGAGGAGGGCGACGTACGCGAACTGGTGCGGGCACCGCGCGAGGCGTACACACGGGCACTGGTGGCCAGCGCCCGCCAACTGGAATCGGCACTCGACCGCGGGAGCGCGCGATGACCCAGGAACTCGACCGGGCCGCCCCCGGAACTCCCGTACTGGCTCTGGACAAGGCGTCGTTCGCCTACCGAGGACACCCCACGCCCGTCGTCGAGGACATCTCGCTGACCGTCGACGCCGGGCACAGCCTGGCCCTGGTCGGGGAGTCGGGCGCCGGCAAGACGACGCTGCTGCGGCTGCTGCTCGGACTCGCCCGCCCCACCTCCGGCACCGTCCGCTTCGACGGGGCCCCACTGGCGCCGCGCGACCGTGCGCAGATGCGGCGCTTCCGGCGCGGTGTGCAGTGCGTGTTCCAGGACCCGTACTCGTCCCTCGACCCGCGACAGCGCGTCGGCGGCATCGTGTCCGAGCCGCTGCGGTCCCTCGGCATCGACACACGGCGCACCGCGGCGCCCAAGGTGGCCGAGGCACTGGAGCGGGTCGGGCTCCCGGCCGATGTCGCCGACCGCTATCCGCACGAGTTCTCCGGCGGTCAGCGGCAGCGCATCGCCATCGCCCGCGCCACCGTCTGCGACCCCCGTGTGCTGCTCGCCGATGAGCCGGTCAGCGCGCTCGATGTCACGACCCGCGTCAAAGTCGTGGACCTGCTCAGCGAGTTGAAGCAGGAACAGGGCCTGACTCTTGTCATGGTCTCCCATGACCTGTCGGTGGTCGCCTCGCTCTGTGAACGCACGGCCGTCCTGGAGCGCGGCCGGATCGTGGAACAGGGCGACACGGCACAGGTGTTGGGAACCCCCGCGCATCCCTACACAAGTCGTCTCGTGGAGAGCGTGCCGCGTCTGCCCGCCTGACACAGCCGGTTCCGTACCCTGGCCGGGACACCAGGGTCGCGGTATCGGCCGGACGAAGGGGCATCACGTGCGGGCACGGGGCATCAACTACGACACCGGGTTCCTGCCGGGGGACCACCTCTCCCGCACGACGTTCACGCCTCGGACGGTACGGGACGACATGACGGTGATCCGCCGTGAACTGCACTGCGATGCCGTACGCGTCTCGGGCCGTGACCCCGAACGGCTGAGCGTCGCGGCACGCTGCGCGGCGGACGCCGGACTCGAAGTGTGGTTCGCGCCCTTCCCCGTGGACCTCCCGGCCGACCGGCTCCTGCCGTTCTTCGCGGACTGCGCACGGCGGGCGGAGGAACTGCGGCGCGACGGCGCCGAGGTCGTGTTCGTCACCGGGTGCGAGATGAGTGCCTTCTGCGGCGGCTTCATCGAGGGCGACACCTACGGCGACCGGCTCGCGGCCGTCGGGAGCGCCGACATGGAGTGGTGGTCGTCGTTCGGCCCGGTCCTGGAGCGCCTCAACGTGTTCCTCGCCGAGGCCGCGGCGACGGTCCGCGCCGAGTTCGGCGGCCGGGTCACCTACGCGTCCGCGCCATGGGAGTGGGTCGACTGGAGCCCGTTCGACATCGTCGGCGTCGACGCCTACCGGGCCGCGTACAACACCGACACCTTCCGCGACGAGATACGGGCCCATGTCGCCCACGGCAAGCCCGTCGCCGTGGTCGAGTTCGGCACCTGCGCCTACCGGGGCGCGGGTGAGCGCGGCGGCAGCGCCTATCAGGTGCCGCCCGGCGCCGTACCGGACGAGGACGAGCAAGTGCGCTACCTCACCGAACTCCTCGATGTCTTCGAGGAGGAGGGCGTCGACACCGCGCTCTGGTTCACCTTCGCCGGCTACAGCAGGCCGGGACCCGCTGACCTCGGCTCGTACGGCGTCGTCCGGATGCTCGACGGGGACCGCTGGGAACCGAAAGCGGCGTTCCATGCGATGGCGGCGCGGTACGGGCGCGCCTGACACGAGCGAGGTGTCCGCACACCCGCCGGAGCGTACGGACACCTCGTCACAGTCGGTACCGGGGCATCATCGCCGGTACGGACCGGCCTACTTGACGCGGACCACCTGAGGGTCGTGGTCGCTCGCGCGGTCCGAGAACTCCGCGTTGACGTGGACCACGTCGTACTCGGGGTTCTTGATCGACGGGCTGACCAGGATGTGGTCCAGCGTCTGCGAGTTGCCGTCGTACACGTAGCTGTAACGCTCGTTCGTCGGCAGCGTGTCCATCAGGTCCGTGAGGACCTTGCCCTCGGTCAGGGCGGACACCGGGGCGGAGAACGGGTAGTCGTTCAGGTCACCGAGAACGACGATCTTCGCCTTCTTGTCCTTGGCGAGCAGGCTCTTGACGAAGGTGTTGACCTCCTTGGCCTGTGCCAGACGCTGTGTCTGCGAGCCCAGCGTCGGCGGCTGGAACCGGCTGTGCAGCGGCTGGTCCCCGCCCTTGGAGTTGAAGTGGTTGCCGATGACGAAGAACTGGTCGCCCCGGAAGTTGAACTCGCCGACGAGCGGCTTGCGGCTGCTCTTCCACGCGTCCGACGTCGGGTTGATCCGGCCAGGCGACGCGGACAGGGTGATGTCCTTGTCGTGCTTGCCGGTGGTGACGACCTCGGTGGCCGTCGTCGCGTCGCCGCCCGGACGGTCCACGAAGCTGACGCGCTTCGGGTTGAACAGGAAGACGATCCGGATGTTGCCGCCCGGCTCACCACCGTCCGCCTTGTTCACCGGGTCGACCGAGCGCCACTCGTAATCCGGGCCGCCGGCCGCCTTGATGGCGTCGGTGAACTGCGTCATCGTCTTGTCCGACGCGACCGTGCCGTCGTCCTTGGCACCGTTGTTGTCCTGGATCTCCTCCAGGCTCACGATGTCGGGCGACGCCAGGTTCTTGACGACACCCTCGGCGAGGCGGTCGAACTTGCTCTGCGGGTCGGTCGGGTCCAGGTTCTCCACGTTGTACGTGGCGACCGACAGCTCGTTGGACTTGCCCTTCGACGCGACCTCCGGCTTGATGCCGCCGGAGTTGACGGTGCCGAGAGTGGTCGCCTGAAGGCCGTAGCCACCGAAGTTGGAGTAGTCCAGCGGACCCGTGGTGTCACCCGCGAGGGTGTCGCCCACATTGGCGCCGAGCTTGTCACCGTTCAGCGAACCGATCAGGAGACGGCCCGAGTTCTGGTCCGCGTAGGAACCGTAGAGCGTGCCACCGCGCTGCGTCGGGTTCTGCGTCGGCTTGGTGGTGACCCAGGTCTCGCCGTACGCGTTCGACGCACCGACCACGCGGCTGTCGGTGACACGCAGCAGCATGCCCTCGCGGGACTCGAACCAGTCCAGGGTGTACTTGCTCGGATCGAGCGCCAGCTCCTCGATGTTGCCGCCCTGCGCGTCGGGCGCGTAGGCGTTCGGGAGCGTCTTGGCGTCGATGACCTCGGGCGCGGGCAGCGCGTTGCCGGAGGACAGGACGGTCGTCGTCGGGGCGGTGATCTCGGTGACGGATTGGCCGCCGCTCGCCGCGCCACCCGGGTAGTACTCGGTGACCTTGCCGGAGACCAGCACCGAGTCACCGGGCTTGACCTGCGGGGTCGCGGAACCGGTGAAGACGAACACGGCCTCACTGGTCGCCGGGTCCTGGTCCGGGGTGGTGTCCTGGATCCAGAAGCCGCGCGACGAGCCGGTGCCACGGACCGCGGTGACGACACCGGGCACGTTGTGCACGGACTTGCCGGCCTGCGGGGAGACACGGGTGGCGCCCTGGACGTCGTGGATCCGCAGCTCACCGGGCGTGGTGTCGGTGGGCGACGGCGTCGGGGACGGGTCGGTGCCGCCGCCGGTGCCCGTGCTGTTACGAGGGCTGGGCGTGGCGCCGGAGAAGTCGGCGGCGTTGTTGTCCGTGTCGGTGAGCGCGGCGTTGCGCGCGACGGACGTGGTGTTGCCCGCACCGGTGGCGGGCGAACCCTCACGGACGACGGCCGTACCGAAGCCGACCAGGTCCTTGACGGTGCCGTCCGCGGCGCAGTCGGTGGCCGTCAGGCAGGTCAGCGGGGTGGTGGAGTGGACCAGGGCGATGGTGCCGCTGCTCGCCGACATGGAGATGGTGCCGACCGCGTCGGGCGTGGGCAGGGCGGTGTCGCCGCCCGCGCCCTTGGCCTCCTGGACGAGATAGCTGCCGCCCGCCGGGATGGCGCCGCTGATCTCGGTCACCTGCCACTTGGTGGTCGGCCCGGGGGTGCCGCTCAGGTACTGCACGGACCAGCCGGAGAGGTCGAAGGGGGCGTTTCCGGCGTTGCCCAGCTCGATGAAGTCGTTGGTGAGGCTGGCACCGGAGTTGCCGCCGCCGCCGAAGACCTCGGCGACGACCGCATCCGCCGACGGGGTCGCCTGAGCGGTGAACGGAAGCGCGATGAGCGTTCCGGCGATACCGAACGGAACGGCCAGGGCGATCACCTTGGCACGCCGGCCGCGCAGGGCCGGGGGTATGGAAGGAGGCACGTTGGGCTCTTTCTCTTGCGTGTTCTCGCGAAGTGACGCTGTGAACGGGATGTGTGTGAGGGGTGCGAGAAGACTGAAAGCCGCCTCAAGATACGCGCGTAGATAGCCGCGCAACAAGGGGTCCCGCAGGGCAAGAAGCAACTGTTTCCCGGATGTTCTCCGGAATTAACCTGCACGTCTCGCGGGGAGTGAGGTGCCGAGAGCGCCCTTTATGAGAGGTGATCGCCCGCTCTGTGCTCGGTCAGCACTTCCCTGATCACATGCCGCGCATGCCCCGCGATCACCGGATTTCTGTCGCGGTAGTACGGGAGTTGGATGAGCGCCATGGCCAGCGCCCAGCCCCGGCCGCGCGCCCAGGTCGCGTCGTCGAGTCCGACCGCGACCCGGAAGTCGTGCCGTACCCGGGCGGGCAGCGGGTTCCACGCGACGATCAGGTCGCACGCGGGGTCACCGACGCCGACGGTCTCGAAGTCGATGACGCCACTCAGCCGCCCCCGGCTCAGCAGCAGATTGCCGGGCATCAGATCGGAGTGCAGCCACAGCGGCGGCCCTGACCAGTCCGGCGCCGCGAGGGCCGCCTCCCACGCTCCGGTCGCCGCGCCGGTGTCGATGTCCCCGCGCAGGTCCCGGATCGCGGCGCGGACCCCGTCGTCCTCGGTCGCCAGCGGCGCACCACGGTAGGCGGGAGGGGCGTCGGTGGGGTCGACGCGGCGCAGGGCGGTGATGAACTCCGCGAGATCCAGGGCGAGTTGGGTGGCAGAATCGCCGATGTTGGCTCCCGAGATGTCTCGTACGTCGTCTCGTACCTCGTCTCGTGCGTCGTCTCCTGTGCCGTCGGACCGCGCGAGCAGGGTGGCGTCCGGGTGGTCACCTTCGAGCCAGCGGTGGACGGACCACGGCCAGGGGTAGCCCTCGCCGGGGACCCCCTTGCCGAGCACGACGGGCACGGCGACGGGGAGCAGCGGAGCGAGCCGCGGCAGCCACCGTTGCTCCTTCTCGATGTCCTCGACCCCGGACGTGACGACCCGGGGCAGCCGTACGGCCAGGTCGTCGCCGAGCCGGTACACGGCGTTGACGGTCCCGGACGAGGGGAACCGTGTGAGGGGCAGATGCGCCCAGTGCGGGAACTGTGCGGTGAGCAACCGGCGGACCAGCGGTGCGTCGATGGGTTCCTCGACCGCGTGCATCGTGCCGGAGGGGGGTGTGCTGTCGCTGTCGGTGGGCATGGTCAGTGGTCTCCGTCTGTCGCCGTGAGGTTGTCCGTCGCCGTGACCCACCGCGGCAGTCCGTCCACCAGTCGCACCCCGGTGCGCGGTACGTCGGCCCGCTCGTGCCGGGTCTGCACGGCGGGTGCGACAGCGGGTGGTGTCGCACTGCCCAGGCCGCGATGGACCGGGCAGCCGCAGGTGGGGGAGAGCGGCTGCGGGCATGCCGCGACCCACTCCTCGACGAGCCGCATGTCGGCGGCGTCGACGCGCCACCACCAGTACATGTCCCACGACGCGTGGTCGGCCGGGTCCCAGCAGTCGTGGGAGTGGTGCTCGACCAGGCCGCCGCCGCACGCGGAGCACGCCTGTACATCTGTGTAGTCGAAGACCACTTCGTGCCCCGGGGTGCCGGGCGGGGTTCCTCGCCGATCCAGGGCGAGCAGCCGCGTGAGCGTGGGGGTGTCGCAGCATCGGGGTGCCATCGCCATGAGGTGCATGATCGCGTGGCCGGAGCGATCACGCACCTGAATATGACACCCGGTCGACGCTCCCGCGCGTCACCCCACCCGCTCGTGCGGGATCACCATCGGCGTACCGGTCCTCGGGTCGGGCACGATGTCGCTGGCGAGTCCGAACACCTCCGCGACCAACTCCGCCGTCACCACATCGGCGGGCGGGCCCTCGGCGACGACGCGGCCCTCGTCCATCACGACGAGATGGGTGGCGAACCGGGCCGCCTGGTTGAGGTCGTGGAGCACCGCGACGATGGTGCGCCCCTCACGGTTCAGCTCGGCGCACAGCTCCAGAAGGTCGTACTGGTGGGCGATGTCGAGGAATGTCGTCGGCTCGTCGAGCAGGATCAGCTCGGTGTCCTGGGCCAGGACCATCGCGATCCACGCCCGCTGCCGCTGACCGCCCGACAGATCACCGACCGGTACCTCGGCGAGATCGGCGAGCCCGGCCCGGTCGAGCGCCAGCGCGATGGCCCGGTCGTCGTCGGGGGACCACTGCCGCAGCAGGGTGTGGTGCGGATGCCGTCCGCGCCGCACCAGGCCGCGCACACTGATTCCCTCGGGCGCGAGCGGACTCTGCGGCAGCAGCGCGACGCGCCGGGCGAACTCCTTGCCGCGCAGCCCGGACACATCGGTGCCGTCCAGTGTGATGTGCCCCCCGACCGGCTTGAGGACCCGGGCGAAGGACTTCAACAGGGTCGACTTGCCGCACCCGTTGGGGCCGACGACGACCGTCAGACCGCCGTGCGGGAGGTCGAGGCTCACGTCCCGCACCACGGGCACGCCCCCGTAGCCGAGGGTCACACCCCGCGCGCCGAGCCCCTTGACGGCGGACGCCACCGCCTCCGTACCCGCACCCGCTTCGATGCTCACAATGTTCCCTTTCTCCATTCACGAGTCAGCAGGTAGCCGAGGTAGAGCCCGCCGACCGCCATGGTGTAGATGCCCACGGGCAGGTCGTCGAAGAGCGGCGACTGCTGGGCGGCGAGATCGGCGAGGACGAGCAGCACCGCGCCCATCAGCGCGGACAGCGTCAGCCGTGGGCCCGCGCCCCGGGTGACCCGGCGGGCGATCTGCGGGGCGGTCAGCGCGATGAACGCGATCGGTCCCGCCACACTGACCGCGCCGGCGGCCAGCACGATCGACAGGACCACGGCGGCCGTCCGGGTCCGCCCGGGGTCGCTGCCGAGGGCCGCCGCGATCTCGTCACCCATCTCACTGATCGTCAGATGCCGTGCCACGAGAGCGATCAGCGGCGCCGTGGCGAGCAGGACGAGCCAGATCGTGGTGGCGTCGGACCAGGACCGGGCGGCCAGGCTGCCGTTGAGGTAGGCGGTCAGGACCGTGGCCTTGTCGCGCTCGACGACATACACGACGTACTGGATGACCGCCGTGGCGATGGCGGCCACGCCGATACCGGCGACGACCAGACGGCCCGGGTCGCGGAAGCCGGTGCCCGTGGACACGTAGACCAGCGCCATCGCCAGGACGGCGCCGAGCAGGGCGCCGAGCCAGACCGGGACGCCGGGCAGCAGCAGCGCGAAGATCGCGGCGCCCGCGCCCGCGCCGCCGCTCAGCCCGATCACGTCGGGGCTGCCGAGCGGGTTGCGCGTCACGGACTGGAACAGCGCGCCGGACAGGCCGAAGGCGGCGCCGGTGGCGATCCCGGTGACCAGACGCGGTCCGCGCAGCCGGTTGAGTACGAACTTGTCCTTGCCCTCCGCGCCGCCGAACACCGCCGAAGGAAGGTCGGTGAGACGGACGCCGAGCCGGCCCATCGTCAGAGTGGCGACGGCGGCGACCACGAGGACCGCGAGGACGACGAGGCACGCCACGACGGTGGTCCGCTCGACGGGCAGCGCCACGGTCCGGCCGATGCGCAGATACCCACGCGGCGCCGCACCCTTGGCATCCCGCGCGCTGTCGCCCCCGACGCTCGCGGTGTGCGGCACGCTCTGCCGGGTCATCACGCTGTCCCCCTCATCCGGCGTACCGCGAACAACAGCGCGGGCGCGCCGACGAACGCCGTGACCACGCCGACCATCAACTCCTGCGGGCGCAGCAGTACGCGGCCCACGACATCGGCGAACAGCAGCAGCGCGGGTCCCACCAGTGCCGAGAACGCGATCTGCCTGCGGAAGTCGACCCCGACGACCGCCCGCACGATGTGCGGGACCGCGAGCCCGACGAACGCGATCGGCCCGACCGCGGCGGTGGCCGCGGCGCTCAGCACCGTCGCCGCCATCAGCCCGACCCCCCGCACCGCGGCCGGTTTCGTACCGAGCGAGGCCGCCGACTCGTCGCCCAGGGCAAGGGTGTTGAGGGAAGGCCCGAGCAGCAGCGCGGCGACCAGACCGACGACGGCGAAGGGCAGTACCGACCAGAACACGTCGTAGCCCCGGCCGCCCAGGGCGCCGACCACCCAGTACCGGTAACTGTCGAAGATCTGCGGCTTGGAGAGGGTGACGGCCTGGATGAACGCGGTCAGTACGGCGGTGAGCACGGCGCCGGCGAGCACCAGCCGCACCGGACTGCCGGCCGAACCCGCCGAGCCGATGACATGGACGAGGAACCCGGCGAGCAGCGCGCCGGGCAGCGCCCACCACAGGGTCGCCGACTGCCCTGACACGCCGAGGAACGCGGTCGCCGCGACGATTCCGGCGGCGGCACCGGCGTTGATGCCGAGCAGCCCGGGGTCGGCCAGCGGATTGCGGGTCACCCCCTGCATCAGCGTGCCCGCCACAGCGAGACAGACACCGGCGAGCACACCCAGGACGGTGCGCGGGTAGCGGGACTCGATCACGGTCGTGACATACGGGTCGCCCTGGCCCCCGAGTACGTCGAGAACATCACCGAACGAGGTGTTCATGCTGCCGAACATGACGCTCGCGAACAGCGCCAGGGCAAGGAGCACCACGGCGGCGGCCAGACACCACACGAGCCGAGCGGCGCCGGCCCGCGGGGGACCGGCGCCTCTCGGGCGAGGAGGGACGGAGGTCGTCATACGGAGGGAACGCGCCTCACTTGTCGGCCGCGGTGACGGCCTCGTCGATCAGCGGCAGATACCGCTCGATGCTCCACGGCACCGTCAGCGGGTTGATCATCGAGGAGGCGGTGACGAACGGGTTGTCGTCACCGGCGACCACGGCACCCTTGGACACCGCGGGGATCGCCTTGTACAGCTTCTGCGCCTCGATCTCCTGACGGGTCTTGGCGTCGGTGTAGAAGGTGAAGATCAGGTCGCTCTTGTTGAGCTTGTTGCCGTTCTCCAGACCGATGACGGAGGAGTCGGTGCCCTCGGTCTCCTTGAACGTGTCCACCACCGGGTCCACCTTCAGACCGAGCGAGGACACCATCTCCACCCGCTGCTCCGAGGACCGGAACACCCCGAGCGTGCCGGGACCCGTCGTGTAGATGTACGAGAAGGTGTGGTCCTTGTACGCGGGCCGGGTCGCGGCGGCGTCGGAGAGCTGCTTCTTTATCGTCGTGGTCAGCTTGTCGCCGTCCGTCGCCTGACCGAGCGCCTTGGCGATGATGTCGATCTGCTGGTCCCACTTGGTGGTCCACGCCTGGCCGGGGTAGGCGACCGTGGGCGCGATGTCCTTGAGGATGTCGTACTGCTTCTGCGTCAGACCGGACCACGGCGCCAGGATCACGTCCGGCTCCAGTTCGGTGATGGCCTCGATGTCGAGTTCCTCACCGCCGGTGAACTGCTTGGGCAGTGTGTCGCCCTTCTTCTTCACGGCCTCGTAGATCCACGGCATGTAGCCGGTCTTGTCGCTGCCCCAGTCGTAACGCTCCATGCCCACCGGCGTGTGACCGAGGGCGATGGCCGTCTCGGTCGAGCCCTGGCCGAGTGTGACGACCCGCTTCGGCTGCTCGGTGATCTCCGCGGTGCCCAGCGCGCTCTTGATGCTGACGGGGAACGCACCGCCCGCCGTGTTCTTCTCCGAACCGCTGGAGGAGTCCTCGCTCGAACCGCAGGCGCCGAGCAGCAGCGTCAGTGCGGCAGCAGCCGCGGCGACGCCGAAGGCCCGGCGGCCCGGCCGGGCGGACGGGCCGGAGCGGGTGGAAACGAACGGCATGAGGAATCCCCTTTGAGCTGCCTGCGGTTGGTCCGCACCGTGACCCCGCGCACGAGGCACGGGGTCACGCGGACACCCACAGCGTGGAACAACCAGTAAGGGGACCCTAAGTTAGGTAACCCTCACGATCAAGTTGCGGGACCCGGACCTCGCTGTGACGGCGCCCACAGGGTGCGCTACTTGAGATACGGGCCGTCGGCCCCGATCTTCCCGGGGCCGTTCAGTACGTACACCCGCAGATTGCCCTTCCCCGGAGCCGCGGCGGTCAGGGTGCCGTTGCCGACGGTCCTCGTCTCGCCGGTCACGACCTCCGTGTATGTGCCGTTGGGGATCCCGGTCCAGGTCGCGTCGCCGGTGACGGTGACCAGCGCGAAACTGTCCGTCGACCCTTCGGTGTAACGGCGCTTGAACGCCATCTGACCCGTCACTCCCTCAGTCGAGTACTGCCCCATCTGCAACGCGGGCACGGCCCGGCGGATCAGATTGAGCCGCTGGAGCTGCTTGACCAGGGGCTGGTCCAGGGTCGTCGCGACCTCACCGCTCGCGGAGGCGACCGTACCGAAACCGGACGCCTTCACCTCGCCGGCCAGATGGTCGCCGAAGTAGGCGCGCCCCGTGCTCGCCAGCGGACATGACGGGCCGCAGTCGATCTGCTTGCCCTTCTGGAACTCGATCTCCGAGCCGTAGTACAGGGTGGGGATGCCCCGGAAGGTCCACATCAGCGCCATGTTCTCGGCCCATGCGTCGGTGCCGCCGCTGTAGCGCGTACTGCTCTTGTTCGGCCCGTAGTCGTGACTGTCGACATAGACGACGTTGTACGTGGCGTCGTTCGTCGAGTCGTCCGAGTCCTTGCCGTTGTTGTACGCGTTCTGCGCGTCACCGAAGTTCATGTGCATCCGCATGTCGATGATGTTCATGCCGGAGAACCGGCTGTGGTCCGGTGTGTGGTAACTGTTCCCGTTCAGGAAGGCGTTGGCCGACGTCGGCTGCTGTCCGGTGCCGAGCTGTTGCTCGTAGGTGTACTGCTCGATGGCCGCCGCCTCGTCGTCGGCGCTGTACTCCTTGCGCTCCTTCCAGGTGTAGAACTGCGCGGAGTGGTTGACCGAGCCGCGGTTCCACTTGTCGTTGACGAAGGCCGCCACCTCACCGAAGACGAAGAAGTTCCGGGCCGCTTCGGCGCCGAACTTCTGCGTGACACGGTCCTGGATCGCGGGCAGGAAACGCCGGTTCCAGGTGACGCGCGGGATGTGTACGGCGGTGTCGACGCGGAATCCGTCCACGCCCATGTCGATGTACTTGTCGTAGGCGCCGATCAGATAGTTCTGCACCGGCGCCGACTCGGTGTTGAAGTCCGCGAGATCCTCGTGCAGCCAGCAGGAACGGGAGTCCTCGCCCTCCCAGTTGCCGATCCAGCACTGGTGGTAGTACTTCTTCGGGAACATGCCCGAAGTGGGGCTGGGCCACTGGCAGTTGTACAGCGTGTACCCCTCGGGGCTCTTGCCGCCCGTGGGCTTGCCCCAGTTCAGACAGGTGTTGCCGGACGGTTCCGCCGTGGACCACAGGTCGCCGTTGTAGTACGCCTTGCCGGACTTCGGTTCGACGGTCAGTCCGTCGTACTCGAAGCCCGCGCTCGGCTCGTCGTAGTACCAGCTCCACTGGCTGTCCCGGACGCCGTACACCGTCGGCGTGAACAGGCCCTTGGCGCCCCACCGGGAGCTGTGGTTGTACACGACGTCCTGGTAGATCTTCATGCCCTTGGCATGCGCCGCGTTGATCAGATCCTGGTACGAGGCACCGGCCGACTCCAGGCGCGGGTCCACCTTGTAGAAGTCGTAGCCGTGATAGCCGTGGTAGTCGTAGTCCGAGCGGTTGAGGACCACCGGGGTGATCCAGACGGCCGAGAAACCGAGTGCCTTGACGTAGTCGAGCTTGTCGACGAGGCCCTTGAAGTCGCCCCGGAACATGGGGTCGTTGGTGGCCGCGTTGCCCGACTTCACATGCTGGTTGCCGCCGCGGTTGTTGGAGCTGTCCCCGTCGTGGAAACGGGCGGTGAGCACGAAGTAGATGGGGTCCTTGCGTGGATCGGTACCGAGCGGGGTGCCGGACGCCGGTTCGGGCGCCTTCTCGCCGGTCGTCACCTTCACCGCCGTTGAGGCCACCGAGATGTTCCCCGCCGCGTCCACGGCCTTCACCGAATACGTGTACGCGGTCCGCTCCTCCAGGCCCGTGTCCGAGTACACCGTGGAACCGACGTCGACCACGACCGTCCCCTGGCCGCCACCGGTACGGGTGAGCTGATACTTCGTCACCGCCCGGTTGTCGGTGGACGGTTCCCAGGACACCACGACCGAGGTGTATGTGGCGCTCGCGGTGACCTTGGCCGGCACGCTCGGCGGTTCGGTGTCCGGCTCCTCGGCGGCGCACGGGTCCTTGGCGTCCCGGGTGACGGTCCTGTCCCGCACGGTCGTGACACCGGTCGGGAGGCTGTAGTCGGCGCCGTTGTTGTTGTCCCACACACCGTTGCCGTTGTTGAACGCGGCCTTCATCGAGGTCGCCGCGCCCAGGTCGACGGTCCGTTTCCACCAGCCGGTGCAGGCCGCCTCCATCCCGACCCCGGGCACGGGCGTCCAGGAGCCTCCGGCGGGCGCGAAGTGGAGATTGGCGGTGCTCCAGCCCGAGGTCGCCGTCGAGTAGTAGACCGTGGCCGCGTTGCCGCCCGGATCAGGGTCCGGGTCCGTGTCGGCACACGGATCGCTGTGCGCCACCACACCGTCCTTCACGGTGATGGCGCCCGTGCCCAGCGCGTAGTTGGCGCCGCCGTTGTTGTCCCACACTCCCGAGCCGTTGTTGAAGGTGGCCTGAAGCCCGGCGGCCGAGCCCAGGTCGACGGTCTGCTTCACCCAGTCGGTGCAGGCCGCCGCCATCCGTACCCCCGGCACCGTCGTCCAGGAGCCGCCGTCCGGCGCGTAGTGCAGATAGGTGGTCGGCCAGTTCTTCGTCTTGGTGTAGTAGAAGATCGTCGCCGAGGTGGCGGCCTGGGCGGCGGTCGGCTCTATGGGCGTCTGCGAGGTGGGTGCCGTGCCCGGAACTCCCGTGAGCGGTCCGAGAAGTCCGAGCAGTCCGGCGGCCGTCACGAGCGCCATGAACGGGCGTCGCCGGGGGTGCAGGGGCGTGCGTCTCATGGGCGTCTCCGTAGAAAAGAGAACCTGAAAGCACCTGCAAGTTCTTGCGGCGAGGAAGCTACAGGTCCATGACAGTGACGTAAAGGGCTCCGGCGGAACGGGCGTCCGGGGTGATCTGGGCCGTCGCGCGCACGCGCGAAGTGCCGCTTTCCATCTGATGGTTGAGGCGTGCGGGGCGGGTGGGTCCGAGACCTTGATTCCGCTCGTTCAGTGTTCAAAGGGTTGACCCCGACAGGGATGCGTTCTACGGTCCCGACCGCAAGAAGTTGCTGAAAACTTGCGAAGGTCTCTTCAAGTGAGCGCCGGTCGGGGCGGGTTGAAGACGCGCTGACCGGTGACAACCGCACGGCCACCCGTAGCCCCACCTTCTGGAGGTCCCATGCACGGCCGAACCACCGGTGCGCGCAGACCTGTTGCCGCCGCCCTCGCGGCGGCGGGCATCCTCGGCGGCCTCGTCGTCGGCACCGCACCGGCACAGGCGTCACCCCCCGGCACGAAGGACGTCACCGCGGTCCTGTTCGAATGGAACTTCGCCTCCGTGGCGAGGGAGTGCACGAACACCCTGGGCCCGGCCGGATACGGCTATGTCCAGGTGTCACCGCCCGCCGAACACATCCAGGGCTCGCAGTGGTGGACCTCCTACCAGCCCGTGAGCTACAAGATCGCGGGACGGCTCGGGGACCGGACGGCGTTCAAGAACATGGTCGACACCTGTCACGCGGCCGGAGTCAAGGTCGTCGCGGACTCGGTCATCAACCACATGTCCGCCGGGTCGGGCGTGGGCACCGGCGGGTCCTCGTACACCAAGTACAACTATCCGGGCCTCTACTCGATGCCCGACTTCGACGACTGCACCGCGCAGATCAGCAACTACCAGGACCGCTGGAACGTCCAGCACTGCGAGCTGGTGGGCCTGGCCGACCTGGACACCGGCGAGGAGTACGTCCGCAAGACCATCGCCGGATACCTCAACGACCTGTTGTCCCTCGGCGTCGACGGATTCCGTATCGACGCGGCCAAGCACATGCCCGCCGACGACCTCGCCAACATCAAGTCCCGGCTCACCAACCCGAACGCCTACTGGAAGCAGGAGGCGATCTACGGCGCGGGCGAGGCCGTCCAGCCCACCGAGTACCTCGGCACCGGCGACGTCCAGGAGTTCCGCTACGCCCGCGACCTCAAACGGGTCTTCACCGGCGAGAAGCTGGCGTACCTGAACAACTTCGGTGAGGGCTGGGGCTATATGTCCTCCGGCAAGTCCGCCGTCTTCGTCGACAACCACGACACCGAGCGCGGCGGCGACACCCTCAACTACAAGGACGGCGCGAACTACACCCTCGCGAACGTCTTCATGCTCGCCTGGCCCTACGGATCCCCGGACATCAACTCCGGTTACGAGTGGTCCGACAAGGACGCAGGACCGCCCAATGGCGGTGCGGTGAACGCCTGTTATCAGAACGGCTGGAAGTGCCAACACGCCTGGCGGGAGATCAGCTCCATGGTCGCCCTCCGCAACACGGCACGCGGCCAGGCCGTCACCAACTGGTGGGACAACGGCAACAACGCCATCGCGTTCGGCCGGGGCAGCGCCGCGTATGTCGCCATCAACCACGAAACCTCGTCGCTGACCCGCACCTACCAGACGTCACTCGC
Source organism: Streptomyces sp. NPDC058001 (assembly GCF_042886315.1). Lineage (NCBI taxonomy): Bacteria > Bacillati > Actinomycetota > Actinomycetes > Kitasatosporales > Streptomycetaceae > Streptomyces > Streptomyces sp. NPDC058001. The sequence continues at coordinate 472,290 of NZ_JBHVQT010000003.1, forward strand.
GGCCGGTGACTACTGCGACGTCCAGAGCGGCAAGGGCGTCACCGTCAACTCCTCGGGGCAGTTCACCGCGACGCTCGGCGCCAACACCGTGCTGGCCCTGCACACCGGCGCCCGCACATGCGGCGGGAGCGGTGGCGGAACCGACCCGGGCACCCCCGCGAGCGGCGCCTCCTTCGGCGTCAGCGCCACCACGGCATGGGGCGAGAACATCTACGTCACCGGCGACCAGGCCGCACTCGGCAACTGGAACACCGGCACCGCGCTCAAGCTCGACTCCGCGAGCTACCCCGTCTGGAAGCTCGACGTGAGCCTGCCCGCCGGCACGTCCTTCGCGTACAAGTACCTGCGCAAGGACGCGGCGGGGAACGTCACTTGGGAGACCGGCGCCAACCGGTCCGCGACCGTCCCGAGCAGTGGAAAGGTCACGGTGAACGACACCTGGCGCGGCTGATACCTGGTGGGCTGACGCCTTTCCCGCGCCACCTTCGGGCGGTGACCCCTGGGCGACCTGGGGCCACCGCCCGTACCCATCTCGCCGGGCCTTCCCACCATCGCCATGAAGCACTGGCGACGCCCCCCTGTCCGTCCGGGATCCCGGTCAAGGTCGGTTTTCCCGCCGGGTGTGCTCGGCGCCCTCGCGGTAGAGCACCAGGTGCTCGTGGAAGAGCACGCCGTCGCGTACGTCGCCGGTCGCGGTGAAGCCGGTGTCGTCGATGTAGTCGAGGTGGTTGCCGGTGACGGTGTAGCTGCCGGTGTAGGCGCTCGGGCGGTTGCCGCGGGCTTCGTCGTAGCGGCGGTTCGGCAAGAGTTCCTGACGGATGAAGCCGTCCGCGGTCACCCACATCCCGACGTACGGGTGTGCGGCGCGGGGTGTGTCGTTGCTGGTCATGGCCCTACGATCGCCGCGGCGGCCGGTGACAACCAGGCCGCCGTCTCCCCAGGTGAACGCTTCCTGGGTGCCGGACACCCGGGAACACCGCTGCCTGGTTCCGATTCCACCGGGCGACGAACCTGACGGTCGGGCAGCCGCAGTAGCTGCCGTACATCCGCCTCGGGCCCGCACCGGCGTTCATTGGGCGCAGCGGGGACACCGATGAGGCGACTCCACTGAGGAGCACGCAATGGACATCACCCACACCGACACCGTGAGCTGGAACCCCGAGGGCCTGGACGAGATCCTCTCGAACGGCGCGGGGCGCCCCGTCCTGTTCACCAACGCTCGCATCCTGACGATGGACCCGCTGATCGGGACCATGGCCGGCGCCGACCTCCTGTTCGTCGGCTCCCGGGTCGTGGGGGTCGGCCCCGCCATCGTCACCGCGGCGGCAGACGACAACGCCATCGTCGTCGACTGCACCGGCATGACCATCACCCCCGCCGTCGTGGACACCGTCGCGCTGGCCGGTGGCCGCGGCCACCGCTCGGAGTACGTCGCGACGCTGACCCCGGGCAACACCGCCGACTTCCTGGTGGTGCCCGACGAAATCGCCGCCGACGCGCCGGGCGCGGTGGCCGCACTCCTGACCGTGCCGGAGCAGGTCCGCGCACTCGTCGCGGCCGGCCGGCCCGTCCTGTGGGCCGGCACCGACGTCCCCGGCCGGTCCACCGCGCCAGAGGTGAGCATCCCGGCCTCCCCGGACCTGACCGGCAGCCCGCGCGTCGGCATCTGGATCGACAAGAACGACTTCCTGCACCAGGAGCTGACCGCCGACGGTCGTTACGACGAAACGCGCGGTGGCCGCCCGCATGCCTACCAGGGCCGGTACTGGATCGACGGCGAACGCATCGACTACTTGGACGACCTCGGCTTCTGGGCCTACGGAGAGTTCCAGGGCGCCGAACTCCACCACGCGGGCTACGTCATGAAGCTGGGCTGACCTTCCCTCGGCCGGACCGTCCTCCCACCCTCTTCTCCGTACGGAAAGAAGACCTCTCATGAACGTCAACGACACCACCAGCGCCGCCGTGCTCGAAGAGCTGCGGCGCCGGCCCGCCGACCGGCGGCGCATCCTGTTCACCGGCGCGACCATCGTCACCATGGACCCCGGCCTCGGCGTCATCGACGGCGGCGACCTCCTTGTCGAGGGCGACACGATCACCGCCGTCGGCCGCGACCTCGTCGCGGGCGATGCCGTGGTCGTCGATGTCACCGGCGCGATCCTCACCCCCGGCTTCGTGGACACCCACCGGCACGCCTGGGAGGCCCAGTTGCGCCGGATCATGCCGGACGTCGACGACCTCGGCGGCTACGTCATGACCACCCTGGCCGACTACGCCACGGTCTACCGACCCGAGGACATGTACATCGGCACCAGACTCGCCGCCCTGACCGCGATCGACAGCGGTATCACGACCATGCTCGACTTCTCCCACAACTCCCGTACCCGCGAGCACTCCGACGCCGCGATCGAGGCCCTTGTCGACACCGGCATCCGCGGCGTGCACGCCTCCATGGGCCCGCACTTCGGCGAGTGGGACCGGCAGTGGCCCGGCGACCTGGCCCGGATCAAGGACCGGTACTTCAGCAGCGACGACCAGTTGCTCACGCTGCGCCTGGCGACCCTGGCCACCGACGAGATCGCCGGACCGGCGCTCGCCTACGGTCCTGAACTCGCCCGGATGGCAAGGGAGTTGAGTATCGGAGTGAGCGTGGACGCCGTCTTCGGTACGTCCTCGTCGGAGGCGGTCCTACGGTGGGCCAAGGACAGCATTCTCAGCCCCGACGTCACCCTCATCCACTCCACCGGCCTGACCCCCGAGGCATGGCGGGCGATGGGGGAGACCGGCACCACCGTGGCGCTCGCCCCCACCTCCGACGCGCAGATCGGCCTGGAGACCGCGATCCCGGCAGTCGACGAGGCCCTGTCCGTCGGCATCCGCCCCGGACTGAGCATCGACGTCGAAGTCGCCCTGGCCAGCGACATGTTCACCCAGATGCGGGCCCTGCACGCCCTCCAGCGGATGCGTGCGGTCAACGCCGCCTACGGCACCGACCGGCAGCCCTCCCGTATCACCACCCATGACGTCCTCGACTTCGCCACGCTCCAGGGCGCCCGCACCAACGGTCTGGCCGGCGTCAGCGGTTCACTCACCGTGGGCAAGAAGGCCGACCTGCTGGTCATCCAGGCCGAGGACCTCAACAACATGCCGCTGAACGACCCGATCGGCACGATCGTGCTGGGCTCCGACGCGCGCAACATCAGCGCCGTCCTCATCAACGGCGAGCCCCGCAAGTGGGACCGTCAGGTCCTCGACGTCGACCTGGCCGCCCTGCGCCGCGAGGTGCACGCCTCACGCGAGTACGTGCTGAACACCCCGGCCGCCTGATCGTCCCCACTGCTGGGGCATTCCCTTCCACCGTCCCCCGGCCGTTCCTCTTGCGGCCGGGGGCATCCCCGTGGGTCGGCACCGCGCGCCGCCGCCAGCGCGTCATGGCGGGGGAGGAACAGCGTCGGCTGTTCCTCCCCCGCCATGACGGGACGGACTTCAGATGGCCTGGGCGGTGGGCATGATGGTGATCTCGGTCAGGTTGACGTGGCGTGGGACGGCGGCCATGAAGGCGACGGTTTCGGCGATGTCGGCGCTCTGGAGCACGTCGATGTCGTGGATGAGGTCGGCCATCAGCTTGGAGGCGTCGGGGTCGGTGACGTGGTCGGGGAGTTCGGTGTCGACCATGCCGGGTTCGATGGTGGCCACGCGGACCATCTTGGGGCCGAGTTCCACGCGGAGCAGCCGGGTGAGGTGGCTGATGTACGCCTTGGTGCCGGAGTAGACGGAGAACTTCTCCAGTATGCGGGTGGCCGCGATGGACGAGGTGTTGATCAGGTCGGCGGGCCCGCCTCGGGCGGCGGAGTCCGTCAGGTGGGGGAGGAACGCGGCGATGACGTTCATCAGGCCGCTGATGTTGAGGTCGATCTGGCGCTGCCAGTCGTCGACCTTGAGTTCCTCGATGCCGGAGATGAGCTGGACGCCGGCGTTGTTGAACACGAGGTCGGCCTTGCCGAAGCGCGCGGCGACCTGGTCGGCGGCGTTCTGGACGGCGGCGCGGTCGGTCACGTCGACGGCCAGGGCGAGCGCCGTGCCGTCGGCGGCCTCGATGCTCTTGACCAGGCTGTCGAGGCGCTCCTTGCGCCGGGCCAGCACGACCACGGTGGCGCCGAGTTCGGCGAGGCGTTGGGCGGTGACGGCGCCCATGCCGCTGGAGGCGCCGGAAACGACGGCGACACGACCGGTCAGGGGAGTGCCGGTGAGCAGAGCAGCGGACATCACGGAACCTCAATCTCTTTTTCGCGGATGGTGGGGAGAGCCGTTGACGGAAAGGCGGAAAGCCGGGAGCGGTGGGGAGGGTCGGATCGGTGGTGCGGTGCCCGGCCGGGCCGTGTCTTCCCGCCCGGCCGGGCTGCTGGAGAGGGCCGCGGGCACCGAAGACGATGGCGCCCGGCGGTGTGCCGGCCGGTGTGTCAGGCGGCGTCGTCGTGGCCGGTGGCGGCGGACTTCTCGCGCCACGGGGCGAGGTCGTCCTGCACCTGCTGGTACTTGACCTCAAGCCGCTCAAGCGTGTCGCGCCCGAGGTAGAGGTGCGTGGGCGGCTTCGCGCAGGAAGCGACCTCGACGATGAGGGCGGCGCCCTTGACGGGGTCGCCGAGCTGGGCGTGGTTGGCCCGGTCGATCCAGTCCAGCGTCACGTGCGCCGGGGTGTCGTCGTAGTCGGCGATGCGGTGCGCGGCGACCGACAGGGAGCTGGAGTCGAGGAAGTCGGTGCGGAAGACGCCCGGCTCGACGACCGTCGACTGGATCCCGAACGGCGCCATCTCGACGGAGAGCGCTTCGCTAATGCCGGCGACCGCGAACTTCGACGCGCAGTACAGGCTGACACCGGGCTCGCCCTCGAAGCCCGAGCGGGAACCGATGTGCACCAGCCTGCCCGAGCCCTGCTTGCGCATGACGGGCAGCACGGCACGGGTGACGTTGATCAGGCCGAACACGTTGAGGTCGAAGAGCGACCTGGCCTCCGCGTCGGTGATCTCCTCCAACGCGCCGAGCAGGCCACGGCCCGCGTTGTTCACCAGGACGTCGATGCCGCCGAACCGGTCCACAGCGGCCTCGACCGCCTGCGGGATGCTGTCGTTGTCCGTGACGTCCAGGGCGACCGCGAAGACCCGGTCCGAGTTCTTCAGATCATCCGGCACACGCTCCGGATTCCGTACGGCGACCACGACATTGTTACCCCCTGCCAGGGCGGCGCGGGCGATTTCCGCACCGATTCCACGGGAGGCGCCGGTGACAAACCATGTAGCCATGGGAATAACCTCTTTCGTCACTTCCCCTTTCGGGGATTTCCTGTTGACCTATTCGAGTTTGCCCGTCGGCCACGGTGCTATGAAGGCTGCGCTTTTCCTGGGAGTCCCGCACCCAGGAAGAGGAAGCGGATGTCTCCTCCAGGCCCTGTCTCCTGGCTCAGGCGCCCTGGGTGGGATTCTGTTGACGGGGTACGTCAGGTGCGCTGATGGCGCTCAGCAGGGCCAGGCAATCCGCGGAGGCGGAGCTCGGCTCGGCCTGCAGAATGATGAGCTGCTGTCCCGGAGCGCTGCGGATGCTGAGGGCCTCATGCCGCAACTCCAGCTCTCCCACGCCGGAGTGGTACATCTGCTTGATGTCGTAGGGCGGGAGCCTGCTGTACTCGCGTGCCCACAGAGAGCGGAACTCACCGCTGTGCACCGACAGTTCACCGACGAGCTGAAGGACGCGGGGATCCTCGGGGGTGTCAGCGGCGGTCTGCTGAAGGTCGGCGACCGCACGGTGCTTGGCCCGCTCCGCGTTTCTGTAGAACGTCTTCGCGGCGGGGTCCAGGAACAGCATGCGCAGTACGTTGTCGTGCTGTGCGAAGTCACGGTAGAGGGCGTCCGCCAACGCGTTGGTCGCCAGCAGGTCCTGGGCGTGGCCGATGATGAAGGCCGGCGTCCTGGTCCAGCTTTCGATCAGCTGCCGCAGGTGCGGGCGGACACGCTCGACCCGTGAGGGGGACGTCGTGCGGCGGCGAGCTGCCGGCCGGGCCAGCCGGAAGAGTTCCCGCTTGTCCACTTCCCCGAGTCGCAGCACACGGGCCATCGCCTCCAGCACCCGGAGTGAGGGGCTGACTTCACGGCCCTGCTCAAGTCGGCTGTAGTAGCTCAGGCTGATACCCGCGAGCGCCGCGACCTCGTCGCGCCGCAAGCCCGGCACCCTTCGGCGGCCGACGCTGGGCAGTCCCGCGTCCGCGGGGCTGACGCGTTCCCTGTGGGAGCGAAGGAACTGAGCCAGCCCTTCGACCGGGTCAGGGCGCGTGTCGTTGTACATGCTGTCGAGGCTAGGCGGAAAATGCCCGGAAATGGTCAGCCTACGGTGGGTGTACTACACCCAGGATTGCCGGACCACGCGCGCAGGGACCTGGCATGAGGCCATCCCGTGTACGGACTGTGCGGCTTGGTGTCACATAGCGCGACCGGTAATTCTCGCCTCCCACTTCTCGTCGGCGGGAAACCATCTAGTCTTGCCGCATGAGCAATGGGACACCTTTGGGTGATTTTCTGAGAGCCCGACGAGAGACCCTCAAGCCTCACGATGTCGGTCTCCCCGAATACGGGCGACGGCGGGTGCCGGGACTGCGCAGAGAGGAAGTCGCGCTGCTCGCCGGAGTCAGCTCGGACTACTACATCCGATTGGAACAGGGGCGCGAAAGCAGTCCGTCCCCGCAGGTGCTGGAGGCCGTGGCGCAAGCGCTGAAGCTGGATGCGGAGGCCGCCGGCCATCTCAACCGCCTCTGCCTCACCGCCTCGCAGCGCCCGCGCGACTGGGGCGACGCGGACGTCAGCCAACAGTTGGTGCAGCTGATGGACGGATGGGAGCACACGCCGGCCTTCGTCGTCGGCCCGGCCCTCGACATCATGGCGGGCAACTCCCTTGCCACGGCCCTCCACAGCGGGTTCGACCAGTTCGACAACCTCGCCCGCATGGTGTTCGTCGACCCGGCGGGGCGCGAGTTCTACCAGGAATGGGAGCGAGCCGCGCACTCGTGTGTCGCCGAGATCAGGGCCGCGTACGGTCACGATCCCGAATCGGCCCGCATCGCCGACATCGTGGCGGAACTGTCCTCCCAGAGCGAGGAGTTCGCCGGCATGTGGCGGATGCACGAGGTGAAGAGCAAGTCCCAGGAAGGGAAGCATCTCAAGCACCCGCAGGTAGGAGACCTGCACATCAAGTTCGCGGCTTTCACGGTCAATGGGGCCCCGCATCAGCAACTGGTGGTCTATCAGGCTGAACCGGCCAGTCCGACGGCAGCCACCTTCGAGACGCTGAGGGCCATGGCGACCCAGCCGAAGCAGGCCCAGGCGGCTGTGCCCGTGGCCGACCTCGCAGGGGATCAGTAGCGGCGCGTCTGAACGGGAAGTGACGCGGTCAGTCAGGCCCGGACCTCAGCCCCGGACGTACCCGTACGTGAAGTCGGTCCCGTACGGCGAACTGGGCCCGTGCGAAAAGAGGTTGGCCGATGAGGATGCCCATGAGGACCATGGCCAGGCCCGCTATTTGCCGACCGGTCAGGGTTTCGCCTGCGACCGCCACGCCCAGCAGTACACCGGTCACGGGGTTGAGCAGGCCGATGAGGCCGACTGTCGCCGCGGGCAGATGTCGTAGGCCGGCGAACCACGCGGCGAAGGCGAGTGCGGTCGCCACGACGGTGACGTACAGGAAGGCGAGAACCGCGCCCGTGTCGAGCGAGGGTGGCGCGCCCTCCACCGCGACGGCCGCCGGAAGCAGCAGCATGCCGCCGGCGACGAGTTGCCAGGACGTCGACGCGAGGACATCCACCTCGTCGCTCCAGCGCTTGGCGAGGACATAGCCGAGCGACGACATCAGCATCGCGGCCACCGAGGCAAGGACGCCCAGCCCGTCCACGGCGGCCACACCGGTGAGCAGCATCAGGCTCACCCCGGCGATCCCGATGACGGCCCCGGCCAGCGGCAGGGCACGCGGGCGTTCCGCCACCAGCGCCCACGCCAGGAGCATCAGCGCCACCGGCGAAGTGGCCATGACGGCCGACGCGATGCTCGTGGGCAGCAGTTGCGCCGAGAGATAGACCAGGGCGAAGAACGCGCCCATGTTCAAGGTGCCGAGAACAAGGGACTTCCACCACCACGCGCCGTGCGGGCGCCGTCGGCACACGGCCAGCAACAGCAGTCCCGCGGGCAGGGCCCTGATCGCCGCCCCGTACAGCGGCCGGTCGGCCGGCAGGTACTCGTGCGTGACGAAATAGGTCGTTCCCCAGGCCACGGGTGCGATCGCCGTGATGAGCGACCAGCGTAGAATACCTTCCATGGAAGACAATGTACCTTCCGTGGAAGGTATCGCGCGACCCTCGGACGCGCCACGCGACCATGTGGCCCGTATCCAGGCGGAGTGGGCCCGCGAACGCCCCGATGTCGACGTCCGCCCGCAGGGTGTGATCGGGCGGCTGCACCGCCTGGCCGGGCTGCTCACCGGACAGCTCTGCGTCGTCTACGAGCGCTACGGCCTCAGTGAGGGCGAGTTCGACGTGCTGGCCGCGCTCCGCAGGGCCGGGGATCCGTTCGAGCGCGCGCCCGGGGAACTCGCCGCGTTCACCATGGTCACCACCGGCGCCATGACCAAGCGGATCGACCGGCTCGAACGGAGCGGCCTGGTCACCCGGCGCCGCTCCGCCGCCGACGGACGAGGCCGGGTGGTCGCCCTCACGCCCGCCGGGAGGGAGTTGATCGACCAGGCGTTCACGGAGCACATGCGCAATGAGCGCCGCCTGCTCGGCGACCTGTCGCCGGACGAGGCCGCGCACCTGGAACAGCTCCTGACGGCCTGGCTGTCACGCGTGGAGGCCCCACTCGAACAGGATCGGCGCTGACCTGAACGCCCCGGCCGCCACCCCCGTATGACTCGACAGCCATGCCGGGCATCCCCGCGACGGAAGGGGCAGCATGCCGACGAGCGATCCGGACACCCCGGTCGACCCGACCGGCCCGACACGGGCCGAGGCCCTGGAACCCACCCGCGTCCTGCGGCGACGGCGCCCCCGGACACTGGCGGAGATGTTCTACGGGGAGCGGGCAGGCGGCGACATGGGAGTGGACCCGAACGACGAGCCGGACCAGGAGTACGAGGCCGTGGCGGCGCCGCACGGTCGCTCCGGAGATGGCGTCGGGGGCAGTCGTGGTTCCGGTGCGCCGTCGCCAGGCCCGGCAGCGACCGCCCCGCCGACTCCGGCGTACCCGGTGCGGCCCCGACGCGTCGTCATCGTGGTGGCCGTCGCCGTCCCGGCACTCGTCGCCCTGGGCATCGCGCTGCTGCTGACCCTCGACGGCGACGGCACCGGCGATCCGGCCACCCGCGCGACACCGTCGGCCGTGCGGGAACCCACCGCCGACTCCGACGGCCCCGGCACACTCCGCGAAGGGAACACGGGACCGGCCGTGACCGACCTCCAGGAACGCCTCCGGCGGATCCCCGACGTCTACGACCCGGGTACCGCGGTCACCGGTCGCTACGACGCCACCCTCACCGAGGCGGTGGCCCGCTTCCAGGTCTGGTACGGAATCCGGGGCGACGAGACCGGGGTCTACGGCGACGACACACGGCTCGCCCTGGAATCCCGCACCGGCGGCGGCCCGGAGTAGCGTGAAGCGTGGTGTTTCCTCACCACCCGGCCCCCGGTCAGGACCCGGTGAGGACTCGGTCAGGAGAAGTCACCATGAGTCCACTCGCCACCGCCCGTGACATCACGACCACCCCCGAAGGCATCAGCTGGGAGCCCGGCGCGCGGTGGGTGCGGGGGCGCAAGGCGGATGTCACCGTCGTCGACAGCAGGCATCCGGTCCTCGTCTGGGAACCCGACCGGCCCGTACCGCTGTACGCCTTCCCGCGCGCCGAGGTCCGCGAGGATCTGCTGCGTCCCGCCAAGAACCCAACGCTCGGCAAACACACCGGCTCGCAGATCTTCTACGACCTGGAGGTGGGCGGCGAGATCGTGGAGAACGCCGCGTGGGTCTTCCCCGCCGACGATCTGGCCGACCACATCGCCTTCGCGTGGTTCCGGCACGGAGGGACGGTCCTCGACCACTGGTACGAGGAGGAGGAAGAGATCTTCATCCACCCCCGGGACCCGCACAAACGCGTCGACGCACTGCCGAGCAGCCGACACGTCAGCGTCGAGATCGACGGCACCGTCGTCGCGGACACGGACCGACCGGTGCTGCTCTTCGAAACGGGGCTCCCCGTCCGCTACTACATCCCGCGCGAGGACGTCCGCCTCGACCTCTTCACCCCCACGGAGCACACCAGCGGCTGCCCGTACAAGGGCACGGCCACCTACTGGTCCTGGTCCGGCGAGGGCGACGTACCGCCCAACGTCGTCTGGAGCTACCTGGCGCCGCTGCCCGCCGTCGCGGCGGTCCAGGGTCTCATCGCCTTCTACAACGAAGCCGTCGACATCGTCGTGGACGGCGAACGCCTGGACCGCCCGACGACGGTCTTCACCCAGCAACTCGGACGGTGAGGTCACCCACGCGGTCGGCCATGCCTTCGCGCTGCCCTCTAGCTTGAGCCGACGGTAAGGACCAACTGGTACGGCCCGGCACTGAGGTTCGGTAGGATCCACAGGCTTCATCACGGGGGAGAGGGATCATGGCCGAGAGCAGTGGCGTCGAGGGCACCGGCATCAGCGCGGAAACCGCTGACGACGTCCTGGACGAGCAGGGTGCGGTCCAGTTGGTGTACCTGCCCGAGTCCGCCGACATACTCGTCGGTCTGCGGGTCCGCGACCGGATCAAGTGGACCGGGCTCCTGCTGCGGGGTGTGTTCGTCGCACTGTGGGGAGCACTGTGGCTGCTGTCCTCCGTGGGCCGCGGCAGGATCGACGTGGTCTCGACCGTGGTGTTCCTGTTCGTCGTCCTGCTGGTGTGGGGGTATCCGCGGATACAGACCGCCCATGTGCGGCGGATGGTCGGATGGCAGGGCGAGTACCGCGCCACGGTGTCCCCGGCCGGTATCACCTGCCGCAACGACCACAGCACGCTGGTCCAGAAGTGGTCCTTCTTCCAGGGCTACCGCGAGACGGCGGGTCACTTCGTCCTGCTCAGCCGTGACCCCGGCATCATGTTCCTCGATGTCCTGCCGAAGCGATGCGTGCGGGATGCCGCCGCGCTCGACCGGCTCCGGACGATCCTGGACCAGCACGCCACTCGCGTGTGACGGGAGCGGTGTCGCGCCCTGTCAGTCGACCGCCTCGATGATGCGGATCTCCCGCTCGGCGCCGTCCCCGAGCACGGCGAGTGCCGCCTGATAGTCGGGGCTGTGGTACGCGGCGACCGCGGCCTCGACACTGTCGTACTCGATCAGCGTCGTGCGCTCGGTGGTCCCGGACTCGAAGGCGTGGGCCGGATTCCCGCGCGCGAGGAATCTCCCGCCCGCCGACCGCATCGCGGGCCCGGCAAGCGCGATATAGGCATCCAGCTTCGCCCGGTCGTGCACCGCTGTGAACGTGTTGATCCAGTACGCCTTGGCCATGTTCCGCTCCCACTTCTCCGACGCCGTCCGCCCCGGTGAACCTCCGCGACCCACTCGGTGTTCCCGGGCGCCGATGAGTTCCGAGGCACAGGTGAGTCCTATGAAGCGCAGGCGAGTTCGCTGAAGGGAGCCAGGCCGTGGCGAGTGACGAAGAACGGATCCGTACGCTGATCGAGCGGTGGACCGGCGCGGTGCACCAGGGGGACATCGACGGTGTCCTGGCGGATCACTCGGACGACATCGTGATGTTCGACGTTCCGCCGCCCTACGAAGGCGTCCGCGGTATCGACGCCTATCGCGCGACTTGGCCGCCGTTCTTCGAATGGCAGGCCCAGGGCGCCACGTTCGAGATCGAGTCCCTGGACATCACCGCCGGCGGCGACGTGGCCTTCGCCTACGCCCTGCTGCGTTGCGGAACGGAGAAGGAGTTCGCCGAACGCCCTGCGGAGCGACTGCGGCTCACGCTCGGTCTGCGCAAGGAGGACGGCCGCTGGACCGTGGCCCACGAGCATCACTCGTTCCCGTACACGAACGAGCCACAGGCCACGCCCGCCACCGCTGCCGAGGACGAGATACGGGCCGTCCACCAGTAGTGGTTCGACGGCACCGCCGCCCGGTCGTTCCGGGCGGCGGCAGCGGGGGTGGGTGGTGGGTCAGTTGCTGACGGCGGGTTCCGTGGCGGGTGCGGACGCGGGGTCTCCTTCCTGACGGGACTTGCGGAGGGTGAGTACGGCCAGGACGGCTCCGGCGGCGGCGACGGCCGCGGCGCCGATGAAGGCGGCGGAGAAACCGTCGGTCAGCGCGGACGCGTCACCCAGCTTCTCGGCGCCCTGACCGGCGGCGATGGCGGTCATGGCGGCGAGCCCGAGTGCGGAGCCGATCTGGTAGCTGGTGTTGACGATCCCGGAGGCCAGGCCGCCCTCTTCGGGACGGGCACTGGAGATCGCCGTACCGAGGGAGGGGATGAAGGCCAGCGACATGCCCACCGCGGCGACGAGCGAGGCGGGCAGGACGTCGACCGCGTAGCTGCCGTCGGGACGGATGAAGGACAGCCACAGCATCCCCGCCGCCAAGGCCGTCATACCGGCGACGATCATCGCCTTCGCTCCGAAGCGGTTCATGAGCCGAGGCGCCGCCACGATCATCATCAGCATCACCGCACCGGTCATCGGCAGCAGCGCCGATCCGGACTGGAAGGCCCCGAGGTCCAGGACCTGCTGGAGATAGAGGTTGAGGAAGAACCACATCGGGATCCACGCGCCGGCCAGCAGCAGTTGGGCGAGGTTGGCGCCCGCGAGCCCGGGGGTGCGGAAGATGCTGAGCCGCATCAGGGGCTCGCTCCGTCGTGCCTGGACGGCGACGAACAGACCGGTCAGGAGCAGGCCCGCGGCCAGGACGAGCCAGGTCTGCCCGGCGCCCCAGCCGACTTCCGGTGCCCGGACGACGGCGTACACGATGGCGCCCAGTCCGGCGGTGACGGTGAGCGCGCCGACGAGGTCGACCGAGCCACGGCGGGCGGGGGCGGTCGGCATCAGACGGGGGATCGCGATCAGGGTGATCACGGCCACGGGGATGTTGATGTAGAAGACCCACGGCCAGCTCGTGTACTCGGTGATGACGCCGCCGAGGAACACTCCGGCGGTTCCTCCGGCCGGTGCGGCGGCGCCGTAGAGGGCGAACGCCCTGGTCAGTTCCTTCGGTTCGTTGCCGAAGAGCATCATCAGCAGGGTCAGTGCGGAGGGTGCGATGAGTGCGGAGCCCACGCCCTGGACGGCCCGACCCGCCAACTCGACCCACACCTCGCCCGCCAGACCGGCCATCAGGGATCCGGCCGCCAGTACGGCCCATCCCGCGCTGAACATCCGCTTGGCGCCGAACAGGTCCGACAGGCGCCCGCCGAGGAGCAACAGCCCGCCGAAGGCGACGACATACGCGTTGAAGACCCACGACAGGTTGCCCTGCGTGAAACCGAGATCGGTCTGCATCTCGGGCAGGGCCACACCAATGATCGATGTGTCCATGATCACCATGAACTGGGCCATCGCGATGAACGCGAGCGCCCACCAGCGCCGCGTGACGCTTTGAGCCGGAATGGCGGACATCCCACTCACCTCACATACTCCCTAGGGGTATCTCTCGTGAGGAACATACCCCGAGGGGGTATCTATTTCAACGGGTGGTCCCAAGAGGGGTGCGGGAGGGCGCAAGGGGGGCTGACTCGCCGTTACGGCATCTCGCCGTCGCGCTTGCGGGTGACCCGGTCGCGTCGACCGGAGCCCGGACGTACGACGGTCACCGGCTCGACGTCCACGCCGAGAAAAGCGCTGCCCGGAGTCGGGCAAAAATGTTGCCGAGATGCCCGGTCCATGCCCTACTCTCCTCCTGCGCACAGTGCCATGTGCGTTACCCCTGAACACTCATGACCGGGCGCCTGCCGCCCCACCCAGGAGACGAGACCCGCATGGCAGCCCCGGCTTCTCCCACGCCCCGCGACACGGTGACCACGACCTCCCCGCGCCTGCCCGCACCCACCGGACGCCGTATCTCCGGGAAGGTCTGGGGTGCGCTCGCGATCGTCTACGTCGTCTGGGGCTCCACGTATCTCGGGATCCGTATCGCCGTCGAGACGATGCCGCCGTTCCTTTCGGCGGCCGGCCGGTTCGTCGTGGCGGGGCTGGTGCTCGCCGGTATCGTCGCCTGGCGACGTGGCCTTTCCGCCCTGCGCGTGACCCGGGCCCAACTCGCGTCGGCGGCCCTCATCGGCGTGCTCCTGCTGCTCGGCGGCAACGGCATGGTCGTACTCGCCGAGACCTCGATCCCGTCAGGACTGACCGCGCTGCTGATCGCCGTCGTCCCCGCCTGGGTGGTCCTCCTGCGCGCCGCGTCCGGCGAGCGTCCCAGCGCCGCCACCGTCGGCGGCGTCCTCATCGGCATCGTGGGCCTCGCCGTGCTCACCGTCCCCGGACTCAGCGGCGACGTCCGGCTCGGTGGCGTCCTCCTGGTCGTCGCCGCGACCGTGTCCTGGTCGGTCGGCTCCTTCTCCTCGGGCAAACTCTCCATGCCCGCCGACCCGTTCACGGCCAGCGCGTACGAGATGATCGCGGGCGGCATCGGCTGTCTGCTGGTCGGCCTGGTCCGCGGTGAGCAGCGCGGCCTCGACCTCGGCGCCGTCTCGACCCGGTCCTGGCTCGCGTTCGCCTACCTCGTGGTCTTCGGCTCACTCGTCGCCTTCACCGCGTACGCCTGGCTCCTGCTGACCGCCCCGCTCTCGCTGGTCGCCACCTACGCGTACGTGAACCCCGTCGTCGCCGTACTGCTCGGCAGTCTGGTACTCGGCGAGGCCCTGTCCTGGCCGATCGTGCTCGGCGGAGCCGTCGTGGTCGTCGGAGTGTGCCTGATCGTGACCACGGAACGCCGACGCTGAACCCACCCTCCCCGCCAGGGTCCTGGGCGGACCCGGCTGCCCGGCCTCAGGCGCCGTGACGCCCGGCGTCGCGGCGCCCGGTCCCGTACAGGAGGGTGTCGACCACCAAGGTGGCGAGGGTGTCCGGGTCCTGGTCGCGGGTGTCGCCGTGCAGGGCCTCGCCGATGAGGGCGTAGTACACGCGGCGTACCCAGTCGAGGTCGGCGGTGGGCGCGAGCAGCCCCTCGTCCCGTGCCCGGCCCAGGAGTTCGACGCAGCGCGCGCCGATCTCGTCCCAGCCCGCCGCCGCGGCACCGCCCTCGTCGGCGGGCCGCCCCAGCGCGAAGCTCCACGCGCCCTTGACCCGCAGGACGTTGGCGGTGATCCGGTGCAGGGCGACCAGCGGCGGCGTCGTGTCCGGCCGGCCGTCCTCGACCGCCTCCGAGAGCTGTCCGACGGCGGACTCGGCCAGCGCCTCGATCAGCGCGCGCCGGTTGGCGAACCTCCGGTGCACCGTCGTACGGGCGACCCCCGCGGCCTCCGCGATCTGCTCAAGTGACGCCCCGGGGTCGGCGGCCAGGACGCGTTCGGCCGCTTCGAGGATCGCGCGCACACTCCGCTCGGCGTCGGCTCGCAGCGGGCGCGCGGCGGTCTTGCCCATGAGGACCTCCTGGGGCGGGCTTGCGGTGAGCGATCTGCCCCAAACGATACGTGCAAGGGTCGACTCCATCCCTATCTGCGACATGCATGTTGCGGTTAAGTGGGAATCGGCTACGGTTGTGTATTAGATGACGGTGAAGCGACCACTCGACCGCCTCGACCGAAGGGGAACAGCCGTGTCCGCCTCCTCAACACCGGCCAGCGCACTTCTCGCCTCCGCAAAGCCCACTGCCCTGATCACCGGCGCGTCCTCCGGCCTCGGCGCGGAGTTCGCCGCCCAGCTCGCCGCGCGGGGACACGACGTCGTCCTGGTGGCCCGCTCCCGCGACCGCCTCGAAGCCCTCGCCGAGCGGCTGCGTACGACCTGCGGGGTGCGGGCGCACGTCGTCGCGCAGGACCTCACCGCACCGGACGCGGCCCGGCGCATCGCGGACGCGCTCGCCGAACGCCGTATATCCGTGGGCGTGTTGGTGAACAACGCCGGGTTCGGCACCTGCGGCCGGTTCGAGGAGATCGACGCACGGCGCGACCACGACCAGCTGATGGTCAATGTCGTCGCGCTGGTCGACCTCACCCATGCCCTGCTGCCCTGCATGCTCGCCGAGGGCTCCGGAGCCGTCCTCAACGTCGGCTCCACGGCGGGCTATCAGCCGGGCCCGTACTTCGCCGTGTACAGCTCGGCGAAGGCGTTCGTCCTGAACTTCTCGCTCGCCCTGCGCCAGGAGTACCGGGGGCGCGGTGTCCGCGTCACGGCCGTGTGCCCCGGCCCGGTCGAGACCCCGTTCTTCGACACGATGGGCACCCGCAGGGCAGCCATCGGTTCCTTCACCACACCGGAACTCGTGGTGCGTGCCGCGCTGCGCGCCCTCGACGCCGACCGCGCGTATGTCACGCCGGGCCTCGGCAACGCCCTGAGCGCCCATCTGACACCGCGCCGCCCGCGCACCCTGGTGGCCGCCCTCGCGAAGCGCGTGACACGTGGCGTCCTCGCACAGGACACCGACCGCACCACCTCGGCACCGGAGCGGACCGCGGCCTGACACCCGGCAGGGGCCGACCGGAGGGAACTGGCTGGACCGGATGGAACTCGGTGCGATCGACGGCAACCAGGAACGGTGTCGGGTCGGAGGCTCCGGAGGCTGAGGTGCGACCGCGCCGGTGTGATCCGTACGACCATCGCCGCGACCCACCCGGATCGCCTAACCTCCACTCGTGACCCCGCACGAGCTTTCCCGTACCGACGCCCGCCGCATCGCCGTGCGCGCGCAGCTCCTGGACGGTTCGCGGCCGACCGAGCTGGCCGACGCGGTGCGTCGGCTCACCCTGCTCCAGGTCGACCCGACCGCCGCCGTCGCCCCCAACGCCGACCTGGTGGCATGGAGCCGTCTCGGGTCGTCGTACGCGCCGGCCGATCTGACCGCCGCGCTGGAGAAGCGGACACTGCTTGAGCTGCGCGCGATGATCCGGCCCGCCGAGGACATCGGGCTGTACCGCGCCGAGATGGCCCAGTGGGCCGGGGACGGGGAGCTGTCCCCCTGGCGGGAGCGGCGCCGCGCATGGGTGCGTGCCAACGACGCGTGCCGGCTGGACATCCTCGACCGTCTCGATACGGCGGGCCCGCTGCCGTCCCGTGAACTTCCGGACACCTGCGAGGTGCCGTGGAAGTCGACCGGGTGGACCAACAACCGCAACGTCACCCAACTCCTCGAAATGATGGTGCTGCGAGGCGAGGTCGCCGTAGCGGGACGCCGTCGCGGCGACCGGCTCTGGGACCTGGCCGCACGCGTCTACCCCGAGGTACCGGTGGTGCCGCTGGACGAGGCGCCGCGCCTTCGCGACGAGCGACGGCTGCGCGCCCTGGGCATCGCCCGCGCCCGGGGCACGGAACTGCCCGTCGAGCCGGCGGACGTGGGCGAGGCCGGCGAACCGGCCGTGATCGAGGGCGTCAAGGGCACCTGGCGCGTGGACCCGGCCCAACTGGCGCTGCTGGCACAGCCGTTCACCGGCCGCGCGGCCCTTCTCTCGCCTTTCGACCGGCTCGTCCACGACCGGAAACGCACCGCCGAGCTGTTCGAGTTCGACTACCAGCTGGAGATGTACAAGCCCCCCGCCAACCGCCGGTGGGGATACTTCGCGCTGCCGATCCTGTACGGCGACCGGCTGGTGGGGAAGCTCGACGCCGTCGCCGACCGGAAGGCCGGGGTGCTGCGGGTCCACGCGATCCACGAGGACGCCCCGTTCGACAAGACGGTGACCGCGGCGGTCCACCGGGAGATCGAGGACCTGGCCCGCTGGCTCCGACTGGACCTCGCACCGCCCCGGTGATCCGCCGGAGTCACAACAGGCCGACGATCCTCGGCGGAGCGAACACATGCCGCGCGCGGTGCTCCAGAATGAACGGCTCGGGCGTGCGCGAAGCCACATCACTCATGCACTTCTCGCAGGAAGGATCGGCCTCCGGCAGATCCTCCGCATGGTCCGACGCGATGTGCCGACCGAGCCGGATCTGCGTGCCCACCACACTGTCGAAGGGGTCGTAGTCCACCCCCTTGTTACCCGCCGCCCGCGCCGCGTCCACGTCTTCCGAGGCCCGCTTCATGTGCTTGTACAACTCCGTGCACGCGAGGCAGTTCCACATCCACGAAGGAGGTAGCGGCCACTCCTCATCCGGGTGAGCGTCCCTGGCATCCATGCCACTTACCGTAGCGATCCGCTGACGGTCCGACAGGGGCTCGGCGGAATCCCTTGGCGCGGGGGTGTTTAACCGGCCACTTCGCGCCACGACCAGGGAGAGCGGCAAGGCGGCGGGCGGTTGGCGGCAGGCGGTGGGTGGACCGAAAGTTCTACCATCCACCTCAAGATCAACGAATGGGAGCACGCCCGTGAACGACACCGAGCTGCGGTATCTGCGCCGCTGCGTGGAGCTGGCGGCCGAAAGCCTGGAGGCGGGTGACGAACCCTTCGGCTCGCTGCTCGTCGCGGCGGACGGCACCGTACTCGCCGAGGACCACAACCGTGTGGCCTCGGGCGACCGGACCCGCCACCCGGAGTTCGAACTGGCACGCTGGGCCGCCGCCCACCTGACCCCTGACGAGCGGGCGGCGGCGACCGTCTACACCTCCAACGAGCACTGCCCGATGTGCGCCGCCGCCCACGGCTGGGTCGGTCTTGGCCGTATCGTGTACGTGGCGTCCTCCGAGCAACTGTCCGCCTGGCTCGGCGAATTGGGGATCCCCGCGCCTCCCGTACGCACCCTCCCGATCCGGGACATCGTCCCCGACCTCGTGGTGGAAGGCCCGATTCCCACCCTCACGGAAGAAGTGCACGAGCTGCACCGCCGCTTCCACGGGGCGACCTGAGCGCGGCAGGCCGGGCGCCATGAGAACGTGGCCCCCGCCGCCCGCGGGTCAGCCCTTCCTCGCGTGGGGGTCCGTCAGCCAGGCCACTGTTCTGCTGATGTCCGACAGGGACACGATGCCGACCAGCCGCCGGCCCGCGTCCAGCACCAGCGCCCGGTGCTCCGCCCCGGACCGCATGACGGACAGCAGTCCGACCAGCGGGTCGCCGGCGCCCACGACCGTCACACGCGACAGCGGCAGCATCACGTCACCCACCGTCACCGTGGTCCGGCGCTCCTGCGGCACCTGCCGGGCGAGCGTCAGTGTCACCAGGCCGACCGGAGCGCCGTCGACATCCGTGACCGGGAAGGACGAGTGGCGGAACCGGTAGCGCGGATCGGCGAGGAAGTCACCCACGGACAGCCAGCGGTGCGCCGTGATCGGATCAGGTGTCATCGCGCGCCCCACCGGCACGCCCGACAGCGCCTCGCGCAGTCCCGCCTGCCGTCCTTCCATGGTCGCCGCGGCGATGAGGAACCAGCCGATCAGCGTCAGCCACAGATCCCCGATGTTCCCGCTGCGCAGGAACAGGACGAAGCCCGCGAGCACCAGGAACCAGCCGAACACCCGCCCGGCCCTGGTCGCCCCCACCGTGGCGCGGACTCGGTCTCCCGTACGCCACCACAGGAACGCCCGCAGCAGCCGGCCACCGTCCAGTGGGGCGGCGGGCACGGAGTTGAACACGGCGAGCAGTACGTTGATCCCCGCCAGCCAGGCCAGGGCCTCCACGGGCAGCCCGATACCGGCCACCTGGGCGGTCAGCCACGCCAGCAGCGCGAACACCCCGCCGAGTACCAGGCTGACCAGCGGGCCGACCCCGGCGATCCGCACCTCGGCCCCCGGGGCGGGAGCCTCCGTGGTCATTTGGGTCACGCCGCCGAGCAGCCACAGGACGATGTCCTGTACGTCGACGCCGTTGCGGCGGGCCACGACGGCGTGGGCGAGTTCGTGCGCGAGCAGCGAGGCGAGGAAGACGACGGCCGTCACGATCCCCGTCAGCCAGTAGAGGGCCGGGCTGTCGCCGGGGTAGGCGCCCGGGAGACGCCCCTGCGCGAGCCCGAACGCGATGATGCCGAGGATGACCAGAACACTCCAGTGCACCCCCACCCGGACCCCGGCGATCCGTCCCAGTACGAAGGTCGCGCGCATGGCCGGCTAGCCAGTGCCGAGCGGAATACGACGTCTGCCGAGTGGAATACGGCGTCCGACGGCGTCGGCCACCGGGCCGCGGCGGCCCACGACGCCGGGCGCGCGCGTCATCACGTCGCTCATGATCTTCGGGGTCGCAGGCATGCGATCACCTCGACGAGAGGCTTGTACCTTCACCTCCAGCGTCCACCCCGGAGGGCCGGAACGGAAGGGCGGACCGGAGGCGCGCCAGGCTCCGGCTCCGGCACTCGTCGCGGGACTCAGCCGTCGGGACGCAGCAACCCCCGCTCATACGCCTTGGCCAGGCGCTGCGGTACCAGATACACCGCGCCGTCCACGGTCACCGGCACCAGCTGCGGTGTCGTGGCCTTCCATTGGGAGCGGCGGTGGCGGGTGTTGCTGCGGGACATCTTCCGCTTGGGAACGGCCATGACGAACTCCTGGAGCGACGGGAACCGGTAGGTCGGGCTGACGGTGCCGACGCTACATGAAAATGGATCCCATTATGAAATAGGGCTTCGTGTAGGGCTCTGCGTGGAGCCCTGTGCGGGGCTCCGCATGGGGTTCCGCGCACGGTGGACGAAGGCCGGCGGAAGGTTCGGCCACACCACGGCGGACCGCTCCAGCGTGCCGAAGCGGCGGTCGAGCGCGGCGGCGAAACGGCGCGCCGGTGGTGTCCACGCGGCGTGCACATAGGCGAAGGTCGTGAACCGTCCGGCGGGCGCGAGGACTTCGGTCACGGCGTCGAGGATGCCGCACTGCCGGTCCTGGGGCATCACGGTCCACGGCAGCCCGGACACCACCGCGTCCACCCGGTCCGGAACCAGCGCGGCCAGATCGGCGGCCGACGCGCGGACCACGTCCAGCCGGTCGTCACGGCACTGGTCGGCCAGCCGCGCCGCGAGCACCGGGTTGAGTTCGACGGCGACCAGTCGGGCGCCGGGCGCCAGACGCGACAGGATCGCACCGGTGAACGCGCCTGTCCCCGGGCCGAGTTCGACCACCACTCGGGCGTCGTCCAAACCGATGCCGTCCGTCATCGCGCGCGCCAGCCGCCGTGAGCTGGCGGCCACCGCTCCGGTCGTGAGCGGCCGTCTGAGGAATTCCCTGGTGATCGACATGGCCGCCATGCTCGGAACCCGCCGGGTGGCCGCGCGTCCGATCCCCGGTCCGCCCGGGTCCTCCCGCAGGAGGACCCGGTACGCCCCACAGGACGACGCGCCCCGCGCGGGCGCCGTCCTAGCGTGGGGCGGTGCATCGCCTGACCGAATCCCTGTCCCGTCGGCGGCTGAGGCATCCGCGCCTGACGGATGTCCTCCTCGTCCTGTTCGTGGCCTTCCCGCCCGCGATGGCGGAGCGGCCCGAGTGGCGGCCCCTGTGGGTACAGGCCGTCGTGTACGCCGCGCTGGCGCTGCCCCTGCTGTGGCGCCGCCGGTACCCGGTCGCGGTCGCGGTGATCGTCACGGCGGCGTTCTGGGCGCAGTGCCTGGGCCAGGTCTGGGGCCCCGAACCGGGCCGCGGCGCCCTCGCGCTGGCCGCCGTCCTCTACTCCCTGGTCGTACGCGGCCTGCGCCGCCCCGCCGCCCTGTCCGCCGCGTTCGCGGGTGTGTGCATGCTGGTGTTGCTTCCGGCCTGGCTGCACCGCTACGAGGACTTCAGCGGGCCGGCCACACGGCAGGTGTGGGTGACCCCGCTGACCACGGTGCTGATGCTCGCCGGGGCGTGGATCCTCGGGGAGTACCTGCGGGCACGGCGCGCCTATCTCGCCGAGTTCGAACGGCGGATCGCGCTCGCCGAGTCGGAGCGGCTGGCACTCGCGCGCGCCGCCGTCGCCGAGGAACGCGGCCGTATCGCCCGCGAGATACACGACATCCTCGCCCACAGCGTCAGCGTCATGGTCGTCAACGCCGAGGGCGGCCGGCTGATGCGGCACACCGACCCCGACGCGGTCGACCGGACCCTCGGGGTCATCAGCGCGACCGGACGGGACGCGCTGGGGGAGTTGCGGCGGTTGCTCGACGTACTGGCGACCGGGTCCGAACGCGGTGACGCCACCGGCACCCGAAGCGAGACGGCGGGTACCGGAGGAAACGAGACCGCCGGCGATGGTCAGACGCCCGGCGCACCCGAACTCGCAGCCGTCCCCGTGCCCGCCCCCGCTGACGACTCCGCTCTCGGCGACGGCCCCGGACTCGGCCCCCAACCCGCCCTCACCGACCTCCACCGACTGGTCGCCCGCTTCGGCGCCGGACGCACCCCCGCCACCCTGGACCTCACCGGAGACACCGCCGGACTGCCCGCGGGCGCCGCGCTCCAGACGTACCGGATCGTGCAGGAAGCCCTCACCAACGTCATCAAGCACGCCTCACCGGACGCCCTCACCCACGTACGCGTCGCCCTCACGCCCCTGGACGCCGGCCGCCTGATCCGTATCCGGGTCGACAACACAGGGGCGACCGGGAACGGCGGAGCGCGCGCCGCCTTTCCCTCGTCGGGCCGTGGCCTCGCCGGTATGCGGGAGCGCGCCGCCCTCTTCGGCGGCACCGTGCAGGCGGGCGCCACACCGGACGGCGGCTACCGGGTCGCCGCGACGCTCGCCGTCGTGGAACAGCCGCGGACGGTGGCGCTGCCATGACGGCCGCCGATACCGCGCCGTCGCGTGTGCTGGTCTGCGACGACCAGGAGTTGATCCGCGTCGGGCTGCGCATGGTCATCGACAGCCAACCCGACCTGACCGTCGTCGGCGAGGTCGCGGACGGCGCCGCGGCCATCGCCCGTACCGCCGAACTGGCACCCGACCTGGTCCTCATGGACGTCCGCATGCCCGGCATGGACGGACTCGCCGCCACCGAACACATCTGCGCGGGCTCGCCGCGCGACAGCGGACCCCGGATCCTGGTCGTCACCACCTTCGACCTGGACGAATACGCGTACGCCGCACTGCGCGCCGGAGCCAGCGGCTTCCTCGTGAAGGACGCGCCCGCCGAGGAGATCCTCGTGACCGTACGAGCCGTCCTGCGCGGCGAGGTCATGGTCGCGCCCTCGGTCACGCGCCGGCTCGTCGAGCGGTATGTCATCCCCGCCGCCGCACCCCAGCGGGCCCAGCGCCTGGCCGCCCTGACCGAACGTGAGCGCGAGGTCCTGACGCTCGTCGCGCGGGGCCTCGGCAACGGCGAGATCGCGGCCCGCCTGTTCGTCGGCGAGACCACCGTCAAGACCCATCTGGGCCGCGCCCTCACGAAACTGGGCCTCCGCGACCGGATCCACGCGGTGATCTTCGCGTACGAGAGCGGGCTGGTCCGCGTCAGCGACCACTGAACCCGTCAGCGACCCATGAGCCGCCGTCGCCGGTTCCCTACGGCGAGCGGTGCGCCGGTTCCGTCTCGCCGGTGCCCTCGGTGTCGAGCTTCGGCAGGATCCGGTCGAGCCACCGCGGAGTCCACCAGGCCGCCGTCCCGAGCAGTGTCATCACCGCCGGCACCATGAGCAGCCGTACGACGGTGGCGTCGATGAGGACGCTCACGGCGAGGCCGAGACCGAGCATCTTCACCACGATGTTCTCGCTGACGATGAATGCCGCGAACACACTCACCATGATCAGCGCCGCACAGGTGATGACCCGGGCCGTGATCGCCAGGGCGTGCGCCACGCTGTCCTTCGCCCGGCCGGTCTTGAGCCATGCCTCATGGACCCGGGACAGCAGGAAGATCTCGTAGTCCATGCTGAGCCCGAAGACGATCGCGAACATCATCATGGGGACATAGCTCTCGATGGGCACCTTGCCCGAGACTCCGAGCGCGGGGCCGCCCCAGCCCCACTGGAACACGGCGACGACCACCCCGTACGAGGCGGCGATCGACAGGACGTTCAGGACGGCCGCCTTGACGGCGATGAGCACCCCGCGGAAGACGAGCAGGATCAGGATGAACGCCAGCGCCACGACCACCGCGATGATCAGCGGCAGTCGGCTGGAGACCACGTCGAGGAAGTCGACCTGGGCGGCGGTCGTCCCGGTGACATAGGTCTTCGCGGCCGTCCCGGCGACCGCCTGCGGCAGGACGTCGTCGGAGAGCCGGTTGGTGAGGTGCGTGGTGGACACATCTTGCGGTGACGCGTCCGAATAGGCGGTCGCGATCAGCACATCGCCGTCGGACGTGGGCATGAGCGGCGTGACGAAAGCGGCCCCCGGCACATTTGTGAGCGACTTCTGCGCCTGCGTCGCCAGCGCGGACCGGTCCGCCGGCGGCACCTGCGTCTGGTCGATGACGAGGGTCAGCGGACCGTTGGACCCGGGACCGAACGCCGAGGACATCAGGTCGTACGCGCGCCGGTCCGTGAACGACGTCGGATCGGCGCCGTCCCCGATGTGCCCGAGCTGGATGGAGAAGAGAGGGATCGCGAGAATCCCGACGACGAGCACGCCACCGCCGAGGAACCACCAGGGCCGGCGCTCGACCCGACGGGCGTACCGGTGCCAGGTCCCGCCCTCGGCCCCGGAGACATCGCCCGCCGCGCCACCGCCCGTGCCGGAAGTCTCCGCCTCCGCGACCGGCGTGCGGACCCGGTACTTGTCGATGTGCCGCCCGATCAGCCCCAGCACGGCCGGTACCAGCGTCAGGGCGCCCAGCACCGCCGTCACGACCGTGACCGCGGCGGCGAGTCCGAGCTTGCTGATGAAGGACACACCCGACACGGAGAGCCCGGCCAGCGCGACGATGACCGTGCAGCCCGACACGAGTACGGCCCGGCCGCTGGTGGCCACGGCCAGACCGGCGCCGGTGACCGGGTCCTGGCCGTCCATCAGGTGCTGCCGGTGCCGGGTGATGAGGAACAGGGCGTAGTCGATGCCCACACCGATACCGATCATCGTGGCGAGGGTGGGCGACACCGTGGCGAAGGTGAGCAGCGCCGCCAGCAGCCCGAGCCCCGCGAGACCGACGACGACACTCGCCAGAGCGGTCACCAGCGGCACGCCCGCCGCGAGGATGCTGCCGAACCCGACGAGCAGCACGACGATGGCCACGCCGAAACCGATCAGCTCGCTGGAGCGGTCGTTGACGTGCGGACGGGCCAGTTCGCCGAGACTCCCGCCGTACTCGACCTCGACGCCCGCCGCGCGCAGCGGCTGAACGGCCTGGTCGACACCCGGCAGATACGACGTGCCGAGTACCAAGGGCTGGGTGTCGAACCGGACGGTGATGTACGCGGTCTTGCCGTCCGTGGACAGCGGCCCCACGTTCGGCGCGCCGGAGCCCTGCGACGGCGTGCCCGTGGCCAAGGGGTTCTGCGCGGACAGTACGTGCGGCAGTTTCTGGAGGTTCCCGACGGTCGTCGCGACCTGGTCCTTGAAGTCGACGAGCGGTGTGGACGCGTCATGAAGGACGATCTGCGCGCCGTACCCTCCGGCCGCCGGGTCGTGCTGCTTGAGCACGTCGAGGCCCTCCTGGGCCTGGGTGCCGGGCAGCGAGAAATTGTCGGAGTAGTCACCGCCGTACGCGTGAACGAGGGCCTGCCCACCGCCCAGTGCCGCCAGCCACAGCATGATCACGACGACGAAGTGGTGCGCGCACCACTCGCCGAGCCGCCGCAGCACACCCGGCCGCCGGGGTGGTTCCGTACGCCCGGGACCATCCGCGCCAGGCGGGTGCGGAGGGGACGGCTCCGGCTGCTTCGGGATGGGCATACAGGCTCTCCGGGCGGGGATTCGGCCGTCCGGAGAGCGGCCGTGCGGGGCCGCCACCGACCTCGGGAACGGCGCGTCGGGGACTGCCGACGTGCCCATTCAAGAACGGTTCCGCGCCCACGGCATCGGGAGGCGACCTCAGTCCGGGGCGCCGCTCTCCCGCGTCCGGGTCACCGTCTCGCCCCGGGGTGAGAGCCGGTAGCCGGTCGGCAGACTCTCGGTGAGGCCCAGCTCCTTGAGCTCGGACGACGCCCCGGGGTGCGGAACCGGTGTGCGGAACCGGGGCGCGGAACCGGTGTGCTCCGGGTGCGCCGCCGCACCGGGACCGTCCCGCGGGACGAGACTGCCGCAGTGGATACCGAGAAACAGCCGAGTGAAGACCCGAAGGAGCAGGGCGGCTGGTTCAGCGCCGGGGTGGGCAGCGTCAGCGCGGCGAGTTTCTTCAGCGACTCCGGGCACGAGATCGCCACCGCCGTGATGCCGAGCTTCCTGACCTCGACCCTGCACGCGTCACCCGGCGCCCTCGGCCTGGTCGAAGGGGTGAGCGACGCGCTGACCGGCGTCGCGAAACTCGCGGGCGGCCCGCTCGCCAACGAACCGGGGCGCCGCGCCCGTATCGCCACCGGCGGCTACCTCGGCACCGCCGCGGCCACCGGCGCCATCGGCCTGGCCATGACCGTCTGGCAGGTCGGTGTGTTGCGCGCGCTCGCCTGGGCGTCGCGCGGCATCCGCTCCCCGGCCCGCGACTCCCTGCTCGCCTCACTCGTCCCACCCCGCGCCTACGGACGCGCCTTCGGCCTGGAACGCACGGGCGACAACCTCGGCGCCGTCGTCGGCCCGCTGCTCGCCGCCCTCCTCGTGACCCTCGTGGGCATCCGCGAAACCCTCTACTTCGCCGCCCTGCCCGGTCTGTTGGCGGCCGTCGCGATCACCATCGCGGGCCGCGAGGCGCGCCGCACCCTCGCCGCACCGAGCGCCCGCCGCCGGATCCGCCTCAACGTCAAGGAGCTGCGCGGGGCCGGGATGCCCCGGGTCCTGGTGCCGATCGCGATGTTCGAACTCGGCAATGTCGCCGTGACGCTGCTCATCCTGCGCGCCACCCAACTCCTCCACCACGGCACCCGCGACCTCGCCGCCGCGACCTCCTTGGCCGTCCTGATCTACGCCGCGCACAACGCCTTCGCCGCCGTGATGGCGTACGTCGGCGGCCACTGGATCGACCGGGCGGGCCCACGCGTCACGTTCGCCACCGGGGGAGTGCTGTACGTGGCGGCGTACGGCATGTTCGCCGTGTCCTGGCACGGATGGCTGCCGCTGTTGGCCGCGTTCGTGCTCGCGGGCTGCGGCATCGGGTTCGTGGAGACCGCCGAGTCGACGCTCGTGGCGCGCATGCTCCCCGACGAACTGCGCGGCAGCGGCTTCGGGGTGCTCGGCCTGGTGCAGGCGGGCGGCGCCCTCGCCTCCTCGTCCGTCGTCGGCCTGCTGTGGACCGTACTCAGCCCCACCGTCGGCTTCACCTACGCCGCCGCATGGGCCGCCGCGTCGGCCGTCACCGTCCTGGTCCTGCCCGGAGCGGCGGGCAGGTCACGGCTGCGGATGCACAGGAGGCCCCGATCGGGGTGAACTCCAGTTACTCCGTTCGGGCGTCGAGTGATCGTTTCCGCAGATCGCAGAGGCTGCCGACGTGATCACCTGTGCGACGGGTCCGGCGATTAGTCCTCCGGTCCCGCCCGTGCTTCGACCACCGATGGGATCAGCTCCATGCGCCTGCGCGCCCTCGCCTCCACCGCCGCCTGCGGCCTCGCCCTGCTCTTCGCCGCCGCGCCCTCCGCCTCCGCCGCCGAAGGCCGGTTCACCTACCTCTACAACGACCCGAGCGGCGCCCCGCATCTGGGCGGTCTCATCGATCCGCCGAGCGGCGTCTGCATCACGCTGCGCGAGGTCGAGCACCCCTGGACGACTCCCGCGCACACGCCTCGCAACGACACCGACGCGACCGCCGTGGTCTTCGCCGACGCCCACTGTGAGGGCCCGTACTTCAGCCTCCGCCCGCACGGCGGCCACGCCTCCGAGCGCCTCAAGGTCCGGTCGGTCGTCTTCAGCTGACCTGGGGCTCAGAGCGGTGTGGCGGCGTGCAGGATCAGGATCATCGTGACGGCGGAGTTCGCCGACGACATCGCGGACAGGGTCGCGCCGCCCACCGCCGCCCAGGCCGCAAGTCCCACGGCGGTGAAGGTCGGCGGCCAGGTCCGGACGGTGGGCGCGGGACCCAGCAGCGCCGCGACGCGGCGCGGCACCGGACCCGGCGCCGCGAACGCCGGCAGCGTGGACACGGGCGCCGCGGGCGAGAGCAGCGCGGCCTTCGCGACCGCGTGGGCCGTCACCCTCCGATCGCCGACCACCCGCGCGGCCTCCTCGTCCGCCCAGCGCTCCACGGTGTACGCCACGACCGACCGCAGCGGTCGCAGGAACGGATTGGCCCGCGCCGCGAGCCCCACCACCAGGAGGTAACGGTGGTGGCAGCCGTCGAGATGGGCGCGTTCATGGGCGAACAACGCCCTGCGTTCCCGGGAGTCGAGCCCGCTCAGCATGCCCGTGGAGACCACGATCCGGCCCCGGTCCCGGCCGCCCGGCACCGTATGGGCGTAGGGCAGCGCGTCCGGGAGTACGGCGATCCGTGTGGCGGGCAGTCCCTCCAGGGTCTGCCGGACCTGCCGCCGTACCCGGCGATGGCGCAGTAGCAGAAGACCGCAGCGCACGGTCACGGCGGCCAGGACGGCGACCGACGCCTCGCCCACCACCTCGTGCCGGGGCACAGCGGCCCGCACCTCCGGGTCGGACCAGCCGTCCGGCAGTGGATTGCCCGGGAGTTGGGCCGTACCGACGATCGCGAGCAGGCCCAGGGAGAGGCTGCTGCACACGCCCAGTACGGCGCCGGCCACCGTGAGGATCTTGGTGGCGGCACGGGGGTGCAGATGGTGTCCGGCCAGCCGGGCGACCGGCCAGGCCGTCAGCGGCAGGACGAGGGGCAGGAAGACGAAGACGCCCACGGCTCAGATCTCCCGGCCTTCCTGGAGCAGCGCGCGCAGCAGTTCCTCGTCCCGCTCGGGCAGTCCCGACACAAAGCTGACCAGGACCGCCTCCCGGTCGGCCTCGCTGTCGAGCACGCGTCGCATACGGTGCGCGGCGAGACCCGCTTGGTCGGACGCGGCCTTCCACAGGAACGAGCGGCCCACGCGCTCCCGGGTGACCGCGCTCTTGGCCTGCAACCGGGTCAGGGTCGTCATCACCGTGGTGTACGCGAGGGTGCCGCCGAGGTGTTCGCGCACCGAGGCCGCGGTCACCGGACCGGCAGCCGCGCGCAGGGCGGACAGCACCTGGGTCTCCAACTCGCCCTGGGCCCGCCGCCGGACGCCGGTGCCGATCTCGTGCAGGGGTCTCCCGTGGGTGCCGTCCATGGTCCCGCCGACCGCGCCCCGGCCGCGCTCGTCCTGCCTCACCACGCCGTCTCCCCGACTGGGCATCGTCCCGTCCCGACTCACTGACCGACCGGCCGCGCGCCTCCTGAGGAGATCGCACCCCGGCCCCCCATTATTTCTACAGGTCTGTAGTTTCCTAACTTCTACAGTGATGTAGATTTCAGTTGTATGCACACCGTCCGGGCCGCATCCGGGTCCGGCGGTCACCATGGCGGTCAACGAGGAGAACAGCGTGGGAGTTTCCCTGTCCAAAGGCGGCAATGTCTCGCTCAGCAAGGAGGCGCCGGGTCTGACGGCGGTCCTGGTCGGCCTGGGCTGGGACGTGCGCACCACTACGGGCACCGATTACGACCTGGACGCCAGCGCGCTGCTGGTCGGTGAGTCCGGGAAGGTCACGTCGGACCGGCACTTCGTCTTCTACAACAACCTGACCAGCCCGGACGGTTCGGTCGAGCACACCGGCGACAACCTCACCGGCGAGGGCGAGGGCGACGACGAGGTCGTCAAGGTCAACCTCGCCTCGGTGCCCGCCGACATCACCAAGATTGTCTTCCCGGTGTCGATCCACGACGCCGAGAACCGCGGCCAGAGCTTCGGCCAGGTCCGCAACGCGTACATCCGCGTCGTCAACCAGGCGGGCGGCGCCGAACTCGCCCGCTACGACCTGTCGGAGGACGCCGCCACGGAGACCGCGATGGTCTTCGGTGAGCTGTACCGCAATGGCGCGGAGTGGAAGTTCCGTGCCGTCGGGCAGGGGTACGCGTCCGGTCTGTCGGGTATCGCGGCCGACTTCGGCGTCAGCGTCTGACACCGCCCCGGTTCCCGTAGTTCATAGCCCGCCGTCCGCCGCCTGCTCCTCGTGTTCGACTTCGTCCGGCGCGGGCGGCGGGCGCCCTTCCCGGCGGGCCCTCTTCCCGTCCGTTCACACCCCCACCCCGAGCGAGGCACTTCCGTATGTCCGTCAACATGTCCAAGGGCCAGCAGATCAGTCTCAGCAAGTCCGACGGTGGCGCGCTCACCGTCGTCCGTATGGGCCTCGGCTGGCAGGCCGCCCCGCGCAAGGGCTTCTTCGGGAAGCTGGCCGGCAACCGTGAGATCGACCTCGACGCCTCGGCCGTGCTCTTCGCGGGCCAGGAGTTCGTGGACGTCGTCTTCTTCCAGCACCTCGTGAGCAACGACGGTTCCGTACGCCACACCGGGGACAACCTCGTCGGCGGCGCGGGGCAGGGCGGGGACGACGAGTCGATCGTCGTGGATCTGGAGCGGCTGCCCGCCCATGTCGACGGAGTCGTGTTCACCGTGAACTCCTTCACCGGCCAGACCTTCGAAGAGGTGCAGAACGCGTTCTGTCGTCTGGTCGACGAGACCAACGGCCAGGAACTCGCCCGCTACACGCTCACCGGCGGCGGCCATCACACCGCCCAGATCATGGCCAAGGTCCACCGCTCCGGCAGCGGCTGGCAGATGGCCGCCATCGGCGAGCCCGCCACGGGACGTACCTTCCAGGACTTGCTGCCCGTCGTCGCGCGTCACCTCTGACACCCGATCGCCTCTGACACCCGGCCATCCGACCACCCGACCGTCCACCCATCCGACCACTCACGGTCGCCCGGGGATTCAGCGCCCGTACCGAACGGTGTCCTACCGAACGGTGTCCCCGCCGACCGACGACCCCACCTTGAGGAGTACGTCCTTGTCCGCCAGTTCGACGGACCCTCCGGGACACAGTCCCGGACCATCCCGCCTCCGCACCCCTGACCACGGCACCCGGCGGGATGGTGTCCGATGAATGCCGTACTGGGCCTGCTGGCCGTCTTCGTCCTGACCGCCGGCACCGGCTACTTCGTCGCCCAGGAATTCGCCTACGTCTCCGCAGACCGCCTCGCCCTGGCCCGCGAAGCCGAAACCGGCGACCGCAACGCCACCCGCGCCCTGACCGTCCTGGGCCGCCTGTCGTTCATGCTCTCCGGCGCCCAGCTCGGCATCACCGTCACCGGACTGATCGTCGGCTTCCTCGCCGAACCCTCCGTCTCCGCCCTCCTGCACCCCGCCCTCTCAGGAACCGGCCTCCCCGACAGCGCGGTCACCGCCCTGTCCGTCACCCTCGCCTTCGTCCTGGCCACCGTCATCCAGATGGTGCTCGGCGAACTCGCCCCCAAAAACCTCGCCCTGGCCGTCCCCGAACGCCTCGCCAAAACCCTGGCCCCCTCCACCCTCGCCTACCTGAAGGTGGTCGGACCGCTGGTGCGGATCTTCGACGGCGCGGCGAACCGGCTGCTGCGCCGGATCGGCATCGAACCCGTCGAGGAACTCCACCACGGCGCCACCCTGGAAGAACTCGGCCACCTCATCGGCGAGTCCCACCAGCAGGGCCAGCTCTCCCACGACACCGCCGAACTCCTCGACCACGCCCTCGACTTCTCCGAACGCACCCTGGACGAGGTCATGGTCCCCCGCGCCGACGCCGTCTTCGTCCGCAGCCAGGCGAGCGCGACGGAGGCGGTCGAGCTGATCGGAAAACACGGCCACTCCAACTACCCCGTCCTGGGCGACCACCCCGACGACATCACCGGTGTCCTGGGGGTGCGGGAGCTGATGCGGCTGCCCGCCTCCCGCCTCGCCGTCACCACCGCCGCAACGCTGACCCGGCCCGCGCTGCTGCTGCCCGACACCCTGGAACTGCCCCGGGCCGTGACCCGGATGCGGGAGAGTGGCGACGAGTTCGCGGTCGTCCTGGACGAACACGGCGGCATCGCCGGGATCGTCACCTACGAGGACATCGCCGAGGAACTCGTCGGAGACATCGCCGACGAGAGTGACACCGTCACCGAACCCGCCCGCCCGGACGGGGACGGCTGGCTGGTCGATGCCGGACGCCGGCTGGACGAGATCGCCGAAGCCACCGGCATCACCCTGCCGCCCGACGACGACTACGACACCGTCTCCGGACTCATCGTCGACCGCCTCGGCCGCTTCCCCACCGTCGGCGACCACCTCACCCTCCCACTCGACAACGGCGACAGGGCCTTGATCCAGGTCCGCACGCTGGAGCGTCATGTCGCGGAGCGGGTACGCCTGGAGCGCCTGCCCGCCCCGGACGACGACCCCTCCCTCACGGCCACAACGGGACAGGCCGGAGCGGGCCAGGCCGCCGCCGGCGGTAAGGAGGAGCAGGTATGAGTTTCCCGATGGCTTTGTTCGTGACCGTCCTGCTCCTGATCGGCAGCGGCTTCTTCGTGGCGGCCGAGTTCGCCCTCGTCGCCGCCAAACGCCACCGCATGGAACAGGCAGCCGCCTCCGGACAGCGCGGCGCCAAAGCCGCCCTCGCCGGCATGCGCGAACTCTCCCTCATGCTCGCCGGCGCCCAACTCGGCATCACCGTCTGCACCCTGGGACTCGGCTCCCTCTCCAAACCCGCCATCTCCCACGAACTCGACCCCCTCCTGCACGCGATGGGACTGCCCAGCGGTGTGAGCTACGGCGTCTCCTTCGCCATCGCCATGATCGTCGTCGTGTTCCTGCACATGGTCGTCGGCGAAATGGCACCCAAATCCTGGGCCATCGCCCACCCCGAACGCTCCGCGATGCTGCTCTCCCCACCCTTCCGGGCCGTCGTGAACGTCGTACGCCCGCTCATCCAGGTACTGAACCGCGTGAGCAACGCACTGGTACGACTCTGCCGGGTCACCCCCCGCGACGAACTCACCGAAGTCCACAACCGCGAGCAACTCACCCATCTGGTAGAGGAGTCGGAGCGACTGGGGCTTATCACGAAGGGGGACTCCGAACTGATCACGCGGTCCCTGGTCGAGTCCGAGACACCGGTGGGGGACCTTCAGATCCCCGCCGCCGAGATCACATCGGTCAGCGGTGACGCGGGGATCGAGGACATCCTGCGCACGGCGTCGGCCAGCGACCGGACCCGTCTGCTGGTCCGTGACGGCGCTGTGGTGCTCGGTTCGGTCCACGCCCGTGACGCGTTGGTGGCGCGGGCGCGGGACCGTACCGTACGGGCCCGTGACCTGGCCCGGCCGATGCCGGAGCTCACGGCGGACACCACGGTTCCGGACGCGGTGGAGCAGTTGCGGGGGCGACGCGCCTCACTGGCCGCCGTCCGCGACGAGTCGGGACAGCTCACCGGCATGGTCAGCCTGGACGACCTGCTGGCCCGCTACCTCCAGCCACGGGTGGCATGACGACGGTCCCCGTACGGGTGGGTGCCCTTTCGGGCTCAACACCCGTACGGGGACCGGTTGTTCACTGATCGAGGCCGAGCCGGTCAGGGCCGGTCCGTGGGCCCTTCACGGTTGACCACCGTGCCGGACAGGGGAGCGGACGCGGACCGCGTCCCGGAGGCGGGGCCGTCGCCCGGGGTCTTGCCCTCTTCCTTCAGCGCCTTGGTCTCGCTCTTGAGAATCCGCGCCGCCTTACCCGCCGAACGGGTCAGCTCAGGCAGCTTCTTCACCGCCAGGATCACGGCGACGACGATGAGGATCAGGGCCAGTTCACTCAGGCCGAACATCTGGTCTGCTCTCTCCCGGGCGGTCGACGGCCGAAGCCGCCACCATAAGAATCTACACGTCTGTAGAAGTTTCCCTGGGGAGCGCCCTCACAACAAGCCCGCATTCGAGTCCGGTTGGCCGGACACCGACGGCGCCGGGTCCGTGCCCGGCGCTACCGGCCCGGTGTTCACCGCTCCTGGTCACCGGCAGACCGGTCCCGCTCGACCAGCCGGGCGAGGCTTTCCAGCGCCATGCGGGTGCCCAACTCGTTGTCGGACGCGGGCACACTGTCGGGGAGTCCTTCGTGCACGATGACGACATCGGTGCCACCGTCCACATCGGTGAGCGTGGTCGTCATCGTCATGGTGCCCCGCAGCGCCGTATCGTCCGTCTCGAACTCGAACACCTCGACCACCTGCTCGTCCGGTACGAGTTTCACGAAGTGGCCGTGGTACGTGTCGGTGTGCGCGCCCGACTTGCCGGTACCGGTCGGTGCGTCGTACGTGAGCGAGACCCGGAACCTGCCACCTTCGCGTGCGTCGAACTCGTGCACATGACTGCTCATATCGGTGGGCACCCGCCACTGCGCGACGGCGTCCGCGTCGAGGAGGGCGCGGTAGACGACAGGACGCGGCGCGTTCACATGCTGGGAAACCTGTGTCGAATACATGCCGGTCAACATACTGCGGCGCTCTACGCCTCGGGCGGGACCCGATACCGTGCCGCCATGGCCGGTCATGAGGAGCGTCGTCCCCTGCTGTTCCTGGATGTCGACGGAACGCTACTGCCCTACGGAGCCGCGCGGCTCCCGGCGAGCGGCGACGACGGGGACGCCTGGCAGGACACATCGAATCCGCAACTGGCCAAGCTCGACCGCACACACGGTCCGCGACTTCTGGCACTGCCTTGTGCCCTCATGTGGGCCACCGCGTGGATGGAGGACGCCAACGAGGTGATAGCGCCCCTGCTCGGCCTGCCCGAACTACCCGTGACGGACCTGCCGGACGAGCCGGACCTGCCGGACTACGGGCCCGTGGGCGTACTGCACTGGAAGACCCGCGCCCTCGTCGAAGCGGCGGCCGGGCGCCCGTTCGTCTGGGTCGATGACGAGATCACCGAACGTGACCGGGACTGGGTGTCGGACCACCATCGAGGGCCGGCACTCCTCCACCGGGTCGACCCCGGGACCGGTCTCACCGAGACGGACTTCCCCGTACTCGACGCCTGGCTGCGCGAAGTCTCCGACACCCCGTGACGCTTGCCTCGGCGGCTCCGAGCACGTACCTCCGATGGACCCACGACCGTCAGCGCACCACTGCCTGTTCCACCAGGAGTCGTACCGCCGCCGCGATCGCCTCCGCGTCGATTCCGGCGAGGTGGAGCTGTTCGTCCGGCGTGGCCGACGCGGGCATGTTCCGTACGGCGAGGCGGATCAGCCGGGGGACCGGCCGGCCGTCGGCGAAGGCGGACGCGACGGCGTCACCGATGCCGCCTTCGGGCCGGTGGTCCTCGACCGTCATCAGACAGCCGGTCGCGTCGGCCGCCTCCTGGAGGGTCGCCGTGTCGACGGGCTTGACGGAGTAGAGGTCGATCACCCGGATGTCGATGGCCTCGGCCGCCAGACGGTCCGCGGCCCGCAGTGCCTCATGCACCGTCACTCCGGCCGCCACGACGGTGACCCGGTCCCGTTCGCCCGACCGCAGCACCTTGGAGCCGCCGACGGGAAACTTCTCGTCGGGCCCGTACAGCACCTCCGTCGCGCCCCGGGTGGTCCGCAGATAGCCGATGCCCGGCAGGTCCGCCATGGTCGTGACCAGGCGGGCGGTCTGGTGGGCGTCACACGGGTACAGGACCGTGGAGCCGTACAGGGCGCGCATCATCGCGAGATCTTCGAGGCCCATCTGGGAGGGCCCGTCCTGCCCGATGGACACGCCCGCGTGCGACCCGACGAGCTGGATCGACGCTTCGCTCGCGGCGGCCATGCGGATGAAGTCGTGCGCGCGGGTCAAAAACGCGGCGAACGTGGACGCGAACGGGACGTAACCACGCGCCCGCATGCCCACGGCCGCCGCGACGAGCTG
This sequence comes from Streptomyces sp. NPDC058001, assembly GCF_042886315.1. Taxonomy (NCBI): domain Bacteria; kingdom Bacillati; phylum Actinomycetota; class Actinomycetes; order Kitasatosporales; family Streptomycetaceae; genus Streptomyces; species Streptomyces sp. NPDC058001. The sequence goes on from NZ_JBHVQT010000003.1 coordinate 508,213, forward strand.
CTGCTCGGCGATGTAGCACTCGAAGAACCGGTCGGGAAACGCCTCGGCGAAGGCCGCCGTCCGCGTGGAGTCACCGACCTCGCCGTCCAGCGCGACGACGTCGGAGCGCCGGGAGCCCAGGGCCGCCAGCGCGGCGCCGAAGGCGTCCCGGGTCGCGACTCGGTCCCCGACGCGATACTCGGGCGGCTCGGGCCCGTCCACCGCTGCCGCCCGCGGCACGCGGGCGTCGAGCGGCCCGGCCACGTCGACCCTGAGGGACCGGGGGCCACCCAGCTCCTCGACCGCGTGCTCGGCGTCCGGCAGCGGCTTGCCGTGCATGCCCTCGCGGTCCTCCACGTCCTTCACGCCGCGGCCCTTGTGCGTACGGGCGATGACCGCCGTGGGCCGCCCGACCGTGGCGGCGGCCTCCTGGAGCGCCGCGTCGATCGCGGCCACGTCGTGACCGTCGATCGCGACGGTGTGCCAGCCGAAGGCGCTCAGCCGGCGCGCGTAGGCGTCGAGGTCCCACTCGTGCCGGGTGGGACCGTGCTGGCCCAGCCGGTTCACGTCGACGACGAGGGTGAGCTGGTCCAGATGCTCGTATCCGGCGTGCTCGGCGGCCTCCCAGATCGAACCCTCCGCCATCTCACTGTCGCCGCAGAGCACCCATACCCGGTACGGGACCCGGTCGAGCCGCTGGCCGGCCAGTGCCATGCCCACACCGATCGGGAGGCCCTGGCCGAGGGAACCGGTGGCCACGTCCACCCAGGGCAGCCGGGGGGTCGGATGCCCTTCGAGACGGCTGCCGAGACTGCGGAACGAGAGCAGTTCCTTGTCGTCCACGGCGCCGGCGGCCCGGTAGAGGGCGTAGAGCAGCGGCGACGCGTGTCCCTTGGACAAGATCAGTCGGTCGTTGCCCGGATGGTCGGGGTGATCGAAGTCGTAGCGGAGATGGTGGGCCAGCAGGACGGCGGCCAGATCGGCGGCCGACATCGAGGACGTCGGATGCCCGGAGCCGGCCGCGTCGGCGGCAAGGACCGAGTCCACCCGCAGCTGCTGTCCCAGCTCTTGCAGATCTTGGTTTCGCATCTCACTCCTCCTCGGCGGATTCGCCGGGCCTCCGGATGCCGGATGTCCGCTGCGGGATCTTCGCTACGCGACTCCGGGCGTCGGCACGGGTACGCGCCCTGTATGCCGCTACGGCCTACCGAGTGCCCACACCACCGGGTGACCAAACATGTCCAGATCCGGACATGTCGTACGGACCGTATGGATGGGGAAACAGCGGGTAGCCGACCATCATGACGGTGGAAAAGACAGGTGTGGTGGAGAAGACGAGTGTGCTGGTGCTGGACAGCGCCGAGCCGGTCGAACTGGCCGAGTTCTACGCGGCCTTGCTCGGCGCCGAGGTCCAAGTCGGCAGCGACCTCGACTTCGTGGAGGTCATCGGACACCGGGGTGTCCATCTGGCGATCCGCGCGGACCGCGGTCACGCGCCGCCCAGTTGGCCCCGGCCCGAGGACTCCCAGCAGTCCCATCTGCGGATCCTGGTGGGCCAGCACGACGTCGACGAGGCCGAGCGCGAGGCGATCGGTCTGGGCGCGCGGCCGGTGGAGGCCAGGGACAACGGCGGTCCGCGCGATGTCCGGATCTACTCGGACCCGGCCGGACACTCCTTCTCCCTCGCGACGGTCCCGAAGCGGCGCAGGCACCTACCGGTGACGCCGTGACCTGCCGTGTCGTCGGCTCTCACTCGCCGTCGGCGAGCCTCTCCATGACACCATCCCTGACCCACGGCAACTCGCTCTGAATGCGGGCCCGTTCCGACGCCGGCACTCCTTCGGCCGCGCGCCGGATGCTGTCGTTGAAGGTGTCGGTGAGGTGGGTGAAGTCCTGAGCCTGTCGTGCCCAGGCCGCTCCCCGTGCGTCGTCGAACGCGTCGAAGAGCTGGGACAGGAACAGGAGTGTCCGCTGCCGGGACACCTCCTCGCGCCGCGGGGCCTCCCCGACGCGGCGGCCGACTGGGCGAAGAGGTGAATCGACTCGCACACCTCGCCCGAGAACAGTGCCCATTCCGCCGCCTGCCCCAACAGGGTCGACCTGCGTCGGCACCGCGTCGCCGCTCCCGTGGCCAGGGTGACGTTCACGTCCGCCGCGCAACCACAGAAGACGTCCCCTACTACAACGGCCTCAAGCGCGACCCCTACTGCAACCCGTCGATCAAGTGAGCCGTCGTTCCAGAAGTGATCAGCAAGGAGGATCTGCCGGACGACGAGTGGGCTCTGCTGGGTCCCCTGTGCCCGCGAGCAACAGCGGCATGTCCCAGGCTCCGCGCTTGTCGTCATGGGTGGAAACGGCTCTGAACTGCTCGAATACCCGGAGTGGCTGACGTCGGTCGCCGACCCCCTCCCAGGCGCGTTCTGGGGCAGTTGATGGGTTTCGGTTTCCATCGTGACCGGCCGAGCGAGCACACTCGGTCTACGTCCCGCAGCAACCTCCAAGATCAGATCTTGGAGGTTGCTGCCGGCCGACGAGAAGCAGGTGGACGGCCCGGCCAGGGATCTAACTCGTACCGGCGGGCGGGTCGGCATAGGTACCGTGCAGCATGCCGGTGGCCTGTCCGACTTCGATGAGATAGCCGTCCGGGTCACGCAGGTAGCACCGTACCTCGGCCTTGCGATCGATGGGTGGCGTGAGGAATTCGGCGCCCTTCGCACTCCACTCCCGGTGGCATGCCTCGATGTCGGCGACGCGGAGGTTGAGAAAGGTGCTGACCGTGCTCGGGTCGGTGGGCGGGCGCAGGGTGACGTCCGGCTTGTCCGGGGTGGGGCCGCCGCCCGGGTTCATGATGATCCATCCGTTGGCGAGTCTGACGGTGCAGGGGTTCTCTTCGAGTACCACCTCACCGCCGAGAACGTCGGTGTAGAAGGCGCGAGAGCGGGCTACGTCGGCCACCGTCAGGAAGTGAGTGAGGAGGAGCCCGGATTCCGGGGCGGGAAAGCCATCACGGTGCATGCAGAACCTCCGGGTGAATCGGATGTTTCCTTCCATAGTGGTGGATGAAGGTCCGTTGGCACACATGAACACGGCTGAGAGGGAGCCAGCAGCGCTGGCCGCAGGGCCCTTTGACGTGCCGCGGGCCCCGCCCCGCCGACTGGCACGCCCGGTACAGGTCCGGCGGGGAACGCTCTCGCCTGCGGATCCCCTGGTACTGCGGATGTTCACAGGTCCTTGCGGTGGTCGGAGTGATGGGTGGAACCGACACTCACCCTCAAGTCCCTGAAGCCCCGGCGGCTCTGGACAGTCGAATCGGCTTTCCAGTCGGCGGGCCTGGATCACAGATGGTTGAGCGAGGTCAGACGTACCGCCTCGGTGAGCACCGCACGGGCTCCTTCCTCGTCGGCGTTGCGTGCGGCGAGGGTCGCCTCGGCCAGCCGGGCCGGGAGCGTCTCGGCGAACTGCAGCCCGCGCACCGCCCTCCCGTCGACCTCGGGCAGACATAGCCGTGCGGTGGCGTCGCTGACGGCCGCCTTCCAACGTGCCGGCGTGAGATCGTCGCGGAGGCGGATCCAGTGGTCCGCGAAACAGCGCTGCGGGGTCCCGGGGCGGCGATCGGGCCGCCGACGCCGCCCTCTACCGCATCGCAAGGCGCGTGCAGGTCGCAGTCGATCAAGTCGCAGAAGCCATCCAATGCACCAACGTCGCACCTTGCTTCAGGTAACCGTCCGTGACTATGCACCGCTGTGCGTGCTTGTTGATGTCAGCTGCTGATGTCAGCACCGCGCGTCCGCGCCGAGGACCGCATCCGCGCCGCCCGTTCCACCGGCCTGCGCAACCTGCCCTGCACGACACGCCCCAGAGCCAGATCTGGCTGGAGATCATCCAGATCGCCCTCGACCGGCTCGAAGCTCTGCCCAACCCTGGCTGACCAGCAGCATCCCATCCCTGCTACCAGCACCATCACAACCGGAGCCGTGGAACCCGGCGCCCACCCGGCACGACAGCCGGACCATCAGCCCTGCCCGCAAGCAGAAATCTTCACTCTGAACGAGCAAAGGGATCGTCAGCAAGCTGACGATCCCTCATGCAAGATCGAGGCTAACGACACCCCTTCGACTGCGTCGGTCCCTTCTGCGTGAAAGGCCGAGCCTGACCGGGGCGGGGCCCGACGGCGAACTGTCGATCAGCGTGACGCGGGCGGGATGCTCTGCTCGTACTGGAAGACGTTGGAGGGGTCGTACTTCGCCTTGATCTCGCGCAGCCGCTCGAAGTGGCGTCTCCCCCAGTAGGCGGTCTCCCACTCCTGCATGCCGACGTTCGGCACGTTGACGTAGGCGCCGTCCACGAAGCCGCGCATCGCCTGGCTGAATTCGGCGGTCCATGCCTGGCACGCCGAGGTGAGCGGGTCGCAGACGCCTGGTGTCGTTGAAGGAGTCCCCCAGGCTGCGCCGATCTCGCCGTAGAAGATCGCGTCGCGGTGCACGAACGCGGTGCCGCCGCGGGGCTCCTTCTTGATTGCCCCGCCGAAGGCATCGACGAAGTAGTTGCTCTCCTCCGTGGGAGCGTTTCGCATGTAGTAGCCGATGACGTCGATCGCCTTCTTCGGGAACAGCTTCTTGGCGAACTGTGAGAAGAACTTCACGTTGGCGGGCTCCTGCGAGCGCGGGACCTGGGCTCCGGCAAAGATGGGGCCCCAGTTACCGACCTGCACCTTCACATCGGGCGTGCCGATCGACAGGATCGGGGCCAGCATTTTTTTGGCCTCTGCCGCCGTGCCCTCCGCGAGCCACCCGAACAGCAGGATCTGGGACTTGTGGATCTCGACTTCGGATCCGAGGCGGTTGTCGGCGAACGGTACCGTACGCTGCCATGCATCGAAGATCCCATGCAGGTCCGTAAGGCCGTCCCAGGTCGCCTGCACATAGGCGATGCGCTTGAGCGGGTGCACCTTGTAGGTGAGTTGCGTGACGATTCCGAAGTTGCCGTTTCCCGCCCCACGGAGCGCCCAGAGCAGGTCTGAGTGGTCCTTCCGGTCGGCACGGATCACCTCGGCGCAGTCGCGACCCGACGGGACGACGACCTCGGTCCCGATCAGGCTGTCACAGGCCATGCCGAGCCAGCGGTTGAGGGGGCCAAGGCCGCCGCCGACCGTCGCACCGACCAAGCCGACGCTGCCCTCGCTACCGGTCGTGACCGCGAGGTCCTGCTTGGCGAGCGTCGTCACCGCTTCCAACTGGGTCAGGCCGGCGCCGACCGTCGCGATACGAGCGTCGGCGTCGATGTGGACCGACTTGAGCTGGCTGACATCGATCACGATGCCGTTGTCGATGTTCGACCAGCCCTCCAGGGCGTGGCGGCCGCTGCGTACCCGCAGTGCGACGTTGTGCTGCCGCGCCCAGGTGAGGGCGTTCACCACGTCCTGGGTCTCCTGGGCGAAGACGATGACCAGCGGGTAGTGAGAGAACAGCTGGTCGTAGTCGATGCGATCATCTGTGTACGAGGCGTCACCGGGGCGGACGACGCGACCGGTCAGCTTCGCCGGCGGACATCCTGACGACCCTTTGGTCGGGTCGCTCGCGGCCAGAAGGCCCGAGGTGCTCGCGGCCGCAATGTCCGGCGCGCCTGCGGCCGTAAGGCCCGGGATGACGATCGCCCCGGCGCCGGCGGCCGCTGACGCCCTGAGCAGGTAGCGGCGGGAATAATCGCTCAAGGTTCAGATCCTCTCGATCGGGCTACGCCGCTACGCGGCTGACGGAGCCCTTACCCGACAGCCGCCGGGCAGTCCTTTGTGGTCGACCCCCGCACGGTAACGGGGCGACCATGCGGTGTTTCCCGACACGCCAATTGAGGACGATGACGACAGCCTGAAGGAGTAACTCAGCGGGATCCCGTCATAAGCGGTTTGGGCTAGTCAGGTCAGCATCTCCCAATGGCCCGACGAACCGCCTTTCTGATAAGAATTTGTGGGCGTGCCCCCGTAATCACCACTCTCCGCCTGGAGAACCCAGCTGGTCACTCGCGGGACTCATCGTGCGAACGGTGTGCCGCTGTGCGCACGTGTACGCCGGTTGGTGTCGGCCGCTGATGTCAGGCCGCCCGCCTGGGCCCATCGACTCTTGTCCCGCGCCAGCAGTACCGTTCGCCGCAGCGAGGAACTCATCTGCCGGTACTCCGGCGCGTCCGTCCCGTACTGGTCGAACAGCCCGTCCTGGGTGGCGACTTCCTCGACGCGGTCGCGGTCCAGCTCCTCTTCGAGGTGTGCCACCAGTAACGCGGTACGCCGGCTCTTCGGCAGGAACATATTGCGCATGGGCGAGAGCGTAGAGCCGGACCGTGGGACCGGTCCCGGAACGGCAACCGACCCCTTCAGAAACCGAGGGCATCCCTCAGGAACGGGGTGCGGAAGCGGCCCGTCGGATCGACCCGCTTCGCGAGGGACGCGAAATCGGTCAGCCTCGGATACACCCGGCGCAGCCGCTCACCGCTCATCGCCGAGACCTTGCCCCAGTGTGGCCGGGCCGAGAAGTCGGACAGCGCGCCGTCGAGCACCGGCAGGACCTCCGCCACTCGGGCGGCGTCGCGGTGGAAGGTGAAGTGGAAGGCGACGGAGTCCCGTCCCTGGTTCGGCGCCAGCCACGCCGTCTCACCGGCGACACGGCGGATCTCGGCCGTGTACAGGACCGGGGCGAGCAGGTCGGCGACGGCCCGCAGCGCCTCGACCGCCTCGACGGCGCGCTCGGCGGGAAGCAGATACTCGCACTGGATCTCCGCCCCGGCACTCGGAGTGAAGCTCGACCGGAAGTGCGGCAGCCGCTCGTGCCAGGGCCCTGGCACCCCGCCCTGTGCGGTGACCGCCAGCGGATCGCCCCCGGGAACCGGATGCACCGGACCGTCCGCCGGGCGCGCCCCGAGCCGTTCCAGCGGTACGAGGGCACGGTCCTCGTCGGTACGGCACTTCGTCCAGACCGAGAGCACGGCCTCCGGGAGGAACCTGGTGAACATGCTGACGCTGTACGCGGCCCCCATGATCGCGTCGAAGTGCCCCTGCGCGGCGTCCCAGGGGAGGCGGACGTGGACGTGCTGGGCGACCTCGTACCGGGGCTGGACCGCCAGATCGACCGACGTCACGATGCCGAGCGCGCCGAGTGCGACACGGTGGGCATCGAGGTCGCCGGAGTCCGTGACCGTCTCGGTGTCGCCGTCGGCCCGTACGATCTCCATCCCCGTCACGGCGGCGGCCAGCGAGGCGTTGCGGACTCCGGAACCGTGGGTGCCGGTCTGTACGGCGCCGCCCACGGAGATGTGCGGCAGGGACGCGAGGTTGGCGAGGGCGAACCCGGCGGCGTCGAGCGCGACGGCGACCTGTGCGTAGGTCAGGCCCGCGGGGACGCGGGCGATGTTCCGGGCGGAATCGATCTCCACGCGCGCGGGCATGGCGTCGAGGGCGATATGCGTACCGCCGGTGTCCGCGATCGTGCTGAAGGAGTGACGCGTGCCGAGCGCCGCGACCTGTTTGTGGGACGTGACCGCGCGGCGCAGCGCGTCGAGCGACGCGGGGCGTTCAAGCCCGGACGCCCGGTAGGTCAGATTGCCGCCCCAGTTGGTGGAGGCTCGCGTACTCGTCATGTGACCTGCCTCGGGAGTTCTGTTCGGACGACGGCGACGTCCAGGGCTAGAGAATACGTTCGGCGCCCTTCGCACGGGGAAGGCGGCTTCCGCTCACGGCGCCGCGCCCGGTGGGGGTTCGAAAGCGGTCGGGAGGGAGCCGGGGGTGATCGGGGTGCGCTGGCCCGAACCCGCGACCGGCAGGCGTGCGCCGTCCATGGCCGGGTCGACGTAGCGCGCGAACCAGGCGTCCAGGCGGGCGGCGAGATCGATCCGGACGGCGTCGTGGGCCGGATCCGCCACGAGGTTGCGCTCCTCACCGGGATCCGCCGTCAGGTCGTACAGCTCGTGCGGGCCGTGCGGGTACCGGTGCACGTACTTGTGGTCACGGCTGCGGATCATCCTGACCGGCCCGTACTCGTCGTAGACGACGATCCGCTCCCGGTCCGCCCCCGCGGCCGGTTCCGTACCGGCGAGGATGTCCGCGAACGAACGGCCGGGCAGGTCCGGGTCGTCCGGGACATCGAGGCCGAGGTGGTCCACGAGCGTCGGCAACACGTCGTACTGCGACAACAGGGTGTCGCAGTGCGTGCCTTGGGGGATGCGGCCCGGCTGCGACATGAGGCACGGTACGAGGACGGAGCTGTCGTACATGTTCTGCGGGAAGGTGCCGTTGCCCTTGCCCCAGACGCCGTGGTGTCCCGCGTTGAAGCCGTTGTCGCTGGTGAAGATCACGAGCGTGGACTCGGTCAGGCCGAGCGCGTCGAGCCGTTCGAGTACCCGGCCGACGGCGGCGTCCATCGCGGTCGTCGCGGCGAAGTAGCCGATCAGGGCCGCGCGGATGTCACCCTCGCCGCCCACCGGCACGCCGTCCTCGTCGAGCGGCTGCCAGGGGTGCGGCGGGCCCTGCGGGCACGTGGTGAACGCGCAGTCCTCGTACAGATCGGTGTACTGCCGGGGGTGTTGGCCCTTCCACGGCTTGTGCGGCGCCGTGAAGTGCACCGACAGATGGAAGGGTTCCGGGCGGTCGGACTCGGCACTGAGGAAATCGACGGCGTCGTCGGCGAGGGCGTCCGTGAGATAGCGGGGCTCCTCGGTGCGGGTGGCGTCGCGGTACATCGGGGCCCCGTAGTACGGGCCGCCGCCGCTCTCGTGCGCGTACCAGTGCACGAACCCCTTGCGCGGGCGGTCGTTGGCGCCGAGGTGCCATTTGCCGCTGAGTCCCAGTCGGTAGCCCGCGTCCGCGAACAGGTCCGTGAACAGGGTCCGTCCGGCCAGGAAGTCGATGCCGGTGCGGCCCGCGTGATGGTACGAGAGCCAGTCGTGCACCCCGTGCTGGGACGGCAGTTCGCCGGTGAACAGGGAGGCACGGGCCGGCGAGCAGACCGGCGAGGTACAGAAGAAACGGCTGAAGCGGACACCGCGAGCCGCGAGCGCGTCGAGGTACGGGGTATGTATCTCGTCGTTGCCGGCGCACCCCATCGCCCACTGCCCCTGATCGTCGGACAGGATCAACAGGACGTTCGGACGACCGGGGTCGCGGCTGGCCATGCGGGCTCCAAGGGGTGGGGCGGGCGGCTACGAGTGGTTCGGGTAGCCGACTCCGATGATCCACAGCGGATAGACACCGGGTCAACGGGTCGTCCGCTGCCGCTGTTTCACCTCGACCAGGGCCCCTGGAAGCACCCGGTCATCAGGCGTAGTGCCGGTAGATCGCCGACGCCACACACGCCGGCTTCTCCGCTCCCTCCACCTCGATCGTGAACGACAGCCGCATCTCGACTCCATTTCCCCGCACCTCTTGGACCCCGTCGACGGTGCCTTGCAGCCGAATCTTGGCGCCTACCTTCACCGGAAGCGGGAAACGCACCTTGTCCAGGCCGTAGTTGATGCTCATCGACATGCCCTCGACCGCGAGCAGATCGGTGAAGAGCGGGATGATCAGGGACAGCGTCAGATAGCCGTGGGCGATCGGGGCGCCGAAGGGACCGGCCGCCGCCCGTGCCGGGTCGACATGGATCCACTGGTGGTCCCCGGTCGCGTCCGCGAAGGTGTTCACCCGGTCCTGGGTGATCTCCAGCCAGTCGGTACGGCCGAGATCGGCGCCGGTGAGAGCCTTGATCTCATCGAGTCCGGTCACGGTGCGCAGGGCGTCGGTCATACGGGGTCTCCCGAATAGGCTGTACGGATCAGGGGTTTGAGGAGTTTGCCGGTGCCGGAGCGCGGCAACTCGTCGGCGAAGACGACGGACTTGGGGATCTTGTAGCGGGCCAGTCGGCCGTCAAGGGAGGCGAGGAGGGCGTCGGCCGACACGTCGACGCCGGGTACGAGCACCACGACCGCCCGCCCCACCTCGCCCCATCGCGCGTCCGGAACCCCGATCACGGCGCAGTCCGCGACGGCCGGATGGTCGTGCAGGACCTTCTCGACCTCGGCGGGATAGATGTTCTCGCCGCCGGAGATGATCAGGTCCTTCACGCGGTCCACGATGGTGAGGTAGCCGTCCTCGTCGGCGACCGCCACATCGCCCGTGCGGAACCACCCGTCCGTGAACGCCGCGTCGGTGGCGTCCGGCAGCCCCCAGTAGCCGGCCATCACCTGGGGCCCCTCGGTGATCAACTCACCGCGCTCAATGTCGTTCCCGTCCGGGTCGACGATCCGTACATCGCCGAAGAAGTGCGGCACTCCCGCACTGCCCGCCTTGCTCCGCGCGTTGTCCGCGTCGAGCAGACACACACCGGGCGACGCCTCCGTCATGCCGTACCCCTGGACGAACCGCAGGCCCCGCTCCTCGTACGCGCGGATCAGCGACAGGGGGACCGGTGCTCCGCCGCACATCATCCGGCGTACGGACGACAGGTCGGCGTCGGGGAACCGTGGCTCGGCGGCGATCCGCTGGAACATCGCTGGGACACCGAACATGACGGTCACCCGGTGCCGTTCCACCAGGTCAAGGGTGCGGGACGGCGAGAAGGACTCCTCCAGGACGAGTGTGCCGCCCTTGAGGAACGTGGGCAGACAGGTCATGTTGAGCGCGGCCGTGTGGAACATGGGGGCGGACAGCAGGGTGACCTCGTCGGACGCGAAGTCGCCGTCCACCAGGGTGTTGACGCTGTTCCAGGTCAGGTTGGCGTGACTCAGCACGGCACCCTTGGCGCGGCCCGTCGTACCGGACGTATACATGATCATGGCGCGGTCTTCGAGGGCGACCGACTCATCCAGTACGGCCTCGCTCCCACCGTCGCGGAGGGCACGCTCGTACGTGGCGTCGACCGCGACGGTCCTGCCGGCACCGCAGGCCGTGGCGAACTCGTTGAAGTCCGTGGTGTGTACGAGCAGCGACACATCGGAGTCGGCGAGGCAGTGCGTCAACTCGGGTGCGGCGAGGCGGGTGTTGAGCGGAACGAAGACCGCGCCGAGGCGGAGCGTCGCGAACAGGGTCTCCAGAAAGGCCGGGTGGTTGGGCCCAAGGAAGGCGACCCGGTCACCGCGCCGCACCCCGAGCGCTAGCAGATGACGGGCGAGCCGGGTGGTGCGGTCATGGAGCTGTGCGTAGGTGTACGAGGCGTCCTGGTGGACGACCGCGGTGCGGTGCGGGGTCTTGCGGGCGCGTCGTGCGGTCCAGGATCCGATGCCGTGATCGCGCATTGCGGAAGCTCCTTTGCGTCCCTGGGTGCGATGGCCGGCGGGTCACTCCTCGGTGAGTCCCAGGAGGCGGGCCGCGTTCTCCTTGAGGATCAGGGGTCTGACCTCGTCCTTGACGGGCAGTGCGGCGAAGTCTCTCAGCCACCGGTCGGGCGTGAGCAGCGGATAGTCCGTGCCGAACAGCACCTTGTCCTTGAGCAGCGTGTTCGCGTACTGGACGAGCTGTGGCGGGAAGTACTTCGGTGACCAGCCCGACAGGTCGATGTACACCCGCGGCTTGTGTGTGGCGACGGACAGGGCCTCGTCCTGCCAGGGGAAGGACGGATGGGCCAGCACGATCGACAGGTCCGGGAAGTCGGCGGCCACATCGTCCACGTACAGCGGGTTGGAGTACTTGAGGCGGATGCCGCCGCCTCCGGGCGCGCCGGCGCCTATGCCGGTCTGGCCGGTGTGGAAGACGGCGATGGCACCGGCTTCCTGGATCGCCTCGTACAGGACGTACGCGGCACGGTCGTTCGGGTAGAACGCCTGCACATTGGGATGGAACTTGAAGCCCTTGACGCCGAAGTCCCTTACCAGACGATGGACTTCCTTCGCGCCCGCCTTCCCCTTGGCCGGGTCGATCGAGGCGAACGGGATGATCACATCCGGGTTCTCGGCCGCCGCCTCGGCGATCTCCTCGTTCGGTACGGGCGGTGTCCCAGTCGCCGCCTCCGCGTCCACGGTGAACACCACGCAGGCCATGTGCCGTTCGCGGTAGTGGGCCGCGATCTCCGGGAGCGTGGGCTTGCGGTGGCGGCCATCCACCTTGAAGTACGTGGTCGACGCCTCCTCCAACTCGGCGGAGAGCGAGCCCTGCCCGCGCGAGGAGACCTCGGCGTGGGTGTGCATGTCGATCGCGGCGAGCGCGCCGACGTCCAGGCCGGTCATGGGAATCCTTTCTACAGAGTCCGGTCTCCGAAGGCCGGGTCACCGGGGCGTACGAAGACTGGGCCCGACAGAGGTCCGGTCCTGCGGCCTGCGGTGCTACAGCGTCGGTGCGGGAATGCCGTACGACTCCGGCCGGCCGCCCACCGAGGTCGGCCAGACCGCGGCGATACGGTCCGCCGACCAGCCGCCGTCGGTGTAGGCCGCGGTGATCTCCTGCGGATGCGACCAGAGCGACAGCTTGTCGCCGCCGATGCCGACACACTGGCCCGTGACCCCGGCGGACGCGTCGGACGCGAGGAACACCACCAGACCCGCGCAGTCCTCGGCGGTCCCGAAGGCGAGCCCCTTGCGCAGCGTGTCGGGAAACGGCGTGCCGTCCCGCTCGTACGCCTCGATGTACGGCGCGAACAGGGGAATCGTCTTCGTCATCTCGGTCGCCGCGTTGGGCACGACGGCGTTCACGGTGATGCCCGCCTTCGCCAGCTCCATGGCCCAGGTCCGCACCATCGCGGCGATCCCCGCCTTCGCCGCCGCGTAGTTGGTCTGCCCGAAGTTGCCGCGCTGCCCGGCCGGGGAACCGGCGACGACGATACGTCCGCCCTCATCCTGCTCCCGCATCCGGACCGCGGCGGCCCTGGCGCAGGTGAACGTGCCCCGGAGATGGACGTGTTGGACGGTGTCGAAGTCGTCGTCGGACATCTTCCAGAGCACCCGGTCGCGCAGCACACCCGCGTTGGTCACCATGACGTCGAGCCGGCCGAACGCGTCGACCGCCCGGTCCACCAGGGCCTGCGCCGCCTCGGCGGTGCCGACGGCGACCGGTTCGGCGACGGCCCGGCCGCCGTCCTCGGTGATCTGCTTCACCGCTGCTCGCGCCGCGTCGGCGTCCACGTCGTTGACGACGACGCCCGCGCCGGCACCGGCGAGCGCACGGACATAGGCGAGGCCCAGGCCGCGTCCGCCACCGGTGACGACGGCTGCCTTGCCGGTGAGGTTCATGGGTGTGTCTCCTCTGCGAAGGAAGGAGGGCGGGGCCTGGGCGCCGGACGTGCGGCGGGAGCCCCTCGATCTGCCGCGACGTTATGCAGATCTATTGCGTCGGTCAAGAGAGTGCGCAACATTGGTCCGGCTACAGTGCACCGATCAGGGGCCGTGAGGGGGAGTCATGGGTGACGTGAGTACGCGTCAGGAAGAGCGGGGGACCGGCGGGGACGAGGTGGCGCCGCGACCGCAGTCGCTGATGCTCACCTTCCTCGGCAACTTCGTCCTCGGCGGCGACGTGTGCGTGTACTCCGGCAGCGTCATCGAGGTCTTCGGACGGGCCGGTATCGGCGAACACGCCACCCGCTCCACCCTGACGCGGATGGTCAACCGCGGTCTGCTCCAGCGCCGTCGCGAGGGCCGCCGGATGTACTTCGGCCTCACCGAACGTGCCTCCGCGATCCTGCGCGACGGCGAGTACCGCGTCTGGCGGCGGGGCGCCGTCAACGACCACTGGGACGGCAGTTGGACCCTCCTCGCCTTCTCGCTGCCCGAGTCCTCGCAGCGTCAGCGCCACGACCTGCGCTCCCAACTCACCTGGGCCGGCTTCGGACCGCTGATCGGCGGACTGTGGATCGCACCCGGCACGGCCGACGTCACGTCGATCACCGAGGACCCGGAACTCGGCCCGTACGTCCGGGTGTTCCGTTCCACAGCCGATCCCGCGACCGACATCGACCGCATGGTCCACGACACCTGGGACCTGGCGACCACGAGCGCCGGATACACGGCCTTCCGTGACCGGTGGGCGGCTTTCGCCGACGGTCATGGCGGACCCGGGCCGGACGCCCTCTCCGTCAAACTGCGGCTGCTCACCGAATGGCTCCAGATCGTCCGCGCCGACCCCCACCTCCCGGTGCGGCACCTGCCCGCCGACTGGCCCGCCGCCTCGGCCGAGGACGTGTTCCGGCGGGCCGACGCCCGGGTCGACGCCCCCGCCCGCGCACTCGCCGCCGAACTCCTGGAAACCGTGCCGCACCCCGCACAGCCGGTAACGCACCCCGCACCGACCCCCGTACAGGAACACTCGCCGAAGTCTTGACTGCCGTCGTGACCCTGCCTAGCTTTCCCTCGATGGGTCCGGATTGAGGTGCCCTAATCGAGGCACACCGATCTCCGCAGATCGGACGCGACCACTGCAGCACCAAAGCACAACCAGGGCACATCCCGGCACGTCCAGGGCAAGGAGGCCCCCATGCAGCACAGCCCGGTCGCGTCGGCCGCACCGGCGAATCCGTCCGTGACGGCGAGGGCCTTACAGGTGTTGGAGTCCTTCACGACCGCCCACCCCGTCCTCCGCCTCGCCGACATCTCCCGGCACGCCGGACTGCCCCTCACCACCACCCACCGACTGGTCAAGGAACTCACCGACTGGGGCGCGCTGGAGCGCGACCCCGACGGCGGGTACCGCATCGGCCTGCGCCTGTGGGAGATCGCCTCGCTCGCGCCCCGTGGGCTCGGCCTGCGCGAAGTGGCCCTGCCCCACCTCTCCGATCTGTGCCACCTCACCCGCGAGAACGTCCAACTCGCCGTCAGGGAAGACCTGTCCGTCGTCTACGTCGAACGCCTCGCGGGCAGACGCGCGGTCCGGGTACTGACACGTGTCGGTGGCCGATTCGACCTCACCCCCACCGGAGTCGGCCTCGTCCTGCTCGCCCACGCACCCCGGGATGTCCAGGAACGCGCCCTCGCCCAGCCCCTGGTCCGGCACACCGCACGCACCCTCACCACCCCGCACGACGTGCGCCGCGCGCTGGCCGAGGTCCGCCGCACCGGTGTCGCCGTCAGCGACCGCCAGGTGACGATGGACGCGGTGTCCGTCGCCGCCCCGGTCCATGGACCCGGCAACACCGTGGTCGCCGCGGTCTCCGTCGTCGCGCACGCCGACACCGTGCGACCGCACGCCCTGGCCCCGCTGGTCCAACTCGTGGCGCGGGACATCTCACGTGCGTTGGGCGCCGACCTCGCGCCAGTTCCAGCGGGCGCGGCGGTCGACGCGGCGCCCGCCACCTGCCTCGTCGCGGGCAGAGCACCCGACACGACCCATCCCTGGCCACCATGACCGACCGCACCCGCCTGCCCGCCACCGACCGCGCCCGCCCCACGTCCCAGCTCGGCAACCTGGACCTCAACCTCCTGGTGACCCTGCGCGCGCTGTTCCGCGAGCGCAATGTCACCCGGGCCGCCCGGCGCCTCGGCGTCACCCAACCCGCCGTCAGCGCCGCACTGTCCCGGCTGCGCCGGCACTTCGGCGACGAACTGCTCGTACGCGTCCAGGGCGCCTATGTCCTGACCCCGCTCGCCACCCAGGTGTCCGGACAGGTCGAGACCGTGTGCGCCGCCGCCGAGCGGCTGTTCGCGACCGGCAGCGCCTTCGAACCGGCCGCCTCACGGCGCGAGTTCACCCTGCTCATGGCCGACTACCCGGCGACCGTCCTCGGTCCCGTACTGTCCCGGCTCTTCGCCGACGAGGCCCCGCACGCGTCCCTGCACCTCCAGCTCGTACGGGAGACACTCGGCCGCGATGTGGTCGAGACGATCTCCCTGGTGGACGGCATGGTGTCGCCGCCGCTCGGCCACTTCCGTACCCCCGGCGTGACGTCCCGGCCGCTGTTCGAGGACCGCTGGGTCTGTCTGGTCTCGGAGGGGCATCCGCTGGCCGCCGCCGAGTCCTTCGGCGTGGCCGACCTCGCGGGGCAACCCTGGGTGGTGCCCTACCACCGGGACGACGGCTATCCCTCGGCCGCTCCGGCGACCCGTCAGCTCAGCGCCCTCGGTATCCGCCCGCACATCGCCGTACGTGTCGAGAGCTACCGTGCCGTCCCCGACTTCGTCGCCGGTACCCGGCGCGTCGCCCTCGTGCCGGACCGGCTCGTCGCCGCGCTCCCGGGTACCCATGGGCTGCTGACCCTGGACTGCCCCGTCCCGCTGGACCCGCTCGCCGAACACCTGTGGTGGGACTCTGGCCGCGACGAGGACCCCGCGCACTGCTGGCTACGGGACCTGGTGGCACGGGCCGCCGCCGGACTCGGCCCCTGAGAGGACCCGTGGCACGGCGGTCCCTCCGAGGGGTCCCTCCACGCGGCCCTTTTTCGCGGTCCCTGCCATAAACGGCGTTGATACCCCGTAGTCAAACGCTCTATTGACCTGGGCATTCCCCCCGGGTCCCCCGGCTTCCTACTGTGCCCGGCAGGCCGCGAGAGAGCCGTCCGCGCCGCCGCACCCCGTCTCGCCCCGCACAGGAGGCAGCCATGCCGCATGCCCTGACCGAGCTGAAGGTCCACACCGTCACCAAACCCGTCGGCACCGTGAGCCACCCGCTGAGCGCCGACGTCTGCGTCGTGGGTGCCGGTGTCGCGGGGCTGTCCGCCGCGATCGAGTCGGCCCGTCTGGGGCGTGACGTCGTCCTGGTCGACAGCCTGCCAGTGCTCGGCGGCCAGATGGTCAACTCCCTCATCGGCCTGTTCTGCGGAGTGTTCGGCAACGGCCCCGCCTACCGCCGACTCACCCGCGGCATCTTCGACGACATCCTCACCGACCTGGAACGCTCCGGGGACCTGCACTACAACCGGGGCCACACCGTCACCGTCACCTACGACGAGGTGGCGCTGGGCCGCTGGATCGAACGCCGCGTCCGCGACCTCGGCATCCGCGTCGTCCTCGGCGCCTCCCTCACCGATGTGACCCGCGAAGGCCGCCGGATCACCGACGCCACCTTCGCCACCCGCTACGGCACCGTCCGGGTCACCGCGCCCGGCTTTGTGGACGCCTCCGGTGACGCGGCCCTCGCCTGGGAGGCCGGACTGCCCTGCCGCTTGCCGGAACGGACCATCTACGGATCCCAGCAGATCGTCCTGGAGCACCTCGCCGAGGAGCACCAGCCCGGACGCGACGAACTCGCCGATCGCGTCCACGAGCGGGCCGACGCCTACGGACTGCCGCGCCGGGACGGCCTCGCGTTCTTCTTCCCGGGCCGGGGCACCGCCGTCCTCAACATGACCCACATCCCCGCCCCTCTCGACCCCGTCGAGGCGTCAGCGGCGCAGCTCGACGGACGTGAACAGGCCGACCGGGTCGTGGAGTTCCTGCGCGCCGAGTTCCCGAAGGCGTTCGGCGACGCCAGGGTCCGCGCCTACGGACTCCCCGGCCGCCGCCAGACCCGCTGGCTCAAGGGCGTTCACCAACTGTCCCTGGACGAGGTCCGCGCCGGCACCCGGTTCGACGACGCGGTGGCCCGTACCGCCTGGCCCGTCGAACTGCACGACCGGGCGGACGGCTATGTGTGGGAGACCTTCGACGCCGGCCACGTCCACTATGTGCCGCTCAGGTCCCTGCTCCCGCCCGACTGCGACAACCTCGTGGCCGCCGGGCGCTGCGCCGACGGGGACGCCGCCGCCCTGTCCAGCGTCCGCGTCATGGGACCCTGCGCCGCCATGGGCGCGGGCGCCGCGCACGCCCTCGATCTGGCCGGCCCGGACGGCACGGTCCACACCGTGGACCTCACCGCGCTCCGCGCCCGGCTCGCCCCCAACGTGGACGCCTGAGGAGGCCGTCACCATGACCGAACTCCACGGCACCGACCCGACCGAACTCCGCAGCAACTACCCGGTCGGCAGCTCCCTGTGGGCCGTGCGGCGCGCCCAGTGGCGCGCCCTGGGACTCACCGACGAGGACATGGCCAAACCGAAGATCGCCATCGTCAACTCCTCGTCCCAGCTCGCCACTTGCTACAGCCATCTCGACGGAATCGCCGCCGCCGTGAAGGAGGCGATCGCCGAGGCCGGCGGCATCGGGTTCGAGATCCGCACGGTCGCGCCCAGCGACTTCATCCACAGCGCGGGCGGCCGGGGCGGCTACATCCTCTCCGCCCGCGATCTGATCACCCATGACATCGAGGCCGCGGTCGAGGGCGCCCAGCTCGACGGCATGGTGTGTCTCGCCTCCTGCGACAAGACCGCGCCGGGGCAACTGATGGCGGCGGCCCGGCTGAACCTGCCCACGGTGATCGTCGGCTGCGGCTACCAGCCCTGCGGCACCTTCGCCGGACGGCACTGCGACATCGAGGACGTGTTCCTCGGCGCCGGGCACCACGCCCAGGGCCGTATCGGACTAGACGAGTTGACCGGCATGAGCGAGAACGCCGTCGCCGGGCCCGGAGTCTGCGCGGGCATGGGCACCGCGAACTCCATGCACATCGCCTGCGAAGCCCTCGGCATGGCGCTGCCCGGCTCCACACCCATACTCGCCGACAGCCCCCGTATGTGGGCGGACGCGCGCGCCGCCGGACGCCGGATCGTCGGTCTCGTCCACGAGGACCTGCGCCCGCGCACCCTGCTCACCCGGGACGCGTTCACCAACGCGGTGACCGTGATGCTCGCCGTCAGCGCGTCCATCAACTCCGTGAAACACCTCCAGGCGATCGCCGAGGAGGCCGGAACCGGGATCGACGTGTACCGACTGTACGAAGAACTCGCCGACCGCGTGCCCCTGTTGACGGCGATACGCCCCAACGGGCCATACAGCATCGAGGAGTTCGAGGCGGCCGGGGGAGCGGCGGCCGTCATGCGGGAGCTGCGCCCCCTCCTGCACACCGACGCCGTGACGGTCACCGGCCGCACCCTCGGCGACGAACTCACGGCCGGTGAACTCACCGTCGGCGAAAGGGACGACGCACCCCGGCCCACCGGCGACTCCGAAGTCATCCGGCCCTTGGACCGCCCGCTCGGCCGCCGCCCCACGATCGTCCTCGTCCGCGGCACCCTCGCCCCGGCGACCGGCATCGTCAAACTCGCCGTCGACGAGGACCGTCCGACAGCCTTCAGCGGCCCCGCGAAGGTGTACGAGACACCGCAGGACGCCCTCGACGGACTGCGTGTCGGCGAGGTCCGGCCCGGCCAGGTGCTGGTGCTGCGCGGACTCGGACCCAAGGGCACCCCGGGCATGGGCATGGCGTCCCGGCCGGTCTTCGCACTCGACGGCGCCGGACTCACCGGAAAGGTCGCCGTCGTCACCGACGGGCAACTCTCCGGCCTCGTCAACAAAGGCATCGTCGTCGGCGAGGTCTCCCCGGAGGCCGCGGACGGCGGACCACTCGCCCTCGTACGGGACGGCGACACCATCTCCATCGACCTCGTCACCCGCCGCGCCGACCTCCTCGTACCCGACGACGTACTCGCGGCACGCGCGGCCGAGACCGCGCCCGGCCAGGACACCGACACGGCGACGGGCTGGCTGTCGGTGTACCGGCGCACCGTGCGTCCGCTCCAGGAAGGCGCCGTTCTCGTGCCCCGCGCCCCTGGGGAGCCCCTCACCGAAGAGCACACCGCTCCCACCGAAGGAGGACGGCCCGCGTGAAGCTCGACGACAGCGACAAGGCGATGCTCGACGGCGCCGAAGGCCCGGCCGTCGCCGCCGCGATGGACCTGCTCGTCCGCTACGGACAGGCTCTGGACGCCGAAGAACTCTGCGACGTCCGCAATGTCGCCGGCACCATGACCCAACCGTCACCGATCAAGGCCCGGCTCGTCCGCGAGGGCGGCTGGCACAAGGCGTACGCCGTCCTCAACCTGGACAGCGACGGCGACTTCACCATTCCCGACATGAAGGTGCCCACTTGCCAGCTCCAGCAGAGCTTCGGGCCCGACGCGGAAGGCATCGCGCCCTACCCGCCGGAACTTGTCACGCTCCAGTCCGACGCCGAGGCGTTCTACGGCCGCAAAGGCGTCAGCATCCTCGCCACCTGCACGCCCTATCAGGTCGGCAACATCCCCGTCCGGGGTGAACACCTCGCCTGGATGGAGTCGTCCGCCGTCGTCTACGCCAACTCCGTACTCGGCGCCCGCACCAACTGCGAGGGCACCGCGTCCACCGGCGCCGCCTCGCTCACCGGACGTATCCCCTGCTGGGGCAACCACCACGCCGCCAACCGGGTCGGCACCCATCACATCGACGTACGCACACCCGTCGGCGGCCCACTCGACTGGGGCATGCTCGGCTACTTCGCGGGCGACCTCGTCCAGGAGGAACGGCCCGTCGTCACCGGTGAGTTGGCCCAGCCGGACCTTCTCGACCTCAAGCACTTCGGGGCGGCGGCGGCCTCCTCGGGAGGTGTCGAGATCTACCACCTGCCCGGCATCACCCCTGAAGCACCCACCCTGGAAGCGGCGTTCGGCGGCCACCCGGTACCCGAGGCCGCCGTCTACGGCGCCCGCGAGCGTGCCGCCGTCTACGCGGACCTCAACTCGCAGGGCGACAGCACCGACGTCGACTTCGTCCTCCTCGGCTGCCCGCACGCCTCCCTGGACCAGGTCCGCGACACCGCCCGCCTCCTCGACGGCCGCCGCCTGGCCTCCGGTACGCAGCTGTGGCTGATGGTGCCGCGCGCGCTGCGCACCACGGCCGACCGCAACGGCTGGACGCAGATCATCGAGCGGGCCGGCGGCCGAGTGCTCACGGACTCGTGCCCCGCGATGTCCCGTTCCGCGCCGCCCGGCACCAAGGTCTTCGCCACCGATTCGGCGAAACAGGCCCACTACCTGCCCGCGATCCTCGGCATCGAGGCGTGGTTCGGCACGCTCGCCGACTGCGTCGACGCCGCCGTCACGGGCCGCTGGAAAGGAGAACTCCGTTGATCCCCGGCCCCGTTACTCCGCTCGTCCTGCACGGCCGTACCGTCGTCCCCGGCGTCGCCGAAGGCGAGGCCCTGGTGTCGTACGAGACGATCTCCGGCTGGGGCGGCATCGACCCGGCGCGTGGCATCGTCATCGAACGCCGACACCCGCTGTACGGGGTGTCCTTCGCCGGCAAGGTGCTGGTCTTCCCGGGGGCCAAGGGGTCGTCGGGCTGGGCCGGCTTCTTCCAGGCGACCCGACTCTCCGGCACCGCACCCCTCGCGCTGGTCTTCGTGACCACGACCTCCAAGGCCGCACTCGGCGCCGTCGTGACCCGCGTCCCCACCGTCACCGGGCTCGACCGGGACCCGCTGACGGTGATCCGCACCGGCGACCGGGTCCGCGTCGACGCCGACCACGGCACGGTCACGGTGTACCCGGCCGCCCCTGGGACTGCCCCGGCCCTGGAACCCACCCGCGAGTCCGCCGCACCAGAAGTCCCCGCCCCACCCGTCCCCGTACCAACTAGCGCCGCACCAACCGTCCCCGCCGCACCCGTCCCCACGGCATCCGTCCCCGTACCACCCGCTCGCGACTCCGCAACGACGAGGAGACGTCCATGACCGCCCCACCCGCCGTGCAGCTCGCCCCCATCGTCGAACGCCAGCGACCAGGCCGCAACTGGCTGCTGATGTACGGCGTCTGCTGCCTCGTCACCTTTCTCGACGGCTTCGACTTCCAGATCCTGTCCTTCGCCGCCACCTACATCAAGAAGGACTTCGACCTCACCGGCACCCAGCTCGGCACCCTCGGCACGGTCGGACTGTTCGGCACCATGATCGGTGCGCTGATCATGGGGTATCTGGCGGACCGTATCGGCCGCCGCCCCACCATCATCGTCTCGGTGGTCGGCTTCGGCGGATTCATGCTCGCCTTCGCCTACGCGGACAGCTACGCGCACCTGTTCGCCCTGCGGATCGCCTCCGGCATCTTCCTCGGCGGAGTCCTCCCGCTGACCTGGGCGCTCGCGGCGGAGTACGCGCCCAAGCGGTTCCGGGCCACGGGCGTCGCGATCATCATGGTCGGCTACACGCTCGGCGGCGCCGCCGGGGGACCGGTCTCCAACTGGCTGGTGCCCGAGCACGGTTGGCGGTCCGTGTTCGTGCTCGGCGGGGTCTGCTCGCTGCTGACGGTGGTGGCGATCTGGCTCTTCGTCCCCGAGTCGGTCCGCTTCCTCGCGCTGCGTGCCAAGCCCGGCAGCGACGAGCGGATCGCGGGCATCCTGCGCCGGCTTCAGCCGGGACTCTCCCTCGCCCCCGGCACCCGTTTCGTCACCGGCGATCCCCAAGAGGCCGCCGTGTCCAAGGGGTTCAGGCCGTCCGCCCTGTTCCGTGGCCCGCTGGCCGCCATCACGCCCCTGCTCTGGTCGGTGTATCTGCTGTCCTCGGCGCTGATCTACTTCATGGTCTTCTGGACGCCGATGATCAATGAGCGGATGGGCTTCAGCGTGAGCGCCGCCGCCACCATCGCCGCGGCGGCCAG
Organism: Streptomyces sp. NPDC058001; assembly: GCF_042886315.1. Taxonomy (NCBI): domain Bacteria; kingdom Bacillati; phylum Actinomycetota; class Actinomycetes; order Kitasatosporales; family Streptomycetaceae; genus Streptomyces; species Streptomyces sp. NPDC058001. Next base: position 530,565 of record NZ_JBHVQT010000003.1, read on the forward strand.
TGTCGCGGGCGCGCTCGGGCAGCTCGCCATCAGCAGGTTCGTGGACCGCAAGGGCGCGGGCGTCATCCTGTGGATGCCCCTGTTCGCCGCGGCCTGCATGCTCACCCTCGGCCTCGGAGCGCTCGCCCCCGCGATGTACGTCGCCTTCATCATCAGCGCCAAGATGTTCGTCAACGGCGGCCACGGCGGCATCACCAGCATCGCCAGTACGTTCTACCCGACCGCGATCCGTGCCAACGGCGCCGCCTGGGCCTCGTCCGTCGCCAAGATCGGTGCGATGGTGGGTCCTTGGCTCGGCGGAGTCCTCCTCGACACCGGGATGGGTGCGCGGGGCGCCTTCACGGTCTTCGCGATCTGCCCCGTCCTGATGATCGCGCTGCTGTTCGGTCTCGGCCGGGCCCAGCGGCGGCTGCCGTCAGACGCCGAGGGCGCGCTCGTCACGGAGCCTCCGCCGGGGTCGGCGCCCGCCCCTCGTCCGGTGCCACAGCCCTGATGCTGCCCTGACACAGCCCTGACGCTGCCCTGACACAGCTCTGATCCGGGTCGGCGCCCCGCCTCGCGCCCCATGAGCGGTCGGCCTTCCGGTGAGCGGAAGACCCCCTGGGCGTGGGCGCCGCCTCGCAGCACCCTGGACACCGTCCCTCCCGACCCGGCACCGGAAACCCGTACAGCGTAAGGGAGTTGAGCCACCCGATGACCAACGCGACCAACGCGACCGACGCGACCACCACGACATCGCCGTACTTCGCCCGCAACCAGTGGTACGTGGCCGCCTACGGCACCGAGATCGGGCGTGACCTGTTCACGCGGACCGTGTGCGGCGAGTCCATCCTGTTCTGGCGGACCGGGGCCGGCGAGGTGACCGCCATGGCCGACCGCTGCGTCCACCGCCGTTTTCCGCTGTCCGAGGAGCCGAGCCGCCTCGACGGGGATACCGTGGTCTGCGGGTACCACGGCTTCACGTACGGCGCCGACGGTGTCTGCGTCAGCGTCCCCGGCCAGAAACGGGTCCCCCGTACGGCCCGACTGACGACGTACGCCGTCAAGGAGCAGGACTCTTTCGTCTGGGTCTGGATCGGGGACCGTGACCGGGCCGACGAGAGCCTGATCCCGCGCGCGCCCTGGCTGGACTCGGAGCGCCACACCACCGTGTGCGGCATGGAGCCGCTGGCCGCCCGGTACGGACTGCTCGTGGACAACCTTCTCGACCTCTCGCACGAGACGTATCTGCACGGCGGCTACATCGGCACCCCCGAGGTCGCCGAGACACCCATTACCACCGAGGTCGACGACGCGGCGGGGGTCGTGCATGTCAGTCGGCACATGGACGACGCGGCCTGCCCGCCGTTCTACGCCAAGTCCACCGGCATCGAGGGCCGTATCACCCGCTGGCAGGACATCGAGTACCACGCGCCCTGCCTCTACCTGCTCCACTCGCGTATCGCACCCGTCGGCACCCCCGACCCCGCCGCCGACGGCAGCGACCCGGACGCCTTCCACGTCGAGGTCGTCTACGCCATCACTCCGGAGACCGAGCATTCCACGCACGACTTCTGGGCCGTCGCCCGCGACTTCGCCCTCGGCGACGAGGAGGTCTCCGCGTTCCTGGCACAGAACAACCGGACCGTCGTCCTCCAGGACGTGGTGGCCCTGGACAAGCTGGAGACCGTCATCGCCTCCGAACCCGAGGGCACCCAGGAGCTGTCCATCAACATCGACACCGGTGGTCTGGCCGCCCGGCGCATCCTGAAGCGGCTGGTCGAGGAGGGCGTCGCGACGGGAACGGCGGCCCCGCGTTGAACCCGAACCGGATGCTCCGAGGTGGCACCGTCCACCGGGTCGTCTGGATTCCCGGGAGCGATCGGCTGCGCGGCTGGTGCTGGTGCGGCGAGTCACGCGAGAGCGACGGCCCGGAGGAGCTGTGGGAATGGCTGCTGGCCCACCCTGAGCGCCATCCCCGCGCCGACGCGGCGCCCGACCCGGCGCCCCAGCCGGACCCGCGCGTACTCGTCGGCACCTGAGACACCCGAACACCCAAACACCCAAACACCCAACCACCCGAAGCTTTCGCACCGTTCCGCCCGTGACGCCGGAGGACCACCGATGACCAGCACGGACCCTGCGCCCGAGGCCGAACTCACCCTCGTCGTGGTCCGCCGTACCGACGAGGCCGACGGTGTCGTCTCGCTCGTCCTGCGGCGGCCCGACGGCGGCGACCTGCCGGTCTGGGAGCCCGGCGCCCATGTCGACCTGCTGCTCGACGTGCGGGACGCACCCGCCGGGGATGCCGGGCGGTCCGGGCCCGAGGGACTGACCCGCCAGTACTCGCTCTGCTCGTCGCCGGGCGACCGCGGGGCCTGGCGGATCGCGGTCCTGCGGGAGCCGGCGGGGCGCGGCGGCTCGGCCCACGTACACGACAGGCTCGCCGAAGGTGACACCGTCCGCGTCCGTGGCCCCCGCAACCACTTCGCGCTGGAGCCGTCCCCCACGTACCTCTTCCTCGCGGGAGGCATCGGGATCACCCCGCTGGTCCCGATGCTGGCGGAGGCCGAACGGCACGGCCGCGCCTGGCAACTGGTCTACGGGGGCCGTGGCCTCGCCTCCATGGCCTTCCGCGAGGAACTGCGGAGCCGCTACGGGGACCGGGTGCGGCTCTGGCCCGAGGAGACGCGGGGTCTGATCGACCTGGAGTCGCTCCTCGGCACTCCCAGCCCCGGCACACTCGTGTACTGCTGCGGGCCCGAACCCCTCCTGAGAGCGGTCGAGGAAGCGTGCCGGAAGTGGCCGGAGGGCGCGTTGCACGTGGAGCGGTTCACACCGAGGGAACAGACCGCGCCCGTGCTGGACGGAACCTTCGAGATCGACCTCGCCCGTACCGGAATCACCCTCGCCGTACCGCCCGACACCTCCGTGCTCGACGTGGTCGAGGCGGCCGGTGTCCAGGTCCTCACGTCCTGCCGCGAGGGCACCTGCGGCACCTGCGAGACGGAGGTCCTGGCGGGCGAGATCGACCACCGCGACTCCCTCCTCACCGTGGCCGAACGGGCCGCGAACGACACCATGATGATCTGCGTGTCCCGGGCCGCCTGCCCGAAACTGGTCCTCGACCTGTGACACCCCACCCGCCGGCACCGACCTCCGAGTGCGCCACCCGGCACCTCCGAACGGCCCTCTCCTGTAGCGGCCGGAACGAATCCGCTCTCCAGTAGGAAGCGTGGGGTCCAATCCCGCGCGGCGGCGCATGACGCCGGCGCGCCGGGTACGCGTCCCGCATTTCCCCGCTCGGCCCACGACGGGCCGGGCCCCTGATGAAGGAGAGTTCCATGCCGCGTGGTGCGAGCCCCAAGCGGGAGCGACAGTTCGAGCACATCAAGGAGAGCGCCGAGAAGCGTGGCGCCTCCATGGGACGGGCGCAGGAGATGGCGGCCCGTACCGTCAACAAGGAGCGGGCGCGGGCCGGCGAGTCGACGACGGCGAGCCGGACCTCTGTTCGGGACCCGAAGTCGGCGCCGCAGCGCGGCGGCCAGCGTTCCCACACCGGCGCCCAGGGACCCACGAAGGACCAGCTGTACGCCGAGGCGAAGAAGCGCAACGTCGAGGGTAGGTCCACGATGACCAAGCAGCAGTTGGCCAGGGCCCTGGGCCGCTGACCTCATTCCCCGCGGCGGGGCTGAGACGTGGCCGGTGCGGGCCACTCAGCGCGGTCGCGGGTCGAAGCGCGCGGCGACCGCCTGCTCCAGCGTGAGGCCGCTCGCGTCGTCGTCGGGTTCCAGGAAGGCATGGACCACGGCGAGCGCGACGGTTCCCATGAGGGAGCGGCGGTTGTCGTGGTCGACGACACCGGCGCCCGGGTCGCCGATGGCCCGTAGGGTCATCCCGTCGGTGGTCGCCGAGAGCGCGTTCGCCAGGTCGTCGAGGGTAAGGCCGGGACGCAGGCGCAGACCGCGCTCCCGCAGGACGGCGGCGTACAACTCCTTCCATGAGCCGAGGTAGTCCTCGTACATGGCGGACACCGCCCGCGCGATTTCCTCGTCCCCTTCGGCGGCGGTCATCAGGGCCAGGCCGAGCCGGACGGACGGCTTGGCGGCCCCCTCGGCGGTGTGCTGGTACGCCATGTCGTGCACGGCTCGCGCGAAGTCCGGACCGTGCACCAGCTTCCTGATGTTCGCGCCGCGCTGCTCCCGGTACTCCGGCCGGTAATTCTCCCGCCACACCGCGAAGTTGATGAGGTCGGCGACGAACTCCGACTGCGCGCTCCAGCGGTCCCGCAGCGCGGCGACGCTCCCCTGGCGGGGGAAGGGCCGGGGGTTGTTGGTGACCTCGGCGGCGACCGCGCGCTGTGAGAGGAAACTGAGCAGAGGCCGCTCACCGTTCGCTCCACGTTGCGCACCGGGCCCCAGATGGCGCCCGAGCAGCCGCATCCCGGCGGCCAGATACGAGGCCGTGACGGGGTCGTTCGCGAGCCGGGTACGGAACGGTCGGGTACGGCGGTTGAGGTGGTGCAGTACGCCGGACAGGTCCCGGTCGTAGGGGTACGGGAGATCGCGTTTCGGGGACCTGCCGCGCGGGGGCGGCGGCTCATTCACGGAGGACATGCGGGCATACTTCCCCGCCTCGCGCCCGACCGACAGGGGCGCACCCGCGCGGAACTTGTACCGCGCGACTGCGGGGCAGCGGAGCGCCCAACTGCCGGGATACACCGGAGTCTCGTTCCGCGACTGACGAAGGTGTGATCGACGATGCCCAACACCGATATCGGCGGCGCGGCGTGGGCCCTGGCCTCCGTCGCCGTCAGCAGGACCCTGATCCGACTGACCCTCTGCGCCCTGGCGGTCCACGCGGCCCGCAAGGCACTCGACCCGACACCGAACACAAAAACCGCCGCCCGAGTCCGAGCCCACCGACTCGCGATCCTACGAGCCCTCCTCAACACCCTGAAACCACCGAGGCGTTGAAGCCATGACCTGCGGATTCACTGATCTAGACTTACGCGCTGATTCGATGACGGGCCACGTGCCCTGAAAGAGAAGAGACGATCATGACGTATCCAGAGCCCCATTACCTTGGTGAGAAGGGCGAGTTGAGTGCGACGTATCGTCCGGTGGGGCGCAGTCCCGAGTTGGTGTACCCGGGGGGTACCACCGTGCGCTATCTCGCCCAAGGCGCCACCACGAACGGTCAGTTCGGGCTCTATCGGTGGGAGATGGGTCCCGAGCCCAGCGGTCCGGATCCGCATTTCCACCGGTCGATCTCGGAGTCGTTCTACATCCTCGAAGGAACCATCCGGATCTACGACGGCACCCGCTGGATCGACGCCACCCCGGGGGACTTCGTGCACGTACCCGAGGGCGGCGTGCACGCGTTCCGTAACGAGTCCGGCGAACCCGCGTCGATGCTGCTGCACTTCGCGCCCGGCGCACCTCGCGAGGGCTACTTCGAGGGCCTGCTCGAACTGGGCGGGAAGAGCGAGGAGGAACGGGCGGAGTTCTTCCTCCACCACGACACGTTCTGGCTCTGACCACGCCAGGCTTGTGCCATCGTTTCCCATGCCCAAGCTCCCGCCCAAGCCGCCGTCCAGCCCTCCGCCCCGGCCCTTCACTCCGCTCCCCGCCGCCGCGGCCTGGCGCCATCTCGACGCGCGGGTCGGGTTCGAGGTCGTGTACGCCGAGCCGTACGGCGACGGGCAGCGGATCGAGGGCCGGACGACGGCGATGGAGGACGGCGAGATCTGGGCCGTCGGCTACACGATCGAGCTGGACGCCTCACGCGTGACCCGGGAGGCACGGATCACGGGCCGCTCGCTCGCGGGAACCCGCGAGACCACGCTCACGGCGGACGGCGCCGGCCGCTGGCTGGTCGACGGCGCCCACGCCGCCCACCTCGACGGCTGCCTCGACGTCGACCTCGAAGCCTCCGCCTTCACCAACGCCCTGCCCGTCCGCCGCCTCGCCCTGGACATCGGTACGCCGACATCGGCCCCGGCCGCGTACGTACGCGCTGTCGGTCTCGGCGTCGAGCGGTTGGAGCAGGAGTACACACGGGTGGAGGACGACGCGGACGGACGGCAGCGCTACGACTACGCGTCGCCCGCCTTCGACTTCGCGTGCCGTCTCGTCTACGACGCGTCGGGTCTCGTCCTCGACTATCCGGGCATCGCCGTCCGCGTGGGCTGAGGCGTGGCAGAGCGGCGCACAGCGCCCAACTGGCCCCCGCTGGTCGGCGCGTTCGCGTTTCCGCTGACTCCGTGATTCCCGGAGTGGTCCGAATGGCGTCAGCGAAGCCGGTACCCGTTCCTCCTCCAGGGCGGAGTTTTCCTGCGAAAGGGGAGAAAAGCGGGTCAAAACCGCATAAAGATTCCTTCTCCTGTAAGTCTAGTGCTGATGCGTTTTCGGCAAAGAAGTGCCGCGCCGGGGCAAGATCTGTCCAAGCGCATGCTCGGCGCAGACACATGGACTCTGTACCGCGGTGCTTCCCCACAGAAAGAAGACAGCGCATGCGCTATGGAAGCGCGCTCCGTGACGAAGTCACGGCACCGGGAACGACACCCTTGATCGGTGTCTACGACATGTACTCGGCATCCGTCGCCGCCGGGCACTACAACGGTTTCTTCGTCTCGGGCTTCGGCTTCGCGGCGTCGCACTACGGCCTGCCGGACATCGGATTCATCGCCTGGCCGGACATGGTGGCCTTCACCGAACGGCTGCGCGGGGCCTTCCCGCGCCACCACCTCCTGGTGGACATCGACGACGGGTATGTCGACCCTGAGGTGGCCTGCCATGTGGTGCAGCGCCTGGAGCGGATCGGGGCCTCCGGGGTGATCCTGGAGGACCAGAAGCGCCCGCGCCGCTGCGGGCACGCCGACGGCAAGCAGGTTCTGCCGCTGGGCGAGTACCTGGACAAGCTGAACATGGTCCTGGCCAGCCGCACCGATCTGCTCGTGGTCGCCCGCACGGACGCGACCGAGGAGGACGACATCCTGCGCAGGGCCGAGGCCCTGTCCGAGACCGAGGCCGATGTGGTGCTGGTCGACGGGGTGCGCAGCGTCGACTGGATCCACCGGATCCGCAAGGTCGTCGGCGACAAGCCCCTGCTGTTCAACCAGATCGCCGGAGGCAAGTCCCCCCGGCTGTCCCTCTCCGAGCTGACCGATCTCGGCGTCGACGTGGCCATCTACAGCACGCCGTGCCTGTTCGCGGCGCACCAGGCGATGGACACCGCGCTGGCCGAGTTGAAGTTCGCCGACGGCCGGCTGCCGGCCATCGGCGACGCCAGTGGCGCGGTGGGCGTCGCCGAGTCCACCGACCTGCTGGCCAGGAACATCAGCCGCCACCACCCGGCGCTCGTGGAAGTGTCGGTATGACGAACGCCTCGCGCGCCCGCCTCGCCCTCCGCCGCATTCCCGCCGCCCGAGCGGCGGCCGTGACCGTGGCGGCAGCCGCCGCCCTGGGCGCCGGGGCCGTTCCGGCCCAGGCGGCGGACGGCCTCATCGCCCTGACCCTGGTCGACAACTCGGGGGCGGATTCCTGGCTGGAGGTCGACCGGACGGCGAACTACAACACGGGCGCCGGCACCTCCGGCAGTGACCACGACGGCAGCGCCGTCGATCTGATGGACACCCTCATCAACCCGGACCGTCCCGGGGACGAGCAGGATCAGTCATGAGCGGCGCCGGACAGGAGAACGGCGGGCATGAGGACGGCAGGCATCTCGCCACCGCTCCGGTTCCGGCGCCCTCCAGCACGGATGCGGCCGTGCGTCGAGGTTTACCGGACCGCTTGAGGTTCCTGAGAGCCGTCGACCCTTATGTCGCGGCTCTCGTGGCCACGGTCGCACTCGCCTGTCTGCTGCCCGCCACCGGGCGGGCAGCGGACAGCGTGGGCATCGCGTCCGACGTGGCGATCGGTCTTCTCTTCTTCCTCTACGGCGCCCGGCTCTCCACCCGGGAAACCCTCGCCGGGCTGCGCCATGTGAAGCTGCACGTCCTGGTGCTGCTCGCCACCTTCGTACTCTTCCCCGTGCTCGGGCTGGCCGCCGTGATGCTGCCCCAGTTGCCCGACCAACTCCACGCAGGCGTCCTGTACTTGTGCGTCGTGCCGTCCACGGTCCAGTCCTCCGTGGCCCTCACCGGGCTCGCCAAGGGCAACGTACCCGCAGCGATCTGCGCCGGTACCTACTCCAGCCTGCTCGGCCTGGCGGCGACCCCGCTGCTCGCCGCCTGGCTGATCGGCTCGGAAGCCGCCCTGTCCGCGGACGGACTGCTGCGGCTTGGCGGGCAGTTGCTCGCCCCCTTCATCGCCGGGCAACTGCTCCGGCGCTGGATCGGCGGCTTCGTCGCCCGGCACAAGCGGGTCCTCGGCCCGGTCGACCGGGGCTCCATCCTGCTCGTCGTCTACACGGCGTTCAGCTCCGGAATGAACCAGGGCGTCTGGCACCAGGTCACCGTCTCCTCCCTCCTAGTTCTGCTGGCCGTGCTCACCGCCCTCTTCGTTGTCGCCCTGGGATGTACGCAGGGCGCCGCACGGCTGATCGGACTGGATCCTCCGTCCCGTATCGCTGCCGTGATGTGCGGATCGCAGAAGAGCCTGGCGAGTGGGCTGCCGATGGCGGCCGTGCTCTTCGGCGGGCGGGCCGCGCTGATCGTCCTGCCGCTGATGGCCTACCACCAACTGCAACTGGTGATCTGCGCGGCCCTGGCCCGGCGCTGGGCCCGCCCGCCCGGCCGAGTGCTCAGCACACCGACCGCGACCGTCACACCCTGAGCCGTGTCCCTTACTTCCCTTGGTGGTTGAAGCGGTGGACGCCTGTCGTCGCCGAGTACACCTTGTACGGGCGTTCCCCCGCCGTGTCGTCGCGGACGAAGGCGACGTCCGGGGGAGCGGTGACCGGCCCGCCCTGGGTGGGAACCCAGATCTCGGCCCGTGTGTTGGGCGGGATCTCGACCCGTAGATCGATCCGGCCGTCCGCGCGGCGCCGCCACTCCGACGTGACCGTGCCGCGAACCGTGTCGATCGACGCGGCGACATGATCCAGCGGCGCCGGAGCGAGATCCGTGTCGTCGACCGACGCGGGGACCCTGCTGTTCACGGCGACAGAGGGAATGAACGGCCGGACACGGACGGTCTCGTACGCGATCGATGTCGGCATGATGCCGGCGAGGCCCTGGTAGAACCAGGTCGCGACCAGGCTGCGGTAGTGATGGTTCAGCGAGCCGCCGGTCCAGTTCTCCCACAGCGACGTGGCGCCCTGCGCGATCTGGTGCACATAGCCGGGCGCGCCGGTCTGTGTGACGGCCTTCAGCGCGATGTCGGTGTAGCCGTACGCGTCGAGGATGTGGAACTCGTACCGGGATCCGTACATGTCGCTCTGGAGATGGTGACCCGCGGCGACGATGCGGTCGGCGAGGAGCTTGGCGAGGGCGCGTTCGTTCTCCGCCCGGGTCCGGCCTCCCGCGAGATGGCAGGGGTCGTCGGCGGGCAGGTCGGAGCCGGGCACCAGACCGTAGGCGATGGCCATGGCGTTCTCGCTGGAGATGCTGCCCCGGATGAAGTACCCGAGATCCGCGTCCCAGTAGTGGGCGATGAAGGCGCGCCGCAGCGTCGCCGCCAGCTTCCGGTAGTGCGCCACCTTGGCGGTCCGGCCCAGGAGTTCGCCGACGTCGACCATGTAGTCGCAGAAACGGATGTAGAACGCGAGGCTGATGACCGCGTTGTCGCCGCCGCTCTCCGCACCCGAGTAGGCGCCCAGCGCCGCACTGAACCGGTAGCCGTTGGCCTCGGTGAACAGCACCTCGTAACTCTTGAGGAGTGCGTCCTGGTGGTCGTACAGCGCGGCGAACAGGGTGTCGTTGCCGTAGTACGTGTACAGCTCCCACGGGATGACGAAGTACGCGGAGTCCCACGCCGGTACGGCCTTCCAGGTGGCGTTCCAGCCCGGGGTGCGGTCGTAGCCGTAGCCGCCCTTGGCGGCCGGCAGGATCATCGGGAGCTGCCCGGTGGAGATCTGTCCGTCGGGGAAGTGCCGCAGATACTTGGTGAAGGCGGCGTTCACGTCCCAGGTCAGCGACTGGGACTCGGAGCTGGCCATGGTGTCGCCGGTCCAGCCGTTCTTCTCCCGCGACGGGGTGTCGGTGGGCTTCTGTACGAGGTTGTTCTGCTCGGCCCACTCCAGGTTGCTCTGGATGCGGTTGATCAGCGCGTTGTCGGTCCTCAAGGTGCCCGTGCGGGCGAAACCCGACCGAGCGACATGGACCCGGAACAGCGCTTTGTCCCGGCCGGGATGCGGCGCCCTGCCCAACGCCCCTTCGATGTTGCGGACTTCGAGGTAACGGAAGCCGAAGTGGCTGAACTGCGGCTGCCACGACTGCTGGGCGGCGCGGCTGAGTGTGTAGTAGTTCGTCTGGAGGTTCGCGTCGTGGAAGTTGTTCTCCTCGGTCACCACCAGCGGAGCGGCGGCCGTGCCGGCGCCGGTGACCTGGTTGCCGCCCCGCATCCGCAGGGTCACCCCTTCGCGGCGCCGGTCGACGCCGGTGAGGGAGACCTCCACGAAGCCGGTGAGGATCTGCCCGAAGTCCGCGACCCACACCCCGCTTCCCGGCGCGGTCTCCTTCAGCGATACGGGTTCCCGGACTTCCTGGACGAGTACGGGCTCCGCCTCGTGGGCGCGTACGACCGCCGGAGTGAACCCCTCGGGGACGGTGGTGGCGGGCAGGACACCGTGGTACTTCGGCCGCGGAGCCTGGCAACTGCCCGGTGCGATGAGCCGGGTCGCCGCCTGCCAGTCCTTGCCCGCGCGGTAGCCTCGGGTACGCCATGATCCCAGGTCGAGTTCGCGCCGGGCGTCGTACTTCTCACCGGAGTAGACCGAGTCGAACGTCGTCGGCCCGTCCGTGGTCCGCCAACTCTCGTCGGTGACCAGCGTCGTGGTGGAACCGTCCGCGTAGGTGACTGACAGCTTCGCGCGCAGGCGGGGTGCGCCCGAGTACGGTGCCAGGTTCCAGTACCACTCCTGGGGTGTGGTGACGCCGTACCAGCCGCGGCCCAACTCGGCGGCCAGGACGTTCTCCACACCGTCGTCCAGCAGCCCGGTGACATCGAAGGTGTCGTACAGAACGGCACGGTCGTAGACGCTCTGGTCGGTCAGCAGGCGCGGCACATTCGTCCGGTCCTTGCTCGCCCGCCCGCCGTCCACCGTGAGCGGGGAGCCGTTGACCGTGAAGGTGACGCTGCCCGCCGCGCTCAGATAGAGGCGGGCGCGGGTGATCCTGCCGGGCCGCAGCACCGCCGAACCGCGCAGGACCGGCGCCGGGTTGGCGATGGGGAGCATTGCGTTCTTCGCGACGAATGTCAGACCGCCCACGGTCCCGACGCCGCTCTCGAACGGGTTGGCCCCTTCGGTGAGGTCCACCGCGAAGTCCGGCGCCCCGGTCCCCGACACCTTCATGCTGCGTACGATCGCCGAACTGCCGCCGCCGAACCCGACGCTGCCGTGCCGCCGGATCTGATCGCCTTGAAGGGTACGGGAGTCGACGCGCACGCCGTTGACGGTCGTGGTGATCGTGGCGCCTTCGGCGGCGACCGTCACCGTATGGTCCCGCTCGGTCCAACTGGCGGGAGTCAGACCGGTGTTCTCGGGGATGGGGACGGTTCCCACGGGTACCGAACGCACCCCGGTCGCCGTCGGATTGGTCTCGCTCTGGGGGTCGAAGTGGTTCACTCCCCAGTCCGGTGTGGAAGTGCCGTCGTCGACCCAGGTGTTCCCGGCGTAGTGGGTCGTCCGCATCACGAGTTCCATCCGGTCGCCGTTCAGCCGGAGGGTCCAGATCAGGGCCTCGCCCCAGGTCTTGCCGATGGGCTCGGCGCGCAGCAGCAGGGCCAGACCGGTGGCGGGCGCGGGACCGCCGCGGAAGACGACCGTCGTGCGCAGGTCCCGCCAGTCGTGGTCCTGCGGATGCCGTCCGCCGATCCACCGGGCCCCCGACCAGTCGGCCTCGCCCCGCAGCAGCCCCGTGTCCCACCGCGCCGGATCGCTCCACCGGGAGACCCGGCCCCGGTCGTCCCAGGTACGCACCCGCCAGTGGTGGGGCCGCGCGGAGGACAGGGGTTCGCCGCTGTACGGGACACCGTGGCTCGTGGAGCCGGTCACCTTTCCGGTGCTCCACAGGTCCGCTCCGCCCGGCGCGGTGCCGACCTGTATCTCGTAGGCGGTCTGCCGTACGACGGCCGGGAGCCAGCTGAAGACGGGACGGGTCTCGGTACCGAGCGGCTGCGTAACGGAGTTGACCTGGAGCCCGGTCACCCGGCCGCCGGACGCGCCGCCCTGACCTGCCGGAGCGGTCGTGGCGCCGGCGGCGGGGATGCCCACGAGCGGCAATGCCAGCCCTGCGGTCCCGGCACCGATGATGCCGATCATCTGCCTGCGGTTGAACGCGCTGTCACCGGGTCCGGGCATGCCGAATCTCGCTCTCTGGTCGGTGGGTGCGGGGCTCGGAACAGGAGTTGAGACGTTTCAAGCTGTAAACGCACGCTAGCCGCGCGACGCAAGTGTCGCAATGGTTCCGACGTGAAGTGTCCTTGCCCGAGGAGGCGGGGACAGGGAACACCGCATACATCTCAGAGGAGTTGAACGATTCAATACGCGCATGCGAAACGGCCCGGCGGACAGGCCGGGCCGTTTCGTTGAGAGCGGGGGGGCGGGCTGGGTGAGGTGCCGCCGACGGGGGTCAGGCCGCTGCGGCCGTGGTGCTGTCGGTGACCCGGCGGATGACCTCCGTGAGACCGGCGACGACCTCGGCGTCGTCGCCGGGGTGGGTCTCCGCGAACCGGATGAGGGAGCTGGGGAAGGACAGCTTGACGTCGTCCAGGACCGTGCCTCCCGCGATACCGACGGCCTTGCGCGCCTCGTCCTGCGCCCACACGCCGCCGTACTGGCCGAACGCGGTGCCGATCACGGCGACGGGCTTGCCGGAGATCGCGCCGGCGCCGTGCGGACGCGACAGCCAGTCGATCGCGTTCTTCAGGACGGCCGGGATGGTGCCGTTGTACTCGGGCGAGAAGAACAGGAAGGCGTCGGCCTGCCCCGCGGCCTCACGCAGCCGTGCGGCCCCGGCCGGGACGCCCGACTCGACGTCGATGTCCTCGTTGTAGAACGGCACGTCGGCCAGGCCCTCGTACACCTGGATGTCGACGCCCGAGGGGGCGAGCTTCACGGCGGTCTCGGCGAGCTGGCGGTTGTGGGACCCGGCACGGAGGCTGCCGACGAGCGCGAGGATGCGTACAGACATGGGTGGAACTCCTGGGGGGAGGGTGATCAAGAATTTATCCGGACCGGGGTCCATTTAAAGTTGTACCATCTATCCGGACCGTGGTCCACTTCGTCTGGTGGCACGTATGCTGGCGCCATGACCGGTTTCGACCCGCCCCTCATCGCCTCGTACGACGCTCCCGACGGGAAGACCGAACTCGCCCTCACCCCGGACGGCGAGCCGCCCGCGCTGCGGGCCGACGCGGCGCGCAACCGCGTCCGCCTCCTCGAAGCCGCGTCGCGCCTGGTGGCCGAGTGCGGAGCCGCGAATCTGACCATGGAGGCCGTCGCCACCGCCGCCGAGGTCGGCAAGGGCACCGTCTTCCGGCGGTTCGGTGACCGCACCGGTCTGCTCCTGGCCCTCCTCGACCACAACGAGCAGCGGTTCCAGGCAGCGTTCCTCTCCGGCCCACCCCCCATGGGCCCCGGCGCCCCCGCACTCGATCGCCTGCACGCCTACGGCCCCGCCGCGCTGCGTCACGAGTGGACACACCGCGACCTCTATCTCGCGGCCTGGACCGAACCCGGGCGCAACAACACGGTCCCCGCGACCCGGCTGCGGCTGCGGCACCTCGCCCTGCTGCTGCGCGAGGCCGGCGCGGACGGCGACATCGAACTGCTGGCCCAGACGCTGATGAACTACCTCGACGTCGCCCTCGTCCACCACCTCGTCACCGTGCGCGGCATGACCCTGGAACGCCTGGAGACCGGCTGGAGCGACCTGGTCACCCGCCTGGCGACCCCGGCGCCGACCTCAACCCCGACTCCGACGCCGTCGACGCGGCCCGGGGAAGACGGTTAGTCCTCTGAACGGGAGTTCACTCCTCGTGGCATTTCTTGAGACGCACCGCACCCTGCTGCGCCGACTGCTGCCCGGCTCCGCCCTCGGACAGCGAACAACAGGCCCTCTCCGCATACCACGATGGCGACAAGGAAGAACTCGCGGACGGCCTGGGCGGCTATCGGTGAGACGTCAGGGGAGTCGGCAGGTGAAGTCCGCCGCGGGCAGGTTTCCGTCGCGCAGATAGGCGTTGACGGTCCGGTCGACGCAGGGGACCGGACGCAGACCGTCGACGGTGCGGCCGTACACCCCGTGCGAGCGGATCTCCGTCGTCACCAACCGGGAGCCGGTCAGCCTGCGATGCAGGGCGAGGGCGCCCTCGTACGGGACATTGTTGTCGCGGCGGGCCTGCACCATCAGGACGGGCACCTTGTTGCCGATCCGCGTGCCCGGTTCGCGCGGGGTGCCGTTCCAGAACGCGCACGGCGCGATCATGCCGTTGACCAGCGGCCCGAACACCGGCTGCGTGGCGCGGCTGCGCTCACTGTTGTGCCAGTACGTCTCCGGGTCCTCCGGCCATCCCCCGGCGGGCCAACCCCCGTCACCGCACAGGAACAGGGCACCGCCGATGAGGCTGTCCGCCAGCTCGGGAGACGCCAACAGCTCAAGGAGCGAGGCGAGTTCGGGTCCCGGCTCGACCGGCAGCCCGGCCGCCGCGTCGACCAGGTCCCGTACCGAGGCCGCCAGGGCCGCGTCGTGTTCCTGATGCTGGACCAGTTGGCGCAACAGGAGCCGCAGCACAGGCGCGTCGAGGCGTGTGCCGGACACGGCGACCGGGTGCCACTCGGCCCCGCTCAGCAGTCGCTCCACGGTCGCTCGCACGGCGGATCGGGTGCGGCCGAGCCCGTACCGGTCGTCGTGCCGGGACGCCCAGCGCGCCCACTCGTCGAGGCCCTCCTCCAGCGGCACGCCGGCGCCCTGGAACAGCTCGTACTGCGTGAGGGCCGGGTCCGTCGAGGAGTCGATGACGACGCGGTCGGCGTGCCGCGGGAACATCTGGGTGTAGACGGCGCCCAGGTCGGCGCCGTACGAGACGCCGTAGTACGACAGCTTCGGCTCGCCGAGCGCCGAGCGGATGGCGTCCATGTCGCGCGCCACATTGCGGGTCGAGGCGTGCGGGAACAGCGTCGCGTTGTCGCCGTACCCCTGGCAGCGGGTGGCCAGATCGCGTGCGGACCGTACCGACGTCTCGAAGTCGGCGCGTGGTGACGTCGTTTCGCCGGGTGGGGGTGTCGGCTGCGCCGGTGCGCAGGTGACCGGGGTGCTCTCGCCGAGGAAGCGGGGGTCGAAGCCGATGAGGTCGTAGCGGTCGGCCACGTCCTTCAACGCGGGCCGCAGCGCGAGGGTGTTGGCGAGTCCGGTGCCGCCGGGACCGCCCGGGTTGGAGAGCAGGATGCCGCGCCGGTGGGCCGGGGACGCGGCCTTCACCCGGGAGATCGCGATCTGGAGGGTGCGTCCGCCGGGGTCCGTGTAGTCGAGGGGTACGGTGACCTTCGCGCACTCGGCGCCGGCCTCGTTCAGCTCCTTCTGCTCCGGCGAACAGGCGCCCCACACAAGGCGTTTGCTCTCCGCGCGCAGCAGTACCGAGGTGTTCGTGGCCGCCGGTTGTGCGGCTCCCGCCGGGACGGCTCCGGACAGCAGGGCGGCCAGTCCGAGGCCGGTCGTGATGGTGGATGCGACGCGCATCGGGCTCCTTGAGTGGCGCCCAGCTTCTCGGCGCGGGGTCGGCGGATCGGGCGACGAAAGTCACCCCCGACGCTAGAAACCCGCACCGCCCCGGAACATCCGGCCACCCCGCCGATCCCCTGTGGGGGTAACCCCCGGTCCCTGTCCCGGTTCCGGGGGCCGCACGCCCGCGGTCACGGCTTGATGCCTACTCCCGTCCACAAGCTGACCTCGGCGTCCGTGATCTCCGTGCGAACGGCGGAGGCCGAGCCCTCCGAGCCGGAGTCTTCCGAGGCGTCCGGCCGCCAGCGGTGGCCCAGGGAAAGGCCCGGGTCGAGCAGGTCGAGCCCGTCGAAGAAACGGGCCACGGCCGCCTTCGGGCGGAACTGCACCGGTGTCCCGGACCGCGTGTAGATGTCCGTGACCTTCTCCCACGTCTCCGGCGCGAAGTCGGGCGTGCAGTGCGTCAGGGCGAGCGCACTGCCCGACGGCAGCACGTCGAGCAGCCGCCCCACGATGCCGTACGGGTCCTGGGCGTCCGGGACGAAGTGCATCAGGGCGTTGAGCGAAAGGGCGACCGGACGGCTCAGGTCCAACACCTCTTCCAGCTCGGGCGAGTCGAGCAGTGACGCGGGGTCGTTGACGTCCGCCTCGATGTACGTCGTGCGGCCCTCGGGAGTGCTGCGCATCAACGTCTCCGCGTACTTGAGGACCAGCGGGTCGTTGTCCGCGTAGACGACCCTGGCCTCCGGGACGACGGACTGCGCCACCTGGTGCAGATTCGGCTCGGTCGGGATGCCGGTTCCGATGTCCAGCCACTGACGTATCCCGTGTTCCCGGGCGAGGACCCGCGTCGCCCGGTGCATGAAGGCACGGTTCTCCCGCGCGCACACGAAGATGCCGGGGTAGACCGACGCGACTGTCTCGGCGGCCTCCTTGTCGACCTCGAAGTGATCCTTGCCGCCCAGGTAGTAGTCGTACATGCGGGCGGAGTGCGGCCTGCTGGTGTCGAGGTCCCGTGCGGCAGAGGAGTTGGTCATCGTGTGCCCTTCGTGGTGTGCGTCGCGAGCGGGGTGGGTCACGGCCGGGACCCACCCCTGACTGATCGCGAGGTGACCTGATTCAGGAAGAAGCCGTCAGGTGGTCCGCGAGCCCGTTCTTGACCCCCGTGACGAAGGCCGTGATCTCTTCCGGCGTGTAGATCAGCGCCGGGCCGGTCGGGTCGGTCGACTGGCGGATCGCCACCCGTCCGTCGGCGAGTCGTTTCGTCTCCACGCACTGGCCTCCGCTGGTGCCGCTCCATGGGCGCTCCCAGCCCAGCTCACCGAGGTCCGTCGCGGGCATCCCGTTGTAGATGTCTCTGCCGTCGATGGTCATGTGTACTCCTTGCGCCGGTGGTTCAAGAGTGCCCTGCTCTCCGCACGCGAGGTGAGCAGGGACATCCGGTTGTGCGCCTCTAGATGCGTGGCCACTTCGGCCCGCTGGTCGAGGTACATGGAGCCGGAGCAGATCTCGGTGTAGACGATGTCCGGCAACTCCGGTTCCGCGAACCGGAAATGGGTGAACGGCGCGAACGCGCCCACATGCGCGCCCGCGCTGAACGGCACGATGTCAAGCGTGATGTGCGGCAGCTCCGACGCCTCCAGGAGCCGGTCGATCTGCTCCCGCATCACCTCGGGCCCACCGACGGCACGGTGCAGCACGGCCTCTTCCATCACCACCCACAGTGTGGGCGGATCCGGCTTCGTCAGCAGGGTCTGACGGCGCAGCCGCAGATCCACGCGCCGTTCGAGTTCTTCGTCGGTGCCGTAGGGAAACCCGGCCCGCAGCACCTCGCGCGCGTACGCGTGGGTCTGCAACTGGCCGGTGACGTAGTGCGGTTCATAGGTCCGCAGGGTCTTGGCGCCGGTCTCCAGGCTCACATAGGCGGTGAACCAGCTGGGCAGCACATCGCGGTACCGATGCCACCAGCCCGGGGTGTTGGCCCGCTCGGCCATCTCTATGAACTCGTCGATCTCCTGGCGTTCTGACCCGTAGGTCTCCAGCAGCTTCTCGACATAGAGGATCTTCAGGCCGACTTCCGCCTTCTCCAGCCGCCGGATGGTGAGCGGTTGTACGCGCAGCGCCTTGGCCGCGCCCTCCAGTGACACCCCCGCGCTCAACCGCAGCTCCTGAAGCCGTCGGCCGAGGATCATACGGAGAACGGTGGGAGCGTTGGTCACGGAGCCCGGACGGGCATCGCTCACGGCCTACCTCCTGAGTGACTGTCACCACCGCGAGTCTGTCAGGTACTTGCTGAACAGACCAGACCGATACGTGCTTTCTGAAATTATCAGGGAGTCGGTTGCGGCGTGATCGATGCACCGAGCATGATGTCAATGTGAGCGACCCGACCAAGCGCGCGCAGAGAACACCAACACCCGTATTGAAGGCCACGATTGGTGTGCGCCGCGCACGGACAGGGCTCGGTGATCCCGTTCCGCCCCAGACCGTGCCCCGGTCCGGACGCTCACTCGGAGAAGTGTTTCACCGCCCCATCCGGACATGTTCCGCCTCCGCTCCGACGGGGGTGCGGCGGGTCGATCCCTGCTGGACGAAGAGCAGTAGCCCGGCGTTCTCCCTCCCCGCACCGCCCGTCCCCTGACGGAAGGCGACGACCGTGTCCCCCCACACCCGCCCCCCTGCCCCTCAGCTGCTGGACGGCACCCGCACGGACCGCGTCCACTGGCTCGAACTGCCCGCCGTCGGCCCGAGTGTGGGCGCCGCGCGCCGCTCGGTCGGGCAGAGACTCGATCTGTGGCGGCTGTCGGGGGATGTGCGCGCGGACGCCGTCCTCATCGTGTCCGAGCTGACCACGAACGCGATACGACACACCTCCAGTAAGCAGATCCTCTGTTGCGCGGGGCTCACTTCCGACGGCCTGGTCCACATCGAGGTGCACGACCACGACGTGGCGCCCCGCAGTCTCCCGCCGCGCTGTGCGGGACCCGACGACGAGGGCGGACGCGGCCTGCTCCTGGTCCAGGAGATCGCGGACAAGTGGGGGGTCGAACGTTCCCTGCTCACCGGGGGGAACGCCGTCTGGGCCGCGCTCACCGGGGAGCCGCCGGCATGACACGCGACGTCGTGGAGGGTGCGGACGGTGTGGAGGACGTGGACGGCGCGGACGGTGTGGAGGGCGCGGACGGTGTGGAGGGCGCGGTCGGTGTGGTGGGTGCGGACGGCGTAGAGGATCCCGCCACGCCCGTGCCCCTCGCGGTCCATCCGTCCATCGACCGTCCCCGGTGCGCGCGCCTGGTCGACGCCGCGCTCGGCTGGAGCGCCGACGAGGGACCCGCGGACGCGGAGGAGTGCGCGCGCGTCGCCCGTGAACTGACCCACCAGGCCCGCGCCCTCACCGACGAACTGCGGTACCGCGCCCCGCACATCGACCCCGACGACCCCCGACTCGCGGCGCTGACCCGGACCCTGCTCGCGGAGGCGGACCGGCGCCTGTCCGTACCGCACCCCGACCTGGCCGGCGTTCTGCACGCCCAGAACCGGGCCCGTCTCGTGCAGGCCCTCCACCGTGGTCTCGACCGACTGGACGCCGCGCGCCGCACCCACCCGCACTGACGTTCACGCGCCCCTTGCGGCAGGTCAGCGGCCTGGGTGGCTTCGACTGCTTGGGGCCGCTTCAGCGGCCGACGGGATCCCGTTCGGACCCGTCACCCGGGGACACCAGCGCGAGATGCCCGCCGTCGTCGAGCGGCGTCGGCACCGACAGGGTCGCCACGACCGCGGCCGTGACCGTGTCGACCACATGGATCTCGCCGTGACCTCCCCGCGTGACGGCGACGAGATCCCCGCCGGGTGACGCCGCCACCGCCCGCCGCTGCACCCCGTCCCAGGGCGTACCGCCCGCACGCGGCGCCCCGTCCATCGCGGGCAGCGGTACGCGCGCCGTGACCACGGGCGCTTCGGGCGCCACCAGGATCAGTTCGTCCCCGTCGGGATGCACCCGCGCGTACGCGACACGGCGCGCGGCGACCGCCAGCCGGAAGACCAGACCGGGGCCGAGCGGCAGTCGCCCGGTACGTCCGGAGTCGAGCGCGTACCACCAGGCGTCGTTGGTCCACTCCGGCCACCGGCCCGGATCGGAGGGCCCGCCCCGCACACACGACCACAGCGCCCGGCGTACGGGGTCCAGCCGCAGGTAGTACCCCCGGCCCTGGCCGCCCCACGACAGCGGCGCGTCCGCCACCAGGGACGCGCCCTCGCGCCGGGCACGGTGGACGCCCGAGCGCGCCGCCGCGAACAGCCGCCCGGTGACCGGGTCGTAGGCGTCACCGTGCCCGTCGTCGTCGGGCAACCGCACCTCGTGCACCGGCGCGACGCGCGGGCAGCCGGATGGGGCGGCGAGTAGATCGGTGTGCCGGTACGCGGTGAGAGAACCCGGTTCGCGGTGCCGGAGAACCACCAAGGCGTCGGGTGCGTCGGTCGCTGTCCCGGTGACCGGCATCGAACCCTCGGCACCGGGATGTTCGGCCCCTTCGGCGCCGAGAACCGTCACTCCGGGCTCGCCCGTCCGCGTACGCACCCGTACGGCCCGTGGTCCACCCCCCGACCTCAGGTCGACGGCGGTCAGGACATCGCTCCACGCCTCCTCGTTGCGGCCGAGCCCGGTGGTGACGGCGAGCAGCCGTCCGGACGGATCGGCGGCCAGATGCTCCGCCGGTGTCGCGACCGGGACCGCCGTCTCGACCAGCGGTCGACCGGCGTCGGGGCCGTACGGGTCGAGGACGACGAGTTCCCCCGCGAGGTCATCCACGAACGCGGTACGCCCCCGCGGCAGCGCCAGAAATCCGGCGTGCTCGGCGAGGTGCCGGCCCTCGATCCGACCGGTCTCGCGACCGTCGGGGAGGCTCAACACCCGGATGAATCCAGCGACTTGGTCGGCGACGAGCAGGCGGGGCGAGAGGGAGTGCGGGAGGGGCTGCGGGATGGGGTTCGAGCGAGGTTGTGCGGGCGGCATGGTGACTCCGATGGGGTGGGGGACCGACTAGCTATTGGAAATGATTATCATGAGGCTCGTTGTCGTCGAGACGAGGAGCGAGAATCCATGGCGCGCAGAACGCTGATGACGGTCCGGCGCTGGGCCGCCGCCGCGGTCCTGGGAAGCCTGCTGGCCGGGTGCGGAACCACATCCGGGAGCGAGGGGCAGGACAAGGCGGCGAAGGAGAAGACCGACATACGGGTCGAGCCCATCGCGCAGGCGCGGAAGATCACCGATGCGCAGGGCGTCACCGTCACGACCGAGCGGGCACCTCGCCGCGTCGTCTGCCTTGTCGCGCTCTGCGACGACATGCTCGCCGAACTCGGCATGACCCCGGTGGCCACCAACTCCCAACTCCTCGCGCACCCACGCTTCCTGGGCAAGGAGAAGGCCGCGAAGATCCCCGTGGTCCCCGGCGGATTCCTCAGCCCCGAGGCCGAGGCGATCCTGTCGTACCGGCCGGATCTGGTGATCGGGCTCAAGGACACCCACGGCAAACTCGCCCCCGCGCTCAAGGGAGCCACCGTCTTCTGGCCCGTACAACCGGGCCGCTGGCAGGACAGTGTCGGCTACCTCCGCGACCTGGCCGCGCTCACCGGACGCACGGACCAGGGGGAGAAGGCCGAGCGGACCTTCCGGGAGAAGCTCGCCCGCGCGGAGGGCACGAAGAGCGACAGGACCGCGCTGATCATCTTCGGCAGTGACGAGAACTTCGGTGTCGCGACCCCCGGCAACGACGTCGCGGCCGGACTGTTCCCGAAGATCGCCGACTACCCGTGGAAGAGCCGGGGTGTCGAAGGCACGTACAGCATGGAGGAGGTCCTGGCCCAGGACGTGGACGTCCTGTTCGTGGAGACGCTCTCCTTCGGCGGGCCGTCCGACGGGAAGCTCTCGGACAGACTCGCCAAGAACCCGCTCTGGTCCCGGATCCCGGCCGTGCGGAACGGCGCCGTGCACGAGGTCGACGCCGAGGTCTGGGCGAAGGGACGCGGTACGCGCTCCCTCGGCATCGTCCTCGACGAGGCCACGGCCCAACTGAAGTGAGACGTCAACTGGCCCTGGTCTGCGGGCTCCTGACGCTGACCGTCGTCGGCCTCGGCTTCGGCACCCCGTATGTCCCGCTCCCGGACCTGCCGGGCGAGTTCGTGGTGACCGAACTGCGGTTGCCCCGGCTCGTCCTCGCGCTGATCGCCGGTGCCTGTCTGGGGGCGGCCGGTCTGGTACTACAGGAGGCCCTGCGTAATCCGCTCGCCGTGCCCGAGATGCTGGGCGTCTCGTCGGGAGCCGCCCTCGGGGTCGCCGCCCCGCTCGTCCTCGCCGTCCCGGTGCCGCTCCCGGCGCAGCCGCTGCTGGCCATCGGTGGCGCGGCCATCGGCGGATTACTGACCCTGCTCGCGGCGGGGTTCGGGCGCAGTCCCTCCGCCGTCCTGCTCACCGGTGCGGCCGTGGCGGCGGCGCTGCAAGCCACGCTCCTCGTTCTGATGGTGCTGGCCGACCAACTCGACCTCCAGCTCATCTACCGCTATCTGCTGGGCAGTCTCTCCGCCCGGACCTGGGACGACGTGACCGGACTGTGGCCCTGGCTCGCCATGGCCGTACCCGCGCTCGTCCTCTGCGCCCCGGTCCTGTCCGTGCTGAGGCTCGGCGACGACGACGCGCGGGCCCTCGGCGTACGGGTCCGGCACGCCCGCCTCGCCGCGCTGGCCATCGCCGTCCTGCTGATCGCGCCGGTCGTCGCCGTGTGCGGGCCGGTCGCGTGGGTCGGCTTCCTCGCGCCTCAACTCGCTCGCCGGCTGCGGCCGGGCGGGGACGCCGTGCGATGGCTGCCCTGGGCGGCTGTCTGGGGCGCCCTGGTCGTGGCCTGCGCCGATCTGCCCGCCCGCCTCGCGCTGCTGCCGATCGAGACACCGGTCGGCGCGTGGACCGCGCTCCTCGGCGTACCGGCGGGCGTCGTCCTGCTGAAGACGGCGGGTAACCGTCGCCCGGCGGGACCGGCCGAGGCGAAGGAGTACGCGGGAGGTGCGGCCAGATGAGGCGGCGGTTGTGTCTGCTCGGGGTGCTCGTCGTCCTCGTGGGCTGCGCCGATCTCGTCGCCGGACGCGCGGTCGGGCCGCTCGGCGTCGGCGAGGTATTGGGGGGCGGCGGCGACTCCCTCGCCCGCCATGTCGTGCTCCAACTCCGGTTGCCCCGGACCCTGGTGGCACTCGGCGCGGGTGCCTGTCTCGGAGTCGCCGGTGTCGTACTCCAGTCGGCGCTGCGCAATCCGCTGGCCGGACCCGAGGTCACGGGCGTCACACCGGGTGCCGTACTCGGAGCGGTCGCCGCCACCGGACTCGGCCTCGCGGGCTGGGAGTCCCCGGCCGCTGTGGTCGCCGCCGCCGTACTCGGCGGATTCGCGGGCGCGAGCCTGCTGTGGCTGCTCACCGGACGCGAGAGGGGCGACCCCACGCGGATGGCGGTGCACGGGGTACTCGTCTCGGCGGTCCTGTCGGGGCTCACGGCCATGGTGCTGCTCGTCGCACCCGGTGAACTGGGCAGCGTGGTGCAGTGGTTGGTCGGCTCCACGGAAGGCCGGGTCTGGGAGCACTGGGCCCTGCTGTGGCCCTGGGCGGCCCTCTGGTTCCTGGCCGCCTGGTCGCTCTCGGGGCCGCTGACCCTGCTGCGCTGCGGCGACGAACAGGCCGCGGCGGCCGGCCTGCACACCGGCAGGGCGCGGTCGGCCGCGCTGGTCTGCGCGGTCGCCCTGACGGCGGGCGCGGTGTCGGCCGTGGGCGCGCTCGGATTCGTGGGGCTCCTGGTGCCCCATCTGGCGTTCGCCGTCCTCGGCGCCGATCTGCGCGTGGCCCTGCCGGGCGCGGCGCTGCTCGGCGCCTCGGTGGTCTGCGGCGCGGACGCCGTGGCCCAGTGGCTCTCACGCGCCGCGGCCGACCTGCTGGAAGCCGACCGGCTGAGCGTGCCGACCGGCGCGGTGACGGCCTGGGTGGGAGCGGCGCTGCTGCTGATCGTGGCGCGCCGCTCGGTGAAGGAGGAGACATGATCCGTCTCGAAGGACTGCGCTTCGGCTACCCGGAACGCAGTGTCGTCGGCGGCATCGACCTGACCGTGTCCGCGGGCGAACTCGTCGCTCTGGTCGGCATGAACGGGTGCGGCAAGAGCACCCTGCTACGCCTCTGCGCCGGACTGCTGCGCCCGGAGGCGGGAAAGGTACTCCTGGACGGCGACGACCTCGCCGGACTCGCCCGCAGAGCGGCGGCCCGCCGCGTCGCCCTGCTCCACCAGTCCGCACCCGCCGTACCGGGCATGACGGTACGTCAATTGGTGCGCCAGGGACGGTACGCGGCCCGTGGCCCCCTCGGGATGCTGCGCGGCGGCGACGACGCCGCGTGCACCCGGGCCATGGCCGACGTCGGAGTCACCGCCTGGGCGGACCGGCCCGTCGACTCGCTCTCCGGCGGCGAACGGCAGCGCGTACGGCTGGCGATGGCGCTCGCCCAGGACACCCGGGTGCTGCTCCTCGACGAGCCCACCACCTACCTCGACCTCCGGCACCAACTGGAGGTGATGCGCACGGTCACCCGGCTGCGGGAACAGCGTGGCCTGACGGTCGTGATGGTCCTTCACGACCTCGGCCACGCGGCCCGGTTCGCGGACCGGATCGTGGCGCTGCGCTCGGGAGCCGTGGCCGCCGACGGGGCGCCGAAGGACATCGTCACGCCCGAGCTGCTGTCCGAGGTGTTCGGTGTCGTCGGACGGATCGGCCGGGACCCGGAGGGCGGATGGCCGGTGTGTTACCCGGATCACCCTGTTGGTGACCACCAGCCCTTGCGGAATGAAAATCATATTCATTAGTGTCTACCTGTGCCCGCCGGACAACCGCCGGAAGGGCTTCCCCTCAACGATGGGAGTTCAACTCATGGACCAGAACAAGGTGTTCACCCCGATCGCCGAGCAGAGCCAGCTCGCCCACCTGTCCGCCACCCACTCCAACGCGCTCGTCGAGAACCCCTTCGACGAGATCGCCGCCGACGTCGACGCGGACAGCGACAAGTAGGACACGCGCCGTCGGGCCCGCCCGGATCGCCTTCCCCGGGCGGGCCCGACCCGCACCCCCCGCCCCTACCTCGTACGCCCCTATGTGAGGAGCACTCGTGAGCGCCACGCGACTCGCCCCCGGTGTCGCCCTGGTCACCGTCCCCGGCAGGGGACTGGCCGTCCGTACTCCCGACGGGGAGTTCCTCCGCGTCGACACCGGCGACGTGAGCGAGGCCGCGCTGCTCCGCCACCTGGACCGACGCTCCGGCGCTGATACGGGACAGCCGGTGTCGGAACCTGAACTGGCGCGGCTGGAGCGGGCGTTCGAGGCGGCCGGCTATCTGGTGCCCGCCGACGTCGGCCCGCCTGCGGGCGCGATATCGACCGCCGCGCTCGCCGGTCGGCGAGTGCTGCTGGTGGGGGACCCCGTCCTGGTCGACCCGTTGGCACGCGGCGCGGGCGGCGAGGGTGCCGACGTACGGCTCATCGAACCGGACCGGATCGCGGAGTCCGTGGCTGACGCAAGGGCCGCGGAGGTGCCGACCGCTGTCGTGTGGTGCCTGGACTCGCCTGTACCGCCTGGGAGTTGGGACGAGGCCGACCGGCTGCCGCGTGACGGAGTCGCCTGGCTGCGTTGTCACCGAGAGGGCTGCTACGCGTGGGTGGAGCCGCCGGCGGTGGCCGAGGGGGACGTCACCTCCGAAGATGTCCGGCTGCGCCGGCTCGCTGCGACCGCCGCGTACCGGGAACTCGCCGCCTACTGGGCGGGATCGTGCACCGAGGACACAGGGCCCGCACACACCACCGCGTCCGGCGTGCTCACGGCGGCGCTGCTCCTCGGGGACCTCGTCGCCTGGGCGGCGGGCGAGCGGCGTACCCGGCGACGGCTGCGGCGGATCGACCTGCGCGCGCTGACCGTGACGGAACACGTGGTGCTGCCGGTGCCGCGGGTGGGTCCGCTCGGGGCGCACGGACCGGGGTCGGACACCTTGAAGGCGACGGCCGAAGCCACGACGAAAGGCACGGCGAAGGCCACCGCGAAGGCCAGCGTGCTCGCCCTGTCCGACGCCGCCGAGAGCGTTCCCGAAAGCAGCGTTCCGCGATGAGTGCCGACCTGGTCCACCTGCTGCCCGTCCCGGGTGCCCGACTCGCCACCGACGTCCACCTCCCGGCGGGCGGAGCACCCGCCCCTGCCGTCATCATCCGCACCCCTTACGACCGCGCGAGCCATCGCGCCGAAGCCCGCGCGTGGGTGGCCCACGGATTCGCCGCCGTCGTCCAGGACGTACGCGGACGGCACGGATCGGACGGGACCTGGCATCCGTACCGGGGCGAGGCGGCCGACGGTGCCGCGACGCTGCGGTGGGTCCGAGCACAGGACTGGTGCGACGGGCGCGTGGTCGCTGCCGGATCCTCGTACGCCGCGTATTGCGCGCTCGTCACGGCCGTGGGCGACGACGCCACACCCGCACCCGGCACCCCGCCCCACACCAAACCCGGCGCCCCGCCCGACCGTGCGTCCAGCACCGCATCCGGCCCGGCGCCCAACACCCCATCCGCCTACCCATCCGCCTCCCCACCCGACACCGCACCGGACGCCGTCATCGCCGCCGTCCCCGCACTCGGACCCGCCGAAGTCGCCCGCGAACCCTCCGGTGTGGAGCGCCTCTACGCGCGCGCCGGCTGGTGGGCGGCCCGCGGGGACCGGCCTGACTCCGACGCGACGGCGCTCGACAAGGCCCTCGCCGGCGACCCCGGACTGTTGGAACACCTGCCGGTGACAGGGCTCCCCGACCGGCTGGGGCGGCCGATGTCCTCGTGGCCCGGTGTCTGGGACGACTGCCGTCGCGACCGGGTCATCCTGCGCGGTGCGACAGCCCACGTGCCGCTGCTCGCGGTCGGCGGTGCCCGCGATCCCTTCGTCACGGACACGATGAACCTCTGGCGGCACTGGGGCGGCCCGTCGCGGCTGCTCGTCGGACCCTGGGGGCATGGGCTGACCACCGACCCGGCGCCCGAGGCCAGGGCGGGACACCGGGTCAACCTCGGTGCGCTGTACGCGAGTTGGGCCCGCGCCGCGCTCGACGGGACCCAATCCGAAGGCACGCGGGGAGTCGTCGCCCTCGGTGACAGTGACCGCTGGTACCCACTGGGAGGCGGACCCACCACAGCCTGCCTCCGGCACTTCGTACCCCCGCATGGCCTCCGCCTCCTCCAGGGTCGGGCCTTTCTCGCCGATCCCGAACACCCCGTACGCTCCGACCACTTGGACATCGACCCCCACCACGCCGCCGACCGCGCCCTGCTCGTCACACCACCGCTGCCTCGGCCGGTGGACCTCCTCGGAGCCGCCGAGGCCCGGCTGTGTGCCGCCGCCGACACCCCGGTCGCCGACTGGTTCGTACGGCTCGTCGCCCTCGACCCGCACGGCCGTGCCGCACCGCTCGCCGTCGGAGCCGTACGCCGTGCCGACCCGGCGGGCACCCACGTCCGCTTCACCGTCCCGCTCGGCTTCCTCGCCCGCCGGCTCGACGCGGGTACCCGACTGCGGGTCGAGATCGCGGGACACCACTTCCCCGCGCACGCCCGCAACCCCCACACCGGCGAGAACCCCGTGACCGCCACCCGGCTGAGCCCGTCCCGCCGGACCCCGCGGACCACGGGCACCGCGCTGCTCCTGCCCGCCGGACTCGGGCGGCGCACCGACCCCGTAACCGACCTCGCCCAGGAGCTGTGCACGTGACCTCGACGCCGCTCTCCGCCGACCTGCTCGTGGACCCGGTCTGCGGGCTGATCCGCTCCGTCGCCCCCGTACCCCACCCCTCCGGCGCGCCGCCCCGCTACACCGCCATGACCGCCGAGGTGTCCGACACGCGCCGCTTCGGTGCCTGGCCCGCCGACCGGGTGTCCCTCGGGACCACCTTCGGCGACCCCGAAGGCGCCAGGATCGCCGCCATCGCCGAGGCCGCCGAACGGTACTGCGGAAACCGGCTGCCCCCGCCCGGCCACCCCGACGCGCCCCGCCGGGCGACAGCGGCCCAACTCCTCGCGGAGGGACGAACGGTGTACGGACCGGGCGACCTCCCGACCTACGCCGACTGGCAGTACGCCCGCCCCGGTTTCGCCTATCGGCCTCTCGCACTCGACACCCCCGCCCTGTGGGCCCGCGCCCAGGAGAACGGCGACGACTGCTGGGCGCCCGTCGCCCTCACTCATCTCAACTGGCGTCAGGGCGAGTTCACGTCCCTGCCCCGCACCCACCACCTCAACTACGCGGGCATAGCCACCGGTCAGGGCTTCGACGACGCGGTGGAGCGCGGACTGCTCGAAGTGGTCGAGCGGGACGCCCTGGAGGTGTGGTGGCATCTCGACGGACCGACACGCGGCATCGACCTCGCGAGCGTGCCGGGCCTGACCCGGGATCTGGAAGGGTGCGGCCTGGAAATCAGCCTGGTCGAGATGCCGTCCGAACTGGCACCCTGCGTGGCCGCGCTCGCGTACGACCCCGAACGCGGCATCCACGCCGCCGGATTCGCCTGCCGCTACGACCCGGCCGACGCCGCCCGCAAGGCCGTACTCGAAGCCGTGCACACCTGGGTCTTCACCCAGGGCGCGGTCGACGCCGACGGCTGGGTGTTCCGCGCCGTCGAGGCCGGCATGCTGGCGCGCGGCCTCTACCTCGACCACCGTGCCGATCGGCGGTATCTCGACAGCTGCGGGCCCGAGTTCGGCGCGGTACGGGACCTCGGCGCCCATGTGCAGGTCTGGCTCGACCCCCGGACGGCACCGCTGGCCCGCCGCTTCACGCACCCCGAACTGGGCGTCGTACCCGTCGACGCCATCGCTCCCACGAACCGCGGGGAACTCGACGCGCGGCTCGCCGCCGGCGGGCACCGGGTGATCACGCTGGACCTGACGACCGAGGACATCGCCGAGACCTCGCTGCGCGTGGCGCGGGTCCTCGTGTCGGGTCTCGTCCCCAACGCCCCCGCCGCCTTCGGCTACTTCGGCTGCGGGCGCTTCGGACAGATCGCCGTCGGACGAGGGTGGCGGTCATCGGCGCCCGACGGTCCCGGCGACTTCACCCTCACGCCCGCACCGCACATGTGAGGCGGGCCATGTCGACCTACGTACACGAGGCACTGGCACGGGCCCGCTCGGCGGAGGCCCCCGGCCCCGACCTCCCGCCCACGGAACCGGCCCGACCGTCCGGTGAGCCGGTGGCCGTCCCCGCCGCCCTGGACCGGACGCTGAGGCTGTCCCTCGCCGGACGGCGGCTGCGGCCCGTGCCGTCGGCGGGCGCGCTGCATCCGGTCGACACCTGGCTCCTGGTGGGGGCGGACGGGGGAGTGCGGCCGGGCCGGTACGCGTACGACCCCGGGCGTCACCGCCTCCACCGGGTGGGACCGGCACCCGATCCGGTGCCGCCGGGGGTGTTCGCGGTGCTCGCGGCGCGGCCCGAGCGGACCGTGTCCCACTACCGGCACCGGGCATGGCCGCTCGTGCTGCTGGACGTGGGTCACGCCGTGGCCGCGCTCGCCCTGACAGCGCGCCACCCCGTGTGTCTGTCGTCAGCCGTCCTACGGACCACCGCGGTGCCCGCACCACCCGGCACTGGCCTGCCGCTCGCCGTCGTACGGCTCACCTCCCATGGGGAGTTGGAGCCCTGGTGCACATCCGAGACGCCGGAACCGGCCATGACCATCCCCGCCGACGCGCATCCCGACCTGGTCGAGGCGTATCGGGTGCTCGGTGCGATCTCCGCCGCCGGGGCGACCGAACGCCGCTGGTTCACCCCGCGTACCGGAGCCGTCCCCGATTCCCTGCTGCTCGGGCGACGGAGCGCCGAACCCTCCGTGCTCGGGCGCTCCCGACGACCGGGCGCCGAGGCGCTGGCGCGGGTGCTTGCCGTCGCCGAGTCCGCGATGTCCGACGACGGCCCGCACTGGTGTCTCGCTGTGGGGGCGCCCGAGCCTGGGCTACTGGGCGCGAAGGACGGGAAGCCGACCGTGCTCGCCACCGGCGACGTCCTGCCCACCCTCGCCGAGTGGGCGGCGCGCCAGGGCTGGATCGGGGGCGCCGGAGCCGTACTGATCGCGTACGGCTGCCCCTCCGATGCCGGACCCGCCCGCATCGGTCGCGACCACCTCCTCGCCGGATACGGCGTGGGGCACGCCCAACTCACCGCGTCCGCACTGGGGTTGGCGTCCCGGCCCGTCGGTTCCTGGCAGGGCGCCGACCTCGGAGCCGCGCTCGGCGGGCCCCCGGGCCGCGACTGGATCGTGCACGGACTGGCACTCGGCACACCGACAACGGATGCACTCGGCACACCGACAGCAGACCCACTCGGTACGCCGACGACAAACGCACGTGGTACGCCGACGACCCGCGCGCCCGGCATGCCGACGACACAGGGAGAACCGACCTCATGATGCTCCACCCCGAGCTGCTGCGCGCGGCCCGGACCGCCCGCCGCCCCCTGCTCGGGGCCACCGCGCTGCTCGCCGCCGTCGCCGCGACACATCTCGCGCAGGCCGTCCTCCTCGCCGTCGCCCTCGCCCGGATCGCGTCCGGCGACACCGCCGGACTGCCCGCCGTGCTCGCCGGCGTCGTCGCTGCCGTCCTGGTCCGCGCCCTGCTCGGGAGGTGGCAGCGACGGGTCGCGGTGGGGGCCGGATCGGCGGTACGGGTCGCCCTGCGCGACGAGTTGCTGATCCGACTCGGGCGGAGCGGACCCGCCCGGCGGGCCGACACCCGGGCCGGAGCCGTGCGTGCCACGCTGGTGGACGGTGTCGAAGGTGTGGACGCTTACGTGTCGCGCTATCTGCCCCAGTTCCTCATCACATGCTCCGTGCCCGTGGTGCCGCTGGTCGCCGTCGGGTGGATCGAGCCCTGGGCGCTCGCGGCCCTCGTCCCCGCCCTCGTCCTCGCCCTGTGCGCACCCCGCTGGTGGGACCGGCTCCTCGAACGGCGCGGGCAGCAGCACTGGGGCGCGTACGAGGCGCTGTCCGCCGACTACTTGGAGGCCCTTCAGGGCATGCCCGCGCTACGGTCCGCCGGGGCCGTCGGGCGGACCAGGGCACGCCTCGCGGAGCGGTCGGGCGCACTGCACCGGGCGACCGTCGCGAAACTGCGGGTGTCGCTCGTGGACACCGGCATCACCGACCTCGCCGTCCAGGGCGGCACGGTGGCGGCCGTCCTCGTCGCGTGCGCGTCCGCCGCGTCGGGAAGCACCACCGCGACCGGCACGTACCTCGTCCTCATGCTGGCGTCCGAGTGCTTCCGACCCGTACGTGACCTCTCACGTGAGTGGCATTCCGGCTATCTGGGTGTCTCGGCGGCCGACGGCATCGCGGAACTGCGGACGGACGAGGGCGGAGTGCCCGACGACGGAGACCTTGCCGTGAACTGGCCGAGCCCGCCCGAAGTGCGGTTCCAGGACGTCGACTTCAGCTATCCGGGTGCGGGAAGGGCCGCGCTCGACAAGGTCACCTTCACGGCCCCGGCCGGGCGGACCACGGCTGTCGTCGGACCGTCGGGCGCGGGCAAGTCAACGCTGCTCCGCCTGCTGCTGCGGTACGCGGACCCGGATGGGGGACGCGTCCTCGTGGACGGCGAGGAGACCACCTCGTACACCCTCGACTCACTCCGCAGGGGGATCGCCGTGGTCTCCCAGGAGACGTACCTCTTCCACGCCTCCGTCGCCGACAATCTGCGGCTCGCCCGCCCGGACGCCACCGATGACGCGCTGTGCGCGGCGAGCCGCGCCGCCGGAATTCACGACGAGATCCTGCGGCTGGACGACGGCTACGCGACCGTGATCGGCGAGCGCGGCTCCACGCTCTCCGGCGGGCAGCGTCAACGGCTCGCGCTGGCAAGGGCGTTGCTCGCGGACACACCGGTGCTGATTCTCGACGAGGCGACCAACGCGGTCGACGAGCGCCGGGAGGCCGTGATCGTACGGGAGTTGCTGCGGGCGGCCCACGGCCGGACCTGCCTGGTCGTCGCCCACCGACTGGCATCCGTGCGGCACGCGGACCGGATCGTCGTCCTCGACGGCGGACGCGTAGAGGCCGTCGGGGACCACGCCGGGCTGCTGGCCGGCGGCGGCGTGTACGCCCGACTGGTGAAGGCGGGACAGGCGGCATGAACACCACCTCGAACACGACCCCCGGGACGACGCGGCAGGCGGCGAAGTCCGCCAGGGCGACGGCCACCGGATCGCCCGAACGGGGCGCTCTGCGTGCCCTGTTGCCGGTTCTCGGCGCGCACAAGGGCATGACCCTGCGCACCTTCCTCGCGGCACTCGCCGGACACACCGCCCTGGTCGCCCTCGTGACCCTGGCCGCGTACGCCGTCGGCGACTCCGTACGCCACCGCACACCCCCGGACCCCGGCACGCTCACCGTCCTTGTCGCCCTCGTACTCCTGCGCGCGGTCGCCACCTGGTGGGAGATGGACCTCTCGCACGACCTCGCCTACCGGGTCCTCGCCGAGCTGCGCGTCCGCGTCTTCGACGGCCTGGCACGCTCGGCGCCCGCCCGGGTCGCGGGACGGCGCAGCGGCGACCTCGCTTCGGCGGCCCTCGGCGATGTGGAGGCGCTGGAGTTCTTCTACGCCCACGCCGTCGCCCAACTCGTCGCGTCCGGTGTGGTGTTCGGCGGCGGCACGGTGGTGCTCGCGGCGGTCGAGCCGTGGCTGCTCATCGCCGTACTGCCCGTGGCGGCCCTCCTGGTTCTCGCGCCGCTGCTGGACGGGCGGGGGCGGGCGGCACGCGGGGCCCGGACCCGTCAGGCCGCCGCGGATCTGTCGGCGCAGGCGGTCGAGAGCGTCGACGGGCTGCCCGAACTGCTCGCGTTCGGCGGTCTGGACAGGCGGCGTGAGCGTCTGCGTGCGGACGGCCGCGCGCTCGGCGACGCCCAGCGCGCCGAACAGTCCTGGGAGGCCGACGCCGCCGCCGTCCGTGACCTCCTCGTCGTCGCGGCGGTCGTGGGCGTCGTGGCCGTCGCCGCGCACACCGTCCACGGAGCCTGGGCCCCCGCCACGATGGCCCTGGCCCTGGGCGCCCTCGCCCCGGTCGCCGAATCGGCCGCCGCGCTGGGGCAGGCGGGTGGCCTGCGCGCGGCGGCGGCCAGGGTCGGCGCGGCGGTACGGGCCCCGGCCGGTGCTCCCGATCCCAGGACGCCCCGGCCCGTACCGGAGGGGCCGCTCGGGGTACGCCTGCGCGGCGTGCGGTTCGACTACGGCGGGGCGCCCGTGCTCGACGGGCTCGACCTGTGGGTGCGCCCCGGTGAGACCGTCGCCCTGGTGGGCGCGTCGGGCGCCGGCAAGTCCACCTGCGCCCATCTGCTCGCCCGCTTCTGGGACCCACGCTCGGGACACGTCGAACTCGTCGCGGAGAACGGCGAGATGGTGGACCTGCGCAACCTCCCGGAACCCGTGCTGCGGCGAACCGTCGCCGTGGTCGGCCAGGAGGCGCCCCTGTTCCACGGCACCCTCGCGGACAACCTCCGGCTGGCGGCCCCCGACGCCACGGACACCGCACTGCGCGCCGTCGCGAAGGCGACCGGGGTCGACCGCATCGCGGACGGACTTCCCGACGGATACGCGCAGGTGGTCGGAGAGCGGGGCGCCACCCTCTCCGGCGGCCAGCGCGCCCGCGTCGCCCTGGCCAGGGCCCTGCTCACTCAGCCACGCGTGCTGGTCCTCGACGAGACGACCGGACACCTGGACGGCGTCGGTGACGCGGAGATCCTCGCCGCGCTACCGCACTGTACGACCGTGCTGATCGCCCACCGCGCGGCAACCGTCCGACGGGCGGACCGGATCGCGGTCCTGGAGTCGGGCCGGGTCGCGGAGGAGGGCACCTGGGCCGAACTCGCCGCGCGGGAAGGGGCGTTCAGAAGGGTGCTGACGGCGGAGTGAGCGATCGGACCGCCGGAGCACTCGCCGGCACCCACCCGACGTGGCAGAGCCCGGCCCCCGATGTCACCGCGTGCCGACGGTCCAGGTCAGTGAGCTGGTCGCCGCCTTGCGCGCAGCCGGGTCGCGCAGAGCGGGCGTGACATCGACGGCCTCCGCCTTCACCGTGTGAGTACGGCCTCGAAGCGCCAGGACGCCGAGCTGAAGAGGTGTCACCAACCGCTGGCCTCGGGCCGATCGCACCTCACGCCCGTCCACGTACCAGCGCAGCCGCACCTCTGCCAGGCCGTGGTCGTCGAGGGAGGCGAGCCGGACGCGGAGGGGTGTGTACCAGCGCACAGGAGCGTCGGTGGACACCCCGCTGCTCAGGACGCCGGCGTAACGGTAGAAACCGGCGATCATGCTTTCCCGGCCCACCAGATTGAACGTGTCGCTGGCGAGGGTGCGCATGATCGACGTGTCCGTGGGCCGATAGAGACCCAACGGGTAGTACCCGCTGCCTTCGTAGGTGTCGACGGTGCCGCCCGCCGGGTCCTGCTCACCCATCCAGCGCCACCACTTCGCCTGGTGCTCGTGCTGGTAGGCCGCGTCGTGGATCGAGGCGTTGGACTCATCGGACTCGGGACCGGTGTAGCGGCCGTAGGAGTCGTACGTGTACTCGTCGGCGAGATGCCCGATGGAGTGGCCGAGTTCATGGGCGCCGATCAGCGTGGACTGCGCGTTGTCGGCGGACATGGTGGCGATGCCGTCGTACCCGACGGTGTTGGGGACGTCGCTGTAGCCGGCACCCCCGTACTTCGTACTGTTGGCCAGCACGAAGACGATGTCCGCGGCCGGTGCCTGGGCGGCATAGGTGCTGACCTTGTCGGTGTCGAGACACAGCAGACGCTCTGTGTCGGCGCACCAGAAGTAGGAGGACAGGGCCGTGTCCTTCACCGTGTTCCGCGTGGGATCGCCGGAGACGCCCGATTCGCGGGAGACCACGTCCACAGTCCAGATGTTGAACAGCCCCCGGTAGCTCTTGTAGGGCTCGATCTGGAAGACGGCCTCGATCTTGGCCTGGGCGTCCGCCTGGAAGTCGCCCTGTTGGGCCGCGGTGTAGCCGTCGCCCATCACCACCAGGTCGAGACGGTCGTCGGTGGGTCCGGAGTCCTGGAGTGCGGACACGGGGGCGAGTTCGGGGTTCTGTGGTGCGGACCTGCCGGATTTCCTGAGCCGTTCGGGCGCGGTCGCGGGGACCTCGGTGTAGCGGCCTTCGGAGTGCGGGCCGGGGAAGTACTCGACGGACAGGGATCTGGTGTCGGATGCCGGTCCGGTTCCGTCTCCCGCCGCGCCGGCCGGAGTGCTGAGGGCGGTGGCGCCGACGCACAGCAGGGCGCAGACGATGCCCGCGGCGCGGGGACGTATTCGCACGGAATTCCTCCTGGGGAGAGGGATGGTGGGGCCGGTGACGTGGATGTCCGGGGGCTCGCATGGCGTGGCGGGCTCGCGGGGAGCCGTCCAGCCTTGTTAAATCCCCCGTTAACCCCACTTGGATTGGCGCTTAAGTTAGGATCGGCCGAGCCGCCCGCGCAAGGACTTGACCGGGCCGGAGTGGTTACCATCGCGTAACGCGTCCTGCGGGTAAGGGAGTTCACGGGAGAGGCTCCTGGGAGTACTCCGCGCGGGGCGGGCTCCGGGCGATGAGCGCAGGGGAGTGGGGACGGTGACCGACGAGCGCGCCGTACGGCAGGCCGAGGAACAGGGCCCGGAGGAAGACAGCGCGGACATCCGCGAGGCCATCGGCCGACGCGTCCACCGGCTGCGTACGGAACGGGAATTGACGCAGCGTCAGCTAGCCGAACCCGCCTACACGGCCGCGTACATCTCCACCCTCGAAGCCGGCAAGGTACAGCCGTCGGAAAAGGCCCTGCGGCACATCGCCGAGCGCCTGGGCAGCAGCTACGAGGAACTGGTCACAGGGCGGCCCGCCCACCTCGCCACCGACCTGCGACTACGGCTCACCGAGGCACAGCGCACACTCACCACCCATGACCCCGACGACGCGGCGGAGCGCTACACCGCCATCCTCCGCGACGCCGAACACCACGGCCTGCACAGCGAGCACGCCGCCGCGCTCGTCGGCCTCGGCCACTGCGCCCTGGAGACCGGAGACCTCGACCGGGCCCGGGAGCACTTCGAAGCGGCCGAATCCGTCCTCGTCGCGGCCGGAGCGCCCCTCCCGCAGCGCGTGGCGGCCATCCGCGGCCGGTCGGTCACCCATCTGCTCGCGGGTGAACTCCGGTACGCCTGCTACCTGGTGGAGAAGACGCTCGACGAACTCAACTCCTCCGGACTGCACGACCCGGAAGCGCTCGTGCTGCTCTACACCGCCGCCATCGCGCCCTACATGGACCTCGGAGCGCACGCCCGCGCCGCGCAGGCCGCCGAACTCGCCCTCGCGCTCGCCCCGCAGGTCTCCGACCCCGAGCTGATCGCCCGCATGCACCGAGGTGTCGCACGGACCCTGATCGCCGAGGGCAAGGTCGCCGAGGCGGAGGAGTCGCTCGCCAAGGCCGCCGCGTACTACCAGCAGCTCCAGCTCCGTACCGAACTCGCCCAGTGCCACTGGATGCGCGGCTATGTGCACGCCCAGGACGGCGACCTCGAACGCGCCGAGTCCGAACTGCGCACCGCCCACGCCGGACTCGTCTCGCAGCGCGCCGCACTCTACGCCAGCCAGGTCGGTGTCGAACTCGCCGATGTGCTCCGCCGCAGAGGCAAGACCGGCGAAGCCGAAGCACTGCTACGGGAGTTGGTGGACCAGCTCCATTCGGAACGGGGTGCCGTGCACGCGGCCGGGGCCCACCGGCTCCTCGGGATGATCGCCGAACAGGACCACGGCGACGACCTCGACACGGCCGAGGAGCACTACACCATCGCACTCGCCCTGCTGGAGACCGCGGGCGCCACCGGTGACCTCGCCGACATCTGCCGACTGCTCGGCGACCTGCTGCGCCGCACGGGCCGGGTGGAAGCCGCGCTCGACGCCTACCGCACGGGCCTCGGTCACCGCGCGGCACCGGGCACCACCACCCTGGGCCCCGCACCGGCCCGCCCGCCCCACTGGCACCGGGGAGCCTCGCCGGAATCTACACTTCTGTAGAAGACCTTTCCGTGGCGCAACGGCTCAACAGGGCTGCCCGGCAACCCTGTTGAGCCTTGTCGTGCGCCGCACCGAAAAGCCTTCGTGGCGCGTCACGCCGCCGTCGAGTGTGGAGTTACGAGGGAGCAGGATGACGGACCGTACGGCCCCGGACACAGCCCCGGCGCCGACCGCCCGGCAGGCACTTGCGCGGCGCTGCCACGCCCTGACGGAGAAGCGCTGGTTCGCCGTCGCCGTGTTCATTCTGATCATCGCCAACGCGGTGCTGCTCGGCGTCGAGACCTACACCGGCCTCGTCGAGGACTGGCACCGGTGGCTGCGGCTCGCCGAGCACGCCTGTCTGGCCGCGTTCACCGTCGAGTTGCTTGTCCGGGCCGCCGCACACGCCGACCGGCCGCGCGACTTCTTCCGCGACCCGTGGAATCTCTTCGACCTCGCGGTCGTCCTGTCCGCCTTCCTGCCCGTGATCCGCGAGAACGGCACGATCCTGCGGCTGCTGCGTCTCGCCCGGGTGCTGCGCGCCGCCCGGTTTCTGCCCCAACTCCGCGTCGTCATGGTGGCGGTGGGCCGCAGCCTGCCCGGCACGGTCAGCTTCCTGCTCGTCGGCGCGCTGCTCCTCTATCTGTACGCCATGGTCGGCTGGGTCTTCTTCGCCGGCCACGACCCCGAGCACTTCGGCTCCATCGGCCGCGCGGTTCTGACCCTCTTCCTGCTCATGACCCTGGACGGTCTCGGCGACGCGGTCCGCGCCGGCCTGGAGATCTCCCGCTGGAGCATCGTCTACTACGCCTCCTACGTCCTCCTCGCCTCCTTCGTCCTGGTCAACGTCCTCATCGGCGTCGTCATCACCTCCCTTGACGAAGCGCGGGAGATGGAGCGGGACGAGGAGGCGGCCCGCCCGGTCGGGGGTGAATCCGTGCCGGGTGACCCGCAGGTGCTGCGGGAGCGTATCGCCGTGGCCCGCCGCGCCCTGGACGACCTGGAGAGCACCCTCGCGTACGCGTCCGTATCGCCTCCGGCCCCCGCGACTCGCACCGACCACCTGGCACACGTGAGTCAGGCGCCACCACCGCGGCATGCGGGTCAGGGGAACGCGGGCCCGGCTTGATCCGTGAGACGCGCCCGGACGTGTTCAGACGACGTGCCTAGACGTGGTCGTGGGTGCCGCCGGTGTGGGCGAGGGCGCTGGGGGTGCGGCAGCCGACGATCGCTGGTGCCTCCTGGACGAGCGTGTCGTCGGTGAGCGCCTCCACCATGAACAGTGCGAAGTCCACTCGGCGTGTCAGGTCGCTGGCCAGCACCGGATCGCCCACGTGCCGGCTCCATACCGGCAGGCCCTGACTCTCGCCCTCCTCCAGGCTGCTGCCGCGCACGACGGTCCACCGGGTGTCACTGGCGAACACCCGGCGGCACGCCTCCACTTGGTCGTCGATCTCGGCGGCGCGGACGAGCTTGCCCAGTACGGTGGCGAGCCGCAGGCCCGTGGTGAACAGCCGTGAGTACCGGTCCTTGCCGTCGCGCGTGATGTGCCAGCCGCAGGAGAAGATCAGGCGAGCGCCCGGCCGTGCGTGGTCCAGCACCGGTTGTGCCGTGCCCGACGCGTACTGCCGCACCCCCCAGGGCACCAGCACCGTGAGCACCCCGTCGCACCCGTCCACCGCCCGTCGGATCACGTCCGGGTCGTTCGTGGGTCCGGGGATGACGGTGATGCGGCCGTCGAACGCGGCCAGTTTCGGCACGCTGCGCTCCCGGCACACGCCGACCACCTCGTAGCCACGGTCCAGCGCGTGCCGCACCATGTACTGCCCGAGCTTCCCCGAAGCTCCGATGATGCAGACCTTCTTCATGTGACCCGTGCCCATGGCGCAGCCCTTTCGCCGAAGTGTCGACCTTATGCCGTAAGGCAAACTTATGCTGTAAGGCAAGCTAGCCTTATGCTGTAAGCCAGTCAACAGGGGTCGAAAGTCAACAGGAGGAAAGGGGAGACGGATGCCCGAGGAGGGCAAGGGCCGGCGTCGGCCGTCGGCGCGCACGCCGCTCACTCGCGAGCGCGTGATCCGCATGGCGGTGTCCGTGGCGGACGAGAAGGGCTCGGCAGCGCTCAGCATGCGGGCCATCGCCGATCCGCTCGGTGTCGAGGCGATGTCGCTCTACCACCATGTCGCCGGCAAGGAGGACATCCTCGACGGCATGGTGGACGAGGTGTTCAGCGAGATCGACCTGCCACCGCGCGACACGGACTGGAAGAGCGCCGTACGCCACCGCACGGAATCCGCCCGTGCCGTACTCCGGCGCCATCCGTGGGCCGTGGGCCTGATGGACTCCCGCAGCAGGCCCGGCCCCGCGACCCTGCGCCACCACGACGCCGTCATCGGGGTACTGCGCGCCGGAGGGTTCTCCGTCGCGATGGCCGCACACGCCTTCTCACTGATCGACAGCTACCTGTACGGCTTCGTGATCCAGGAACTGAGCCTGCCGTTCAGCGGCCCGGCGGAGGTGGACGAGGTCGCGGAGGCCATCCTGCGGGAGATGCCCGCCGGCGCCTACCCCCACCTCACCGAACTCGCCACCGAACACGCCCTCAAGCCCGGCTACGACTACGCCGACGAATTCCCCTTCGGCCTCACCCTCATCCTCGACGCCCTACGCCCGGACGAGGTCGCGGGCACCTGACGGGTCATCCGGTGGACTCGGCCGACTTGATGGGCTGCTGGAGTCTGGTGACGATCAGTTCGGCGAAGGACGTCGCGGCCTTGCACGGGTCTCCCGGAGCGTCTGGCTCGACCCGCACCAGCGCCGAACGGAACGAATGCTCACGATCCAGGGTGACATCGAGCGTGCAGGACTTCTTGTCGGAGTGCCGGACCGCCGGGTATCCGGCCACCTTGATCTGCCGCGCCCCCGCCTTCTTGGCGGTCTCCGACCGTACCTTGGCAGGGAGATCGATGAACCAGCCCAAGATTCGGTCGGGTGGGACCTGCCAGTAGCAGGCGGGCGATGTCCCCTCGTGAAAGGTGAGTTGGCGGGGTTCGCCCGTGACGCCGTACGCGGCCATCTCGTCGCTGCCGAGCAGATTGCAGGGTGCGGTGGCGTAGGTCTCCAGGGCCTCGGCTACCTGTGCGGGCTCGGCGGAAGGTGCAGCGGGTTTGTCGGCGGTCGTCGAGGGTGAGGACGACGTACAGCCGAGTACCAGGAAGAGCGGAAACAGCAGTGACAGCAGGAACAGGTGCGGCATCGACGCCAAGAGCGCGCCGCTGAAACGACGTTCGCCACGGTGGGGGGACATGGGCACGCACGATAGTCACTCCGTACGGGGACGGGTCCCGGGAGCGGCGGCGGACACCCCGACCGGGTGTCGGTTCGCACGTATGTCGGGGCGGCAGTCCCGCCACGGGGAACCTTCCCAGGTCGCGGTGCGTCCAGAGGGAACATGGGAGAGCGCGAAAGAGCCGTCGGAAAAGTCGGAGCCGTCGGCTGTCTGGTGGGGGTCGTCGCCGTCGGTGTCGGACTGACCGTCTGGTACCACGGGGCCCGTCCCGGGCTCTACGGCGCCTTCGAAGGGGAGCGCGACTGGAGCCTGCTGTACGCGGGACTGCCGCTCATGCTCCTCGGCATACCGGCACTCACGTTCGTGGTCTGGGCACTGACCTCGGCAGCACTGCGCGGCAGGGCCGCCACCGGTACGCGCGTCGCCGCGGCGGTGGGGACAGCCGTCGCCACCCTGATCGCACTGGCGTGGGGCGGCCATGAGTGGCTGGCGGTCTGGGGGGACGGCGCCACGGACGGCCCGATCTGAGCTACCGAACCGTCGTCCCCCTCTCGCTCGATGGACCCTCACCAGGCCCCGGCGGAGACGACCCCGACTACGCAACCACCGTCACCGGATGACGCACCACCGCGTCGAAGAGATACCCCTGTGCGTTCGGCGCGGTGTGCGACGGCTGGGTCCGACCGCCGGTGTCCGTGGCGCGGGCCAGGAGTGTGGTGGGGCCGGGTGTCGTGGGGTGCCAGTCGGTGGACCAGCGGGACCAGGCGGAGGCACGGGGCCGGTCATGGAGATCGGCATGGCGCCATGTCGTGCCGCCGTCGGTGCTCACCTCGACCCGGCGGATCCCACCGCCGCCCGACCAGGATCGGCCGGTGAGTCGGTGCCGCCTACCCACCGCGAAATCGGCTCCGGCGGCCACCTCGAAGGCACTCTTGACGGTCTGCCCGGCGAGCGGGGCACTGCCGCCCTCCGGATGACCTGGCCCGAACAGCCGGTAGAAGTCCGTGTTCCACGGTGAGTAGAGCGGCTCCGCGGAGACCTCGACGTCGCCGACCCACTTGATGTTCGCGATGCCGACCCAGGACGGCACGAGTACGCGTACGGGATGCCCGTGGTCGTAGGGCAGCGGCTCGCCGTTCATCTCGTACGCGAGGACGACGTCATCGAGCGCTTTGGCGAGCGGCAGGGGGCGGCGCACATGGCCGAGGTCGGTGCCGTTGGACACCCAGGTGTCGTCCAGGCCGCGCGGTTGGAGGTCGACGGCGTGCCGGGTCAGTCCGGCGAGCCGGAGAACGTGGGACAGCGGGACGCCGCGCCAGCGGGCGCTGCCGATCGCGCCGAGGGTCCACGCGGTGCCGGTGGCGGGATCGCCCTGCTGGCTGGTGAAGTAGCTGCGGCCGTTGCCCGCGCACTCGATGAACGCGTCGACCGTCACGGACGGCATTCGCCGCAGGTCGCGGTAGCCGAACTCGACGGCCCGCTCGACACCCGGCGCGCCGCGCAGCCCGCTGCCCCACACCTTCAGGCTCCAGTCGTCCGCGTCCAGCACCGGCGTGGACGTGTGGTTGCGGACGAAGAACCGGTCGATCGGCGTGTGGTAGCCGGTGCCGTGCAGGGCGGGCCAGTTGGTCTCCGCATTGGTGCCACGGATCGTGAACAGCTCGGGAGGCACCGGTTTGACGATGCCGGGTGCGGGGGATGGGGGTGCGGGTGTGTCGGCGACGGCTCGGGCGGGCTGTGCGACGGCCGGCTGTGCGGCGGTGAACGTCGTGAGTACCCCGGCCGCGGCGGCCAGCCGTAACAGATCGCGGCGCGACACCCCCTCGGCTCGGGCCTCACCGCCCAGCCACTGCCGCAGTCGACGCCGGTCGTACGCGGACTCGTTGATACGCATCAGGATCTGCTCCTTGAAGACGACGAGGCGT
The DNA here is from genome assembly GCF_042886315.1 of Streptomyces sp. NPDC058001. Lineage (NCBI taxonomy): Bacteria > Bacillati > Actinomycetota > Actinomycetes > Kitasatosporales > Streptomycetaceae > Streptomyces > Streptomyces sp. NPDC058001. Next base: position 572,697 of record NZ_JBHVQT010000003.1, read on the forward strand.
GCGGAGGAGTGAGAAGGAAGAGGGCGAGGTCGGGCGCAGGGTCGTACCCGAGCGGTACAGCGGAACCGACCGCGCTACCGGCCGGGTCGGCCGGAAGGGACCGGGCCGGGGCCGGAGTCAGGGATCAACAACAACAGCCGTGCGGCAGCAGGCGGCACACGGCGAGGCAACGGTTGTCGGCGATCACGGAACGAGCGTAGGACCCGGCGGGGGTTCCCGTCACGCGTTTGCGCACCCACCGGGCCCGTGGTGCGGGCGAACCTTCGGGCTTGTCCTCAAACGCCGGACGGGCTGGATGGGGGTGCTCGTTCGGGGGTGCGGGGATCGGTGGGTGCGGGACGGGGTGGATGCGGCGGTGCGGGATGGGGGTGCCCGTTCGGAAGGGTGGGGATCGGTCGGCGTGAATGGAGTCGCCCGTCCGGCGGAGTTGGCATCGGGAAACGCCGGACGGGCTGGATCGCTTCGCCGTCCGGCGTTTCTGATGGGGCTCAGCTCGTCGGCCGGAAAGACCTCAGCCGCAGTGAGTTGCCCACCACGAAGACCGACGAGAAGGCCATGGCCGCGCCGGCGATCATCGGGTTGAGGAGGCCGGCCGCCGCCAGGGGGAGGGCGGCCACGTTGTACCCGAAGGCCCAGAACAGGTTGGACTTGATGGTGCCGAGCGTCCTGCGGGAGAGCCGGATGGCGTCCGCCGCGACGCGCAGGTCCCCGCGGACCAGCGTGAGGTCGCCCGCCTCGATGGCGGCGTCGGTTCCGGTCCCCATCGCGAGCCCCAGGTCGGCCTGGGCGAGTGCGGCGGCGTCGTTGACCCCGTCACCCACCATGGCCACCGAACGTCCCTCGCCCTGAAGGCGCTTGACGACGTCGACCTTGTCCTGCGGCATCACCTCGGCGATGACATGGTCGGCGTCGATGCCGACCTCGCGGGCGACGGACTCGGCGACAGCCTTGTTGTCCCCGGTGAGCAGGATCGGCGTCAGACCCAGCGCCTTGAGCCGGGTGATCGCTTCGGCGCTGGTGTCCTTGACGGCGTCCGCGACCTCCAGGACGGCACGGGCCTCACCGTCCCAGGCGACCGCCACCGCGGTCCGACCGGCCTCCTCCGCACGGGACTTGGCCTCCTCCAGCTCGGCGGGCAGGGCCATCGACCACTCTGTGAGAAGCCGGGTCCGGCCGACGAGCACGGCGTGCCCCTCGACGATGCCCTGCACACCGAGTCCCGGCACATTGGTGAAGTCCTCGGGCGTGGGCAGCGATCCCACGGCGGCCACCGCTCCGTCCGCCACGGCCCGCGCGATCGGGTGCTCCGAGGAGTGCTCCAGCGCACCGGCAAGGCGCAGGACGTCGGCCTCTTCGGCGTTGCCCGCCGTGTGCACCTTCAACAGGGTCATCCGGCCGGTGGTGACGGTGCCCGTCTTGTCCAGGACGATCGTGTCGACCTTGCGGGTCGACTCCAGTACCTCGGGGCCCTTGATCAGGATGCCGAGCTGTGCGCCACGTCCCGTACCGACCATGAGGGCGGTCGGCGTCGCCAGACCGAGTGCGCACGGGCAGGCGATGATCAGGACGGCGACGGCGGCGGTGAACGCGGCGGTCATGCCCGCGCCGTTGCCGAGCCAGAAGCCGAGGGTGCCCAGGGCGAGCGCGATGACGACGGGGACGAACACGCCCGAGATCCGGTCGGCGAGACGCTGCGCGGCGGCCTTCCCGTTCTGGGCGTCCTCGACCAGCTTCGCCATCCGGGCGAGCTGTGTGTCGGCGCCGATACGGGTGGCCTCCACGACGAGTCGGCCGCCCGCGTTGAGCGTGGCACCGGTGACCGTGTCCCCGGTCGACACCTCCACCGGCACGGACTCGCCGGTCAGCATGGAGGCGTCCACGGCCGACGAGCCCTCGACCACGGTGCCGTCGGTGGCGATCTTCTCGCCGGGGCGGACCACGAAGCGGTCGCCGACCTTCAGGTCCTCGGTACGGATCAGCTCCTCGCGGCCACCGCGGACCACGGTGACCTCCTTGGCGCCCAGGTTGAGCAGCGCCTTGAGCGCGGCGCCGGCCTTGCGCTTGGAACGGGCCTCGAAGTACCGCCCGGCGAGGATGAACGCGGTGACACCGGCCGCCGCTTCGAGGTAGATGTTCCCGGCACCGTCACCACGCGCGATGGTCAGCTCGAACGGGTGGGTCATACCGGGCGTGCCCGCGGTACCGAAGAACAGGGCCCACAAGGACCAGAGGAACGCGGCCGTCGTACCGACCGAGATCAGCGTGTCCATGGTCGCGGCGCCGTGCCGGGCATTGGTGAACGCCGCCTTGTGGAAGGGCCAGGCGGCATACGTGACCACGGGCGCGGTCAAGGTGAGCGAGAGCCACTGCCAGTACTCGAACTGGAGGGCCGGGGCCATGGCCATCGCGATGACGGGCACCGCGAGCGCGACGGCGGTGAACAGCCGCTGGCGCAGAGGCCGCAGCTCGTCGTCCGCCCGTACGTCGTCATCGCCGCCGTCTTCGGACCGGGCATCCCGCGAGGCCGGCTTCTCGGCGGTGTACCCCGTCGCCTCGACGGTGGAGATCAGATCGCCCACGGACACGCCTTCGGCGAAGGACACCTTGGCCTTCTCGGTGGCGTAGTTGACGGTCGCGGTGACGCCGTCCATCCGGTTGAGCTTCTTCTCGATACGGGCCGCGCAGGAGGCGCAGGTCATGCCGCCGATGGCGAGTTCTACCTCGGCCGATGCGGACGTGCGGGTGGTCATGGCTGCTCCTCGTAACGAAGGACCCGTAAGGACGGACTCGTAGGGACGGGCTTGTAGGGATGGGCCTGTAGATATGTGCGGGTAAGGGGGCCGCCGGGTCCGGACTTCATGGGCGGGGCCGCCGTGGTCCGGGCCCGGCGGGGGTTCGTCAGGCTCGGCCGGTGACCGCGTACCCGGCGTCGTCGACGACATCCGCGATCTGCGTGTCGTCGAGCGCGGCGGCGCTGACGACGGTGACGGTGCCGGCCGAGAGGTCGACATCGACCGTGCTGACGCCGTCCAGGTCGCCGATCACCTTGGTGAGCGTCGACCGGCAATGGTCGCAGGTCATGCCGGACACGGCGTACACACTCGTCACGCCCACGCCCACGGCCTCGACTGTCTGCTCAGCGGAGCCGGACGAGCAGCTGTGGTCGGGGGTGCAGCAGGACGAGGTCATGGTTCCTCCAGGTGGAGAGGTCGAGTCGGTGACGAGAGCGGCCAGATACCCACTGGGAGTATCCCAGCCGCACTTCAGGTATACCTACTGGGGGTATCGAAAGCAAGTGGATCCGCAGTTTGACTTTATACCCCCTAGGGGTAATCTGAACTGCGTGAAGGGCTCCCTTGCGAGCCATAGCCGGGTGACTCCGAGAGGGACGATCATGAACAATGCCGTGAAGATCACCGCATTCGCCGCGGCGGTCGCCGCGACCTTCGGTACCGCGTACGCGGTGGGCAAGGGCGTCGACCCCGTGGTCACGGACACGCCCGCCCGTCATGGCGACCACGAGGCGGCGCCCAACGCGTCGGCGGGGGAGGGAGGGCACGGGGCGATGCCGCCGGGCGGCCTTCAGGTGTCCGAGGGCGGCTACACCCTTGACCTCAGGACGCCCCGGATCGAGGCCGGACGGGCCGCCGATCTGCGGTTCGTCATCGAGGGGGCGGACGGTCGTGCCGTGACGGCGTTCCAGCGCTCCCACGACAAGGAACTCCACCTGATCGTCGCCTCACGCGACCTGAACACCTTCCGTCATGTGCACCCCACGCGCGCCGCGGACGGCACTTGGTCGGTGCCGGTCACCCTGCCCGAGGCCGGCGGCTACCGTGTCTTCGCCGACTTCACCCCCGACAAGAAGAACGCGGAGAACCTCACCCTCGGCGCCGACCTGGCCGCCTCCGGTGACTTCCGGCCCCAGGGGCTCCCGCCCGCGAGCGCAACGTCCGAGGTCGACGGATACACGGTGAGCCTCGACGGCACCCTGAAGCCGGGCGCCGCGAGCGAACTCAAGCTGAACGTCACCAAGGACGGCAAGCCCGTCACCAACCTCGACCCCTACCTCGGCGCCTACGGCCACCTGGTCGCCCTGCGCTCAGGAGACCTCGCCTACCTCCACGTCCACCCCAACGGCGAACCCGGCGACGGCACCACACGCCCCGGCCCCGCGATCTCCTTCACGGCGACCGCCCCCAGCTTGGGAACCTACCGGCTGTTCCTCGACTTCCAGCACAACGGCACGGTGCGCACGGCGGCCTTCACGGTCCACGCGGGTCAGTCGGCCACGCCGACCCCAGACGAGACCCCGGCGGAGAAGCCCGAGGGGGGCGACGACGGTCACCAGCACTGAGACGACGGACGCCGGCATCGATGCGACAGGTGCGGCCGATGCGACAGGTACGGCCGGTGCGATGATCGTGACCATGTCCCGATCACCCCTGTCGGCCCCCTGGCCGGCCCACCTGACCACGCCCCGGCTGCTGCTGCGCCCCGTGGAGGCGCAAGACGTGCCCGTGATCTCCCGGCTGTGGACGGACCCCGAGGTCCGCCGCCATCTCGGAGGTCCCGTGGGCGCGGCCGAGGTCGCCGCCCGTGAGCGGCTGTGCGTGGGCCTCCTGGGCGTGTTCGCCGTGGTGCGGTACGAGGGTGAGGAAAAGGGGGAGGGAGAGGGCGCGGCCGTGATGGGTCTGGTGTCTGTCGAAACCGACACCCGCCGGGGTAGCCGCGCCGAGGTCTCCTATCAACTGCTGCCGGAGTTCTGGGGGTTGGGGTACGCGGGCGAAGCCGTGGCACGCGCGGTGACCTGGGTGCTCGATCACGTGAGTGTCGGACCGCCGTCCGTCGTAGCCATGACGCAGGAGGCGAACACCCGGTCGCGGCGGCTCCTGGAGCGGATCGGGATGCGTGCCGTCGACACCTTCGTCGAGTTCGACGCGCCGCAGGTGATGTACTCCGTCGACCGGACGGCGCTGCGCGCCCCGGAATGACGGCTCGGGAGACGTCGGTGTACGCCGGTCAGGGCCTGGACGCCGCGTAGAACGGCATCGAGTCCAGGTCGGTGATCTCGACGTTCTTGCCCGTGCGCGGGGCGTGGATCGCCTTGCCGTTGCCGACGTACATACCGTTGTGCTGGGTGCTGTTGTACCAGTAGATGATGTCGCCGGGTTGCAGATCCGCGCGGGCGACCTTGCGGCCCGCGTCGTACTGCTGCTGGACCGTGCGGGGCAGGGAGACATCCGCCGCGCGCCAGGCGGCGCCGGTGAGACCGGAGCAGTCGAAGGAGTCGGGCCCGGTGGAACCCCACTCGTAGGGCTTGCCGAGCTGGGCGTACGCGAAGTCCAGTGCGGCCTTGGCACGTCCGCTCGCCGGGCCGTTGTACGAGGCGGCCTTGTCACTGCTGCCCGTCGCGGCGTCCTCGCGGTCCTGGGCGGCCTCCATCGTGGCGCGTTGCTCGGCGGTGAGACTGTTGAGGAGCTTGCGGGCCTTGGCGAGTTTGCCCTGCACCTCGTCCTTCTTCTCGCCGGCCTTGTCCCGTGTCTCCTGAAGGGATTCGAGCTTCTTGGCGACACTCGCCCGCTCCTGGGCCAACTCCCGCTGAGTGCGCTGGAGTTCGCGCAGAGCCTGCGCCTGACGGTCGCCGGCGCGGTCCAGGGTCTGGGCCTTGTCGAGGTAGTCGTCCGGGTCGCCCGAGAGGAAGAGCTGCACGCTCGGGTCGAGACCGCCCGAGCGGTACTGCTCCGCCGCCAACGGGCCGGTGAGGGCCCGGAGTTCATTGATCTCCTGCTGCTTGCGGGCCAGCCGGTCGCGGGCGAGGTCGGCCTCCTTGCGGAGCTTCTTCTCCTTCCCGCGGATGCTGTTGTACTCCTCGGTGGGGGCCTCGGCCTCCTCGTACAACTTCTCCACCTGTTTGCGCACCTCGTCCACCGAAGGGTTGGGCGCGGCCTGGCTCTGCGTCGGCAGCAGGCTGACCGTGCCCGCGGCTATCCCGAGGGTCGTGAGCCGGGCGCGGCCGGGCGGCTTGGGCCGACGGTGCGTTCCCATCGTGGAGGACTCCTCTGTGCGGTGGCGGATCCGACCAGTGCCGGATCCGACCGGTGGCAGATCCGCCCGGCGGCGGACCGGTCGGCCGAAGACGTGCGAAGCTTGAACCGCTAGTGAACTTAGTAGATTCGTATTTCGAGGCGCAAGGCGGGTCCGGGATCACGTGAAGAGGGAGGGTGCCGCGCTCAGGTCAGGCCGGCTCAGGTCAGGCCGGGCGGGCACATCAACAGCAGCGGCAGCAACAGCACGCCGGTCGTCGTCGAAGCGACGGTCAGGCCGAGCGCCGGGTGCGGGGTGCGGCGGGGACCGAGGATACGGCGGAGTCGGATCAGGACCGTTTCGCCGCCCGCCGCGAAGGCGCCCTTCGGCGCACGGGCCGCCGCCATCTCGTACATCGCCGTGACCAGCGCCTCGTGCGAGTGGCTCCGCAGGGCACGGTCGTCGGCGATCATCTCCAGGAGCAGCGCGGTCTGTTCGCGGGCGTGCCGCGCCAGCGGAACCCGCCGGAACACCGAGTGGAACGCCTCCACCGCCGCCAGTACCAGATGGTGCCGCCCGGCGATGTGCGCCGCCTCGTGCTCAAGGACCGCGTCGAGTTGGCGCGCGGTCAGCCGCCGTACCGCCGCGTCACTGACCACGATGCGGGGCCGCCGGCCGGGCAGACAGTACGCGGCGGGCACGTCGTACGGCACGACGGTCGCCCTCAGTCCGGGGGAGTGCCGGCCGACCAGGTCGAGAGCTTCCCGCTGCCGTGTCCGCGCCCGGTGGGCGCGGACGAGATGGAAGGCGAAACCCGCGAGCAGCGTCAGGCCGACCGATGCGGGAAGGGCGACGGCGAGGCGGTGGGCCGTGCCCGGGTCGGGGTGGGTCACGCCCACGTCCAGGCCGCAGGAGTGCAACACCCCCATCACTCCCGCGTGCAGATGCTCCGTCGGCATCGCCAGATTGGAGAGGGTGAGCGCGACCCCGAGGGAGAACGCCACGGCGAGCGTGTGCCACACCGCGAGGGCCAGGACAGGGGCGCGATACGGCCATGAGCTGCGCAGCATCAGGTAGGGGGCGAGACCTCCCACGGCCGCCGTGTAGGCGAGCAGGATCGGGGCCGCGTTCACGACTCGTCCCGTCGACCCACGTTCCGCAGGGCCTCGCGCAGTGCGGCCACCTCGTCCTCGGACATGTTCTCCACGAAGTGGAACAGTGCCGCCGGCCGGTCCTGGCTGGCGCCGAGGCCGTCCTCCATCAGCGCGGCGGCGTACGCCTCCCGACTGCGGACCGGCGTGTACAGCCAGGCACGCCCTTGCTTGCTCCGCACCAGCCACCCCTTGGAATGCAGGATGGTGGTGACCGTCATCACGGTGGTGTACGCGACCGGCCGGGTTTTGTTGATGTCGTCGACGACCTCACGGACCGTCGCGGGGCGGTTCCATGTCCACAGGCGGTCCATGATCTCCGCCTCCAGATCCCCCAGCCGCCGCATGCCCCGATATCCTTCCGCTCGCCGATTCGCCAGGCTCTCGCCAGATGCGCAGGCCCATGCTAGGCGGCCCCGGCGCGCGGGTGACCGGCGCAGTCGGGAAGTCATACCCCTGGCAGGTATCATCCATCGCGTGTACTCCGGAACCACCCGAGACGGCGGGGCCATTTTCGCCCTGCCCGGCGGCCACACCGTGACGCGGCGAGCGGCCCGCGCCGCGCGCCGGTCGCCGGTGCGCCTGCTCGGACTCCTGGTGTGCACTCTCCTGCTGGGCCTGGTCGGCATGCACGGGCTCGGACCGGTCCCCGCGACCGCCGTCACCGGCCACGACACGACGGTCACCGCCACACACGCCGGGCTCAAGGCGTCGACGCCGGACGCGTGCGACCACGAATCCGGAGGCTGCGGCGGGCATGCCGCGCACGCGGACCCGACCTGCGCCTCGGCATCCGTCGCGGGGCCGCCGATGCTCGCCCCCGCGCTGCTGCCCGACGTGATCCACGGCGTCGGCACACCGGGCGCCCGCCCCTGCGCACGCGCCGACGGCCCCGACGGCGGCAGGGCACCACCCTCACTCGCCGAACTCCAACTCCTGCGGATCTAGAGCGACCCACGCGACGCCCACCGACTCGACGGTGCGGCAGCGGCACGCCCTTTCACAGATTCGACAGACAGATCTGAACGGACAGATCTCAACGGACAGATCCGGCAGATCCGACAGCAGGAGTTCCACCGTGACATCACAGCGCACTCTCGTCCGCCGTACATCCCTCGCCGTGGCCGCCGGAGCGGCCACCGTCGTGCTCGCCGCCTGTAGTGGCGGCGGCGGACACGACATGGGGTCCATGGGATCCAGCGCCACCCCCTCCGCGACGGCCTCCGCCACGGCATCCGCCAAGGCGGGCGCCCACAACGCCGCCGACGTGTCCTTCGCGCAGGAGATGATCCAGCACCACCGTCAGGCCGTGGACATGGCCGACCTGGCCGACGGCCGAGCCGAGTCGAAGGAGGTCAAGGACCTCGCCGTGAAGATCAAGGGAGCGCAGGACCCGGAGATCAGGACCATGTCCGGCTGGCTCACCTCGTGGGGCGAGCAGGTCCCCGAGGACATGTCCGGGATGGGCCATGACATGTCGTCGTCCATGCCCGGCATGATGAGCGACGCCGACATGGACGCGCTGAAGAAGGCGTCCGGCGCCGAGTTCGACAAGCAGTTCCTCACCCTGATGGTCAAGCATCACGAGGGCGCCCTGGAGATGGCGAAGACCGAGCAGAGCAAGGGCGAGTACGGCCCGGCGATCCGGCTCGCGGACGACGTCGTGAAGGCCCAGGCGGCGGAGATCGAGCAGATGAACAAGCTCCTTGGCGCCAACTGACCGGCATGGTCTGAGCGGCAGGAACTGAGAAGTGAGCGGCGTGGCAGCGGGGTCGCCTCCGCCCCGGCCACGCCGCTCACCGATGCTTCACGGCCGGCTCGGGACTACGGACCACGGACACGGATTACGGATTACGGCCCATGGCTTACGGCTTGCGCCCCACCGCCGCGTACATCGCCACATGGCTGTCGTCGACCGACGCCTGCTCTTCCGTGGGTCGCCAGTGGTGCGCCTGGGTCAGTCCCGGTTCGACCAGTTCCAGACCGTCGAAGAAGGCGGCGACCTGGGTGCGGTCGCGCGCGATCATCCGGATGCCCCGGCTCTCGTACTCGCCGACCATCTTCCGCGCGGCCTCCTGGGGTGCAAAGTCGGAGGTGCCGGTGGAGATGGCCAGGAAGCTGCCGGAGGGCAGCGGGTCGAGGAGGCGCCGGACCAGGGCATAGCCGTCGGGAATCGGGATGAAGTGCAGCATCGCGATGATCATCAGGCCGACGGGCTGCTTGAGATCGAGCAGTTCCTGGAACGCCTCGGACTCCAGGATCGCGTCCGGGTCGCGCATGTCCGCGTCGACATAGCCGGTACGACCCTCGGGTGAACTCTTCAACAGGGCCTGCGCGTACGTGAGCACGATGGGGTCGTTGTCCACGTAGACGACGGACGCGTCCGGCTGTTCACGCTGGGCGACCTCGTGCAGATTCGGCGACGTCGGCAGTCCCGTACCGATGTCGAGGAACTGACGGATCCCCGCGTCGCGGGCCAGATATCGCGTCACGCGGTGCATGAACAAACGGTTCTGACGCATGGTCACGGGCAGCGAGGGTAACGCGGCCACCATCGCGGCGGCGGCCTCGGCGTCCACCGGGTAGTTGTCCTTGCCGCCGAGGATGTAGTCGTAGACGCGCGCCGGATGCGCACGGCGCGTATCGATCCGACTTGCCGCGCTGGCCCCATGTCCCAGGCCGCAACTCCCCTTGTCTCGCGGATGGTTCAGGAGTCTAGGGACTTGACCGACCGTTGACCCGGGACTCGCCGGAGCGACGGCCGATCGCGGTGGAGCGACGCCGGATCACAACTGCCGTAGCCGGTCGTCGAGTTGTTCGGTGAGGTCGCTGATCCACGCGGTCGGTTCGGGGCTTGTCGGGGTGACCCAGACCTGGGTGATGCCGAGCTTGGCGTAGCCGTCCAGGGCTGTGAGGAATCCGTCGACGTCGGCCAAGGGGTCGCCGCCGGCCCAGACGATGGTTTTCTCGATGCCGTCCGGATCGCGACCCTCGGTCTCGCAATGGCCACGCAGGACGTCGAGCTTGTGGGCGATCTCGGCCGGGTCGGAGGCGAAGAGGTTGCACGCGTCGGCGTAGCGGGCGACGAGCCGGAGGGTCTTGCGCTCACCCATCCCGCCGATGAGGACGCGCGGTGACGGCCGCTGGATGGGGCGGGGCAGACAGATCGCCTCGGCCAGTTGGTAGTACCGGCCCTCGTACGGACCGTCGTCGTTGCTCCACATCTGCAGGCAGATCTGAAGGGCCTCTTCGAGCCGCTCGTACCGCTCGGAGACCGGGGGATAGGGAACACCGAGACCGTGGTGCTCCCGCTCGTACCAGGCCGCTCCGATGCCGAGCATCGCCCGCCCGCCGGACAGTACGTCGAGCGTCGTCACGATCTTGGCGAGGAGGCCCGGGTGCCGGTAGGTGACGCCGGTGACCAGGGTGCCCAGTGTCATCCGCTCGGTGACGGCGGCCAGATAACCGAGCGTGGTGTAGCCCTCCAGCATCGGCTGCCGGGGGCCTTCCAACTGCTCCATCTGGAAGTAGTGGTCCATCACGGTGAACGCCGAGCAGCCGCCTTCCTCGGCGGCGCGCGCGGACGCGGCGAGGGTCGGCGCGATGGAAGGGGTGCCGCCGGGGAGCGTGAAGGACGGGAAATGGATCGCGAGCTTCATCAGGTCGCACCTTCTGAATCGAATGAAGTGAATGAGTCGAACGAGGGATCTCCTGCCGTCGCGCTCACGTTCTCCCGCGAGGGCACGGTCGGCAAACCCGAGGACACCTGTTCCCGCCACCCGCCCCGCGCCCCCCGCCACCGAGGAGGGGGCCACGGCGAGTCATCGGGAGACCGGCTGATCCGGGCACCTGAGGGCCGGAAGATCGACTGGGATAGTAGCCATGGAGATAATATCTATGTACGGTAATTCGTATGAGTGAGGCACTGGAGGGGGCGACCCCCGGATATCTGGTCTGGCGGCTGTCGATCAAGTGGCGTGTCGCCGTGGACCGCGCGCTCGCGCCCCTCGGCCTGACCCATGCCCAGTACGTCCTTCTGTCGTCGCTGTTCGGTATGCGACGCGCCGGGCTGTACCCCAGTCAGCGTGAACTGGCCGACCATACCGGCCTCGAAGCGCTGTACGTGTCCAAGCTGGCCCGCGCCCTGGAGAACGACGGCCTCGTCGAGCGCACCCGTGACCCGGCGGACAGCCGCGCCATCCGGCTCGCCCTCACCGAGCGCGGGGACACGGCCGTACGCCCCGCACTGGCGGTGGTCCAGGCGCTGGTGGATCAGCTCCTGGATCCCCTCGGCGGGCAGGACGACCCGCGGACCGCGACATTCGTCCACGACCTCACGACCCTCCTGAACGCCCCGCTCGCCCCCTCGCCCCAGGAGGCCAGCGCCTAGCGGCGACGACCATCCCGGGCTGGACAGTCCGCGCCAGACCGGACAGTTCGTGCCGGGCGGGACGTCCACCCTGGATCACACCACCGCCCTCTGCGGAAACCGCACGCATGAGAGGAACTCCGTCATGCCCGAGATTCCCGTACTCGACTCGACCCTCCACTACGAGGACTCCGGGAGCGGAACCGCCTTCGTGTTCCTGCACGGCAACCCCGGCTCCTCGCATCTGTGGCGGAACGTGCTGCCCCATACCGGCCCCGGGCGGCTGCTCGCACCCGACCTCATCGGCATGGGCCGCTCCGGCAAACCCGACATCCCGTACCTCTTCGCCGACCACGCCCGCTACCTCGACGCCTGGTTCGACGCCCTCGGCCTGGACCGTGTCGTCCTGGTCGGACACGACTGGGGCGGGGCGCTCGCCTTCGACTGGGTGGCCCGGCACCCCGAGCGGGTCCTCGGTGTCGCCTTCCTGGAGAGCATCGTCAAGCCGCTGTCCTGGGACGACCTCACGCCCCAGGCACGCCAACGCTCCGAGACGATCCGCACCCCCGGCACCGGTGAGGGACTGGTCCTCGATCAGAACCTCTTCGTCCGCCAGGCGTTCACCGGAGGCGTCCTCACCCCGGTCCGGGACGAGGACCTGGCGACCTACCTCGCTCCCTACCCCACCCCCGAAAGCCGGCGTCCCGTTCTCGCCTGGGCCCGGCAGATGCCGCTCGGCGGTGAACCGGCCGAACTGGTCGCCCGTATCGAGGCGTACGACACCTGGCTCGCGACCAGCCCTGAGGTGCCGAAACTCCTCATGACCTTCGAGGGTTCACCCACCTTGCTCATCGGCGAGGCCATGGCCGACTGGTGTGCGACGAACATCGCCGCCCTGGAGACAGTTCCCTGCGGTCCGGCGGGTCACCACGCCCCGGAAGACCGCCCGAAGGAAATCGGCACGGCCGTCGCCGCCTGGGCCGACCGGCAGGGGCTGCGATAGCGCCGCGTACGGTGTCCCCATGCCCGAGCTTCAGCGTCTCCGCCCTGATCACGCCCCCGCCCTGCTCGCCTTCGAGCGGGAGAACAGGGACTACTTCGCCGCGTCGATTCCTGACCGGGGGGACGCCTACTTCGTGGAGTTCGACGCTCGGCACGCCGCCCTGCTCGCGGAACAGGACACGGGGGCCTGCCACTTCCACCTGCTCGTGGACGGGCACGGTGAGGTGCTGGGGCGGGTGAACCTCGTAGACGTGGCGGACGGCGGCGCCGAACTCGGCTACCGGATCGGCCGGAGCGCCGCCGGCAAAGGGCTCGCGACGGCCGCCGTCCGTGACGTATGCGCGCTGGCCGCCACCACGTACGGACTGACGTCCCTGCGGGCGGTGACGACGCTCGACAACATCGCGTCACGGACCGTGCTGGAACGCACCGGCTTCGTGTCCACCGGCGAGACAGAGGCGGGTGGCCGCCCAGGGATCGGTTACGTACGGAATCTCGTCCGCTGAGTCACCGCCCGGTTCAGCGCGTGGTGGAACTGTCCGCCTGAATCGGCCGGGACGTCGCGCTGTCCCCCGGAGCGGCCGAGATGGTGTGCGGCGCCGACTGAGGTTCGGGCGCCGGTTCGGTGCGGCCTGCGGCCGACACACCGTCGTCCTTCATTGCCTTGGCCTCGCTCTTGAGGATGCGTGCCGACTTGCCCAGTGAACGGGCCATGTCCGGAAGCTTCTTGGAGCCGAAGACCAGAATCACCACCAGTGCCACGACCAGCAGATGCCAAGGCGCCAGCGCATTGTGGAACATCGTCACACCACTCCCTCAGAAACGATTGCTATATTGCGCAACTGTACAACTATGGGGTGAGGTCTGGAACTTCATCGGCGGCAGGGCGCGCCTGAGGGGGCGTCCTGGCCGCCGCACCGCGTCGCGGTTCAGCCTCCTCCGCGGCTGATCGGCGACCCGGATCACCAGTCTCCGCCGCCGAAATCCCCACCGCCGAAGTCGCCTCCGCCGTCGAAGCCGCCACCCCCGAAACCACCGCCGAAATCACCCGGGTTGAAGTCGGCGCCGGTGAACTCCCCGCCGTCCGGAGCGCTGTCGACGGACGGGGTGTCGGCGAAGGCCGAGGGAGCGCTCAGCATCGAGCCCAGCATCGTGCCCACGAGCAGTCCGCCGAGGATGCCGCCGGCGCCGCCGAAGTAGCCGCCCGCCCAAGGGGCGTAGGCGGGCCCGGCGTTCCAGTAGGGCTGTGGTCCCTGGGGGGTCTGAACCTGGCGGACCATCGGCTCCTGCCCGCCTGCCAGGCGGTCGGCATCGGCCGTGCACGCGGGTACCTCGCGAGGCATTCCATCCTGCGGGGCCCACTGCACATCGACGGACGACGGGCCGTGGCGAGGGTCGAAGAAGCAGGGGGCCCGGCGCTCGGGCAGCGGGGCGCCGGTGCGGCGCGCGGCCAGGTTGGCGAGCGCGAACCGGCCCTCTTCGAGGGCCACGGTCACCGGCTGGACGTCCTGCGGCCGGGTGGCGGCGGTCATCAGGTCCTTGGCCCTGTCGTACGCGTCCAGTGCGCGGGTGTAGTCCTCCCGCATCCTGTCGTCGGAGCCGGACTCGGACGGGTGGAAGTCGAGCCGGTCCAGTTCCTCGCCGAAGGCGGTGATGTCCTCGTCCACGACGACGCGCAGGGCGTCCAACTCGGAGCGCTCGCGCTTCTTCTTGGACCGGCGGTACAGGGCATAGCCCCCGCCACCCGCCGCCGCGGCCACTCCCACGGCGACCAACACCCCCGCACCGCCGCTCCCTTCCTCGTCCTCGGACCCGCTCCAGTCGGCCGGGGCCTGCCCCTTGGCCTGCTGCGTCGCCTGGTCGACGAACGCGGTGAGGAGCCCCTTGGGGTCACCGGAGTGGGAGCGTCTGACGGCACCGGTGAGGTTGCCGATCGCGTTTCGGGACATCGCCGAGGAGTCCGCGTTGGCGTTGAAGCCGTCGCCGAGCTGGACGGCGTACACGCCGGTGATGCCGACCTGGGTGCGCAGGTCCCGCATCAGGGTCTGGGGAGGAAACTCGGCGGCCTTGGGCAGCACCGCGACGAAGACGGGCCTGTCCGCCTCCTCGATCTTCTTCGCGAGGTCTTCCGCGTCGGACTCGGAGAGCTGGTCCCGGGCGCGCGGATCGACGTACACGGGGCTCTTCTTCAGTGCCTCGGCCACGGTGTCGAGGCCGGTCCCCGCGGCATACGCGGGCCGGGAGACGAACAGGGCGCACCCGGCCACCAGCGCGAGGACGGCCAGGGTCAGGACCGGGCCGAGCCGTGGCAGCGTCCGACGGACGACAGGCATGGGGATTACTCCTCCTCCGTACGGTACGTCTGCACCGACATCACTTGCTTAGTTGCGTAATGTAGCAAGTGAAAGTGTCGGGTAGCGCATGACGGTTGCTTAGTTGCGCAATACTTGGAGTGTGAGGCAGTCGAGGGGAGAGGGGCGCAGCCATGGGCGAGGTCGTACATCGCACGGCCGGAGTGGAGGCGGTGCTGGGCGAGCTTCCTCTGTGCGCCGCGCCGCCCGAGGGGCACTCCCGGTCGGCGTACCGACGGGTCGAGGTGTACGACCGGACCGGCCGGCCCTGGCCCGGCACCGTCACCGCCTGGTGGACGGATCCGGAAGGCGTCGAGCTGTGCCGGTTGCGCCTTTCCGGCGCACCGACACCACGATGGACGGTCTTCGATTCCGACCGCATCGTCCTGCTGGTTCAAGGTGGCACCTGATCGCCTGATCACCTGTTGCTGCGTTCGGCCCTTCCGGGTCGTGCGGTGCCGCACACCTATCGATGATCATGCCGAAGGCACGGTGGGTATGGCGCGCGGGAGCGGTGGCATGGACAGCGGTAGGGAACACGGTGGTAAGGAATGTGGCGGTGCCGCCCGGGATGGTGAACAACTCCCCGTCACGCGAAGGTACTTGGGACTGGACCGCCGACACTTCCTGGGTGCCGCCGCCGGACTCACCCTGGGGCTGACCGCCGCGTGCGACACCGGCCCTCGCTCCGCCCGCGACTCCGGACCCAGCCCCTCAGGCCCCGGTCATCTCACCGCCGAGCAGGCCCGTCCCGGCAACGCCGACTGGCGGATCCGCTCCGTGGGGCCGCCCGGCGCGATCGCGGGATATACCGACAGGGCCAGCGTCCTGCCCGGTGAGGAATGCGGCCTCCATGTCTCGACCACCGCCCCCGGCTTCCAGGTGTCGGCCTACCGCGTCGGCTGGTACGGCGGTGCGCAGGCCCGACTCGTCTGGCGCTCGGACCACACCAAGGGCCAGACCCAGGGCGCGCCACGCGTGCTTGCCGGCACCCGCACCGTCCAGGCGGACTGGCAGCGCACCCTCACCCTGCCCACGGGGTCATGGCCGCCCGGCGCGTACCTGCTGCGCCTCGACGCGGACCACGGCCACCAGCGGTACGTGCCCCTGATCGTCCGCTCCCCGAGCGCGGCGGGCACCACCGTCCTCCTGCACGCCCCGGCGACCTGGCAGGCGTACAACACCTGGGGTGGTGCCAGCCTCTATCAGGGCGACAACGGCGCCTACGCGACCCGTTCACTCGCCGTCAGTTTCGACCGGCCCTACGATGCGGACGGCGCCGAGAAGTTCCTGGTCTACGAACGTTCCGTCGTCGTCCTCGCGGAACGCCTCGGCATCCCGCTCTCGTACACGACCGGGATCGACGTCCACCACACGCCGTCCACGCTCGACGGCGCCACGGCCGTGCTCTCCCTCGGGCACGACGAGTACTGGACGCCCGAACAGCGCGACCACGTCACGCGTGCCCGGGACGCCGGTACCAATGTGGCGTTCCTCGGCGCCAACGCCTGTTTCCGGCGGGTCCGCCTCACCCCCGGAGCGAACGGCACGGTCCGCACGGTCACCTGCTACAAGACCGACTACCGCACCGACCCGTATCTCGCGGCCCACCCGGACCGCCCCACCAACGACTTCCGCCAAGCCCCCGCCGCCGCCCCGGAGTCCGCCCTGACCGGCGTCCTCTACGAGGGTTTCCCGACCGACGCGCCCTATGTGGTGCACAGCCCGGACCACTGGCTTTACGACGGCACCGGAGTACGGCAGGGCGACAGCTTCGACCATCTCGTCGGCGTCGAGTACGACCGCGTCACACCCGGAATGCCCACGCCCGGGGAGCTGGAGATCATCGCCCACTCGCCCCTGGTGTGCAACGGCCGCGACAGCCACGCCGATTCCGCCTACTACACCGTGCCCGGCGGTGCCGGCGTCTTCGCCTCCGGCACCATGCGCTGGGCCGAGGCCCTGATGGCCGGCACCCGCGACAACGGCGACAACCACGGCATGGACGCCCGCACCGGCGCGTTCGTCACCCGCACCACGGAGAACCTCCTCCGAGCCTTCGCCGAGGGCCCGGCCGCCAGAACCCGTCCCACGCCACGGAACAACATCCGAGACGTGTACGCGACGTGACGCCCCGGCCTCGCTCACCGTTCCGAGTCCGCCGACACCACGCGGTGCCCGCAGCCTCACGGCACCCTGGGCCCCGTGATCGCCTGTCCGCCGCTCGTGAAGGGCCACACGTTCGTCACGCAGCCGCGCAGGCCCTTGATCTGCTGCATCATCACCGGCGCCGGCGCGCCCGTCCGGGGGCAGGTCTCGTGGCCGTGGCCCAGGAAGTGGCCGACCTCGTGGTTGATGATGAGGGCGCGGTAGGACGGCACGTCGTCGGCGTAGGCCGGGGTGGCGAGCAGCCAGCGCTTGAGGTTGACCATCACCTGGTTACCGACGTTGCAGTTCACCTCGCCTCCGGTGTCCAGGTGGTACTCGCCGCAGATCTTGTCGACCGTGCCGGGTGTCGCCACCCGCACCTGGAAGTCCGGTGTACCGCCCGCGACGCGCCGGAACCCCCACGCGTCGTCGGCCGTCCAGCCGCGCGGGTTCCCGAGGATGTCCTCGACCTCCTTGGCCGTCGCGGCGGCGGACATGTCGAGACCGTCCTCGACGGAGACCTGATAGGTCAGAATCCGCCCGCCTCCGTGTGTACGGCCCTGCCCGCCCGCCGTGGTGAACGTCCCCGGCCCCGACGCCGGGATGCGGGCCGACGACTTCCCGGACGAGCCGGAGGACGCGGAAGGCGAGGTGTCGCCGTCGTCGCCCGTGCCCACCACGGCGCCGACGACCATCAGAAGACCGACGAAGGCGACACAGCCCAGTACGACGGAGGCCCTGCGCGGGGAAGTACGGCGTCGGCGGCGGGTCGTGCGGCCTTGGCGGGAGTGGGGGTCGCGATGGTTCATGACGGCGACACTGGGACGGCAGTGTGATCGACTCTGGGTCGCCGGGTAACGAATCGATAACGCGCCAAGTGTCCGTCCGGTCGGCATACCGGTCGATATGATCGTCGCGTAACAGTTCGCCGCAGATGGGACCCCGTGCGGCCCGGATCGAAAGTCCTTGCGGATACTGTCCGCATGCCACGTGTCCTGCTCATAGAAGACGACCCGGCGGTACGGGAGGGCGTACGCCTCGCCCTGCGCCGCCAGGGACACGATGTCGCCGCCGTCGAGACCGGCGAGGAAGGGCTGGAGCGGCTGGTGCCGTTCCGCCCGGACGTCGTCCTGCTCGATCTGATGCTGCCCGGGATGAGCGGTCTCGACGTCTGTCGCCGGATCAGGGCGGCGCATCAGATACCGATCATCATGGCCACGGCACGCGCCGACGACATGGACGTGATCGTCGGCCTGGAGGCCGGAGCCGACGACTACATGGTCAAACCGGTGCGGGCGCCCATCCTTCAGGCCCGTATCCGCGCCGTGCTGCGCCGAATGAGCACCCCAGCGACGCCCGGCGTCCCCAGCGTCGAGACCCATGACGAGCTGACCATCGACCGGGCAGGACTGGAGGTCACCCTGCGCGGTGAGCCGGTCGCGCTCGCCCTCTCCGAGATGCGTCTGCTACTGACTCTCTCCGCCTCACCCGGCCGCGTCCTGAGCAGGCAGCAACTCCTCGAAGCGGTCTGGGACCACAGCTACCACGGTGACATCCGCCTGGTCGACGCGTGCGTGAAGCGGCTGCGCCTGAAGATGTCCGAGCCCGCGGGGGACCCCCGGTACATCGAGACGGTACGGGGCTTCGGCTACCGCTTCAGGTCCCGATGAGGTTCCCCCGGCTGCCGGGGGTGAAGCTCCTCCGTGTCCGTGGTCTGCGGGTCCGTCTCGTCATCGCGTTCACCGTTGTCGCCGTGGTCGGCACGCTCACGACCGGTGCCCTGACCTTCCGCGAGGCCCGCAGGGGCGTGCTCCAGCAGAGCCAGGACACCGTCGTCAAACAGTTCCGCGACCACGTCAACGGCCTCGCGCCCGCAGTGGCCTTCCCGCCGGACCAGGGAACCCTTCAGCAGCTCGCCGCCGACGTCGGACGGGCCGGCCGGTCCCAGAACTGGCGGGTCCTGGCCACCTACGGTGACCTGAGCGCGGCCTCACCGGCGGGCTACTCTTTCACCGAACTCACCCCGGCGATGCGCGAGTCGGTGAACAGCCGGGCGGTGACCGTCTTCCAGCGCGTCACCCGCGACGGTGGCTCCTATCTCGTCGTCGGACTGCCGATCGCCTTCGCGACGCCGTCCGGACAGTGGGAGGGAGACCGCCGCGCGTCGGGACTCGCCGTCTTCCTCGTCGTCTCGCAGAACAACGAACAGGGCTATGTGGACGCCCTGGTGTCCGCCGTCCCCCGCGCCGTCCTGCCCGCGCTCGCCCTCGCCGTGATCCTCGCCCTGTTCGCGGCGCGCGGAGTGCTGCGACCCGTCAGAGAGCTGCGGCGCGCGGCCGGGAGCATGGCCGAGGGCCGCTTCGACACCCGGCTCACCGTCAACGGCTCCGACGAACTCGCCGACCTCTCCCGCACGTTCAACGAGACCGCGTCCGCCCTGGACAGCACGGTCGCCGAACTGCGCCGGATGGAGGCCCGCGCCCGCGCCTTCGCCGCCGATGTCTCCCACGAACTGCGCACACCGCTCGCCGCGATGGCGGCCGTCACCGATGTCCTGGACGAGGACGCGGTACGACTCGACCCGGACACCGCGACGGCGGTCCGTCTGATCAGCGAGGAGACGGTGAAACTGGCCCGTCTGGTGGACGACCTCATGGAGGTCTCCCGCTTCGACGCCGGAGCCGCCGAACTCCGCCTGGACGACATCGACCTCGCCGAGTGCCTGCTGCGTACGCTCGCCTCGCGCGGCTGGACGGACCGCGTGGAGGTCGACGTGCCCCTGCCCGGAACCCTGCGCGGGCGCGTGGATCCGCGCCGCCTGGACGTGGTGGTCGCCAACCTCGTCGCCAACGCCTTCCGGCACGGCGCGTCACCCGTCCGGGTACGCCTCACCACGGTCACGGCCCCGACGCGGGGCGCTTCCGTGTGGGCCGTGATCGAGGTCTCGGACCGCGGTGCCGGGATCCCCGACGACGTCCTGCCCCATGTTTTCGAGCGTTTCTACAAGTCGGACAGAGCGCGCACCCGGACCGAGGGCAGCGGACTGGGCCTCGCCATCACCGCGGAGAACGTCCGCCTGCACGGCGGCACCATCCGCGCCGCCAACCGCCCGGACGGCGGCGCCGTGTTCACAGTGAACATCCCGCTGCCGGACGACGTGCCCGACGACGTGCCGGACGACGACTTCCCCGCGCGGGACGACGACCCGTACAGGAAGCGGTGAAGATCGGTGAGGACCCGACGTCCCCGGCGCCTGCTCGCTCCGGCAGCCCTGCTGACCGCCGCCGCCGCGCTGCTCACCGGCTGCCGCATCCCCTCCACCGGTGTCGTGCAGGCGGGCGAGCCCGCGACTGGCCTCAACGCGACGCTGCTGGTGTACTTCGTCAGAGACGGCGCACTGTTCCCCTCCGAGCGGCCCGTCGACGGCGCGGTCGGCGTCGAGGCCGCGCTGATGATGCTTCTCAAGGGGCCGACCAGGGACGAGCGGGGCACGCTGCTGACCACCGAACTGCCGCCCCCGGCCGACGGCGCCCGACCGGTCCGCGCCACGACCGGCACCGTCGAGATCGACCTGCCGTACGCGAAACCGATCAGCGACCTGGCCCTGGACCAACTCGCCTGCACGGCCGTCGCCGCTCAGGCCCTGGAGAGCCCGGCGACCGCCAAGGCCCCCCTCCGACTGACGGTGACGACGCCCGTGGACCGCATCACCATCACGGCGGACACGAAGCGCTGTCCCATGTCACCGCCCGTCTGGGAAGAGCAGCCCAGGGATCCGACCCGACAGTGAGCGGCGCGGGTGCGCCCACGCACGTCCCCCGGCGTCACCCTCCCCGCGTCCATCAGTCCCCGCGTCAGTCCACCCGCTCGGGCAGCGGAAACATCCGGCTCAGGCGCGGGAGCCGCCGAGCCGCCTCCGCGCTGTTCCGTACGTCCCAGGTCTCACCCTCCGGCTCGGGGTTGCACGGCAGTTCGATGCCCTCGGCCTCCAGCGCGTCCTCAAGGCCGTCCTCCTCGCCGGTCAGCTCCTCGAACGCTTCCCCGGCCACATAGTCCAGGGACTCCCACTCGGGCCACGCGTCCTCGGGCCACGCCTGCGAAGGGCGACCGGCGAGCCGGCCCAACTCCGATACCTCCGCCAGCGCATCGGGGTCGGCCACCACCTTGCGCACGGTCTCGCGGCCGAGGCCCACGACCCAGAACTGGAAGTACCAGAAACTGTCGTCGGAGCACCAGCCCCCCAATATGCATTCGGCGGCGGCCCACAACTCCCAGGTGTCGAGCGGTCGGCGGGCCTCGTGCAGAAGCGTCTGGAACCGCACGATCTCGGGCAGCGGCCGGCGCACGAGTTGCTCACGCAGCCACTGGACGCGCCGGTCCGGATCATGATCGTGCCGCTGAGAGCCCTCGATCAGGGCCCAGAAGGTGTCTTCGTCCACACTCCGCACTATGGCAGGGGGGTACGACAACGCCGTTCGGCTGAGAGATTCCCCGCGTCGTCGGAATCCAGCCCCGGCCGCGAGCGCAACAGCGAGGTGTCGATCCGGCCGAAGCGTATGGCGTTCACGCAGAGCCGGTCGGCGGCGAAGGCAGGCCAGAGCCGGGAGTCGACAGTCGTACGGATGTCGTCGGCCGACAGCCCGATCAGGGGGCCCGCGCCGGTGAGGCCACCGGCGGTGACGAACACATGGTCCGGCCTTGGCGCGCCGCCGAGAGACGGTGATCGCAGTCGCCCGCCGACTCGCCACCGCCCCGGACGTCTCGTACGCGAAGTGAGGCCGAGAGCGCCCGGCCTCACTTCACCCGTGAGGGCTAACGGACCCGCTCGACCCGCGTCATCCCGGACCCGACCGGCCCGATCCGGAGCACGGTGCCCGTCAGATCGGTGACCGTCCCGACCTTCACCGGCCCTCGGTCCGGGCAGTCCGTCGCCTTCACGCGGTACGCCTTCGGATCCGCGTCACCGATCTCGACCTCCACCAGGGCACGGGAGTTGGGCGGCACGGTCACCCGCACGTCGTGCGTCGACGAGGAGCGGTGTACGGAGACGGAGACCGGCCCGCGTACCGACGGCACCGTCCCCTCGACCCGGGTCAGGTCGCCGGTCCGGGGCCGGATCAGGAAGGCCGCCGCGCCGGCCTCGCTGACCTGGACGCCCAGGACATGGCGTGCGATGGCGTTCGCGGGCGCGGACGCCCAGGCGTGCGAGAAGGTGAGGTTGGACTTCAGCGCGGGATCCCACGCCTCCGTGACAATGGTCGCCTTGAGGATGTCCAGCATGTGCAGCCACGAGTTCGTCGCCGTCGACGTGAGCAGGGACAGAGCGGCATCCGAACGGCCCAGCCGGAACAGCGCGTCGAGCAGGAACTGCGCCCCGTACACGCTCATCTTCATCCCGCCCGCCGCGAGCGTGTCTCCCAACCTGGCCCGTACGCTCGCGTCCAGCGCGTCGGCCACGCCGAGGGCGACCGGGAACGCGGTGGCGTGCTGGGCACTGTGACCGGTTCCCACCCCGTCGAGGAAGCGACCCGCTGAACGGTCCAGAAGTGTGCCGCGCAGCGCGTCGGCGAGTGTGTCGGCCCGCTCACGCAAGGTCGCCGCGTCACCCCTCTTCCCGAGCACCGCGGCGCACTTGGCGAGGGCGTCGAAGGCGGCGTACTGGAAGGCGTTGACGACGGTGTTGACCTCGGTGAAGACATAGCCGTCACGGTTGCTGACCGGCCAGTCGACCAGGTCGCCGAGGTCCGCGCTGCTCGAACCCGGCGCCTTGTGCACCAGGCCGTCCGGCTTCAGATATGTGGTGAGGTTCTTCCCCGCCAACAGGTCGTAGTCCTTGGCGAGTTGCCGGTCGTCGCCGGTCGCCAGATAGTCCTCCCAGGCGGACAGCGCGCACATGAGCCGGTACTCGGTCGGCCAGGTGCCCTTGCGGACCAGGTAGTCGTTGGACCAGCGGGCCAGCGCGTACGACCGCTGTACTCCGTACTCGGAGAGCTGGTTGATCAGCGCGTCGCCCTCGTACGGGCCGCGTTCGCGGGTCGGCGTGTCCTGGTAGAGATCGCCGCGCGTCGCCTCGATCGAGTAGCGGCACAGCTCCCAGACCCGGTCGAGCGCCGGGTCCGAACTGCTGAAGGACGTCTGCGAGTCGTCCCAGTCCATCCGCCACGCCCGCCCGCGCACCACGGCGCCCGACAGATCCAGCGAGGTACGCAACTCCGCCCAGCGGAAGCCCCGGTAGCCCCAGTGCTCGAAGCGCTGTGTGCCGTCCCGCAGGGTCCACACCTCGCGGTACGTGTTGGTGGCGCGCAGCGCGTACCGCACCGTGCCGTCGGTGTTGAGTTCCTCGCCGAGCCGTACCTCCACCGTGTCCCCGGCGGCGCCCTTGACCGCCAGCGACAGCCCGCCGACGATCTCCCGCCCGAGGTCCACCAGCCAGCGCCCGTCGGCCACTCGGGTCACCGATGCCGGGACGACGTCGTGCAGCAGCGCGGGCTCGATGAGTGCGGGAACCAGCCCCTCGATCGCGCCGCGCACCACCGGAGTCTCCCAGCCGCGGTCGTCGAAACCGGGCTCGGTCCAGCCCACCGGCTCGTACCGCAGGTCCCAGAACTCCTGCGGCACGGTGAAGAAGTTGCTGCCCGCACTGCCGCGGGCGCTGAGCAGCCCGTCCTGCCGGCGGGCACGCCAACCCGTTCCGGACCCGATCGTGACCCGGCCGCCGTCCGTGTACGTGACCTCCAACTGCGCCAGGAACTTCCGCTCGGCGGTGGTGTGGCAGAGAGCGGCCAGCGCGTTCGACCTGCCGGGCCGCAGCGTCCGAGTGATGTCGAACGCCTGGTACGCCACGCCCGTACCGGACCGCACGGAAGCGAAGCCGACCGGGGTGCCGTTGCTCCATACCTTGGCGACGTACTGCCGGGCAGGGGACGGCGAGGTGGCCGCGACGTAGAGCACGGCGGCGGCGATTTCCTTGCCGCGGGTCAGCCCGTACTCGTGTCGTAGCAGGGCCCAGGTGTCGTCGGAGCCGTAGGAGGACAGCGAGGTGGCGCGGAACGGGAAGGTGAGGACGCCGTTCGCGACGCTGCCGCCGGTGAAGGTGCCCTTGTCCGTGCTGAAGTCGTCGTCGAGCAGAACGGTGCCGTCGCCCGCGGTGAAGCTGACGCGGTCGTAGGTCTGGGACTCCGTACTGCCGTTGCGCAGGCCGACGTTGCCGGAGGCGTACCGGGAGTCGGTGGTCGTGTCGACCACGGTTCCGTCGACCGTGGTGGTGAAGGTGTCGCCGCGCAGCGTGACCGCGAAGTCCACCCACTCGCCGACCGGCACCGCGAACGGCAACGTCACTTCGGCGAGAACGGTGTAAGTGCCGTTGACGCACACGTGCTTGCGCAGCACGCCCTTGGCGCCGGCCCGCAACTGCCACAGATAGTTGTCGGACGTGCCGGCCGCCCGGAACCACAGCCCCGCGGCCACCGCCGTGATCTTCACCCGGGTGGCGAACGTCCCGTCGGTCATCGTCGGTCCGGCCCCGGCCCAGATCGGCTCGGCCGTCCACTCGTCCTCGACGGACGTCGCCATCAGCACCGGCTCCGACCAGTCCGAACGACCCTCGGCCCAGGTGCTGACCCGCCACCAGTACGCGGTACGCGGCCGGAGCGGCGGCCCCGCGTACTCCACCGCCGTGGACTCGGCGGACGCCCGCCGGCCGGAGTCCCAGACCAGCCCCTTGCCGTGGAACCCGTCCGGCGTGCTCGCGACCTGCAACCTGTACGCGCGCTGCACGGTTCCGTTCCCGAAGTCGGGGACCTGCCAACTGAACCGGGGCCGCTGCCCGATGGCGGCGACCGCGCCATCCGGCAGGAGGTCGGTGAGCAGCCCGGTGGGAGCGGTGGGCCGCCCGCCGGCCCGGCCCGACACTCCGGCCGCCACCGCCGGACTCCCGGCCAGAACGACCGAGGCGGCGACGCCTCCACCCAGCTGAACGAGTCGTCTCCGCGACACATCCCCGACCATGGCCCACCCCACGAATGAAAGGTTTCAGTGAATTGACGGGGAGGCTACGGCTGTTGTGCTGGGGTGGTCAATGGACAGGACAGGAGTGATTGAGGGAGGGGATGAAACGATTGAATCGTGTGGCGCGCGGAACCGCGCCGCCCTGGTGGCAGGCACTCGGATCTCCCGCGGTCCGCGGCCGGTCGTCCCATCGCCCCGAGTCCCATGGCCCCGAGTCGTCCCATGGCTTCGAGCGCAGACAGCGCACCCCCGCGCGCGATCGATCGAGGAGCGGCCGGCGCTGACGGAGTGGCACATCGTGGGTGTCGTCGCAAGAGCGGATATTCCGGTGTGAGAGATCCGATACGGTAGCCCGCGACACGCGGCCAACGTGTCTGCGTCGTCTCTATCTGCAAGCTCGCGTTTCGGACCTCGCTCACTGCGCTGAACCCCTCGGAGAGCAGCGCCGTGAGCTGGTGATCTGCGAGTGAACCCATCAAGTAGTAAGGTCTGTTAGGGCGATATGACTATCTGCTATCTTGCATTTAGGACCATCCAGCCGGGGAGGTGGCAGGCGTGAGCACACCGAGCCCCGCCGTCCAGCGCCTCCGACTCCGGACGGAACTCCGCAGAGCCCGGAACAAGCTCGAACTGACGCAGCGTCAAGTGGCCACGAAGATGGAGTGGCACCCGTCGAAGCTGATCAGGATCGAGGCCGGCGAGGTCGCCGTGACCGTGAACGACCTGAAGGCGCTCCTGGACGAGTACGGCGTCACGGACCGCCGCAAGATCGAAAGCCTGCTCCAACTGGCCCGCGGCAGCCGGAAGATGCCCTTCAGCGAGTACCGCGATGTGTTCAGCAAGGAGTTCCTGGCGTTCCTCGCCCTGGAATCCTCCGCATCCGTCATCCGCGGCTTCCACTTCTTCGTGATCCCCGGACTGTTCCAGACCGAGGAGTACATCCGCGCGCTGGCCGCCGGAACCAGCCAGAGCGTCACCCCGGAGCGCCTCGACCGCCTCATCGAAGCCCGTCTGGCACGCCAGGAGCTGCTGGAGGGCGAGGAGGGTCCGAAGCTCTTCCTGGTCCTGGACGAATCGGTGATCCGCCGTCAGGTGGGCGGTCCGAAGGTGATGCGGGCCCAGATGGAACGCCTGGCGGAACTCGCCGCGCACCCCAGGATCACCATCCAGATCCTCCCGTTCAGCGTGGGCGCCCACCAAGGCATGCTCGGGCCCTTCACCCTGTTCGAGTTCTCCGAAGAGGGCATGCCCGACTCCGTCTACCTGGAGAACCCGCGAGGCGAGTCGTACGCGAGCAATGAGCCCGAGGTCACCGGGAAGTACCTGGAGGCATTCTGGGCCCTGGAGGACCGGGCACTCAGAGACGACATGAGCCAGACGTTCCGACAGGTCGCCGCGCACATCGGCGAGGGAAGCGACGATCTGGCACCGGCAGCCGACCGCGAGGAGGGTCAGGACGAGGCGAACTGACAGGCAATCGCGATGCCTTGACGCTCCATCAGGAATCATGCGGAACATCCGGAACCATCAGGAACGACGCGAGTGACGGCCGAACCCCCGGGCCTTTTTTCAGGTCACGGTCGCCGCGACGTCGACACGGGTCGGCACCGAGCCGACCTTGAGGCAGGGCGCTGCCCGCGGCTGGGCCGATAGTCGCGGTTTCTGACGATTGATCACCGAGGTGACCGATGGACAGGTCGGGGGCTCTCACCGGCGGCGACGCGCGTTGCCGCCGGTGCCGGGTGCGGGGGTGCGGGCATGCCAGGACGTGGTAGGCGTCCCAGTGTCGACACCTGGGTCCACATCTGCAACGAGATCATTCATCACGTCCTGCCGTTCCGGACCCGGACCGTGCATCTCCTGTGGGTCGTCACGATCCCGCCGGCCGTGCTCGGAGGCTTCTTCGTCGTGCTGCTCTCCGTGCTCATTCCGAACCCGAACGGATGGTTCGGCGTGGCCGGTTGCGGCGCGGGCGTGCTCGCCGTCGCTCGTATGCGGACCTGGCTGCTTCCGCTGCTCTCCCGCAGGAGAGCGCTCAGGCCCGCGGAAGAAGAGCCTGGCCCCGAGTCCGGGCGCGGTGGGGGAGCGCCCGTTGAACCCGCTGAAGAAGAGGAGGTCCCCACCAGCCCGCTGCCGCCACGACCACGGTAGCCGTGAGAACTCCGAGTGCGGTGGCCCCGGCCAGACGCGCCACGCCGTATCCGGCGCCGAAGGCGAGGGTGCCGGTCGACAGGGCGTAGACGGTCCACAGCGCGATCATCGCGCGAGGCGAGTGCGAGAGCATCGAACGCGTCATCGACCGTCCCCCTTGAGGCCCGTCTCCGGCGGTCAGTTTATCTCGGCAGATGGTTCAGGGCCCGACTCCGTCACCTTCGGGCACCGTGGAAAACGCGTCAAGTACGCCGTCCCCGCGCACACCACGCGCCCTGTGACGTCCCAGGCAGCGCATATCACCGCCGTCCAGGGGCAGTTGATGGGCACGATCTTGGCAGGATCCGGCGTATTCGTTTTCGTGCGGGCGATTGTTATCCTGACGAAACGGAGCGGAGGAGGCGCGCTGGTGGGCGAGCCGTGGACTTGGCGCAGGAGCACTTTCAGCGACGGCGAGAACGTCAACTGCGTCGAGGTGGCCCGGAGTGACAGCCAGGTGATGGTCCGGGACTCCCTCTTTCCCTCGCGCTCGATGCTCCGTTTCCCCTTGTCGGGCTGGCAGGCGTTCGTCGACCACGCGGTGCGGGGGCCGGAGCCGACCCGCGCCGCCGAGTAGCGGCAGCGCCCCGCATCGCCGAGTAGCAGCGCCCTTCCCTTCGGCATCCTCTGAGATCCCTCGTGTCACGGTCATTGACACCCCGACTGATCAAGTGATCTATTCACTTTATGAGTCGCAGTGAGCAGTCGTTGTCCGAGCGTCTCGCGGACGACATCGTCGAGATCATCCGGGCCGAGGGCCTCGCCCCCGGGGACGCACTGGCTTCGTCACGGGAGCTGGCCCGCCGTTTCGAGGTCACCACACCCACCGTGCGGGAGGCGTTGCGGCGCCTGGAGGCCACCGGTGTGGTCGAGTTCCGGCACGGATCGGGCACCTATGTGGGACCGGGGAGCGAGCGGCGGCTTCTCGCCAACCCGCATCTCCCGCGCAGCACCCGCGCATCGGTCCTGCAACTCGTCGAAGCACGCCTGGTCATCGAACCCGCCGTCGCCGCCGAGGCCGCCCGAACCCGCGCACCCGAAGCACTCGGACAGTTGGAGACCGCCGCGTCCAACGCGCTCTACCCGCCCGAGGAATCACTGCGCCGGTCCGTGCACTTCCATGTGGCGCTCGCCGCGGCCAGCGGCAACCCGCTCCTGCGCGAGACCGTCGAGGCGCTGCTCCAGGTCCGCGCACGGGACCAGATCGAGATCCGGCACCGCTACAACGACCGTGAACGCGACCACGCGGAGCACCTGGAGATCCTCACCGCGGTACGCGAAGGCGACGCGGACGCCGCCGAACGCCTCACCCGCGACCATCTGCACGCCATCCGCGACGCCGTCCTGCGCGCCGACTTCCCCGGAAGCGGAGGCGCACGGTGAGTACGGAACACCACCGTACGGAACTCCCTTGGCGGCTCGCGGAGATGACCACCCAGGAGGCCGCAACGGCCGTGGACCGGGCGCCGATCGTGGTCATCCCGGCCGGTGCCTTCGAACAGCACGGCCCCGCCATGCCGTTGGCGACGGACACGATCCGTGCCGAACACGTCGCCGAGCGCGTGGCCCAGACGCTCGCCGGACGTGTCGTGATCGGCCCTCCCCTGCCGGTCGGCGTCTCGCCGCACCATCTCGCGTTCGCCGGGACGGTCACCCTGACCACCATCACCTTCGCCGCCGTGGTCCGCGAGTACGTGGACAGTCTGTACCGGCACGGCTGGCGGAAGATCCTCGTCCTGACCGGACACGGCGGCAACAACGCCACCCTGACCACGGTCGCCCAGGACCTGCTCACCACCCACCCCGATCTCCAGTTCGCCTGGACCCCGCTCACCGCTCTGGCGTCGGACGTGGTCGCCGACATGGCGGTCAGTGAAGTCCACGGACACAGCGGCGAGGCCGAGACGGCACAGCTGCTCCACCTGGCACCCCACCTGGTACACACCGACCGCCTCGCCGCGGGCACCACCTCCACCACCGGACTCACCCCGCTCGCCCGGCTGTCCCGCACATCCGGCCACCCCACCCTGACCGTGCGCTACGACCACCTCACCGCCAACGGTGTGCTCGGCGATCCCCGGCACGCCACAGCGCGCGACGGCCAGGCCATCGTGGACACCGCCGTCGCCCGCGTCGCCGCATTCGTCACCCAATGGCTGGACGCCTGAACCCGGGCCCCCGCCACTCCCACCCTCCGGGCCACCCCGCCGGACAGGAGCACCCTCATCCGCCTTGACGCATTCAGCCGGCCGCCGGGACGCGACCGGCGGAAGGAGCCTGCCATGAAAGGCACCACACGACTCGATTCCGACGTGCCCCTCGACGCCGACGCACCACCCGACTCCGGCGCGGCACGCGCCAGTGCCGGACGCACCCTCACCGCCGCACTCCTGACCGCGGTCACGACCCTCACCGCCCTGATCGCACCGGCTCACGCCGCCCCCGCTCCCGACCGGAGCGCCACATCGGCCCGTTCGGACGGGTGCCGCACACCGGCACCCCAACAGCCGGGCACCAGTCGCCTGAACTCCCTCACCAGCGGCGGTATCGAGCGCACCTACCAGCTTCATCTGCCCGACGGCTACACGAGTCACCGCGCCTGGCCGGTCGTCCTCGCCTTCCACGGGCGCGGCAACACCGGTGCCGGGACAGAGGAGTTCTCGAAACTCTCCACACTGCCCGCCGTCGTGGCCTACCCCAACGGCGTCATCGGCACCGGCGACGGCGACCGGCAGGCATGGCAGGGCGCGCCCTACGCCGCGCCCGGCGTGGACGACGTCGCCTTCACCGCCGACCTGCTCACCGCACTCGAAGACACCCTGTGCGTCGACACCCGACGCGTCTACGCGACAGGGAAGTCCAACGGCGCCGGATTCACCGGCCTGTTGGCCTGCCGCATGGCCGACCGCATCACCGCCGTCGCCCCCGTGGCCGGCGCCTTCTACCCCGAGACCGGCGCCGACTGCCGACCGACCCGGCCCGTACCGGTCATCGACTTCCACGGCACCGGCGACGCGACCATCCCGTACACCGGCGACGAGGACCGGGGTCTGCCCGCCGTGCCCGACTGGGTCGCCGCCTGGGCTCGCAGGGACGGCTGCGCCGCGCGCCTGCCCGACCGGGTGACCGAACCCGACATCACCGTCTCCCGCTGGGTGGGCTGTGCCAACGGAACGCAGGTCCGGCACATCGCGGTCACCGGAGGCGGCCACACCTGGCCGGGCGCCGACAGCTACAGCGGCGGTGGCTACACCACGCAGACCATCGAGGCGCACGAGGTCCTGTGGCAGTTCGTGAAGAACTACAAACTGCCGCTCTCCCCACGGCACTGAGTCCCGCCCGCACCCCAGCAGGCCCCCCGGGCACCCCCAGCTCTTTTCCTTCCCACACGCCCGCTTCCGCGCGGGCGCCCACCTCGTTCGGAGCCGTCATGTCCGTCCCCAGCCCCGCGAGACCACAGGCGTCGCCCCAGCCGCCCGAGCCCCAACTACCCCGCATCGTGCGGGCGATGGCCGTGATCGAACGCGCGGGCAACGCCCTTCCGCACCCGTTCTGGCTGTTCTGGATCCTTTCCGGGGTCCTCGCCGTCGCGAGCGCCGTCCTGGCCGCGCTCGACGTGGACGTCATCTCTCCCGAGGACGGCAAGACCGTCGCCGTACAGAACCTGCTCAGCGGCGACGGTCTCGCGATGGCCGTCTCCACGATGATCAGCAACTTCGCCTCGTTTCCGCCGATGGCGACGATCGTCGTGGTCATCATGGGTGTCGCCGTGGCCGAACGCAGCGGATTCCTCGCCGCGTTGATGAAGGTCGGCGTCTCCCGTGTGCCCGCGTCCTGGGTCGTGTTCGCCGTCGCCTTCGCCGGTACGGTCGCCCATGTCGCGTCCGCCGCCGCGTACATCATCCTCGTCCCTCTCGGCGGGCTGGCGTTCCGCGCGGTGGGGCGTTCGCCGATCCTCGGCATCGTCGTCGCCTACACCGCCATCGCCTCCGGCTACGACGCCAGCCCGATCCCCACGCCCAACGACGCGATCTTCGCCGGGATCACCACGGCCGCCGCGAAGATAGCCGGGGGAGAGGACGCCTATGTCTCCCCGCTCAGCAACTGGTTCTTCAACATCGCGTCCTCCCTCGTGCTGGCCGCCGTCATCACCCTCGTCACCCGCTTCGTCCTCAGCAAGCGGCCCGATCTCGACCCCGACCCGGACGCCGACCTGGAGGACATCGGCGCGCTCCACCTCAGCGACCGGGAACGCTCGGCACTGCGCCGCGCCGTGACCGCCCTCGTCGTCGCGCTCGTGGCGCTGACCGCCGTGGTGCTTCCGCACTCCTCACCCCTGCGTGGTGAGGGCGGCAGCATCGTCGAGTCCCCGCTCCTCGACGGCATCGCGGTTGTCGTCGCCGTCCTGTTCGCGCTCGTCGGTGTCGTCTACGGAGCGTCGGCGGGCTCGGTCGCCAAGCCCGCCGACGTACCGAAGCTGATGGTCGAGGGCGTCAAGCAGATGGCGCCGGTGCTCGTGCTGTTCTTCGCCATCGCGCAGTTCCTCGCCTACTTCGACTGGACCCGCATCGGCGATGTCGTGGCCGTCGAAGCGGCGCAGGCGCTACGGCACAGCGGCATGCCGATCCTGGTCGTCTTCCTGCTGATCCTGCTGCTGCTGACCTTGGTCAACATCATGGTCACCAGCGGTTCCGCCATGTGGGCCCTCGCGGCACCGGTCCTGGTGCCCATGCTGATGCTCGTCCAGGTCCCGGCCGAGACCACGCAGGCACTGTTCCGGATCGCCGACTCGGGCTCGACCGCCATCACGCCCATGAGCCCGTACTTCGTGATGGCGCTCGGCTTCCTTCAGCGGTACCGGAAGAGCGCGGGAATCGGCACCCTCACCTCGTACACCCTGCCCCTGGCCGTCGCGATGACCACCGCCTGGACCCTGCTGTTCCTGGTCTGGTGGAGCCTCGGCATTCCCCTCGGTCCGGGAGCGCCGGTCCGCTGAACCGGCCGCCCGCCGGACCGGGCAGCCGTGTCCTGGCGGGCCGTCCCCGGAGGCCGGGGGCTACGCCGCCCTGTGGCCCACCCCGACGGCGCTGACCGCCCCATGAAAGGCTGGATGATTCCCGAGGCGCTGTACGTAGGCGCGGAGACCGGCGTACGAGGAGACGGTGTGGGTCGCGTCGAGGTGGACGAGTGCCACCCAGAGATCCACATCGGCGGCCGTCAGCTTGTCGCCCAACACGTAGGCCGCGTCGGCCAGTTGACGGTTCAGTAGATCCAGCGTCGCCGATACGCGCTCCGGTCGGGCGGCGGTCGGAGTGACGTCACGGTCGAGGAGGTCGCGCAGGGCATCGATCTCGGAGGCAAGGGCCGGCGGGCGCAGTGGGGTGATGCGCGGGTCAGCGCCGTCGCCGTTCCCGTCGAAGGCCAGGCCGTCGAGGTCACGGAGGATATCGGGTGTGTGGTTGCTGACGACGCGTCCGCTCCATCGGTCGCACAGCGCGGGCGCGGTCAGCGGACCGTCGTAGTGGTGCCACGTGGCCTCGTACGCGCGGCGCAGCGAGGCGAACGCGTCGGGTGTGTCGGCGGGCCCGGCGAGGACCGTGGTGGCGACGGACTTCTTCAGGCCGAGCAGGTCCAGCGTGATCGAGACACGCAACGAGCGCGGACAACTCGCCGACAGATAAAGGAGATAGCGGTGGGGTGCCGGGTAGAAGCCGCCGGCGAGACCGACGCCGATGCGGCCACGGAAACGGTGCGGGCGGGACGAGAGGGCCGCCACGCTGGAACAACGCGAAACTGTCTCGGTCATGACTCTCCCAGGAAAGAACAAGGAAGCCCCGTCCGCCATTTGACTTCATCGGCGGAGGAACGGAGTGACTGCGCCTGTGTGTTGGGCCTCTTACGCCAAGTCGGGCTCTCTTGGGCTCGAACCCAACCGCACTAGTAGGCGCTGGAGACGCGCGACAGATCGATGTGCAGGCGCCTCGTCAGACAGTTCCAGGGCGATTCCATGTCCACCGGTCCCACATCCGGGGCTCGCGAGTCGCGAGACCACGCTTGCCCCGCCGCTGCGACGGGACCCGGTCGTCACCCGGGGCACCCCGTCGCGGTGGAAGGGTTGCCTGCCAGCGGGCCGGGGCCGATGACCGCACGAGCAGGCGAACCTGCCCGGAGGGCGCTGACAATCGTGACCGTCCCCGCCAGTGTCATCGCGCTCCGTGAAGTCGTCAAGAAGGTGCCGTCCGCAGTCTCACGACGTGGTCACCCGGGCATTGGCCGAGACTCTGCGGAGCAGCGGACTCCGGATCTCGGGGAGCACACCATCGCCCGGGGCCGCGCCCAGGTACGGATGTATCACGACCCGCTGGCCACCGTCCGCGAGTGGCGCGAACTCGCCGCCGCCAACAAGTAGTCCATCCGGGACCTGGTCATCGAGACCGGCAACTGGCAGAACTTCGTCGGCTCCCCGGCCACCGTCGCCGCCACCATCAACGACTTCGTCCAGGCCGACGCCGCCGATGGCTTCATCCTCAGCCGGCACCACCCGGAGCGGCGGCTTCCAGGGCGTCGACGCTGCCGGACATGATCGTCCGTACATGATCCGTGATGTGCTGGATCGGCCAGTCCCACCAGGCCACGTCCAACAGCCGGGCGATGTCCGTGTCGTCGTAGCGGTGGCGGATCACCTTGGCCGGATTGCCGCCCACGATCGCGTAGTCGGGAACGTCGTCCACGACGACCGAACCGGACGCGACGACCGCGCCGTGCCCGATCCGTACGCCCGGCATGACCATGGCCCGGTAGCCGAACCAGACGTCGTTGCCCACCACCGTGTCACCCCGGCCGGGCAGGCCGGTGATCAGGTCGAAGTGCTCCGACCAGGAGCCGCCCATGATGGGGAAGGGGAAGGTGGAAGGGCCGTCCATACGGTGGTTGGCGCCGTTCATGATGAACCGCACGCCCTCGCCCAGCGCGCAGAACTTCCCGATGACCAGCTTCTCCGGCCCGTAGTGATACAGAACGTTGCGGGTCTCGAAGGTCGTCGGATCGTCCGGGTCGTCGTAGTACGAGAACTCACCGACCTCGATCAACGGCGAGGTGACGAGGGGCCGCAACAGCACCACACGCGTCTGGTCGGGCATGGGGTGCACCACGGTCGGATCAGCGGGAACACCGGACATCACGCATCGACTCCCTCACCTTCGCGAACAGAACCGATGCATGATCGCAAACCACCGAGCGGCGGGCGACCCGATTTTCCCGGGTCGCTCAGTGCGGCTCACGACAGCGGCCTACGACAGACCCGGAGTGAGGGGAACCACCCACGGGCGGCGGGACGCCTGGCGGAGTACGAGGATCGTGGAGCGGAGCACCTGTTCCTTCACCCGGGCTGCCGGGCGGCCGGTGAGGAAGCGGTCGTGCGGGCTGTCGTCCGCGCGGACGAACTGGACGAGCCCGTCGTGGCGGCCCAGGCTCACACACTGGATAAGGAAGCGGAAGCTCAGCGGGCGCGGATCCCTGCCACGGAACTCCGAGATGAGCGACGAGGCGACGTGCGAGCCCGTGGGGAGGGCGGTCGCGCAGGCCATGCGCAAAGTGCCGGCCTTCGATGACCTGGCCGCCGCCGCGTCGCCCGCGACGTAGACCTCCGGGTGGGAGACCGAGCGCAGCGCGCCGTCGACCTCGATACGGCCGGTGGCGTCGAGCGTGAAGTGGGCCTCGGCGGCGAGTTCGGTGTTCGGGACCATCGACGCTGCCCACACGACCTCGTCCGCGTCGATGTCGTCGGCGTGGGCGATGTGCTGTTCCTCCTCGATCCGTACACCCCGTGCGGTCAGCACCGTGCGGACATGGTGCCGGCCACCCGCGGAAAGCCCGCCGCCGATCTCACCGCCCGCGTGCAGGCTGACGGCCCACCGGGGCTGGACCTCGGCGAGTTCGGCGGCGAGTTCGATCCCGGTCAGCCCGCCGCCGACGACCGCGATCCGCCCGGGGCCGTCCTGGAGTCGCTTGTACAAGGCGGCGGCGGACTCGACGGTGTGCGCGCGTTCGCCCGCGGGCGCGGTACGGCTGCCGAGGGCGTAGACCAGCCGGTCGTAGGGAATCCGGCGGCCGTCGTCCGTGGTGACGGTCCGGGCGGCGGGATCGATCGCGGTGGCGCGCGCCGCGAGGTGCTCGATTCCGGTGGAGCGCAGAAAGCCGCCGAGCGGTCGGGTGACCTCGCGGCGCGCGTCGGCGGCGGCTTCATGGAGACGTACCCGCTCGGTGAAGCGGTCGCTGGGGTCGATGAGGGTCACCTGGGCGTGCGGGGCCAGCCGGAGCGCGGCCATGAGCCCCGCGTAGCCCGCCCCGAGAACCACGGCCCGTACGTGCTGCCTGCTGTTCGTCATCGTCATGCAAGGGGGACGACGCAGCCCCCGCGAGTGTGACAGTGCCGCCGGTCACACCCCCGTACCGCCGCCGAAATCCAGATGACGCAGCTTGTCCGGATTGATCACGGCGTTGATCTCGGCGATACGTCCACCGTCCACCGTGAACGCGAACACCATGCCCCGCGCTCCCACCGCGCCCCCGGGCAGCGAGCCCGCCGGTGCGGAGAGGACCACGCCGGTGGCGCCGTTGACCTCATGTACGGCCAGCCGCACCGTCGCCAGGTCGAAGCTCCGCAGGAGGCCCTGTACGAAGCGGGCGACCTTGTCCTGGCCGACGACGGGCAACCGCGCCGCCGTGACCTTGCCGCCGCCGTCCGATCGCCAGACCACATCAGGGTGCAGGATCTCCAGAAGCGCTTCGAGGTCACCGCCCATGACGGCCGCGAGGAACGCCTCCACGGCCCGCCGGTGCTCATCGGGGTCGACGCTCCTGCGTGGTGCCTCGGCACGGACATGGCGACGGGCCCGGGAGGCCAACTGCCGTACGGCGTCGGGGGTGCGGCCGACGACCTCCGCGATCTCCGGGAACGGCACGGCGAACACGTCGTGCAGGATGAACGCCGTCCGCTCGGCGGGAGTGAGCCGCTCCAGGACGGTCAGCATCGCCATCCCGACCGATTCGTCGAGCGTCACCCGGTCCTCGGGACCGGCGTCCGTGAGCACCGGCTCCGGCAGCCAGGGGCCGATGTACGACTCGCGGCGGGCGCGGGCGGAACCGAGCTGGTCGTAGCAGATCCGGCTGATGACCGTCGTCAGATAGGCGCGCGGGTCGATCACATCGCCGTCCGGCAGCCCCTGCCATCGCAGCCATGTCTCCTGTACGGCGTCATCGGCGTCGGCGACCGAGCCGGTGATGCGGTACGCGATGCCCCACAGCCGGTCGGACTGCTGCTCGAACAGGGACAGCTCTGCCATGGTCCGGTACTCCCTTTGGTCCGCTCGTACGTCTCCTCGGAGGTGAGACGGCGCGGAGGGCCCGAATGTGACATTCGGGGCCACGGCTGTGTCATCCAGGATCGTGGATCAGTCCCGGATGTCCTGGAGCAGCCACTCCTGGGGGATCTCATGGCCGAGTCCGCGCTCGCGGGCGTGTTCGTAGACGACCGCGGCGACGGCGTGGAACTGGGCGCCCTGGATGTTGCCGCGCTCCGAGAACGTCACCTGCCGGTCGTCGTCGCGCGCCCGCGCGCGGCCCGCGAGGACGGCGTCGAGGTGGACGACAGGGGCGTCGCGCGGTGGATGCCGGCGGCCCCGATCGGGTGTGTGGCGCTGCCAGACGGGAGCGTCCGGCTGCGCCCGGTAGGTCACGAACTCGTCCTTGGTCGCCCGTGACGGCAACGCGTCGGGCACGCCGGCGGTGCCGAGTCGCAGCCACACGTCGAAGCGGTCCAGCGCCTCGGCGTCGGGGCGCCCGCCGATGTACGTCACATGCGTGCCGGGGTGCAGCCGGCGTCCGAGGACGACATCGCCGACCGCGTCCGTGCAGCCCGCCACGATGTCGGCCCCCTCATGCACCGCGTCCGGTGTGTCGAGCGCCACCACCTCGATACCGTGCCGTTCGCTCATTTCGGCGGCGAACCGTTCACGATGGGCCCGGGTCGGGCTGTAGACCTGCACCCGCTCCAGCGGTCGTACGGTGAGGAACGCTTCGACGTGGCTGCGCGCCACGCCGCCGGAACCGAACAGGCCCAGGACACGGGCGTCCTCGCGGGCGCCCAGCCCCGCCCCGATCGCCGAGTCGGCGCCCACCCGCAGGTGTTGGACGACTCCGTCGTTGAGGAGTGCCAGCGGCTCACCGGTACGGGCGTCGAGCAGGAGGATCAGTCCGCAGAACGCGCCCGGCCGCACGCAGTATTTCCCCTGGGTCCGGGCACCCGGGGGACCGGTCTCGGTGAGTACGTCGGACTTCATTCGGACGGCGACATAGCCGCTGCGGGCGGAGCCGCCCTCCATGGTGCCCCACTGGTACACGCGCTCGTCGTCCACCGGCAGGCAGAGGTCGATGATGGGGCGGCACACGCCGACGCCGGTGGCCAGGTCACGGTAGGACTGCTCCAGCGCGCGCACGACATCGGGCATGGTGAGAACGGCCGATGTCACCTCGTTGTTGAGAAAGAGCACGTTCTCCTCCTGTCGGACCGCGCGCCCGGCGAGTTGGGGCGGCGCCGGGGTCGTGGATCAGGTGCGCAGCGGCACGGGCGGGCCTTCGTGCTCGGCGCGTGCCGCGAGGTGGCGCCACATCGCCGATACGTTGAACGCCGGTCCCAGATCGGGGAGTTCGGCGATGTCCTCGTCGGGAATCGCGCGCAGCGGGGCGCCGGTGGCGGCGACGGCGAGCATGGTCCGCGCCAGCGAGTTCACGGCGAGTGCCCGGGTGACGGCCTGCGCGACGGCATGGGCCGGATCGCCCTCGCCGACCGCGACGAGGCCGTGGCCCCGGAGTACGACGACGGGCCGGGCCCCGAGGCAGGTCACCATCTGCTCGGCGAGGTCCCGGCGGCGCACCAGGGCGGAGCGGTGCCAGACGGGGATGCCCTCGTGGGCGAGGCGGGCGGCCGGTATGTCGTACGAGCCCACCAGGGGGAGCCAGGGGAGACCGGCGACGGAAGCGGCGACCACGGCGGGCGGGTGGGCGTGGACGACGGCGGTGACTTCGGGGCGGGACCGCAACACCTCGCTGTGGATGAGGATTTCGCCCGGCGGAGCCCAGCCGGAGTGAACAGGCCCCGTGCCGTCGAGCCCGACCTCCCGCACATCGTCGACGACGGTGAAGGCGAGGCCGCGCTCCTCGGGCCTTTCATGCCCGGTGCGGAAGCCCGACGACCCGGCGTCGGGTCCTCATCGGTCCCTCCGGCACCTTGGCTGCCACCCTTCAATCCGCGAGCCGGCGGCAGCAACGCAGCCGGAGCTGGAGCTGTCAGGCCGTTCGCCGCAAGGTGACCATCGCGGCATCGTCCACGAGACGGGTGCCCACATGGCGCAGCAGATCGTCCTGC
Organism: Streptomyces sp. NPDC058001; assembly: GCF_042886315.1. Taxonomy (NCBI): domain Bacteria; kingdom Bacillati; phylum Actinomycetota; class Actinomycetes; order Kitasatosporales; family Streptomycetaceae; genus Streptomyces; species Streptomyces sp. NPDC058001. The sequence continues at coordinate 611,367 of NZ_JBHVQT010000003.1, forward strand.
AAGGCGTCCAGCACCTCATCCGAATCGGACGAGACCCACTGGGTGAGCCGGTCCTCCAGGGGATAGAAGCGGCCGGCCGCGTTCCGCGCCTCGATCACGCCGTCCGTGTAGAGCAGCAGCGTGTCGCCGAACGCCAGATCGTACGTATCCACGTGCTGTGTGCCCCCGCACAGATCCCCGAGCCCCAGCGGCAGCGAGGGCTCCCGGGGTTCGAGCCGCATGACGCCGCCCTGGTGGATGAGCAGCGGCGGCGGATGGCCCCGGTTGGCGATCCGGACCACGGCTTCGCCCTCCAGAAATTCCACGATCACCGCGGTGACGAACCCTTCCATCGCTCGGCGTACGGCGGCGGAGTCCACGGAGTCCGGAGCACCGTCGGCTTCGGCGTCCTGCGCGTCGGTGAGATCCTCGCGAAGACTGCGATCGAGGAAGTCGGGCAGCTCGGCCAGTGCCGTGCCGTTCTTGGCCGCGTGCCGGAAGGCGCGCAGCAGATAGCCGACCATCTCGACCGCGGCCAGCCCTTTCCCCTGTACATCGCCGAGCAGGACACGGACGCCGCGTTCCGTGGAAACCGCGGCGTACACATCGCCGCCGATGGTGGCTCCCTCCTCCGCCGCGATGTACACGGAAGAGATCGCCACGGGGCCGAGCTGCCGGGGAAGAGGCCGCAGCAGCAGACTCTGGGCGGTCTCGGCGACCCAGCGTGTCTGGGCCAATTCGCGTTCACGCCGCTGCCGAACCGAGGCGCTCACCACGGCGGCGATACTGATCAGTGCCACGGTGGTCATCTGGACCGGAAAGTTCGCGACGTTCAGCTGGTGATTGTGGACCGCCGCGATGACCACACTGGGTACTGTCGCGACCACGACGAGGAAGACGTACCTCGGCGGCAGAAAGGTCGCCGAGAGTGCCGGTACGGCTACCAACAGTCCCCCGATCCGGATCGTCGGACCTGTCAGTAGGTCGAATGCCAGCAGCGAGAACAGGCAGATGAGAGCTATCGCCAGCTTCGCGTACAGCGGGCGCGAGAGCCGCGAGAACAATCCGGACCCAGTGGTACCCACGGCACTAAAACTACGCCGAGGGCGGTGGCATCGCCTCCCTCGAATCCGATGCAGGTCAGCGAGCGGGACATGACCGGTTACGGGCGGTGGGGGACTCGGCGATCTCGATGATCCGCGGTAGGTACGTGTCGGCCTCCGCCGCTCTATTGGCACCCTGCCGTTCCACCGGCCGTGGCTCCACCGGCCCTGGCTGCACCCCCTCTACCCCTCCAGCGCGGCGATCTGCTCCAGTCGGCGCGCATGTACCCCGCCCTTGAATTCCGTCTCCAACCAGACCGCCACGATTTCCTCCGCCGTCTCAGGCCCCAGTACCTTCGCCGCGAGGACGAGCACGTTGGAGTCGTTGTTGCCGCGTGAGATCCGGGTGCTCCAGATGTCGTGGCACAGCCCGGCCCGTATGCCCCGGATCTTGTTGCAGGCGATGGTCTCGCCCAGCCCGCTTCCGCCGAGGACGATTCATCGGTCCGCCGCTCCTTCGAGCACTCGCCGACGGACGTCGGCACACAGTGGTGGGTAGTCCACCACCTCGCCGGTGTAGCCGCCCCGGTCGTCGACGGTGTGTCCGCGCGAGGCGAGCCATGTCGTGAGCCGTGCCTTCAGGGCGAATCCGTTGTGGTCGGCGGCGATGGCGATACGCATGGGCACCCCTTGTTCGGGAGGGTCGCGAGGGTTGGGGAATGTGGGGAGGGTCGGGAGAATCGGGAGGGTCGAGCGGGGAGTGGGTGGGCGGGGTAGCAGCACCAGGGGAATGACCTTCGGCCGATCCGGTCGCAGGCGCTTTCGGCGAACAACGACTGGCTCGGGACTCCAACTTGCCCAGTTCCGCCAGCACTTCGGGCGTCGGTTCCCACTGAATCGGCCCCGACACCAGGCCACGGGCGGCAGCGGTCATGTGATAGCGGGCCGCCAACTCCTTGACGGCGTGGGCGTATTCGGCGTAGGCGGACAGAGGGTGCTCGGTGTGTCAGGAGCCGTTGCCCGGGACGTCGTCTGGCCTGCCGCCTGGCGTCCGGCTGCCCGGTCGTCGTCCTCCCGATGACGTAGGGGAGCCGGAGCCCGACGGGGTCGGCAGGGACCCCGAGATGCCAGGATGCGCGTATGAACAGTGATCTCTTCTCCAACGAGCACATGGTGGCACCCGCGACCGCCGTCGGGATGACCTTGCAGAACTCGAAGTCCATCCGCTACGCGGTCAACGGCGAGATGCGCGCCCGCCAGGGAGCGATGGTCGCCTACCGGGGCAACTTGCAGTTCGAACGCAAGGGTCAGGGAGTGGGCGGCATGCTCAAGCGGGCCGTCACCGGCGAGGGCTTGCCGCTGATGACGGTCCGCGGCCAGGGCGAGGCATGGTTCGCGCACGAGGCGCAGAGCTGTTTCATCGTCGACATAGTCCAGGGCGACCTGCTGACCGTGAACGGCCGCAACGTCCTGTGTTTCGACGCGACACTCTCGTACGAGATAAAGACGGTGAAGGGTGCCGGCATGACCGGCGGCGGCCTGTTCAACAGCGTCTTCAGCGGCTACGGCAGGCTGGGCCTGATCTGCGAGGGCAGCCCCCTGGTGATCCCGGTGACCGCGCAGCAGCCGGTGTACGTCGACACCGACGCGGTGGTGGGCTGGACGGCACACCTCCAGACGTCACTGCACCGTTCACAGTCGGTCGGTTCGATGATTCGTGGCGGTTCCGGCGAGGCGGTGCAGCTGATGTTGCAGGGCGAGGGGCATGTGATCGTACGGCCGAGTGAGGTGACCCCGCAGAAGGCCCAGTAGGACCACCTTGGCACCCTCGGCACCCTTGGCATCCTGGCATCCGGCGCATCTTGTGCGCGTCGGCTGTCGGGCCCGCGGGTCCCACCAGGCCCGCCTACGCGAGGAGATACGCGACCGGCGTGGCCGCACCGAGCGCCGCCCCGGCAAGGGTCTGCGCGGGGGAGTGGTAGGCGAGTGCGACCCGTGACCAACACACGGCCGTCACCAGCACATATCCGACGGCCCACCACACGGTGTGCACGGTGGCGAGCAGGGACACGGTCGCCGAGGCCACGGCGGCGTCGACGCTGATCTTCCACACCGTGTTCACGGCGAGCAGGATCACGGTCATGCACCACAAGCCCAGCATGGTCGCCAGAATGCCCACAGGTGCCCCGCCGATGGCCATGACAGTCGCACCGGTGCCGACGGACCCGAGGATGACGAAGAAGATCGGGGCACGCTGGGTCCGGTCGACCACGTGCCGGTCGCCGAACGTCCCACGGCGCCGCTCCCGTTCGATGTAGGCCGCCGGCACGATCCCCGCACACAGCGCGCCGAGCAGCCCCCACAGAGCACCGCTCCAGTGCCCGGCAGCCGCAAGACCGATACCGGTCATCCCGGCGAGCAACACATTGCGAGGCTGGAACAGATCGGTCACGCGACGGGCAACACGACGCACATTGTCTTTGTCGCCCGATTCGCCCCCACCGGTATCGGCGTCGAGGCGGTGCGATGCGGCGGCGCTGTCCCGGACGGTACTCATGAACACCCAGCCTACGCACCGCACCACGGCCAACAGCCTTCAGGTCCATACCCGTTCCGACACCGCCAGCAGGGAGAATCCACCCACGGAGGCGGAAAAGGGGGAGGGGGCGGGACATGCCTGCCCAGGTGTTCGTAGGCTCCTGCCATGAACAACGAGGGCGCACCCCCGCGGGTGATCGACGGCCGCTTCGAACTGGTGAAACGCCTGGGCGGCGGCGGCATGGGAACCGTGTGGCGGGCACACGACCAGATCCTGCACCGGGACGTCGCCGTCAAGGAGGTCCGCCCTCCGGACGCCGCACTGGCCGAGTACGACCCCGAGGCGGCCCGCACCCTGCGCGAACGCGTACTGCGCGAGGCCCGCGCCCTGGCCCGCATCGACCACCCCAACGTCGTCACCATCCACCACATCGTCGACGCGGGCCCCGGCACGTACCCGTGGATAGTGATGGAACTCGTCCCCGGGGGCTCCCTCCAGGACCGCCTGGCCGAGGGCCCGCTCGCCGTGGCCGACGCCGCCCGCCTGGGCAGCGGCATCCTCTCCGCCCTGGGCGCCGCACACGCCGCCGGCATCGAACACCGCGACGTCAAACCCGCCAACGTCCTCCTGCGCCCCGACGGCCGCCCGGTCCTGACCGACTTCGGGATCGCCGCCGTACGCGAATCGACCAGCCTCACCGCCACCGGCGCCGTCATCGGCTCACCCGACTACATGGCGCCCGAACGCATCAGCGGCGCGGAAGGCGGTCCCGCCTCCGACCTGTGGTCCCTGGCCATGCTTCTGTACGTCGCGGTGGAGGGCCACCACCCCCTGCGCCGGGCCAGCACCCTCGCCACCCTGGCCGCCGTCCTCAGCGAAGACGTACCGCCCCCGCAGAAGGCCGGTCCCCTGACGGGCCTCCTGACCGCCCTGCTGGTCCGCGACCCCGCCACTCGCCCGGACGCCGCGGCGGTCGACCGCATGCTCACCGAGGCGGCAGTCACCTCGACACACCAGCAAGCCCCCGCTCCCGTACCGCCGGCGCCCCCCGCCGCGCAGGACATCACCCCATCCGAGCCGTCATCGTCGCCGAGTGTCGGTACCCCGACCCCACCACCCCGGCCGACTCACACCTCGTACCACCTGGCACCCCCCGAAGACCGTGTCCCGGACGGAGTCCCGCACGGAGCCCCGGACATCACCCCGCCCCCACCCCCGCCAGGCACGGCGACCACGGCGGGCGCGGGATTCACCGGCGCGAGAAGCCAGGCCCGCCGGGCACGGGCCACCACCATTGCCGCCTCTCTCCTGGGCACCGCACTTACGGGCGTCCTGGTGTGGACGTTGCTGCCCGCACCCGACGACAACTCCAACTCCGGTTCACCGGGGTCGAGTACGGGCCCCTCAACCAGCCCGTCCCCGTCCGGCAGAACAACTACGGCGCCCCCCAACGACAAGTCCGACGACACACCTGAGGACACAACTGACGGAAAGAAGAAGGACCAGGGAAGCAAGGAGGACTTCCTGTCCCCCGTCGGACTCCGCCACGTCATCAAACAACTCGCCACCGTCATGGACACCACGCGCGTAACCAGCTTCTCCATCTACGACACCCATGTGTCCGCGGATGCGGTGATCAAAGGCAGCAACAATCGCTACGACCGCTACGTCTACCGTGCCGAGGCCGGCGCCACCCGCGATGGAGCCGGCGGCACCCTCATCGGCGGCGTCTCCCCTGTGGACCTCGCCGACTTCGACTGGGATGCCCTGCCGGCCCTGTTCGAAACGGCGGACCTAACCCTCAACGTCTCCAAGCCAACCGCCCGCTACATCCTCATGAATCAGGCATTGGAACTGATCCGCTCCCAACCCACTCTCAGCATCTACGTCGCCGACGATTACGGCGCCGGCTACCTGGTGGCGGACACCAAGGGAAAGGTCATAGAAACCCACCCCCAGGACGGCTGACTGACAGAAGTGTCTAGCTCTCGCTTCCGTTCAGCGGGATCTTCGCGCTGATGGATGTTTCCAGTTCGTCCATGGTGCGGCGGAACGCGTCACCGAGGTCGATGCCGTAGCGGTGGGAGAGGATGAGCACGGACCAGAGGCAGTCGGCGAGTTCGTGCTCCAACGCGGCACGCCCGCCCGGCACTTCGCGGGCTCCCTCCTCCGCCATCACGAGCTTCGCCAGATCTCCGACATCGCCCACGAAGCCGAGCATGAACTCGTCCCGTCGCCAGACCCGTCCTCGCTGATGGCGGTTCAGTTCGTCGTAGAGGTCATGGATCCGCACGGCTCGCTTCTGCATCTCTGCGAGGTCCACAGCGCTCTCCCTTCTCAAGGTGAGGTGTCCGCGACCAGGTGGTCTCCGGGGATGCCCGCCTTGTCCGGGGCGTAGTAGTCCTTGATCCCCTCCGCCCAGGTCTCCACCCGGATACGGTCGTCAGCCGTGGGACCGAAGGCGTTGAACAGCGCGTCGATGTTGGCTCGTTCGAAGCCGATCGCCGTCATCAGGGCCACGAACAACGGCCGCTCGATGAGACCGTCGCCGTCCGGGTCCCCGAGCGTGGAAAGGGCTTCGGCGAACGCGGCGATCGTCGTGTCGAACCGCTGCGGCGAGAGGACGCAGGCCGTGTACGCCTCGAAGCCGATCACTTCCTCGCCGTCGTCCTCCAACTCGGTGAGCAGCGTGGTCCAGTACTGCTGGAACGCGGCACGCATCGCTTCCTTGGCGGCCGGTCCGGAGTCGACCGCGACCTCGATGACGTGATGGCCCATGAGAGCGAAGTCATCGGCGTCGAGAACGCCGTTACCGTTGGCGTCGAGCAATGAGAACACGAGCGCGACCCTCTTGGAGGCTTCAGGGCGCATGACGGCCACCTTTCTGTAGGCGATTCCCGGCGTACGGAGCCTCCGTGCAGGGCATCGCACGGACACCCGCACACCAGGCAGGGCAGTACCGGACCTGGCGGTCCGCGCGCCGGATGACTGTCCCCGCCACGTCCCCCATACACGCACAAGTCCTACCTGTAGCGGGAAGGGCTGAACTGTCCTGATTCCCGGGCGGGTTGGAGTGCGGGTGTGCAGGAGTGGGCACGCATGCGCACCGCCCGGCGTGGACACCGCCCTACGTCACCCTGAATGGGACGGGTCCTCCACCGCCGCACTCAAGCCCGAGCCCCACCGCCAGAAGGCGATGGGGCCACGGTGGGTCAGAGTTCTCCGTACGGGTTCCGGGTTCACCACAAGACGTGGAGGCGTTCGGGTACGCGCTTGATGTTGCCCGTGCGCCAGACCAACTGGTCTGCGGGCAGGGCCAGTCGCAGGGCCGGAAGGCGTTCCAGGAGCGCGGTGAGTGCTTCCGCGGCGTGCACGCGGGAGATCAGCGAGGCGGGGCAGAAGTGGGAGCCGCCGCCGAAAGCCAGGTGCGGGTTGGACGCGCGGTCGATGTCGAACCGCTCGGGGTTGTCGAACTGCTCGGGATCGAAGTTGGCCCCTTCCACACAGACGAGGACCAGTTCCCCGGCGCGGACCACGACGTCCCCCACCTGTACGTCACGGAGCGCGATCCGGGGCAGCCCGTCACCGATGGACAGGGTGCAACGCAGCAGTTCCTCCACCGCGTTGGGCATCAGCTCGGGGTTCTCGCGAAGACGTTCCATCGCCTCCGGGTGGCGTACAAGGGTGAGCACGGCGTGCAGCAGGAACACATACGTGCTCATCGCGCCGGCCCCGAACAGGGAGGTGACCACGGCCGCGAGCATCTCGTCGGTCAAGGCACCGCCGTCACGGGTCGGATCGTCCCGCAGCTCGCACAGCCTCCGGATCAGGCCCCGCTGGGATTCCCGGTCGGCGCGGACCTGCCGCAGGACGTAGGCGTAGTCCTTGTCCCAGTTGGCGGTGCACCCCTCGAACACGACAGGGCTGGTGACGAAGCCGAGGTCGAGTCCGGCCATGAGCCGGCGCCCGTCCTCGCGCGGCAGGCCGAGCACTTCGCAGACCATGATCGAGGCGTAGGGCTCGGCGAACCGCTCCCGCAGATCGACCGGTGAGCCTTCCTCGACCATGCTGTCGATGAGTTCGTGTGCCAGCTCGCGCATCCACTCGGCCGACGCCGGGCCGGACCGGGGGCCGAATGCCCTGAGCACCTCCTGGTGGAGACCCGCGCTGTTGACGTTGCCCATGGTGTTGACGACCTCCGGCGGGATCGTCAACGCGTACTGGCGCGGCATGCCCGGAGTGGCCGTCTCACGCAGGCTGAAGTGTTCGCCGTCCTCAAGGACCTGCCGGGCGAGGGCGTAATTGCTGACGAGCCACGCGTCGTCGCCGGTGAGTGTCCGGACCCGGGCGATCGGGCTTTCCTGGCGCAGTTGGGCGCACTCGGCGGGCACGACGTCGCCCCGCCGGGACAGCGGCCACTCGACCGGCGCGTAGGCCCGGTCGGTCCGGTGGGTCTGGTCGGCCCGGTCGGCCCCGTCGGCCTGGTCGGTGTGGGGGCATGTGGTGGGTGGTGATGGCATGGAGGACATGGAGGGCTGCTTTCTGTCCGGGGTGTCTTCTCACGGCGCGAGCGCGGCCGGAGTGTCAGTCCTGGCAGGTGACGATGGCGTAGCCCTGGTTGTCGGCCGGTCCCAGACCCGCCGCACGGTCGCTGAACAGCAGACGACCCAGGGCCAGGACGGTGTGGTAGCAGTGGACGGAGGAAGCCACGCCCAGGACGCGCGGGCTGTCCACGAAGAACGGCAGTTCGGCGTCGACGTAGCTCAGCACCACCTGCACCTGCTTGGTGGTGGGGAACGTCCCGGGGTCCAGCTTCTTGGCGAGGAACTGGTACGCCATCTCGTCCCGAACGGTCCTCAGCTCGGTGTCGGTGCGCAGCGCGGCCAGTGCCCGCGTCCGGACCTCCTGATACGCGGGCTCTTCCAGGAAATCGGACAACGGCCGGGCCCGTACCTGATCCGCTGCCTTGCCGACATCCTCCAGAGCGCCCTGAATCCGCCGCCGCACACCACGCAGATGCTTGGTCGCGCTTCTGCGCGCGTCCGCCACCTGATACCCGAAGGCTTCGGACATCGCGTCGAGATAAAGGTCGGCGTAGATCACGTCGACCACTTCGAAGTGTTCCGCCGCCCAGGAAATCGCGTTGGCCAGGCGTTGGCGGCTGAAGTAACTGTTGCCTGTGCTCACGCCGAAGAGCGCGTGGTCGCCCTGCTTGAGGATGACTTCGCTCCGTACTCCGTACGGCTCGACGTTCACGGCGAGATCGGCGAGATCGGCGAGTGACGGTAATTCGCTTTGAGACATAGATCCTCAGCCAAAGCAACGGTGGCATTTACGGAAGATCACATTCCGCATATGACGGTGGCCCATGTGGTGCTTCACTCGAAAGGGCGCCGCCGACGAAGCGGACGGATCATCCAAGGCGTCCCACCACGGCCAACCAGCGGTACGAACACCGCGGCGAACGGGCGGGCCGTGGCCCTGACCCTCGCGGAGGGGATCCCCGCGACCCTGTCACGGCCGGCGATCACCCGCGCCCTCCCGTGGCGCACATGGCCGGGCAAGGGGACCATTACGGGTCTACGACTCTTCCTCAGGTCCCGGCCAATCAATCCACTTTGTTGTGGCTGGCCCTGTCCTGGCCGTGCGGGCGCCTGTTGGGATGGGACCTGCCGCCGACCGGTGGGACGCGCAGAGTCCGCCGCAGCCGCTCGAAAGGTCCTTGATGACCATGCCGCGCACACGCTCGTTCGTGCAGGTCGACGTGTTTTCCACGAGCCCCTATTCCGGCAACCCGGTCGCGGTCGTCCTGGACGGGACGGACCTGACCGGTGAGGAGATGCAGCGCCTGGCGCGTTGGACGAATCTGTCCGAGACGACGTTCGTGCTGCCCCCCACCGTCCCGGAGGCGGACTACCGGTTGCGGATCTTCACTCCGCAGGGTGAGCTGCCGTTCGCCGGGCACCCCACCCTTGGTTCCGCGCGCGCCTGGCTGGACGGCGGCGGCATACAGCGGCACGCCGACCGCATTGTGCAGGAGTGCGCCGCCGGCCTGGTCACCGTGCGCCGTGGCGACGGCACCCTGTCCTTCGCCGCCCCGCCTCGTGTGCGTGAAGGCGCACTTGACGACGACTTTCTGCACCGGATCGTGGCCGCATTCGGCATCACGCGTGACCGAGTTGTGGCCCACCAGTGGGTCGACAACGGTCCCGGCTGGGCCGTGGTCCAACTCCCCACAGCCGAGGAGGTCCTCGCCATCGAACCCGACTTCTCCCTCATCCCGACCGCGATGGTCGGCGCGATCGGGGCCCACGCCCACGGGAGCCGACACCACTTCGAGATGCGCACCTTCGCCCCCGGCGCCGGCGTGCCCGAGGACCCCGCGTGCGGCAGCATGAACGCCGCCGTCGGTCAGTGGCTCACCTCCACCGGCGCCGCACCCTCCTCCTACCGGGTCTCCCAGGGCACGAGACTGGGACGGGCCGCAAGCATCGAGATCACCGCCGATACGGACGGCACCGTCTGGGTCAGCGGCGCCGCCACCGTCTGCATCCGCGGCACCATCACTCTCTGACCGCCCCACCGGGGTCGGGACGGGACCGTCATGTGGTGTCGGCGGAGAGCGTCTTCAGCTGACGCAGCTGGTCACCGCGGCCACGCCGGGCAGGGTGGCTACCATCCAGTAACCTTGCCCGCCGGCCCCGCCGCCAACCTCGGCGCGGCACCGTACGACGAGGAGTTGACGCATGGCCCCCAAGGACCCCATGGCCGACCGTTCCGCCGTCGCTCTGGCCGGCCTACTCGCAGGGGCGGGAACGCTGCATTTCGCGTCGCCGCGTTTCTTCGACTCGCTCGTCCCGACGGTACTCCCGGGGCAGGCTCGCACGTGGACGTACGCCAGCGGCGCCGCCGAACTGGCCCTGGCCGCAGGCGTGATGCATCCCCGTACCCGCCATGTCGCCGCGCTCTCCGTCGCCGCTTGGTTCGTGGGAGTGCTTCCGGGCAAGGTGCCGTACCTCCAGTTCCATCCGGCAGAGTATGACCGACCCACCGGCCCGTACCCGGAGTCCCGCACAAGCGCAGCCACCTCTCGCAGGCCGAATCAGACCCCACTACCGGATACTTGTACGGGAGGTCTGGTCGACATATCGGCGACGTCCCTAGGCGCATACGGCCCATGGGCCGTGGGTGCGAAGGGAGGGATGTGCGCGGTGGACGAGATACTTGAACGGGCCGGCGCGGATGAGGCCGTCGCGGGGGCGTGGCTGCATGGGCTGACGTGCAATCCGGCTCTGCCCGGGACGGTGTTGGAGCGGCTGCTGAAGTTCGACGAGCTACCGGCGGACCGGCTGTGGCTCACCTGGCGCCGGCTCGATGAGGAGGCGACCGCGATCGCGGTCGCGTCGTCGCGGATGCAACACCGGCTGGACGTGGCGGAAAACCCGACCGCGGATGTCACCGTGCTGGCGCGGCTCGCGTACGACGTAGAGCCCAGGGTCCGATTCGTGTACGCGCTCCTGCTCTCCGAGTTCGGGCGATCGAGCCCCCCGGAGGCGCTGGCGGCACTGGCGGGGGACCCGGATTCGAAGGTCCGAGGGTGCGTCACCGCAGCTCCGGGGCTACCCGATGCCGTTCGGCACCGGCTTGTCGAGGACGAGCACCCAGGTGTTCGGGCCGGGGCGCTGACCCGGACGCTGTGGGAAGGGCTCCCGGAGCCGGTACGGGAGCGGCTGCTCGACGATCCCTCCCCACAGGTACGCGAGAAGATCGCCAAGCTGTTCCGGACGGAGGAGAAGCCGGAGCCGCTGCCGGCCGAGGCTCGGGTGACACACACGGACCCGTTCGTACGGTGTGGCGCCGCCGGCGATCCGGAGGTCCCGCTCGCACTGGCACTGCGACTCGCCGATGACCCCGCCGACGAGGTCCGACTCGCCCTGTCGATGCGGGAGGACCTGACCGAAGAGCAGCGTGCCTCGATCCCGTATCTGGTGCTGGAGTGGTCTCCCTGGCCGAGCTGGGTCGAGGAGCGGGCGGCGGATCCCGAGGCGGCCCGGCGGATCGCCGCGTCGGCACACGTCGGGCTGCGGCGCGCGCTGGCCAAGCGGCGGGATCTGCCGGCCGACGTGGTGGCGCGGTTGGCCGCGGACGAGGACGCGGGGGTACGGCGCGTCCTCTGCTCCTACTGCGAGGACGCGCCGCACGAACTGCTGGTGGAGGTGTACGCCACGGCCGATGACCGGAACTGGTCGGTCCTGCGACTTCACCGGAACTTCGCCCGGCCCGGTCTCGCCCGGTTCGTGGACGACCCGAACTTCCGGTTGCGGCTGGCCGCGTTGGACGATCCGGCAGCCGGTCCGGAGTTGCCGCTGCGGCTGGCCGACGATCCGGAGGTCGAAGGCTGGGCCGTGCGGGATCCCCGGCTCCCCGCCGATGAGTTGTCGCGGCGACTCACCCTGCCGGGCAGCGCGTTCGCCGCCGCGGCCAACCCGACATTGCCGCCGACGGTGATGCACCAGCTCGTGGACCTCGCGGAACGCCTCGGACGATGGTCACCGGACATGGGTGACGGGATGCGGGGTGTCACAGGCGCCCCGGGTCTCCATGGTTGAGTGGGGCCATGGACGGTATCGAGATGGATGAGAAGTTGGTGCACTCCCTTTTGCGGGAGCAGCAGCCGGACCTCGCACCGCTGAACCTGCGTGAGGTGGTCGGCGGCTGGGACAACCAACTGTGGCGTCTCGGCGACGAATTGGCCGTACGGATGCCACGCACGCCCCGCGCACCGTCCCTCCTGCGCAACGAGTACCGGTGGCTGCCCGCCCTGACCCCGGGCCTTCCCCTTCCCGTACCGACGCCGGTCCGGATCTCTGAACCCTCCCTACGCTTCCCATGGCCCTGGATCGTCGCGAAATGGGTTCCCGGCGAACCGGCCGACCGGGCCGTGGTCACGCGCGGCGGGCACGCGGCCGACGCCTTGGCGGGATTCCTCACCGCGCTGCACCAGATCGCGCCGGCCGAGGCCCCGGCCAATCCGAGCCGCGGAGTCCCGCTCAAGGCGCTCGGGATCGACTTCGACGAGCTGAACCGAGAAGTCGCCGACATCGGCGGTGAAGTCCGGGACATCTGGAGTGAGGCCGTCTCCGCGCCGGAATGGCAGGGCCCTCCCATATGGCTGCACGGCGACCTGCATCCTGCGAACGTCGTCGTCGCGGACGGCACACTCACCGGCGTGCTCGACTTCGGCGAGGTGTGCGCCGGTGACCCGGCAACCGACCTCTCAGCCGCGTGGCTGCTCCTTCCCTCAGGCACGGCCACGCGATTCTTCGACGCGTACGCCACCGCCGACGAGGCGATGATCCGCCGCGCACGGGGCTGGGCGGTCCTGCGCGCCATAGGTCTCATCAGCATCGGCCGGGCGGGAGAACTGGGCCTCCCCGGCGGCAAGACGACCTGGGGACCCGCGGGCCGGTCAGCACTTGAGAGTGTTCTGGCGTCGGTCTAGGGGCGGCAACCGTGCTTGGCGGTCACGGACTGCTGACGAGACGCATTCATGCGAGTAACTCATGAATGAATCATAAATTGCATACTCTCTGGTAGAGTTGGGGTCATGGGGATGTCTCTGCCGGAACGGGTGCGCGTGGTGGTGGCGGCGCTGATGCATGCCTCGGGCGAGTCGCAGGCGAGGCTGGCCGAGGCGCTGGGGGTGACGCAGGCCCAGGTGAGCCGCCGTCAGTCCGGGGCCGCCGCCTGGAGTCTGGCCGACTGTGAGGCACTGGCCGTGCACTACGGTATGGACGTCCTGGACCTGCTGGCGGGCCCGACCCGGGCGTGCGAGGCGCTGCCCGACGCGCGTCGCGCCGGGCGGCTGCGGGCGCCCGTGAAGAAAGGGACGCGGTGATGGCACAGTTCGAGGCGATCGATGCCCTGCTGGCCACGGCCCGTCAGGAAGTCGAGCTACCCCCGGCCGGGCGGCGTCGCGCCCTGCGTGAGGCGCTGGACCTCTCCCGTGCGCAGGTGGCGCGGGCGCTGGGGGTGAGCCCGTCCACGGTCGGCGGCTGGGAATCGGGCCGTGACCCGGCCGGCGAGGTCCGTGAGCGTTACGCCTACTTCCTCGAAGGCGCTCAAGCCAGGCTCGCCGACCTTGAGGCCGCCCCGGTGGCCCCGGCGGCCGAAACCGCCGCCCGCGCACACCCCTCCCACTCCGACCCCGCCACACCGGGCGCCGAAGCGGTGTCGCCCACGGATCATCCCGATACGGCAGCTCAGCCGTCCCCGGCAGCCGAAGCCGAAGCCGAAGCCAAATCTGAATCTGACTCCGACGACGTCGAGGTCCTGGGCGTGCCCCAGCCATGCGTCCTGTGCGGGCAGCCCGCACGCCACCAGGTCGCCGGATTCCCGCAGCACCTGGACCCCGCCGCGTGCGGCGTACCGACACCACCAGAACCGACGGTCACCCATGGCCCGGCGAGCGAATCCCCCCGGCCCGCCGCGTCGGTGAGGACCCGCCCCGCCGCGCCGGTGAGGACGGTGTCCGTCGCCCGCCGCGTGCAGGCGGCCTCCGACATGCCGGATCTGATCGGGGAGGCCGTCACGGCAGCCCTGGCCAGGCACGAGGGCGATGTCGACGCGGCGACGGCCGCCCTGCTGAAGCGCGCGATCCCGGACGCGATGGTCCTGCTGGACACGGCCCGCAAGGGCGGCCGTTACGACGTCGTGGCCCACCCGTGGATCCCCGACATCCTGCGCAAGAGGACCGCCAGGGGAGCCGACCAGATCTGGGAGGCCCGTCCCAAGTGGACCCGCCCCTACCTGCCTGCCGGGCGCCACGAGGTGACCAGCCTCGACATCAACGGGGCCTATCTGTCCGCCCTCAAGACCCACCTGCCCATCGGCCAGTTGGAACACTCCGAAGGCAATGTCCACGACCGGCGCCGAGCCGGAGTCCACTTGATCACCCCGCCCGACTGGGACCACGACGCCATCCTGCCCAACCCACTGGGCAACCGCGACGAAGCCGGACCGCTGTGGGTCACCGAACCCACCCTGCGTCTGCTGCTACGCCTGTCCGGCCCGAAGTACCGTTTGTGCGAGGCGCCCGAGATCCATGAGTCGTACACATCCGGCGCGACCGAGGGTCTGCTGGAGAAGTTTCGCGTCACCCTCAAGGACGCCCGCGACAAGGCCATCGCCGAGGACGACGAGATCACCGGTGAGTACGTGAAGGCGATGTACTCCAAGTTCGTCTCGACCATGGGGGAGTCGACCTACAACCGGGACCTCAACCGCCCGGACTGGATGCACCTCATCCGCTCCCAGGCGTTCGCCAACCTCTGGACGAAGGCATACAAGGCCCACGACGATGGCCTGATGGTGGTCAGCGTGCAGGGCACCGACGAACTCCACGTCATCGGCGACTGGCGCCGTGTCTTCGCCGAAGGCCGCGGTGTCACCGAGGTGAAGGTCAAGGACGCCTACACCGCCGGCTCCGACGAGGCCGCCGACAGCGTGACCACCGACTAGGCAAGGAACACCCGGCACATGCCCGAGCGCACCATCGAATTCGGCAAGTACGGCGCCAGAGGGATCAAGGGCCACGAAGCGGTGGCCCGGCAGCTGGACTCCTACCTCCGCTACATCACCAGCCCCGTCACCACGCCCCGCGGTCTCCTGGCCCGTCTGCACTACCTCACCCGCACCGGCCATGCCCTGGCCGCCGCCCGCGAGGCGGGTCTGACCGTGACAGGCCGCACGATCGACGCCTGGCTCGAAGAACAGCGCCGTCCGTCGAAGAAGAACCTGACCAGGATCGAGGACGCCTACCGCACGGTCCGCCGCCACAACGTCGCCCGCTACCTCCTGCCCCGGCTCAACCGGGAGGGCCGCGGCACCCGCGTGGAGATTCACCCGCTCAACCAGTCCGGCGTGAACCGCCCGCAGCAGCGGGTCCTGGAGTTCCGCACCCTCAACATCCGCCACTGGGACCGCATCATCGGCGCCTGGTCCGCCGCCGACGACCGGGCCCTGGACGACGCCTGGATCGAGCAGATCGTGGACCTGGGTTCGCAGTGGGGCCAGTACGAGTACTGCACGAACGTGGGCTTCGCCGCCTGACCAGCGGCCCGTTGTGGAGTCGCATGGTCAGCGTGCGATCAGCGAGCCCCCCGCCGTGACCGTCAGGAGCACTTGGGGCCCGCCCGGCGAGCAGTGGCGGCCGTTGGGATAGCTGAGCTTCGGGGTCGTGCTGATCTGCTGGTCGAGCACGGTGGCGCCCTGCTCGTTCTTGAATACCAGCGTGACGTCTATCGGCTTTCCCGGAAGGTCACGTATGACCATGAAGCCGGGCCAGGGATAGGGCCGGGGGTGTCTCGATGTGCTCGCTGCCGGGGTTTCTTCGGCGGTCGCGGATTCCGTGGTCATTACGGGATTCCCCGGGGCGGCCTGCTCTTCCGACCAGGTCTCCCGCAGTTGGAGGGGGCGCTTGTGGCAGGTGTCGTCCCAGCAAACCGTAAGGGTCGCGTCGGCCGCCTTGTTCGCCAGTTCCGGGGGGACCTTGACCCGGATTCCGACAGGCGTGTCTATCAGCGTGCACACCCTCTCTCCGAAACCTCCGCACCCGCTCAGCAGCACCACAACCGCCAGGGGCAGCACCCGTCCGACACCGCGATTCACGCCAACTCCCCACAACAGAACACGCCTTGACCATGACCGCTCGGATTCGCTCCGAGGGTTTGCGTAGCGTACGCGTGCTACGCCGCCGAGGCTTGGCGGTGTCACGCGGCAACTGCCCTGCGGCGGCTGTGAGATGACCGTCCTTCAGCAGATGCTTGTCACACCCTTGACGCACCCTCGTAACCTGCGTACGTTCCTCGGTCATACGTAGAAGCAACCCCCGCCTCGGGGCTCCGCACCATTGCTCATACGTATGAGCAGATTCACGGCACCACACGCACCAGGCGCTCCATCCCAGCCATCCCCCTCTCGCCTCGCACGAGACAGCCAGGAGTCAGCCATGCCCACCCGGAGAACCCTTGTCCGTGCCGCCGTCGCGGCCGTCGCCGTGTCGCTGGCGGCCAGTTCCTGCACGGCCGGCACCGGTACCACTGGCAACAGCGGAGGCGGAGGCGCCGACACTCTCGTCTTCGGCAAGACCGACGGCGGTACCACGTTCGTCCGCAACTACAACGTCTTCGGCCCGGCCGCTCAGAAAGCCCCGAGCGCCGAGATGATCTACGAGCCGCTGGCCCGCGTGGACTACGGCGATGGCGCGAAGGTCAAGCCGTGGCTGGCCAAGTCGATGACCTTCGACCGGGCCGGCACCACGCTCACCGTCAAGCTCCGCGACGACGTCACCTTCTCCGACGGCAAGAAGATGACCGCGGACGATGTGGAGTTCTCCCTGGGCATCCCGCTCAGCGACCCGAGCTTCAACCTCGGCGGTGTCACCTACGACAAGGTCGCCAAGGTGGACGAGGCCACGGTCACCGTGCACTTTCCCAAGCCGGCGTTCAGCGAGCTGGGCCAGCTCGGCTCGGTCACCATGCCGATCGTGCCCAAGCACATTTGGGCACGGCAGAACCTCAAGACCTGGACCAACCCGGATCCGGTCGGCACAGGAGCGCTCGCCCTCAGCAAGTTCTCCGCCCAGCAGGTCACGCTGACGGCCCGTGACGACTACTGGGGCGGCGAACTGCCCATGAAGCGCGTCAAGATCATCCCGAGCGGACCGGACGCCGTGAGGGCGCAACTGCTGCGGGGTGACATCGACTGGGCGCTCAGTGCTTGGAGCGGCGCGGAGAAGGAGTACGTCGCCAAGGATCCGCGGCATCACCTCTACCAGCGCTACGCGACCGGCGGTGCCTACGCCCTGTTCTACAACACCGCCAAGGCACCGTTCGACAACGTCCATCTGCGCCGAGCCCTCGCGATGACCATCCCTCGTTCCGACATCGTGGCCACACTGGAGCGCCCCGGCACCGAGGCCGGGCCGACCGGCCTCGTGGACGAGATCTACGAGGACCAGTTGCTGCCCGAGTACCGGGGCAAGGTCCAGAAGGTCGACCGAGCAGCGGCCAAGGCCGAGCTGGCCAAGAGCGGATTCACTGTCCAGGGCGGCAAGTTGGTGAAGGACGGCAAGTCCTGGAGCCCGACGCTGTCGTTCAACCAGGACTACGGCTGGGACGCGTACGCCAACATCGTGATCAAGAGCTGGGAGAGCGTGCTCGGTGTCAAGGTGAAGCCGGTGGGCGCCCCCGGAGCGAACCTCTTCGAGGCGCAGCAGAACGGCGAGTTCGACCTGACCATCAACACCACCGCCGGGGCCGGGGCTCCCGGTGTCTACAGCGCCCTCAGCAGCCGGGCCCTACGACCGCTGGGCCAGAAAGCGGCGACCAACTTCGGTCGCTGGAAGGACGCCGAGACCGACGCCGCCGTGGAGAAGTTGATCGGTTCGAACGATCCGAAGGCGCTGGAGGACGCCAGCCACACCATGCAGCGGATCGTGGCGCAGAAGGTGCCGTACAGCCCGATCTACAACAGCTACTGGTTCATCGCCATCAACAGCAAGCACTGGACCGGCTGGCCCACCCCGGAGAACTTCCACGCCGTGCCGTTCCCGGGCCTCGGCCCCGACACCACCCTGACCCTTCTGGGACTGAAGCCGGCGGCGAAGTGACCACGCTCACCGCACCCCCGATCACGACCGAGGGCCGCAGCAAGGTGCCGGTCGCGCGCCGCTGGCGGTTCGTCGTCCGCAGGCTCGGGTTCTACCTGGTCGCACTCTGGTCGGCGATCACGCTGAACTTCTTCCTTCCCCGGCTGATGCCCGGCGATCCGTCCGCCGCCATCGTCGACAAACTGCAACGCGTCAGCGGGCAGCAACTCGGCCCCGAGGCACTGCGATCGGTGCAGAACATCTTCGGCGAACCGAGCGCCAACCTGGGGCGGCAGTACCTCGACTACCTGGCCCAGTTGGCCCGCTTCGACCTCGGCATCTCGGTCTCCAACTTCCCCATGCCGGTGAGCGAGTTGGTCCGGCAAGGGCTGCCCTGGACTCTGCTGCTCGTGGGGTCGACCACCGTGTTGGCGTTCCTGCTGGGCACGGGCCTCGGCGCGCTGGCCGGCTGGCGGGCGGGCAGCCGCTTCGACACCGTGATCAGCCCGCTGGTCACCTTCGTCTCCGCCGTCCCGTACTTCTGGACAGCGCTGATCGCCCTGTGGGTGTTCGGGTTCTCGCTGGGCTGGTTCCCGCTGTCCGGAGGGTACGACGCCGATCTGGAGGTCGGTTTCTCGCCCGGGTTCCTGCTGAGCGTGCTGCGGTACGGCGCCCTGCCCGCCGCCACCATCCTGTTCTCGGCATTCGGCGGCTGGCTGCTCGGCATGCGCAACATGACGGTCACCACCGTCCGTGAGGACTATGTGCTGCTCGCCCAGGCCAAGGGGCTCTCTGAGAAGCGGGTCCTGCTCCGGTACGCGGCCCGCAACGCGATGCTGCCGAACTTCACCGGCTTCGCGCTCGCCCTGGGGCACGTCATCGGCGGGGCGCTGCTCACGGAGATCGTGTTCAGCTATCCCGGCATCGGCTATCTGCTCTTCACCGCCCTCCAACAGCGTGACTACCCGGTGATGCAGGGCGTGTTCCTCCTCATCACCCTCACCGTGCTGCTGGCGAATCTGCTGGCCGACTCCGTCTACGCCCTGCTCGACCCCCGTATCCGGGAAGGAGGCTGACCTGCCGTGCGTACCGAGTTCCTGAGCAGTTGGAAGGTCCGGATCGGCCTCGGCACCCTCGCCTTCTTCGCGTTGCTCGCCCTCTTCGGCCCCTGGCTGGTGGACCTGCTGGGCGTGGACCCGCGGGCCAACGAGATCAAAAGCATCTCGCGGCCTCCGAGCGGTGAACACCTGCTGGGCACCAACCAGTTCGGGCAGGACGTCCTCGCCCAGGTCATCGCGGGTGCCCGCGGTTCGATGTATGTCGGCGTGCTCGCGGCGGTGGTCGGCACCGCGATGGCCATCCTGGTCGGCGTGCCCTCCGGCTATTACGGCGGCAAGGTCGACGCCGCGCTGAACTTCCTCACGAACCTCTTCCTGGTGATGCCCGTACTGCCGCTGATCCTGATCGTCGCCGGCTATCTGGAGGGCACCAGCCTGACCACCGTCGCGCTGATCATCGGGCTCTTCGGCTGGTCGGGCGGCGCCCGTACGCTGCGGGCACAGGCACTCAGCATCGCAAGCCGGGACTTCGTCAGGGCGATGCGGATGCTGGGGGAACGGGGGTACCGGCTGGTGTTCTTCGAAGTCCTGCCGCATCTCACCGGACTGATCGCGTCGATGTTCCTGCACGCGATGATCGGCGCGGTGCTCGCCGAGGCCGGTCTCGCGTTCCTGGGCATCTCCGATGCCGGGGCGATCAGTTGGGGCACCATGATCCAGTCCGCTCAGCAGCAGAGCGCGGTACTGCGCGGGTTGTGGTGGTGGTTCGTTCCGCCGGGGCTGTGCATCGCCCTGATCGGCACCGCCGCGGCGCTGGTCAACTTCGGCGTCGACGAGTTGGCCAACCCCAAGCTGCGCGTCGCCCGCGTGAAGAAGGCGCGGCAGCCGAAGAAGCTCGTACAGGCGGGAGGGTCGTCGTGAGGACAGCACGGACCGTACGTGTGGGAGGTGACCCCCGATGACCGCCCGGACCGAAGAACGCCTACCGGCCGCCGCGTCCGCCGGACAGGCGGTGCTGGAAGTGCGCGGGCTCGATGTGGAGTACGCGACCGGAGACGATCCCGTACGGGCCTGTGTGGATGTCGGATTCACCCTCCGCCGCGGGGAGATCCTCGGCATCGCGGGGGAGTCCGGCTCCGGCAAGTCCACCCTCATCACCGCCCTGACCCGGCTGCAACGCCCGCCGGCCGTCACCACCGCCGGGGAGATCCTCTTCCACGGCCGCGACGGGTCACCGCCCGTCGACCTGGTCGGTCTCGGTCCGAAGGAACTGCGCCGCTACCGCTGGACGGCCCTGTCCATCGTCATGCAGTCCGCGATGGACGCGCTGAATCCGGTGATGCGTATCGGCGCCCAGTTCGCCGACGTGCTGCGGGCACACGACAAGGGTCTGGGCAAGCAGGGAGCGTGGCGGCGTGCGGCCGAACTCCTCGCCATGGTCGGCATATCGGCGGACCGCGTCCGCGACTACCCGCACCAGCTCTCCGGCGGGATGCGGCAGCGCGCCGCCATCGCGCTCGCCCTGGCCTGCCGCCCCGAACTCGTCGTGATGGACGAGCCCACGACGGCCGTGGACGTGGTGATGCAGCGCCAGATCCTCGCCCAAGTACTGCGAATGCGCCGGGAGTTGGGCTTCTCCGTCGTCTTCGTCACCCACGACCTGTCGCTGCTGCTGGAACTCGCCGACCGCATCGCCATCATGTACGCGGGCCGGATCATCGAGTCCGGCGACGCGGAGACCCTCTACCGGGACCCCAAGCACCCCTACACCCGTGGTCTGCGCGACTCCTTCCCGCCGCTGCGCGCGCCCCTGCGCACCCTCCGCGGCATCCCGGGCACGCCACCCGACCTGCGCCGACCGCCCTCCGGCTGCCCGTTCCATCCGCGCTGCGCACTGCGCGTAGAAGGCTGCGACCGCACACTGCCCCCGCTGCTGGAGATCACGGACGGCCACCAGGCCGCTTGCCTGCTGCACACCCCGGGAGACCGCTGATGAACGCCCAAGACGACACGCCGGTCCTCGAAGCCCGCGCTGTGTCCAAGCACTTCACCGTGCGCGGCGCCCTCGGCCGTACCTCGGTCGTCCGGGCCGTGGAGGACGCCACCGTGCGGCTGCGGCCCGGTCAGATCCTGGCCCTGGTCGGCGAGAGCGGCAGTGGCAAGACGACTCTGGCCAGGCTGCTGGCCCGCTTCTACGAGCCGACGTCCGGGGAGATCCTGCTGCGGGGCAGGACCGTCTCGGCCGGACGGGACGCCAGGGCCTACCACGCCGACGTACAGCTGATCTTCCAGGACCCCTTCGGTTCGCTGAACCCCCTGCACCGCGTCCGCTACAACCTCGACCGCGCCCTGCGACTGCACCACAAGAGCCTCGACGCGGGCGCGCGTCGCCGCCGTGTCACCGAGTTGCTGGAGCGTGTCAGCCTCACGCCCGCCGAAGACATCGCGGAGAAGTTCCCGCACGAACTGTCGGGCGGTCAGCGTCAGCGCGTGGTCATCGCCCGTGCCCTGGCGGTGGAGCCGAAGGTACTGCTCGGCGACGAGCCGATCTCGATGCTGGACGTGTCCATCCGCCTGGAGATGCTCAATCTGCTCCAGCGACTGCGCGAGGAGGACGGGCTCGCTCTCCTCTACATCACCCACGACATCGCCGGCGCCCGCTATCTCTGCGACGACATCGCCGTGATGTACGCGGGACAGATGGTGGAGTCAGGCCCCAAGGAGCAGCTGATCGCCGCACCCCAGCACCCGTACACCAAGCTGCTCATCGAATCCTCACCGGACCCGGAGCGCGGCTTCGGACGCCGTGAGGAACTCTTCAAGGACGCCGATGAACTCGGCGAGCCGCCCAGCCTCGTGGACCCGCCCACGGGTTGCCGATTCCATCCACGCTGCCCCTTCGCGATGGCAGAGTGCGCGTCCAAGGCTCCGCCGCGCACCGAACTCGGCGGCGGCCACTGGACACGGTGCTGGCTGCACGCCAAGGGCCGGGCCGGTGAACTCGCTCAGACCACTCACGCCGCGGCGATGACCCGGCGCGTACCGCAGGAGGCCGCACAGTGACAGCCAGACGCCGGGACAAGGCGCCGAACCAGGCCGACGTGGCACGCCTCGCGGGGGTCTCCCAGTCGGCGGTGTCGCGGGTGGTCAGCGGGGACACGGCGACCAACCGGATCCCGGAGGAGACGCGGCAGCGGATCCTGCACGCGGTGCGTCAGCTCGGCTATGTGGCCAACCCCGCTGCCCGCGCCATGCGCAAGAAGCGCAACAACCTGCTCGGAGTGCACACCTTCGAACCCGTTTTCCCGCACGCCCGCGAGGACTTCTACTTCGAGTTCCTCCTGGGTATCGAGGAGCGCGCCGAAGAGACCGGCTTCGACCTGGTCCTGTTCACGTCCACCGGCGTCGGCGGGGGCGGTGAACGCAAGATCTACCGGGACGGCACCAACCGGCTCAACCTCGCCGACGGCAGCATCCTGCTCGGCGTCGCCACGAACCGCGACGAACTCGCCCGACTCTGGTACGAGGGCTACCCGTTCGTCCACATCGGCCGCCGTGAGGTGCCCGGTGCCGAGATCCCCTCGGTGATCCCCGACTACCGGTCGGCCTCGGCACGGATCGTGGAGAAACTGGCCGGGCACGGCCACCGACGCCTCGGCTATGTCCGCGAGTACCTGGAGATGGAGCCGTACGAAGACCGGCGGACCGGCTACGCGGAAGCCGTGGCCCGGCTGGGTCTGACCGACCACTCACCCGGCTTCCACGGTGAGCAGGGAATCAGCGACGCATGGCTCGACGAACTGGCGCGCGGCAGCGGGACCGCGGTGGTCGTGGAGAGCGTACGGCTCGCGAACTCGCTGCGTGACGGACTCTCGGCCCGCGGGCTGAAGGTTCCCGATGATGTGTCCGTCGCCGTACTCGAAGGAGCACCGCCCGATCCCGGGGGCCGGTGGGACTCGCTGGAGATCCCGCGGATCGAGATCGGACGCATGGCCGTCGACCGGCTGCGGGCGCTGCTCGACGATCCCGACGAGCGTACCGAGAGCCTGCTCGTCGACTGCGCGGTGATCCCGGGCACCACCATCGCCGACGCCCGTTAGGCCCCCCAAAAGAAGCGCAACTGCCCATGTCTACGGACCACTTACCAGGGGGCGGGCGATGCCGCCTGCCCATACCCACCCATCCGCAGAACCTGGAAGGAGCCCACGGGCCATGGAAGAAACACGGACCGAGGTACTTATCGTCGGTGGCGGTCTCGGCGGCGTAGCGGCAGCGCTGACCGCCGCCCGGCTGGGCCGCACGGTGGTGCTGACCGAGCCCACCGACTGGCTCGGCGGCCAGCTCACGGCCCAGGCCGTGCCACCCGACGAGCATCCCTGGATCGAGGGCCCGGCCGCCCCGCCCGGCTACGCGGAACTGCGGCGACGCGTCCGCGACTACTACCGGCGCAACTATCCGCTGCGCCATGCCGACGATCCACTGCTCGATCCCGGCCTCGGCGTCGTCAGCAGGATGTGCCACGAGCCGAGGGTGTCGGCAGCCGTGCTGGAGGAGATGCTCGCGCCTTGGCGTTCCGCCGGCACGGTGAGGGTACTCACCCGTCATCGGCCTGTGGCCGTGCACGCCGGCGGCGACAGGATCGAGGCCGTCACGCTCCAGGACCTGGACACCGGCGCGGAACTCACGGTCTCGGCGTCGTACACCGTGGACGCCACCGAGCTGGGAGACCTGCTGGAGCTGGGCGGGATCGAGCACGTCATCGGGGCGGAGGGCCGCGACACCACCGGCGAGCCACACGCGCCCGACACCGCCGACCCACTGGACCAGCAGGCCATCTCCTGGTGTTTCGCGCTCGAACACCGGCCGGGCGAGGACCATGTGGTCGACCGCCCCGCGGCCTACGAGGAGTGGAAGAACCGGACCGCCCCTTTCTGGCCAGGATCGCAGCTGTCCTGGACCGACGTCGTGCCGATCACGCTGAAGCAGCGCACCTGGCGGCTGATGGACGCCGACCGGGAGGCCGGCGAGCACTTCGACCTCTTCCAGTTCCGTCGGATCCGGGCCCGTGAGCAGTTCGCCGAGGGCGCGTACGACACGGACCTGACGGTCGTCAACTGGCCGCAGATCGACTACTGGGAACGGCCGATCCTGGGTGTGCCCGAGGCCGACGCCGAGGCGGCGCTGCTCGCCACCCGTGAGTTGTCGTTGTCTTTCCTGCACTGGATGCAGACCGAGGCACCGCGACCGGACGGCGGTACCGGCTACCCGGGGTTACGGCTGCGACCCGATGTGACGGGAACGTCGGACGGCCTGGCCAAGACGCCGTACATCCGTGAATCGCGCCGTATCCAGGCCGAGTTCACGGTCCTTGAGCAACACGTGGGTGTCGAGGCACGGCCGCCCGGCTCGGGCAGCGAGATCTTCCACGACAGTGTGGGGCTCGGCAGCTATCGCATCGACCTCCACCCGAGCACGGCGGGGCGCACGTATGTCGACATCGAGGCGTACCCGTTCCAGATCCCACTGGGTGCTCTGATTCCGGTGCGGGTGGACAATCTGCTGCCCGCCAACAAGAACATCGGCACGACCCACATCACCAACGGCTGCTACCGCCTGCACCCCGTGGAGTGGGCCATCGGCGAGGCCGTGGGCGCGCTCGCGGCGTACTGCCTGGACCATGATCTGCCGCCCCGCAAAGTCCGCTCCGATCAGCAGGAACTCGCCGACTATCAGCGGCTGTTGAGTCAGAACCTGGGCATCGGGCTGACCTGGCCGGAGGAGGTCCGCACACACCGCCACACGTAGGGCACCCCTTGAGCAGCCGTCCACCGAGGCCGTCCACCGAGGCCATTCACCGAAGCCATCCATCGAAGAAGCCGTCCACCGAAGCCCGGACACAGGAGTAGGTGTATGTCGCGACCCGATCAGCCGCAGCCCGGATGGGGCCGCATTCCTCGTCCTGCCTATGGCGCCGACTACAACCCCGAGCAATGGGACAAGGCGACCTGGAAAGAGGACATCCGTCTGATGCGCGAAGCCAGGGTCAACCTGGTGTCACTCGGCATCTTCGCCTGGTCCTGGATCGAGCCCCATCCGGACGTCCTCGACTTCTCCGGCCTGGACGAGAGCATCGCCCTGCTGCATGAGGCAGGCATCGCCGTCGACCTGGCCACACCGACCGCCGCGCCCCCGCTGTGGTTCTCCCATGCCCACCCCGAGTCACTGCCCACCACCGCGGACGGGCGCTCCCTCGCCCCCGGCTCCCGGCAGGCGTACTGCCCGTCCTCACCCGCCTACCGAGAACGCGCCGCACTGATCACCCGTCGCCTCGCCGAACGCTATGGCGAGCACCCGGCCGTGGTGATGTGGCACGTCAACAACGAATACGGAAACAACAACGCCCACTGCTGGTGCGACACCTCCGCCGCCGCCTTCCGCACCTGGCTGCGCGCCACGTACGGGAACGACCTCGGGGCACTCAACGACCGCTGGGGCACCACGGTTTGGGGTGTGCGCTACAGCGACTGGGACCAGGTGATCCCGCCACGCGCCAGCACCGGCGGCCTGCCGCCCGGTCTGTGGCTGGACTTCTACCGGTTCGGCGACGCCGAACACCGAGCCTGCTTCCGCGCCGAACGTGACATCCTGCACGCCCACTCGCCCGGCCGCCCCGTCACCACCAACTTCATGACCGGCAGTATGCGTTGGGCCGACTACTGGCGTTGGGCCCGTGACGTCGACATCGTGTCCAACGACCACTACCTCGGGGCCGAGGACCCGCACCACAACGCCGAACTCGCCTTGTCGGCGGACCTCACCCGAGGCTTGGCCGGCGGGCGGCCCTGGCTGCTCATGGAGCACTCCACGTCCGCGGTGCAATGGCAGCCCCGCAACCTCGCCAAGGCACCCGGTGAAATGGCCCGCAACACCCTCGCCCACCTCGCCCGGGGCGCCGACGGAGCCATGTTCTTCCAGTGGCGGCAGTCGGCCCACGGACCGGAGAAGTGGCATTCCGCGATGGTCCCGCACGGCGGCGATGACACCCGGATCTGGCAGGAGGCCAAGGATCTCGGTGCCGCGGTGGACCGTCTCACCGACCTCGGCGGAAGCACCTGTCCGCCCGCCGAGATCGCCCTCCTACTGGACTACGAAGCCATGTGGGCCCTGGAACTGCCCCACCGTCCCAGCACCGACATGACGTACTCCGAGGTGTTTCGCGCCTGGCACCGAGCCCTGTGGACCGCCGGCCGGCCCTGTGACGTGGTCCGCACCCCCGGCGACCAGCGCCTCGTGCTGGTGCCCTCGCTCTACGCCCTGTCCACCGCCACAGCCCGCGCCCTGGAGGACCATGCCGCGCGGGGCGGCCACATGGTCGTCGGCCCTTTCAGCGGACTGGTAGACCCCGACGACCGCGTACACGCCGGACCCTACCCGGGAGCACTGCGCGAACTGCTCGGACTGCGCGTGGACGAGTATCTCCCGCTTGCCGCCGGACGGTCCGTCAGTCTGGACGACGGCTCGACCGGCCGCGTGTGGGCCGAGCGGGTCCTACCCGACGTGGGCACCGTGGTGGAGAGCCGCTTCATCGACGGACCCGCGCGAGGTGGCCCGGCCATCCTCCGCCACGGCACCACCCGCTATCTGGCCACCCGCCCAGACGACCCCTCCCTGCTGCGTCTGCTGCCCCGATGGGCCTCGGAGGCGGGCTGCGCGCCCCCGATTCACGGCTCCGGAGGGGGTGTGGAGGTCACCCGAAGAACCTCGCCCGACGGCGGGTCCTGGCTCTTCTCCGTCAACCACACCCCACGCCCCGCGCAGGTGGCAACCACTGGGGTCGACCTCCTGACGGGCTCCAGCTCACCGGGCACGCTCACCCTTCCCCCGGGCGATGTGGCGGTGATCCGGGAAGACACCGAAGGCGCACCGGACACCTCCCGCCAGTGACCGCGCCACCCTCAACTCCCCTGTGAATGGCGACCTTTCCCCATGCCTTAGGAGGGCCCCTTGCCATGAGCACCGACCACGAGGACCGGATCAAGCAGTTCCTCGGACTGATGACACCGGAGGAGAAACTGGGCCAGCTTCAGCAACTCGCCTGGGCCTGGGACACCGGACCCGGCACCAGCAGCACAGAGGAAGCCGAGGCCGCTGCCCGCAAGGGCCTGCTCGGCTCGGTACTCAATGTCTTCGGCGCCGCGAGCACCAACGCCTTGCAGCGCATCGCCGTGGAGGAGACCCGGCTCGGCATCCCGCTCCTCTTCGGCCTGGACGTGATCCACGGCTACTGGACCACCTTCCCGATCCCGCTGGCCCAGGCGGCTGCGTTCGACCCCGCCGTCACCGAGACGGACGGGGAGATCGCCGCACGCGAGGCACGTTCCAACGGTGTGCACTGGACGTTCGCACCGATGATGGACGTCACCCACGAGCCGCGCTGGGGTCGTATCGCTGAAAGCCACGGCGAAGATCCCTATCTGACCAGCCGTTACGCGGCGGCCAAAGTCCGCGGTCACCAAGGCACCGACCTCGCGGCCCCCGACCGGATCGCCGCCTGCGCCAAGCACTTCGCGGCCTACGGCGGACCTGAAGGCGGACGCGACTACAACACCGTCGATGTCTCCGAGCAGCGGTTGCGCAACCTCTACCTGCCCCCGTTCAAGGCCGCCGTTGATGCCGGTGTGGCCTCGGTGATGGCCGCGTTCAACACCATCAGCGCCGTGCCGGCGCACGCCAACCCGCACACCCTGACGCGCATCCTCAAGGAGGAGTGGGGCTTCGACGGCCTGGTGGTCAGCGACTGGACGGGTGTCCTCGAACTGATCGCCCATGGCTTCGCCGAGGACGGGGCGGCTGCCGCGCGGCGGGCGCTCGGCGCCGGAGTCGACATGGAGATGGTCAGTACGACCTTCGCCGAGTTCGGCAGGGAGTTGCTCGCGCGCGATGCGATCACCGAGGAGCGGCTGGATGACGCGGTGGCCCGGGTCCTACGGCTGAAGCTGCGGCTCGGACTCTTCGAGCGGCCCTACGTGGATGAGTCCGCGGCGGTCACCGAGCCGTCCCCGGCAACACGTGCTGCGGCGCGGGATGCCGCGACACGGTGCATGGTGCTGCTGAAGAACGACGATCAGACGCTGCCGTTGCGCCCCGGCCTGCGGTCCATCGCCGTGGTCGGACCGCTCGCGGACTCCGGTGATCTGCTGGGGACATGGACGGTACCGGACGCGCAGCGGCGCTTTCCCGCCGTCACGGTCGCGGAGGGGATGCGGGCGGCGGTACCGCAGGCGCACATCGTATGTGTCCCCACCGGTACCGCCACGGGAGCTGCGGCAGACTCCGCCGGGCAGGCCGAAGCCGTGACCGCCGCCGCATCGGCCGACTTCACCGTCGTGGCCGTAGGGGAACCGCCGGCGCTCAGCGGCGAGGCCGCCGTACGCAGCGACCTTGAACTGCCCGGTGACCAAAGGGAGTTGATCGCGGCAGTCGCGGCGACCGGCAAACCCTTCGCCGTAGTCCTCTTCGCCGGACGACCGCTGGTCATCGGCGACTGGCTCGACTCCGCCCCGGCCGTGCTGC
Source organism: Streptomyces sp. NPDC058001 (assembly GCF_042886315.1). Taxonomy (NCBI): domain Bacteria; kingdom Bacillati; phylum Actinomycetota; class Actinomycetes; order Kitasatosporales; family Streptomycetaceae; genus Streptomyces; species Streptomyces sp. NPDC058001. Next base: position 640,209 of record NZ_JBHVQT010000003.1, read on the forward strand.
TGGCCTGGCATCCGGGCCTTGAGGCCGGCCACGCCCTGGCGGACCTCCTCACCGGTGCGGTTTCACCCGGCGGCAAACTGCCGACCTCGTTCCCGCGTGCGGTGGGCCAGATCCCCGTCCACTACAACCACGAGAGGACCGGCCGCCCGTACGACCCCGCACAGCCCGACGAGAAGTACGTCTCGAAGTACCTCGACCTGGCCGACGGCCCACAGTTCCCCTTCGGCCATGGGCTGAGCTACACGACCTTCACCACGGGCGAGCCGAGCCTGAGCCGTACTGGCATCCCGGCCGATCAACTGTCCGACGGCGCCACGGTGGAGGTCACCATCTCCGTGCGCAACACCGGGGACAGGGCGGGGGACGAGGTGGTCCAGCTCTACGTCCACGACCTGGCCGCGGACATCGTGCAGCCGGTGCGCAGGCTGCGCGGCTTCGAGCGGGTCACGCTGGGGCCGGGGGAGAGCACGGTGGTGCTCTTCCGGCTCGGGGCCGAGGACTTCGGTTACTGGACGAACGACCCCGAGGGTGTCTTCGTGCTCGAACGAGGGGCGATCGACATCTACGCGGGCAACAGCTCCACGGCTCGGAAGTGCTCCCGGTTGACCATCAACTGACGGAGTGACGGTCGGTGGGCGCTCCTACCGGGAGCGTTCCTGCCGAGCCGAGCAATGCCTCCCGCACCATTCGCCGACCACGTGCCTGTGCGTGGTCAAAAAACAAGGAGTGAGGAGAAGCATGAGAGCGAAAACAGTAGCGGTAGTGGTAGTTCAGGTGATGCTCGGATTCCTGCTGGCCGCAGCCGGTACGGGAACCGCCCATGCCGCGGTCACCACGTACTATGTGTCGCCGAACGGCAGTGACAGCAACAGTGGTCTGTCGTCGAGCCAGGCGTGGAAGTCGACTTCGAAGGTCAACAGTTTCACTTTCCCACAGGGGAGCGTCGTCTCCTTCGAGGGAGGGCAGACCTTCACCGGCTGTCTGGTGTTCAACTCCGGCAACGTCCCTGCGTCGTCCGCGTCGACCCCGTTCAAGGTCACCTCGTACGGCACGGGCCAGGCGACGATCACGTCGAACTGCACCGGGGACTATTCGGCTGCGATCACCGCGGACCACGTCAGCGGTTTTCAGCTGAGCGGGCTGAAGGTGGTCAACGGCGGCACGACCGCGGCCGGAGTTCTGTTGCAGAACCAGACCTCGTCGTCGCCGACGAAGGGTCTGCTGGTGGCCGGCTCGGACATCTCCGGATTCTCCGCGCCGAGCGGCAGCAGTAGCACGTTCGGCGGACAGATCATGGTTCTCGGCTATGCGGTGAACGGGAACAGCGGACCGCTGGACGATGTGCAGATCCGCGACAACAAGCTGCACGGATCCACGGTGACCTCGGCCGCCGGGCCCGGCATCTACGGCTGGGGCAGCGGGGTGAACATCACCAATGTCACCGTCGAGGGGAACACCGTCTACAACCTGGGGATGGCGGCGAAGACCACGGGTGCCGCCATCACGGCGAACGGCTGGGACGGTGCCGTGATCAGGCACAACGTGGTCCATGACATCGGCGCCAATGTGACCTCGTGCGGTGGGACGAGCGGCATCATGACGTACACGTCGAACAATGTCGCCGTCCGCTACAACGAGGTGTACAACGTGCGTCCGTCGCCGGCCTTCACGGCCGGGTGCGACTGGGACGGGATCGACCTGGACGGTGGCACGACGAACTCGCTCGTGGAGTACAACTACACCCACGACAACGCCGGCAGTGGTCTGCTGGCCTACACGTCGACCGTCGGTTCACGGGTCTGGGGTCCGAACACCTTCCGGTACAACGTGTCCGAGAACGATGACGCGGCGAAGGCGCAGGGCGGTCTGTTCAACGTGGTGCCGGGGGCCCCGAAGAACGCCCTGTCGATCTACGGGAACACCTTCTTCACCAACAAGGCCCAGAGCACGCAGTCCACATCCAGCGCGTGCTTCCTGTTCGGATACAGCGCGGGGACATGGGCCGCCGGGTCGCAGATCAAGGACAACATCTGCTACATGGCCAACAAGAGCATGTACGGGAAGACCGGGCAGTTCTACTACAACCCGAACGGCCAGACAGGGATGACGCTGTCGAACAACCTGTACTACGGGTCGAGCACGGCCGGTTGGCGCTGGGGCGGTACGACCTACGCCGACTTCGCCGCGTGGCAGGCGGCGGGCCGGGAGACGGGTGCGGTGTGGGGTGACCCGCAGTTCACCTCGGCCGGCGGTGGCGGTACGTGCTCCTGGTCGCCGACGTCCGGTACGGGACCGCAGCCCTGTCCGCAGGCGTACACGTTGAAGTCCGGGTCCCCGGCGATCGGAGCGGGCGTCACCGTCTCCGGAAACGGGGGACGGGACTACTACGGGACCACCATCGCGACCCCACCGAACATCGGCGCGGACGCCGGATGAGCGAAGGTGCCCTCCCGCTTGGGGACGACGAACTCTGCGAGGGGTTCAGTCGCTCCAGGCGGAGGGCACTCTCTCCGTCGGCCGCGACGTTCTGCCTATTCTGCGGACATGGGTGATCAGCACGTCATCGATGTGGACGGGGTTCGGCTGGCCTACGAGGTCTCGGGCCCGCCGGACGCTCCGCCCCTGGTCCTGTTGCCCGCGCTGGGCGAGAACGCCACCGACTGGGAGCGGGTGGTGTCCGTCCTGTCCCGGAGCCGGCGTACGTATGCCCTCGACCTCCGGGGCCATGGCCGGAGCGACTGGCCGGGGGAGTACTCGCTCGAACTGATGCGGGCCGATGTGCTCCGGTTCCTGGACGCGCTGGGGCTGGACCGTGTGGACCTGATCGGGCACTCCATGGGCGGGATGGTGGCCTATCTGCTCGCGCAGGACCATCCGCGGCGGGTGAGCCGGCTCGTACTGGAGGACATCGCCGTCCCCCGTCCCCGGGAGCCCACCACCCCGACCAGGCCGGACGGCGACCTGGCCTTCGACTGGGAGATGGTGGTGGCCGTCCGGCGGCAGATCGACCGGCCCGATCCCCGGTGGCTGGAGCGGCTGGGCGACATCACCGCCAAGACGCTTGTGGTGGCGGGCGGCGCAGGCAGCCATGTGCCCCAGGACGGCGTCGCCGAGCTGGCCCGCCGTATCCCCGACGCCCGCTTGGTCACCATCCCGGTCGGACACCTGATCCACAGCGCGGCACCGGAGGAGTTCACGGAGGCGGTCGCGACGTTCCTGCTGGCCGAGGAAACAGAGGGAGCCCCCGGAGCGTAGGGAGCAAGGAGAGCAGGGGAGCAGGGGGAGCGGGGGAGCAAGGGGAGCAGGGGGAGCGCGGGCAGAGGGCTGAGCGAAATCGCCTTACGTATCGGCCACTGTTCAGCTCTCTGCCGCCGCGTGGTCACGGCCGTTCATCAGAGTTCGGTCTGGTCCCTCCCGTTCCTTCACAGGAGTACGTATGAGCGCAGCAGAGCGCAACCGGCCCGACAGACGTGCCTTGTTGCAGGCCGCCGTCGCGATCCCGGCGGTCGGCGCCGCCGCCTCGGTGCTGAGCACCGGGTCCGCACAGGCGGCTGCCCCGGCGACGGCCGCGGGCGGCCGGTTCGACGTGTCGAGCCCGCGGTTCGGGCTCGCCGTCCTGCCGGATACGCAGTACCTCTTCGACGCCGACAGCTCCGACCCCGAGCCACTGCGGGCGACCTTCCGTCACCTGGTCTCGGAACGCGAGAACATCGCGTTCATGGCGCATCTCGGCGACGTCACCGAACATGGCACCGAGGAGGAGATCAGGCTCGCCGCCGACACCTTCGGAACCCTTCACGGCAAGGTCCCGTACTCCGTGCTCGCCGGAAACCACGACATCGATTCCCGTACGGACGACCAGCGGGGCGACAGCGCTTACCTGAAGAGCTTCGGCCCACGGCGGTTCGCCACCATGCCGACGTTCGGGGGAGCGTCGCCTGACGGGTACAACACCTTCCATGTCATCTGTGCGGCCGGGCGGCAGTGGCTGATCCTCGCCCTGGACTGGCGGGTCTCGGGGGACGGGCTGCGCTGGGCCCAAGGCGTACTCGACGCCCGTCCCACCCTGCCGACCGTGCTCACCACGCATGACCTGGCGTGGGCCGACGACGAGGAAGCCGCGCAACTCTCCGACAACGGCAAGCGCTTGTGGGACGGCATCATCCGTGGCAACGACCAGATCTTCCTGGCGCTCGGCGGTCACTACTGGCCGCCCGGCCGTACGGTCCTGACCAACGACTCCGACAACGATGTCCACGTCCACATCACCAACTATCAGGACCGCTACTACGGCGGAGCGGGAATGATCCGCCACTACGGTTTCGATCTCGCGCGCGATGTCATCGACGTGACGACGTTCTCACCTTGGTTCCTCGCCCGGGACCCGGCCAAGAGGACGCCGCTGGAGGCCGAGACCATCGAACTGACCGGCCCGGCCGACCGGTTCACCCTCGACATCGACTTCGAGCGCCGCTTCGCCGGCTTCGCACCGGTCGTGCCGCCGAGACCGCGCCCGGCCGAGGCCGTCATGCCGCGCGGCACCTTGGCGTACTGGCGCTTCGACGCGTCGGGCGCCCCGGCGGCGGCCAAGCCGGGCAGCCCTGTCGAGACGGGCACCGTCATCCGTGACCTGTCCGGACACGGCAACGACCTCACCGCGTCGCGTCTGCACGACAGTGGCGCCGAAGCACTCACCTGGTCGGACGACCACCACGTAGGGCAGCCCGCGCACGCCAGTCTCCGCTTCGACGGAGGCAAGAGCCCGGACCGGGGCGCCATCCTGACCACCTCCGCCCAAGCCCCCCTGAACTCCGAGAAGTTCACCACCGGGTACACCCTGGAGACCTTCATCAGGCTTCCGGAGCCCTTCGAAGGCGACCACGCCTGGATGGGCATCCTGAGCTGGGAAGGCCGCAACGGCGACGCGGGCAAGACCACGGGCTGGTCGCCCGACGAGCCGACATGCAGCCTCAACCTCTCACCCGAACGCTTCCTCCAGTTCGTCGTCTACCCGCACCGGCAGAACGCCGACCCGACCTCCTGGAGCCACGCCGTCCCCGTGGGGCGATGGATGCACATCGCCGTGGTCAACGACGGCCGACGCACCGTGATGTACGTGGACGGCTCGAAGATCGCCCGTAACCCCACCCAGCCGTCGACCGGCATCGCCACCCTCGGCAAGCCCTTCGTCATCGGCGCCACCCAGTTCGACGAAGCCTTCGGCCAGGGCTTCTACGGCTGGATCGGCGACACACGCATCGTCCAACGTGCCCTGTCCCCCAGGGAGTTCATGGCACACGTCGAGCAGGGCCGGAACCCGCAGGGCACCTGACCCCAGCTCTGACGCCAGCCCCGACCCCAGCCCTGGCCCCGCACCACCGACCGCCGCCCGTCACGGGCGGCGGTCGACTGCTGTGCGCCCACGGCAGCATCAGATGCTCTTTTCTGCTCGCAACAAGCAACTTGTGAACAACAATTGACATGAATGCGAATTCCCCGCCAGAGTCGTCACCGCCAGATACCGCGCACGTACCGAGAGGTGATGCCGTATGTCTGAAATACCCGCAGTCTCACGCCGGTTGGTTCTGGGAGGGGCTCTGGGAGCCGGCGCGCTCGCTGCCGGAGCGGGAATCGGTGCGCCCGGCGCTTTCGCGGCGAGCCCCGGCGCGGCACCGGACACGGCCACGGCGCTGGAGACGGTCGTGGCGCCGCGACGTAAACCCGGCCAGAAGTCCATGATCGACGTCGCCTATGCCGTCCACAAAACCGTACGCGTCGGCGTGATCGGGCTGGGCAACCGGGGCTCGGGCATGACGACCGGCTGGTCGGTCGTACCGGGCTGCACGGTGACCGCCGTCTGCGACATCCGCGCCGACCGGGCGAAACGTGTCGCCGACGGGCTGGCCGGTCAGGGCAAGCCGCGTCCGGCCGAGTACGGCGGTTCGGCGGACGCGTACCGGAAGATGCTGGCGCGCGACGACATCGACCTCGTCTACATCGCAACGCCGTGGGAGTTCCACTACGAGCAGGGCAGAGCCGCGCTGCTCGCCGGCAAGCACGTCGTCGTCGAACTGCCGATCGCGACCGAGCTGGACGAGCTGTGGGACCTGGTCGACACCTCCGAGCGCACCCGCAGGCATCTGATGCTGTCGGAGAACTGCAGCTACGGCCGCAACGAACTCGCCCTGCTCAAGATGGCGCACGAGGGTCTGCTCGGCGACATCACCAACGGCCACGGCGGATATCTGCACGACCTGCGGGCCCTGCTCTTCTCCGACACCTACTACACGGACGCGTGGCGTCGCCGATGGCACACACGCAGCACCGCGTCGTTCTACGCGATGCACGGACTGGCGCCGATCGCCGCCGCCATGGACATCAACCGCGGCGACCGGATGACGACGCTGACCGCCACCGCCACGGAGCCCAAGGGCCTCGCCGACTACCGCGAGCGCTTCGTCCCCCGGTCACACCCGTCGTGGAACGAGACGTACATCAACGGTGACCTGGTCACCTGCATGATCGGCACGGCGCAGGGCCGGATGATCCGCGCCGAGCACAACGTCAGTTCACCCCGCCCCTACAGCCGCATCAACACCCTCGCCGGAAGCCGGGGCATCTTCGAGGACTACGCGGGCGGCTCACCCACCGGCGCCCGGGTCTACGTGGAGCCCGACCACAGCGGTGACACCTGGCGCGACTTCGACGCCTTCCGCAAGGAGTTCGACCACTGGCTGTGGAAGAAGATCGGCGACGACGCGGAGAACAACGGCGGCCACGGCGGAATGGACTACGTCCTGCAATGGCGCACGGTCCAGTTGATGCGGGCCGGACTCGTCCCCGACATCGACGTCTACGACTCGGCGGCGTGGTGCGCTCCCGTGCCGCTGAGCGTCAAGTCCCTTGCCGCGGGGGGCCGTCCGGTCGCCATCCCCGACTTCACCCGGGGCTCCTGGGTCAATCTGCGGCTGGGTCTGGACTCGCGCGCCTCCGACATGCCTCCCGTCGCCTGACCACGACCCGTACGGGGTTCCTTCCCCAGGACAGATTCCTCTTCCCAAGGAGCGGACGATGAGAACAGGCGGACTGATCACATCCCTCAGAGCCGCGGCGGTGGCTGCGGCGATCATGCTGGTCCCCGGTCAGGCGATGGCGGACACCCGGGCGGAGCCCGCGGCCAGGACCGAGGTGACCATCGCGCCGGTGGATCTCGATGGACCGGCCATCGCGACCGTGAAGGTCACGGTCAAGAACGCCGGACCCGACCGGATGCGGTCCCTGAAGGTGTCGTTCAACGGTCCGGTGGGCTGGGCGGTCCAGCCGTCGGCCCAGGAGCCGGGCGGCACCTACGCCAAGGGCGCGGCAGTTGACCTCACCTTCCGGATCCAGGTTCCCGAGCAGCGGCCGGGGTTCCGGATCCGGACGTTCGAGGCGACGGCCTCCTACCGGGGCGGTGACGGACTCGGCTCGGCCACCGGCACCCGGTCCCAGCGCACCGGCACCCCCCTGCCGAACCTCGCGGCGGCTTACAACAACGTCGCGATCACCGACGAGAGCAACACCGCACCCGGCGACTACGACGGTGAGGGAAACAGCTTCTCCGCCCAGAAGCTCGCCGATGTCGGCCTGACGCGTGGTGCGCGGGTGAAGGCGCTCGGCGCCGATCTGACGTGGCCGGACGTGTCGAGCGGCAGCAAGGACAATGTGTCCGGCGCCGGACAGGCCGTCGCGCTCACCGGCTCCGGCAGCAAGCTGGTCCTCCTGGGCTCGGGGGTCACGAGCAACGCGGTGGGCAGCGCGACCGTGTACTACAAGGACGGCACCAGCACCCAGGGCTCGTTCGGCTTCCCGAACTGGTCGTTCGACCCGGCGTCGGCACACGGCGCCACCCTGGTCGCGTCGAGTGACGGTCGAAACCGCCCGAGCGGCTACGGCAACGCGGGCATCAAGTACCGCGTCTTCGCCCACTCGATTCCCCTGGACCCGACGAAGGAGGTCGAGTTCGTGGTCCTGCCGAGCAACGGCACCATCCACGTCTTCGACATCGCCCTGGCTCCCTGACGCCCCACTCAAGGGCACGCCTCTCGCCGATATCACCCGGGGGCGTGCCCGAGGCGTACGCGAATGGGGGGCCGGTTATCATGTGAGCGCCTCCTAGCTCGAAAGATAAAACCTGTGACTGTGAACGACGACTCCCTCACCGACTGGAAACACCGCGAGGAGATAGCGGAGTCGATGATCCCGATCATCGGGAAGCTGCACCGGGAGCGGAACGTCACCGTTCTCCTCCACAGCCGCTCGCTGGTGAACAAGTCGGTGGTCAGCATCCTGAAGACGCACCGATTCGCCCGGCAGATCTCCGGCGCGGAACTCTCGGTCACCGAGACCTTGCCGTTCCTGAAGGCGCTCGCCGCACTCGATCTGGGTCCGTCCCAGATCGACGTCGGCATGCTCGCCGCGACCTACAAGGCCGACCCGCGCGGCCTTCCGCTGGAGGAGTTCACCGCCGAGGCCGTCGCCGGCGCCACCGGTGTACACAAGATCGACCGCCGTGAACCGCGCGATGTCGTCCTGTACGGATTCGGCCGCATCGGCCGTCTCGTCGCCCGTCTGCTCATCGAGAAAGCCGGCTCGGGCAACGGCCTGCGGCTCCGCGCCGTGGTCGTCCGCAAGGGCGCGGGCCAGGACATCGTAAAGCGTGCCTCGCTGCTGCGCCGCGACTCCATCCACGGCCAGTTCCAGGGCACGATCACCGTCGACGAGGCGAACGGAACGATCAACGCCAACGGCAACACGATCAAGGTGATCTACTCCGACGACCCGACATCCGTGGACTACACGGCGTACGGCATCAAGGACGCCATCCTCATCGACAACACCGGCAAGTGGCGGGACCGCGAGGGTCTTTCCCAGCACCTGCGCCCCGGTATCGCCAAGGTCGTGCTGACCGCGCCGGGCAAGGGTGACGTGCCCAATGTCGTCCACGGCGTCAACCACGACATGATCAAGCCGGACGAGCAGATCCTGTCCTGCGCCTCCTGCACCACCAACGCGATCGTCCCGCCGCTGAAGGCGATGGCGGACGAGTACGGCGTCCTGCGCGGCCACGTCGAGACCATCCACTCGTTCACCAACGACCAGAATCTGCTGGACAACTACCATCAGGGCGATCGTCGCGGGCGCTCGGCGCCGCTCAACATGGTCATCACCGACACCGGTGCGGCGTCCGCCGTCGCCAAGGCGCTGCCCGACCTCGAAGCACCGATCACCGGCAGCTCGATCCGCGTCCCGGTACCGGACGTGTCGATCGCGATCCTCAGTCTGCGGCTCGGCCGCGAGACCACCCGCCAAGAGGTCCTGGACCACCTCCGTGAGGTGTCGCTCACGTCGCCGCTCAAGCGCCAGGTCGACTTCACCAACGCCCCCGACGCGGTCTCCAGCGACTTCATCGGCTCCCGCCACGCCTCCGTCGTCGACGCCGGCGCCACCAAGGTCGACGGCGACAACGCGATCCTCTATCTCTGGTACGACAACGAGTTCGGCTACTCCTGCCAGGTCGTCCGCGTCGTCCAGTACGTCTCCGGAGTGGAGTACCCGACCTATCCGAGGCCCGTGGCCTGAACATGGCGGCCCGGCCGCCGGGCGGTGCGGCGCGGGCCGGGATCCACGTCGCGCCGACGTGTGTCGGTCCTGGGGTTCCCGGATCTGCGGTCGGTGCGCACACACCGGCTGATCCAGAGGTCGGACCCCGAACTGTGGGAGGTGGGCGCCGTCCTGGACGGCGCCATGACTCTGGAACAGGCACGCAGCAGAGTGTCGCTCAGCGCGGGCGACGTGGTGGTGTGGGACAGCTCCAGGGAGTTCGACTCCGCCGCGCTGGACGTCGGCGGTCGCCCCAGACTGATCGTCGCGCATCTGCCACGCCACGCGGTGCCTGTGCCGGAGCAGGTGCTTCGCGGGCTGGTGGCGCGGGAGCTTCCCGCCCGTGCCGGTGCGGGCGCGTTGGTGACCGGGTTCCTGCGCGGTCTCGCCGAGCAGGCCACCGCTCTCGGCGGCACGCGAAAGCAGGCGGAAGGGCTGGGTGCCACGACCATCGACCTGGTCGCCGCCTTTCTCTCCGGCATGGTCGACGCCGACATGCCGGGGCCCGCCAGGCACACCGCCCTGCTGCTCGCGAGCAAGCGGTTCATCCGGCGCAACCTCGGCGCACCGGAGCTTTCGCCCACCACCATCGCTGCCGCGCACCACATGTCCTTGCGGTCACTGCACTATGTGTTCCAGCGGGAGGAGCAGACCGTGGCCGGGTTCGTCCGCGAGGAACGCCTGGAGCGGTGCCGCGCCGAACTGACGGCGCCCGGTCTGGTCGCGCCGGAGCCCCGGGCGACCGGTGACCGGGCCCCGGCACCTGTCACCTGTCACCCGTCACCTGTGTCGTACGGTCGAGGTCAGTAGGCCACCTGACCACTGCTGGCGCGGTCGAAGTGCAGGTAGTACTTGGTGTTGTTGAGGACGCCGGTCGCCGCCGTGCCCCATGTCCCGCCAGTGATCCAGGTGGCCTTGTTGCACTGGCCCGTCGACGCGAAGCAGGTCTGCACCCACAGGCCGCTGACGGGCTTGACGTTGATGTCCGCGCAGTTGGACGTGGTGTAGGTGTAGCCGCCGTTCTGCGGCCACCGGTGAAGGCTGTCCGTCCTGTAGCTCTTGGCGCTGCCGTAGCAGGATGTCGCCCCAGCGGGCGCCGCGACGGCCGATGCGCCGGTCGCCGCCGTGAGCGCGCCGGCCGCCAGAACGGCGGCGGCCAGGACTCCCGTGGTGCGTGAACGGATGTGCATGTCCCTCCTCTTGTCTCGATCGGTGACCCGGTCGCCACGTAGTGCGTCGCGAAGTGCCGGTGCCCCAACCCGCTCGCGGCCGGCTGGGGTCCCACATCACTGTGATCGCGGGTCGGCGAGAAGTCATTGACACCAGGCGCAGGGCCTTTGACCTTGAGCGCGGATCCGCCGAGGACGCCGACGGGACGCAGAGGCGGAGGTATCCGCCCGAATGGAGCAGCGCCGGCGCGCTATGTGCTCGCGCGCCCCTCCGCGGTGCCGGAACCCGTGCGCGGGAGGTGTGCGCGTGGGCGGTTCGGCGCTGGTCCGGGGAGGGTTGCGGTGGGTTGTCGTGATATCCGTCACGCCGATGTGCCCGACTTGCCAGGCGCGTTAGTAGATGTCATGCCCGGCACAATGGGCGACTTATCCGCTTGTAATGCGTCATGGGGCACATGTGATTCCTCGGTCTCCGACGTCCTTGGCCACCCGCACGACCCGGCGCCCCACACCGCCTCCTGACGGAGTGCCAGGCGCCGCCGCGCTCCCGTGAGCCGGGCCAGCACACCCCAGCGCCCGGTTCAAGGGCCGTCGAGCACTACGACGTCGGGTAGTAGACGTCCACGTTGCCTGCGCTGACGCGGGTTCCAACAATGACGAATCCGTAAGGAGTCCGCACAGCCCAGGCACAGCGTCCGCGCAGAGCCGGCCGCGCCGACAACGTCCGGCGATCACCCGATGAGGTCCGAATGAGGAAGCACCGCAGGAAGCCGCGTTACCGGCGGATAACCGTCGCCGCCATCACTCTGGGCGCCGTGGCGATACCGTCCGCCGCGATGGCGTGTCTGAACGACCGCGGAAGCGCGGATGGCACCCGGCCCGAGTCCGCAGACGTCCAGGCCGAGTCCTATGGACAGCGGACCCCCGCGTCCTACGACCTGCCGAAGGGCGAGTCGAACAGTCGGCCCAAGCACAAGGAACACGCCTCCGCCGAGAAGCGGCGCGGACACGGCAAGCGGACCCCGCACCCGGCGAGGACCACAGCTCCGGCGCCCGCACGCACGTCCCCCGCCACACCCACCGCGCCGTCCTCACCGCCCTCCACGCCTGCGCAACCCACAAAGCCCCCGGCGCCCCCGGCGCCCGGCGCCCCGGCCCCTGCCGCACCCGCGTCCGCGGCCGTCGCCCAGGTCCTGGCCCTCGTGAACAGCGAACGCGGCAAGGTGGGCTGCTCCCCGTTGGCCCTGAACGCGAAGCTCTCCAAGGCCGCTCAGGACCACAGCGCGGACATGGCGAGCGGCCAGAACATGTCGCACACGGGCTCCGACGGTTCGGATCCGGGCGAGCGGATCACCCGCGCCGGCTACGCCTGGAGCACGTACGGCGAGAACGTCGCCTACGGGTACCCCACCCCAGAACAGGTCATGGAGGGATGGATGTCCAGCCCCGGCCACAAGCGCAACATACTGACCTGCGAGTTCAAGGAGATCGGCATAGGTCTCGCCCAGCCCGGCAGCTACTGGACCCAGGACTTCGGCACCGCCCGCTGACACGGGGCGGCCCACTGGGCGACGGTCACCGACCCGGGCGTACGGGTGGTACCAGAGCCTGGAGCGCGGACAGCGCGCCGTTCGCGATCGGGGACGGTGGCGCCGCCTCGGGCGGGACCGTACGGAAGGCGCTCGGGGACATTCCGTAGACCGCGCGGAACCGGCGCGAGAAGTGGTACGCGTCGGCGAAGCCGCACTGGACCGCTATGGCGCGGAGCGTGAGGTTGCTCAGCCACAGCAGCGGCTCCGCCCTCGCCAGGCGGAGCCGCTCCAGCCCTTCCACGGGGCTGACGCCGAGCTGTCGTCGGCAGATGCGGCACAGCGTGCTCTCGGAGACTCCGGCCGCCCGTGCCAGTCGCTCCAGGGCGAGCGGCCGGGCCACGCCGTCCGACCAGTGGGCGCGGACCGTGGCCATCATGGCGACCAGCGGTTCCGGGAGCGTGGCCGCGCCGGTCGCGGCGTCGGGACCGTGCACGAAAGTGAGGAGCAGCAGCCGCAGGGTCTCCTCGGCATGCCGCTCCCAGGCCGGCGGGCGAGTCGCGCCGAGTGTCAGAAGGTACCGGCAGAGCGCGGCCATCGGATCGCCCCGCCCCGTGAGGTCCCGGGCGATCGGCCACCCGGTGTCGTCGGCGATCCCCGCACCCCGCACGGCGGGGTGCAGCCGGAAGTGCGTGTAGGCGTGCCGGGTGGGCCGATGGGCGTCCCAGTGGAAGGTGTCGCGCATACCGGGCCGTACGAGCAGCAGCGTGCTGGGCGTCAGCGGCACGGTCAGATCACCGCAGACCCAGCGGGCGCTGCCGTGCAGCAGCCACACGAACTCGTATGTACCCGCGTCCCTGGGGCCGAAGATCGACCCGGGCGGGTAGTCCGCGACCGCGGGACCGAGCCGGGTGACGAGGGTGGGGGCGAGGGACGGGACGAACTCGGCACTGCTCGTCACGGCCTCACCTGTCGCAGCCCCCGGACCGGTCGCGCCGCACCCGGGGCGCCCGGATGTCGGTGATGCCCTTGTAGGCGTACGGGTCATGGCCCGCGACCAGCGTGATGTCCCTGAAGTCGGCCTGGGCCATGGGCTCTTGGGCCTCGGGAGGCGCCCAGGGGAGCAGGGACGAGGCGCGCATGTAGTGGTTGACCAGGGCCCGTCGGAACCCTCGCCGCCCGGTGTTCGGCAGCGACTTGTGCAGCAGATAGCCGTTGAAGAGCAGCACCGATCCGGCCGCGATCTCGACAGGTACCGCGTCGGCATCCTCGTACGGGAAGTCGTAGGACTCCACCGTGCAGTCGTAACGGGCGTCGTCGTGCTCGCGGTTGGGGTAGATGACGCCGGGCCGGTGCGAACCCGGCAGGACCCACAGACAGCCGTTGTCGACAGTGGCGTCATCGAGGGCGAGCCAGGCGGCGGTCAGCGACCGGTCCCGCGTGGGGATGAACATCTCGTCCTGGTGCCACGCCTGGCCCGGCCTGCCCTCGGACTTGACGAACAGCATCGACTGCATCGACTTGATGTCGGGACCGATCACAGTGGTCAGGTGCCCGACGATGGCGGGATGGCGCATGGTGTCAAGCATGAGCGCCGACAGCTTGTGCGGATAGTGCACGCACAGGAATCCACGGAGGATGTCGTCGTCGCTCCCGCCCGCGAGCGGCGGCGGCGCCCCCTCGACGGCGCCCCGCTCGCCACGGCAGATCCGCAGGGTCTCCGCCCGCAGCTCCGCCACCTCTTCGGGCATCAGGACATCCGGCAGTACGGCGTATCCATCCTGGTCGAAGCGGGACGTGGGGTCGTCGGCGGCGGAGGAGACAGGGATCGCGGAGGCCGGCGGCAGGGCGCTCCTCGTGTGGTCCGAATCGGTGCGGCCGGTCATCGGGACTCCTTTTCTCACCGGGACGTTGGAATTGCCGAATGCGCTCGTGTTCTGGATGTTCCTGAATTTCGCGCCCGCACGCCATGGCTCACCCGGGCACAGGGATGGCGAATCCTGTCACGCCGCATGATCGAACAACCCGTGAGAAATGAGCTGGGCAAAGGCAGTTCACGAGTCTTGACGGGTTTCACGGCATCCGAGTAGCGTCTTGCGGCACTTACTAATACGTATTAGTTGGAGTGCCCATGGCCCCTCCCGAACGGCGTCGACGGCCCACTCAACGAGACATAGCCCGGCACGCCGGGGTCTCCCAGGCGACGGTGTCGCTGGTGATCAGCGGTGGTGTGGCGAGTGCCCAGATCCCCGAGTCGACACGCCGTGCCGTTCTCGCGGCGGCCGAGGAACTGGGCTACGCGGCCAATGTCGCCGCGCGCAGTCTGAAAGGCGGCCGGAACAGACTGCTCGGGCTCTACACCTTCGAATCGGTATTCCCCACCGACCAGCGCGACTTCTACTACCCGTTTCTGCTCGGCGTGGAGGAGGAGACAGCGCGACAGGGATACGACCTGCTGCTGTTCAGTTCCCACATGGGTGAATCCGGTACGACGAGGGCCGAGCGGTCGATCTACGTCGGTGGGGCCAACCGGCTCAAGATCGCGGACGGTTGCGTCCTGCTCGGCAGGAACGTCCGTCGCGAGGAGCTGTCGGCACTGGTCCGCGAGGACTTCCCCTTCGTCTTCGTCGGACGCCGCGAGGTCGATGACGGAGAACTCTCCTACGTGGCCGCCGACTACGTCTCGGCGACCGGTGCACTCGTCGCCGAGCTGGCGCGACTCGGCCACCGGCGGATCCTGTATCTGCGGGCCCTGGAGGACAGCGAGCCCACCAGGGACCGCGAGGAGGGATACCGGCGCGGCCTGGCCGAGGCCGGCATCGCCGTGGACGAGGCGCTGATCCGGAGCCTGGCCGATCCGGCGGACCTGTCGATCGAGAAGCTGGAGGGGTGGATCGACGGGCTCGGGATCACCGCGCTGCTGGTCGAGCCGACCGAGGACAACCGGCTCACCGAGGCGCTGGCGAAGATGGCCGGCACGCGGCGCGTCCGGTTCCCCGAGGACTGCTCGCTCGCCCTCCTCGGCGATCCACCGTCCTGGACACCGGAGTTGCGGAACTGGACGCGGTTCTCGCTGCCCCGCGCCCAGATGGCGCGCGAGGCCGTACGCGTACTGCTCGACCTGCTCGACCAGGACACCCCGGAGCCGCGACAGCTCACGGTGCCCTGCACGTTCGTACCGGGTGATTCGATCGGACCGGCCACCGCCGACGGCCCGGTTCCCACACGCCCGGACGCCACCGATCCCGTCCTCCTCCACCCCGAGCCCGATGGGAGGCCGCAGACGTGATCCGAATGATCGTCCACCGGCTGCTCATCGGGGTCTTCGTGATGTGGGGCGCCGCCTCGCTCATCTTCCTCATCGTCCGGGCCGCGCCCGGTGACCCCGCGACGGTGCTGCTCGGCCCGGACGCGGATCAACACCAGATCGACAGCCTGCGCGCCTCGCTCGGACTCGACCGGCCGCTCGGCGCCCAGTACCTCAGCTACCTCGGCGATGTCTGCCGCCTCGACTTCGGCGAGTCGCACCGGCTCGGCAGGCCCGCCATGGACGCGGTCATCGACCGGCTGCCCGCCACGATCGACCTCACCCTGACGGCCACCGTCATCGCCGTGATCGTGGGACTGACCCTCGGCATGCTGGCCGGCGGACGGCCGGGCGGGCTCCTTGACCGGGTGGTGTCGGCCTGCACGATCGCCCTCCAGTCGTTCCCGACGTTCTGGATCGGCATCATGCTGGTGCTGGTCTTCGCCCTGGGCCTGCGTCTGCTGCCCAGTTCCGGGGTCGGCACGCCCCAGCACCTGGTGCTGCCGGCCGTCACCCTTTCGTTCCCGTTCATCGCGATCATCGCCAGGCTGGCCCGGACGAGCGTCGCGGAGACCATGCGCGAGGGCTACGTGCAGACCGCGCGCTCCAAGGGACTGACCGAGCGTCAGGTGCTGCTCGGTCACGCCCTGCGCAACTCGCTGATTCCGGTCGTGACCGTGGTGGGTGTCCAGATCGGGGCCCTGGTCGGCGGCGCCGTGATCGTCGAGAACGTCTTCGCCTGGCCCGGCCTCGGATCACTCGTCGTGGACGCGGTGGCCAACCGCGACTACGCCGTCGTGCAAGGAGTCACCCTTCTGATCGCCGGCATCGTCGTCGTACTCAACCTGATGGCCGACCTGCTCATCGCCCAGATGGATCCGCGTATCCGGACGGGAGCCGTCTGATGGCTGTCACCGCCACCGCCCCCGGGAAGCCGCGCATGGTCCCGCCGCGCCCAGGGCGACGGCTGCTCTCCCGGATTCCCCTGCTGGTCGTGGGCTGCTATCTGCTGGTCGCCGTCCTGGGACCGCTGCTGATCGACTACGACCCGGTGCACACGTCGCTGGAGGACCGGCTGCTGTCTCCCGG
Source organism: Streptomyces sp. NPDC058001 (assembly GCF_042886315.1). Taxonomy (NCBI): domain Bacteria; kingdom Bacillati; phylum Actinomycetota; class Actinomycetes; order Kitasatosporales; family Streptomycetaceae; genus Streptomyces; species Streptomyces sp. NPDC058001. The sequence goes on from NZ_JBHVQT010000003.1 coordinate 656,945, forward strand.
CTCCCAGACGTCCACCGGAGGCACGGCCTGGTTCGGAACGGACGGACTCGGCCGTGACGTGCTGGCCCAGATCGTCTACGGGGCCAGGACATCGGTACTCATCGGCGTGTCCACGGTCGCGATCTCGTGTCTCGTCGGGGTCGTCCTCGGCGCCGTCGCCGGCTACTTCCGCGGCGGCGTCGACGCCGTACTCGCCCGGGTCTTCGACATCCTGCTGGCGTTTCCCGCGATCCTGCTGGCGATCGTGATCGCCGGCGCCTTCGACCGCGGTGTCCTGCTGGTCGTCGTCGCCCTCTCGGCGACCGGCTGGATCACCTTCGCCCGGGTCACCCGAGGCATCGCGCTCTCCATCAGGGAACGGACCTGGGTCGACGCCGCGCGAGTGCTGGGAGTGCCGGGCCGCACCATCCTCGCCCGGCACGTACTCCCGTTCACGGCGGGACCGGTCGTCGCCCTCGCCACACTCGAATTCGCGCTGGTGGTACTTGCGGAGGCGGGGCTCAGCTTCCTCGGCATCGGACTGCCCCCCTCGACCGTGTCGTGGGGACAGACCATCGCGAACGGCAAGGAGTACCTCGAACCGCAGTGGTGGATCTCCACCCTGCCCGGCATCGCCCTGTCCCTCCTGATCATCAACGTCGGCATCCTCGGTGACCAACTCACCGCCCGCTACCGACGTGGCCGCTCCGACTGACCCTCCCCGCACCTCGCGCCCCCCCACACCTCGCACCCCCCGCACTTCACGCACCGACTCCGACCGACCTTCGTAGGCAGACAGGAGCACCACCATGACCAAGACGCGTGAGTACGGGCGGAGCCGGCTGATCCGGCTCGCCGCCACCGCCACGGCGGGCGTGGCGCTCCTCGCCGCCTGTACGACGACAACCGACGGCGGCGGCGACAATCCAGGCGGCTCGGGAACTTCGGGCGAGGTGACGGCCGCAGGCACCTACCCGATCGAGAGCCTGGACCCGCACGGTGCCCAAGGCGCCTCCACCGGAACACAGTTGGCCGGACAGCAGATCTTCAGCAGACTCGTGAAACCCGATCCCGACGGCACGCTCAAGGGTGACCTCGCCACCTCCTGGAAACCCAACAAGGAGGTCACCGCCTGGACGTTCACGCTGCGCGACGGCGTGACGTTCTCCGACGGTTCCCCGCTCGACGCCGACGACGTGGTCGCCTCGTTCCAGCGGATGATCAGCTTGAACGGCCCCAACGCGGGCAACTTCCCGGGCGCCACGATGACGAAGACCTCACCCACCGAAGTGGTGCTCAGCAGCCCGGCGCCCGACGCGTCCGTCCCGAGCAAGCTCGGCACCTTCTACGTCATCCCGTCGGGCATCGGCAAGGACGACACCGCCTTCTTCAACCACCCTGTCGGCTCAGGCCCGTTCACCGTCGACGGGTTCACCCCGGGAGAGTCGCTGGTCCTGGTGCCCAACAAGAAGTACCGGGGCCAGAAGCCCGCCCTGCGCCGGGTCACCGTACGGAACATCCCCGAACTGTCGGCGCGCATGACCGCGCTGCGCACCGGCGAGGTCGACGTCCTGTGGGGCATCCCGGACGACCAGTTGGCCTCACTCAAGAAGGACAAGAACCTGACGGTGGACACGGTGCCGAGCAGCGCAGAGTTCACCATGTGGTTCAACTCCTCGACCGCCACCCTGAAGGAGGCAAAGGTACGCAGGGCGATCTGGCAGGCGGTCGACTTCAAGACCATCATCAGCAAGCTCTATCCCGAGACCGGCAAGCCGGCCGACGCGCCCGTGACGAGCGTCGTCCTCGGCCACGTACCGCAGCCGCCCGTGACCCACGACGTGGCAGCCGCCAAGGCGGCGCTCACCACCGCGGGCTTCGACTTCTCGAAGAAGCTCCGCCTCCAGTTCGCCAACGCCGAGTTCCGGCCCTTCATCCAAGCCGTCGTCTCGGACCTGAAAAAGGTCGGCGTGCTGGTGGAGCCGCTGGAGAAGGAGCAGGCCACCTTCACCGAGGACCTGATCGCGCTCAAGTGGGACATCAACTTCCAGCAGTTGGCCATCCCCAGCTACGACGCGGCCAGCAACCTCGGCCGCCTCTACACCTGCGAGGCCAAGCGGACCGGATACTGCAACAAGCGGTTGGACGGTCTGCTGGCGCAGGCGGGAGCGACGGCCGACAAGGACAAGCGCACCGACCTCTACGGTCGGGCCAGCCGGATCATCTGGCAGGACGCCGTCGGGATGTACCCGATGTCGGTGAGCATCGCGTACGCCTGGAAGAACGACCTGAAGGGCTTCGTCCCCGACGCCAGCGGCCTGCCCGACTTCGCCACCGTACGGACCGGTGGCTCATGACCCCCGCCGGAACCGCCCGCGAACGCGGGCACACGACACCGGCGCCCGCGACCGACGGGCCGCCCCTGCGCATCGACGACCTGGTCGTGGAACTGCCGGGACCGCGCGGCACCCGGGTACGCGTGGTGGACGGCGTGTCCTTCGACGTGCCACGCGCCACCACCGTCGGGCTGATCGGCGAGTCGGGCAGCGGAAAGACGATGACCGCCCAGGCCGTCCTGGGCCTGCCGCCCGAGGGCGGCACCCTGTCGGGCCGACTCCTGTGGCACGGCGAGGACCTGATCGCCGCCGACCCGGCACGGCGCCGTACGGTACGCGGCCGGGAGATCGCGATGATCTTCCAGGACCCGCTCGCCGCGCTCAACCCGACCCAGCGGATCGGCCGTCAGGTCGGCGAGATCCCACGCCGCGACCGGCTGCCGCGCGCCGAGGTCGGCCGCCGGGTCCTCGAACTCCTCGACCGGGTCGGCGTGCCCGAGCCGAAACGGCGGATGCGCGCCTACCCGCACGAACTCTCCGGCGGTCTGCGCCAACGCGTCATGATCGCGATGGCGTTGGCCGGCCGACCCTCGCTGCTGCTCGCCGACGAGCCCACGACGGCCCTTGACGTGACCGTGCAGTCCCGGATCCTACGGCTGCTCGCCGACATCCGGGCGGCGGACGGTCTGGCGATGCTGCTGGTCAGCCATGACCTGAGGGTCGTGTCGCACGTCGCCGAACAGGTCGTGGTGATGTACGCGGGACGGGTCTGCGAGCGGGGGCCCGCCCGCGACGTACTGCGGCGGCCCGCCCATCCGTACACCGCGGCGCTGGTGCGCAGTGTGCCCGCCGTCAGGACCCGTACCGCGCTTGCCGATCCGCTGCCGGGCGCCCCGGCGACACCGGCGAACCGGCCGGCCGGCTGCGCGTTCCATCCGCGCTGCCCACTGGCCCGCGTGCGGTGCCGCGAAGCGGTACCGGAGGTGAGGGAGATCGCGCCGGGACGCTGGAGCGCCTGCCACTTCGCCGAGGAGGTGCGGGGGTCGTGACCGGCAATGAGCGGGAGGGGGAAATCACCGAGGGGCACGCGCGTCGCGCGGAGCGCGCACGTCCTGCCGAGCGGGCGCTTCTCGATGTGCGCGATCTGCACGTCAGATATGGCGGGCGGGGGAGAGGCCGCCGGGGCGGCCAGGTCGCCGTGGACGGGGTGAGCCTGTCGGTGGCACCCGAGGAAACCCTCGGGCTGGTCGGCGAGTCGGGCTCCGGCAAGACGACCGTGGCCCGGTGCGTGGCCGGACTGCTGCGGCCCGGCGCCGGGACGCTCACCTTCGACGGCCGGTCGCTCGGCCGGGCGGGGCGTCGGCCGCCCGAGTTGCAGCGCGCGGTGCAGATGGTGTTCCAGGACCCGCGCTCGTCGCTGAATCCGCGCATGACGGTCGCCTCGATCATCGCCGAGGTCTGGAGCACCCATCCGGTCACCGCACCCGAGGGCGACCGTACCGAGGCCCTGCACCGGCTTCTCGCCGACATGGGGCTCGACCCCGAGGTGGCGTCACGGCGAGCGGGGGAGCTGTCCGGCGGTCAGTGCCAGCGGGTCAGCATCGCCAGAGCGCTGGCCGTACGGCCCCGGCTGCTGGTGTGCGACGAGGCGGTGTCGGCGCTCGATGTGTCGGTCCAGGCCCAGATCCTGCGGCTGCTTGTCGATCTGCGGGGCAGACACCGGCTCGCGATGCTGTTCATCTCCCACGACCTGGGGGTGGTGCACCAGATCGCCGACCGCGTGGCGGTGATGCGTCGCGGCGTGATCGTGGAGGAGGGCCCGACCGGCGAGGTGCTGACCGCACCGCGTCACGCGTACACCCGGGCGCTGCTGGACGCGGCCCTGGACCTGGACGATGCGGTGCCGGACGACGGCACCGCCGACGACAAGGTGGTCGTGTGAACGGGAACCGTACCGGCGACATCGGCGAGCAGCGTGCCACCGTGACTCCGGCGGACACAGGCTGGAACACCTGGGACGTCCGCACACACACCGGTATGAGCCGACTGCCGTCCGGACCGCGGGTGCGGTTCGGCGTACTCGGCCCGGAAGGCCCGGTGTTGGACGGGTTCACCTGGCGCGACGGCCTTGAGCGGCTGGGTCCGCACACCGTGGACGGCACCTATGCCGAGGTGACGGTACGGGCGGTGGGTCACCGGCTGCGGCTGGTCTTCGCGGGCGGACCCGGCGACGTCCTGCACGCCCGTGCCGAGAGCAAGGGCACGGTCGTACTGTCCATTGACGGCATTGACGGCATTGACGGCATTGACGGCATTGACGGCATCGACGGCATCGACGGTGCCGATGAGCCGACGGGCCGTACGGAATCGGCCGACGGTGTCCCGGCCGGCACCTTCCCGGTCGCCACCGTCCTTGCGGGCGGCGTCCGTTGGAGGGTCACCGCCTCGTCGCCGGCCCGTACGGTGCGGAGCGCGGCCAACGCCCTGGTGCTGGCATTCGACGCCTTGGCCGACGACGAAACCGCCGCATCCGACGACGGAACGAACGACGCATCGGGCAGCGTGGGCAGCGTGGTGCTGCGGATCGCGCCGCGGCACACGCCGGGCACGGCGGCGGAGACCAGCGCCGTACTCAGGGCGCGCCGTGCGGCCACCGACCGGACCCGACTGCGTTCCGGCGGCTGGCTCGGCGATGCCGCCGACGCCCTGACCAGGGCCGTCACCTGGAACACCGTCTACGCCCCCGACATCGGCCGCGTCCTCACTCCGACCTCGCGAGACTTCGTCTGCGCCGAGCGGAAAGGCTTCTACGGCACCTGGGCCCTGCACGCCTGGGACACGTTCTTCACCGGCCTCGCCGCCTCCGCCGTCGACCGCGACTACGCGCGCGGCGTGTTCGGGCAGATCCTCCCGTACGCGGACGGGACCGGCATGATCCCGAACCGGATCTCGGACGACGGGGGCCGTACCGACGACCGCTCGCAGCCTCCGGTCGGCGCGTTGACGGTGTATCAGGCATATCTGGCGGGCGGCCTGTCGCCCGAGACCCGCGACGCGGCGCTGCTCGACGCCACCTTCCCGGCACTGCTGGCCTGGCACGACTGGTGGCCCCGGGCCCGCCGCGGGCCGCACGGGCTCCTCGCCTGGGGTTCCGACCCGATCGCGGGCGACCCTGCGTCGGCGACCCTGGACCGGGCCAAACGCGAGTCGGGCCTGGACGATTCGCCGATGTACGACGAGACGCGGTACGACCCGGCGACCCACACCATGGACCTGGCGGATGTCGGCCTGAACGCGCTGCACATCGCCGACGCCGAGGCCCTGGCGGAGATCGCCGGCATCCTCGGGGAGCGCGCGACGGCGGAGCGGCTGCGCGCCGGGGCCGCCACGGCCAGGGCGGTCGCCGACCGGCTGCTGTGGGACGGCGAGCGGGGCGGCTACCGCAATCTCAGGGCGGCGGGCGCGCACGATCCGCATGTCTCACCGACGATGCTGTACGCGCTGCTCGGAGGATTGCCGGACGCCGGCCGCGCCGCGGCCTTGGCCGCCGAACTGCTGCGGCCCGAAGTGCTGGGCGGCGAACGGCCCTTGCCGAGTGTGGCCCGCGACGACCCCGGCTTCACGGCGACGTACTGGCGCGGCCGGATCTGGGCACCGATGGCGTATCTCGCCGTTCGTGGGCTGCGGCGGTACGAACTGACCGAGCTGAGCCGGCCCGTGGTGAGAGCCCTGTTGCGGCTGTTCCTCGACGAATGGCGTGAGCACAGCCATGTCAGGGAGAACTATCCGGCCGTTGGCGGGGAGGACCTGACGGGTCTTCAGAAGCGTTCGGACGGGCTCATGGCGTGGGGAGGTCTGTTGGCGTATCTCGCCTTTGGTGAACTGGCCGACGCGCGGCCCGATGGCTGGCGGTTCGCCCACCCGGGTGAGCCGGCCGAGCTGTGCGGTCTGCCGCTCGGCGAGGGCCGCCTCGACATCCGGGCGGCCGACCGGCTCACCGTCGCCCTCGACGGACGTGTCCTCCTTGACCTGGCGCCCGGCGTAGTCGTCCACGGCTACCGGTTGACCGGCGACCGTGTCATGGGGACCGCCGAGGGCATCGGCGACCTGCTCGTCACACCTCCCGGCGGCGGCCCGCCCGTGTCGATGGACGTACGGGGCGGACCTCGGAGCTTCATATTCGGCCCGGACGGAGGGCCGGCCGAGCGTGGGGCCACAGCCACAGCCACAGCCACAGCCACAGCCACGGCTACGGACACGACCGGCGGCGCGGACAGCGATGACGAGGCCCGTGCGGGTGACGCACGGGAGGGGAGCGGCATATGAGCGCGCCGACATCGGCGGCCACGGACATCCTCGTCGTGGGCGGGGGACTCGGTGGCGTGGCCGCCGCGCTGGCCGCTCTCGACCGGGGGCGGTCGGTCCTGCTCACCGAGGAGACCGACTGGATCGGCGGTCAGCTCACCAGCCAGGGCGTACCGCCCGACGAGCACGCCTGGATCGAGCAGTTCGGCGCCACCCGTACCTATCGCGCGCTGCGCGAGGCGATCCGCGACCACTACCGGACGTGGTATCCGCTCACCGATGAGGCCAGGCGGCGCCGGTATCTCAACCCGGGCGAAGGGCGTGTGAGCGCGCTGTGCCACGAACCGAGGGTCGCCGTCGCCGTTCTGGAGGCCATGGTCGCGCCGTATGTGGCCGCCGGCCGGCTGCGGATCCTGTACCGGCACCGGCCGGTGGCCGCTTCCGTGGACGGCGACCGGGTGCGGTCCGTGGTGGTCGAAGGCCCGGACGGTACGCGGGTCGAGGTGGCTGCGCCCTACGTGCTGGACGCGACAGAACTCGGCGACCTGCTGCCGCTGACCGGCGCCGAGCATGTGACGGGCTTCGAGTCGCGGCGGGACACCGGGGAGCCGAGCGCGCCCGACGAGGCGCAGCCGGCCAACATGCAGGCGTTCTCCTGGGTGTTCGCCGTCGACCATCTGGCCGGCGAGGACCACACCGTGGACCGGCCGGCGGGCTACGACACGTGGGCCGCGTACCACCCCCCGCAGTGGCCGAACCGGTTGCTGAGCCTGAGCGCGCCCGACCCGAGGACGCTGGAGACCGTCCCGCGCGGCTTCAATCCGAACGGCGACTCGGGCCCGGTCGTCGCCGACCAGAGCAGGGACGCGGGGGACAAGGAACTGTGGGAGTTCCGCCGGGTCGTCTCCCGGAAGCTGTACCGGCCGGGTTTCGTCGCGAGCGACGTCACCATCGTCAACTGGCCCATGATCGACTACCTGCCCGGACCGCTGATCGGGGTGGACGACAAGGAGCGGGACCGTCATCTGGCGGGGGCCCGTGAGCTGAGCATGAGCATGCTCTACTGGCTCCAGACCGAGGCACCCCGCCCCGACGGCGGCACCGGCTGGCCCGGCCTGCGCCTGCGCGGCGATGTGTTCGGTACGGCCGACGGGCTGGCCAAGGCGCCGTACATCCGTGAGTCACGGCGGATCGTCTCCCGGCGCCGGATCGTGGAACAGGACCTGTCCCTCACCGTCAGGGGCGACCGTGGCGCGGTGCGTCATCCCGACTCCGTCGGCATCGGGATGTACCGGATCGACCTGCATCCGTCCACCGGCGGCGACACCTATATCGACGTCGCCAGCAGCCCCTTCCAGATCCCGTTGGGTGCCCTGCTCCCCGTGCGGCTGCGGAACCTGCTGCCGGTGTGCAAGAACATCGGCACCACCCACATCACCAACGGCTGTTACCGGCTGCACCCCGTCGAATGGAACATCGGCGAGGCGGCCGGGTCGCTGGCGGCGTACTGCCTCGACAACCGCCTTGACGTCGAGCAGGTGTACGAGGACGGCGAGTGGCTGCGCCGCTTCCAGGACGAACTCACACGCGCCGGGATGGAACTGGCCTGGCCCGAGGTCAAGGGGTACTGATGGGCGGTCAGGACAGAGGGACCGACGGTCGCGCGCTGCTGGCCGGTGTCATGGTCCCGTTGGTCACACCGATGGACCGGCCGGGACGACCGTCCGCCTCGGCCGCCGACGCCCTGCTCGGCGCGTTGGCGGCGACGGGTGTACGCGGGCTGATGCTCTTCGGCAGCAACGGCGAGGGGCCCCTGCTGCCCACGGCTCACCTGGGTGACTTCGCCGCCGCGGTGGCCAGGCGCTGGCGTGAACTGACCCAGGACGGACCGGTGTTGGTCAATGTCACCGCACCCGGCACCGTCGAGGCGCTGGCGCGGGCGCGAGCCGTCCTGCCCGCCCGGCCGGACGCGCTGGTACTCAGCCCGCCGGTCTACTTCCACCACCGGCACGACGAGATCGTCGCCCACTACGCGGCCCTGGCCGACCTCGGTGTTCCCGTCGTCGCCTACAACGCCCCCCGCTACAGCAATCCGCTGACACCCGCCCTGCTCGACGCACTGACGGACCTCGCGCACGTCGTGGGTGTCAAGGACAGCTCGGGTGATCTCGCGCTGTTCGGCCACGCCGTCGCGGCGGCCCGGCGCCGCCCCGGCTTCGGAGTCAGCCAGGGCGCGGAGCGGCAGGCACTCGACGCGCTGCGCCTCGGGGCCGACGGTGTGGTCCCCGGCGTGGCCAACCTGGCGCCCGACGTGGCCGTGGAACTGTTCAGGGCCCACCGCGAAGGACGCGACGGTGACGCGCGGCACGCCCAACACCTGCTCGACAATGTGCTGGCGCTGCACACCGTGCGGCCCGGTGTGCCTGCGGTGAAGGCCGTCCTGGCCGCGCGAGGGCTGTGCCCGCCGCATGTCGCGATGCCCTTCACACCGTGCTCGGACGAGGAACGACACACCTTGCTCGCGCTGCTCGCTCCCCTCGACACCCATCTCATCGGCGCCCGCACCCGCACGTGAAGCCCGAACCGGCACGTGCGCACGATCCCGTACGTGCTTCCGATCCGATACGTGAGCACGTACCGATACGTGAGACCGATCCGGTACGTGCCGGATCCGCATGACCCTGGTCAGTTCCGTATACGTCCTGACCAGGACCGCAACTCCCTGTGCCCTCTCCCTCGCTTTTCCCTACCGCCCGAAAGGGGTGGCCCACCATGTCCGACAGTGGACCGCAACGCACCGCCATGAACCGCAGATCCTTCGTCCTGGGCGTCGCCGGTACCTCGGCGAGCGCCGCGATCGGCGCTTCGGCCCTCGGATCCACCGCGCATGCCGCCGACCGGTCGTCCGCGTCCGCCCCCGACCGGCAGGGCGCCTTCTTCCACGAGCAGACCCTCTGGGACTCCGCCGAGGGCCCGCTCGTGAACTACCACGTCCACGCGCTCGCCGTACTGCCCGACGACACCGTCCTGGCCGTGACCGAGGGCCGCCACGAGGTGTGCGACGCCGGGCCGCGCGATCTGCTGCTGCGCCGCAGTTCCGACGGCGGCCGGACCTGGGAGGAGAGCCGCACACTGGTCACCTCCACCGACGGCGAGTCCTGGGGCAACCCGGCGCTGGTCGTGGACCGGGAGACGCGGGAGGTCTTCCTCTTCTACATGCTCTCTCGCCGACTGCCGGAGAACACCTCCTGCTCGGGCGACTCGGGCGACCTCTACCTGATCTCCAGCGGCGACAGCGGCCGGACCTGGGGCGAGGTACGCAACCTGGCCGGTCTGTTCGACGGATTCCCCTACGACTGGGCGCTGCACGGTCCCGGTCCGGGCCACGGACTCCAGTTGAAGTCCGGCCGTCTGCTGCTCAACTGCGCGCACCGCAGAGTGATCGTCGGCAACACCGTGGCGGAGCGGTACTACGGCGTCGCGCCGATCTACAGCGACGACCACGGCGCCACCTGGAGGGCGACCGGTGAGGTGCCGGTGCAGGTCAAGTACCCCATCAACGAGGCGCGGATGGTGCAGCGTTCCGACGGCAGTGTGCTGGTGAACGGTCGCGCTGCGGCGGGCGGCGAAGGACAGCGCATCGTCTCCGTCAGCTCGGACGACGGTCTGACCTGGTCGCGTCCGGCGTTCGACGGCGGCACCGGATCGTTCAACGCGGTGGACGCCGGCCTGGTGCGCTACACCGGCGGCCCCGGCAGCCGCGACACCGACCGGGTGCTGTTCAGCCGCCCCGACTCGCCCGTCCGATACAACATGACGGTGGCGGTCAGTTACGACGAGGGCATCTCGTACCGGTACCAGCGGGTCATCAACGAGAACCGTTCCTTCTACTCGGATCTCGCCCGGCTGTCCGACGGCACCATCGTGCTGCTGTACGGCTGCGACGGTGACCTGGCGGGTGCCCCGCGCCGCGTCAACGTCTGCCGTTTCTCGCTCGACTGGCTGACCCGTGGCCGCGACAGCCTGCGCCATGCCCCGCGCTACCGGGAGACCGTCATCGCCCTGGCCGACACGGACCTCGACGCCACCGGCGGCGCCGTGACGACCGTCGGCGATCAGCTGGCGCGCCGTGGCGAGCGACTGGTCTTCACCCCCGAACGGGTGGGCGGCGCGGTCGAGTTCACCTTCCGGGTGCCGCACACCGGTGAGTACGAGCTGCTGCTGCGCCACTACCGCTCGGCGGACGGCGCCCTGGCCACCGTCACCGTGAACGGCACCAGTCTGCCCGCCTTCGCGATCGACACCACGGCGCAGTCGGCGGACGGCTTCGACCTGGCCCGCATCGGTACCACCCGGCTGCGCGCCGGGCGGCACACCGTGCGGTGCGCGGTGACGGGAACCGGCAGGGGCGGCGGGACCCTGCTCGGTCTCGACTCGCTCAGCCTGATCGAGGCGACGGGCTCCGCCGATGTACGCGCCGAGGTGGTCGTGGACAACGACAAGCTGGGCTTCACGATCGTCACCGGCAGTTGGTCGACGTCGACGGTGGGCGCCGGCTTCTGGTCGGGCAACTACCGTACGGCGCCTGCGGGTTCGGGCGAGCGGAAGGTGAGTTGGCGTCCGGCGGTGCCCCAGGACGGTGTCTACGAGATCCAGGCGTCCTACCCTCCGGCCGCCAACCGTGCGGGCAACGCCCCGTACGCGATCGTCCACGCGGACGGCACGGCGACCGTCCGGATCGACCAACGGGTGGCGGGAGCCACCGATCCGCGCGGCGGCTCGTGGGTCTCGCTCGGCGTGTACCGGCTGCGGGCCGGTCTCGACACGTCGGTCGAGCTGACCAACGACGCTGACGGCACGGTGGCCGCCGACGCGATCCGCCTGCTGGGCCCACGGACCTGAGGCGCGGTTCCGTACCGCGCGGGCGGTGGAAACTGTCCCTCGAAGGGGCCCGAACTCCCTTGCTGGAAGGGCTGGTTCGGTGGGCGGAGCCTCAGGGTCGGGCTGGGGGAAGCGGTCGTGCTGTTTCTCTTGGCACCTCATGTGATGTTCGGTACCGTCCGGTCCTGTTGATTTTGGAGCGGTTTCGAACACCCAGAAGGGTGGAACGCCGGATGCCCCCACTCCGACAAACCGTACGAGGATTCAGAACACTCGCCGTGCTGGCGCTGGCCGGGGCGTTGATGACGCCCGTACCGTCAGCCGTGGCCGCCGACACCCCCACTCAACCCTCCGACGTCTACAAGCTGTTGGAGGATCCGGAGGCGACCGGCGTAGGACAGGAGCCGGCGCATGCCGAGCTGACGCCGTACGCCGACACCCGCGGCGCGCTCGCGGGAGAGTCGGACGGTCCCTGGACCACATCCCTCGACGGCACGTGGAAGCTCCACATATCCGACCGCCCCGAGGATGTCCCCAAGGACTTCTCGAAGGAGGGCTACGACACCGGCGGGAGCGGCTGGCGCAGCGTGCGTGTCCCGCACACCTGGCAGACGGACGGCCTCGACCATCCGATGTTCCGCAACATCCCCACCGAGATGTACCCGGACGACCCGCCGAAGGTGCCGCACGACGTCAATCCGACCGGCGCCTATGTGCGCACGTTCGAACTGCCACAGACGTGGGAGGACCGTGAGACCTTCCTCCGCTTCGAGGGTGTGACGAGCGGCTATCTGCTCTGGGTCAACGGCACATATGTGGGCTACGACCAAGGCGGCTACACTCCGGCCGAGTTCGACATCAGCGACCGACTGCACCCGGGGAAGAACACGATCGCCGTCCAGGTCCACCGCTGGGGCTCGGGGTCCCATCTGGAGGACTACGACCAGTGGAGGTTCGCGGGCATCTTCCGCTCGGTCGACCTGTACTCGACACCCAGGACCTATCTGCGGGACATCACGATCGGCACCGACCTGGACGCGGAGTACCGCGACGCGTCACTCACGGCCGATGTGGAGGTGGCAGCCAAGGAGACAACCGGCGCGCGGACGGTCACCGGCACGCTGTACGACCCGCGTGGCCACAAGGTGACAACGATGTCCGGCACGGTGGATCCCCAGGGCGGCGCAGCCTCCACCACCCTGCGCGCCGACGTCACCGCCCCGGCCAAGTGGACCGACGAAACCCCGAACCTCTACACACTCGTCGTCCAACTCGCCGGTCCCGACGGGAAGATCACCCACACCACCACCCAGCCGGTCGGCTTCCGGGACATCGAGATCAAGGACAAACAGCTCCTGGTCAACGGCGAGCGCATCCTGGTGAAGGGCACCAACCGCGCCGAGACCGACCCGAAGACCGGCCGTCACGCGACCCGCGAGCGCACCGCGTCCGACGTCGCCCTGATGAAGCAGCTCAACATCAACGCCGTACGCACCTCGCACTACCCCTCCGACCCGTACCTGTACGAGTCGGCCGACAGTCAGGGCCTGTGGATCGCCGACGAGGTGGACATCGAGACGCACCACCACGACGGCTGCCCCGACAACTGCCTGGCCGAACGGCCCGAGTGGCAGCGCGCGTTCATGGACCGTCTCACGGGGATGTACGAACGCGACAAGAACCATCCCAGCGTGCTGATGTGGGACACCGGAAACGAGGCCGGGCTCGGCAAGGCGCACTACGCCATGGCCGACTTCCTGGGCGAGCACGACCCGAGCCGGCCTCTCTACCACCAGCCCAACTCACCTGACGGCGACGCCCCGTTCGCCGATGTGTGGGGACCGCGCTACCCCTCACCCTCGGGCCTCGAAGCCAAGGCGAAGACCACCACCAAACCCATCATCATGGGCGAGTACGCGCACGCCATGGGCAACTCTCTGGGCAACTTCCGGGAGTTCTGGGACGTCGTCCGCAAGTACCCCCAGGTCCAGGGCGGCTTCATCTGGGACTGGGCCGAGCAGAACATGACCCAGCCCCTGATCACCACCCCCGACTCCTCGGGCAACGACATCCTGACCTACCTCGCGGGTCAGCCCGAGCACGTCCCCGGCAAGAAGGGCAAGGCACTCGAACTCTCCGGCCTCGACGACTTCGTGGAGGTCTACCGCGACCCGAAACTCGACGAGGTCTCCGACGCCCTCACCCTCGACGCATGGGTCAAACCCGCCGAGTGGACCGGCGACTTCACCGTGATCGCCAAGGGGAACCACAGCTACGCCCTCAAGATGCGGGACAAGGACACGCTGGAGTTCTTCGTCTACGGAGACGGCGGCTGGCACGCGGCGTCGGCGGATGTCCCCGCCGACTGGTACGGCTCCTGGCACCGAGTCTCCGGCACCTTCGACGGGACCTCGGTCAAGCTGCTCATCGACGGTGAACAGGTGGCAGCCACCGACTGGACCGGTACGGTCGCCCGCTCCGCGCAGCCGGTGAACATAGGCAGGGACCCGGAGAACGGGCAGGAGAACATCACCACCCGCATGGCTCACGGCACCGTCGACCAGGTGCGCGTCTACCACAAGGCACTCACCCCGCGGCAACTCGACGCCGACCCCGCGGCGGAGGCCGTGCTGGCCCTGGACTTCGACCGGCTCACCGAGAAGGGCACATACGACTCCTACGGTGCCGGCACCGGCGGCGTCGACGGAGTGGTCTCCACCGACCGCACGCTCCAGCCCGAGGCACACGCCCTGGCCGCCGTCCACGCACCCATCCGGATCAGCGGCGCCGACGCGGCGGCCGGCAAGGTCACGGTGCTCAACGAGCGCTCCTTCACCGCCACCGGCGATCTGCGGCTGCGGTGGAAGATCACCGAGGGCGCCCGGGTCCTGGACCGGGGGACCCGTCCGTTCTCCCTCGCCCCCGGCGAGCGGGCGGACATCCGCCTGATCGCGCCTCCGGCCAACCCGAAGGACGCCGACCGTCAACTGACCGTCGAAGCTGTGCTCGCCAAGGACACGGCGTGGGCGAAGTCCGGGCACACCGTCGCCGTCGAGCAGTTCGACATCGGAGGCCGGCAACTCGCCGGAGTGCTGCCCGCCGAACCGCCGGGCAAGGTGACCGCCACCGAGGCAGGGAACCGGTACACCGTCTCCGGCAAGGGGTTCACGTACACCTTCGACCGTGCGCGCGGCGAGCTGATCTCCATGAAGGCGGGCGGGCGCGAACTGCTGGGCAAGGGGCCTGAGTTGGATGCCTGGCGGGCACCCGTCAGCAACGAGATCGGCTCCGAGGAGCGGCCGTGGCGCGCGGCCGGGCTCGACCGGCTGCGGACCGAGCCGGGAAAGGTCACCATGGCCGAGCGGGACGGGGTGGTCACGGTGACCGTGCGCAGCACCGTCACCGCCCCCGGAGTCAAGGACTCCTCCTTCACCCAGACCCTCCGGTACACCGTGACCGGCACCGGTGAACTGCGCATCGACCACCGCGTCGAGGCACACGGAGCCGCACGCACCGTGCCGTATCTGCCGCGCATCGGACTCGACCTGCAACTCCCGGACCGCTACGACCAGTTCACCTGGTACGGGCGCGGCCCGCAGGAGAACTACACCGACCGCGAGGACGGCTCACCCGTCGGCGTGTACTCCACCGACGCGGACGAACAGTTCTCCGGCTACACCCGGCCCCAGGACTACGGAAACCACGAGGACGTCCGATGGGCATCGCTCTCCGACGGCAGGAACGGGCTCCTGGTGTCCGGAAGTTCCGGCGACTTCTCCGCCGGTGTCACGCCGTACGAGGACATCGACCGCGCGGCCTACCCGTTCGCCATGCGGCGCAGCCCCCAGGGCAACATCCTGCACCTGGACCACGCCGTCAGCGGAGTCAGCGAGACCTTCCACACCGTGCTCTCCGAGTACCAGGTGCGGCCCGACCAGGAGTACGCGTACACGCTGAGCCTGCGTCCGCTCACCGGCGCCGAGGCCCGCACCGGGATTCCCCGGGGGCCCGTCGTCTGCGCGCCGGACGCGCGACTGACCGCCGAGGACACCGGACTGCCGGCGGGCGAGTCGACACCGGGCAAGCTGACCGTCACGAATCCCTGCGACAGTCGGCTGACCGACGTGTCCGTGGACTTCGACGCGCCCGCCGGCTGGACCGTGGACCCCGGCTCCTCGGACCTCGGCGACCTGGCGGCAGGCAAGTCGGCGACCGTCGATGTCGTGATCACCCGCGGCGACGACACCCCGGACGGCCGGCGGTCCGCCGTGGCCGCGGTCTCCGCGACCTCCACGGGCGGTGCCCGAGCGCGGTACGAGGCGACGCTCGCCGTCGACGGCACGCCACCCCCACCTCGCGGCGAGGCAGCGGTGTCCGACCTGGTCTTCATCACGGCGGACAACGGGTGGGGTCCGGTGGAGCGGGACCGGAGCAACGGCGAGGCGGCACCCGGCGACGGCAGGCTCCTCACCATCGGCGGCACGTCCTACGGCAAGGGGCTCGGCGTGCACGCCGACTCGGTGGTGACCGTCTACCTGGGCGGGGCGTGCTCGGCCTTCACAGCGGAGATCGGCCTCGATGACGAGGTGGGTTCCGGCGGGAGCGTCGCCTTCGAGGTCCTCGCGGACGGCAGAAAGGTCTACGGCAGCGAAGCTCTCACCGGCGACGATGCCGCCGTGCCGGTCCGGGCCGCGATCGACGGCGCGGAACGACTCACCCTGCGCGTCACCGACGGCGGCGACGGAAACGCCCACGACCACGCGGACTGGGCGGCGGCGACGGTGCACTGCGGAACGGGAGGGTCCGGCTCGTGACATCCGCTTCCTGACCGTGCGTCCGGCGGAAGTCGCGCCGAGCCGACCTCGCCGTCGCCCTTCCGGGGACGCACGGTTCAGGAACCGTGGTGGACCGTTCCGTCCTCGTCCATGGTCGGATGCATTTGCATGGGCTCGTACTGGTCCCGGTCCGAGGGGCGGGGCGGTTCCGGGCCGTCGGGGCCGGAGCGGGCCAGACGCTCGATCCGGCAGATCCGGAACAGGCTGTCGCCGACGTGTACTTCGTTGGCGCGGCCGGCGTTCTTGAACCGTTCGGCGGCCTCGGCACGGGCGGCTTTCTGCGCGTCGTCGAACTCGCCGAGAAAGGGCCAACTCTCGGTCATCGTCTCGTACAGCATCCGTCGGGCGGCGTGCGGGGTCGGCAGGAGCCCTCCCTGCGGTCGCCAACCCTTCTCGTTGCGTTCGGCCACGCTGAAGCCGGTGGGGAGCAGGATCATGTCGGGGTGAGTGGTGACCGCCCGTTGGGAGTCCTCGCGTAAAGCCTTGGCGATGGCGTTCCCTGTGTAGGCGAAGTCCCGCAGTCCCAGGCGCAGAGCGGCCGTCGCCGGGCTTGTGTCGGTGTGGCCGGGTGCCAGGACGAAGCCGGGGTCCGGCAGCGCGAAGTCGTACGTGCCGTCCCACGACCGTTCGGCCGGTTCCCTGTCGGTCGGCCGGGCCGGCTCCAGGCCGTCGTCGCCGCTTCGTACGAACTCGTCCGCGCGCACCACCCGGTAGCGCAGGCCGAGCGCCTCCAACTCGTTGACCGGTTCGCGTTCGAGGACGGCGACCGCGGCCAGCAGTTCGCGGCGTTCGGCGGGGTCGTCGGTCTCGTCCTTGGCCTGGAACCACAGGTGGGAATTGAGCGCGTCCCGCGCTTGCTGCGGCATGCCGTCGGCCAGATCTGTCAACAGCCTCCAGTGCCCGTCGTGTTGGGGATCCTGGACGGCGATACCGAAGACCGGCCCGCGCACCAAGAGGTTCGGATATCGGTGGGACGCGTCAACGGCATCGGCCTCGGCGACCCACTCGGCCGGATCGTTGCGCTGCATCATTTCCGCGTGGAGCCGGTCCAATTGCTGCTTCCAGTCATCGGTCATGCACACATTGTTGTGCTCCCGGTGCCGCTGTCTGGCCCGAACGACTCATTCCGAGCGCCTGAAGCGGCCGGTGCCGCGGTCGACGGCGGGTGCCTGCTCCGAGGTCGCCGCGCCCGGACCGTGTGCCAGACCACGGCCCGGCGGTCCGCTGCCGCTCACTCCTGGTGGGTTGCCTGGACGATGCGGTCGATGACGGCCGCTGCCTGTTCTGGGTGTTGCGCCAGCCAGCTGCCGAGGTGTTCCCGGACAGCCTGTTCGACGCCGTCGTGCACGTCGGCGCCGCCCAACTCGCCGCGCGTGGCGCCCACGTACTCCGGGCGGTCCAGCTTCACCGACACGACCGCCGTCATGCCCTCGCCGATCCGGTCGGCGGTGAGATCGGGATCCGCCGCCGTCAGCAGGCGCCGCTGACGCGCGTGCGCGGTGACCGCGGCGGCCACCCCGGCACGGAACCCCTCCGTGTGCGTGCCGCCCTGGGGGGTGGGCACGCTGTTGGCGAAGGTCCGGACCTGCTCCTCGCGGGAACCGGACCAGCTCAGCGCCACGTCCACCGTTCCTGCCATCCGCGCGTCCTCCCGCTCGAAGGCGATGACGTCCGGGGGAACCTGGGCCCCGGTCTCCGCATCAAGAAGGGCAACGAAGTCCCGTGGACCGCCGGAAAACCGGAACCGCACCAACTGCGGCCCGCCAAGGGGGCGTTCGTCGGTCAGCGAGATGCTCAGGCCCCGGTTCAGCAAGGCCACCTCCCTGAAGCGCTTCGCCAGCACGGCGAACGAGCACTGTGTCGTCTCGAAGATGTCGGCGTCGGGCCAGAAGGCGATGGTGGTCCCGCTTCCGGTCACCGGCCCCACGGCGGTGGCCGGGGCGAGGGCGACACCTCTCGCGTACTTCTGGACCCAACGCGCATGCCCACGCCGTACCTCGGCCGTGAGGCGGCTCGACAGAGCGTTGGCGACAACGGCCCCATGTCGAAGACGCCCATGGTCACGGTGTGGCGGCCGACGGGCCCGGCTCCGGCGTCCAGACGGGTCAGCATTGCTTCGAGGCCGACACCGCCGGCGTACCCGACGTCCCCGGCCGCCTCGAAGGGGACACCCGGCCCGTCGTCGGTGACACGGACGCCGCCGTCGGGCGTGAGGACGACATCGACGCAGCCACCGCCACCGGTCAGGACCTCGTTCACCGCCCGGCCGACCACCCCGAACACGAGCTGATGCAGGCCGCGTATGCCCGTCGACCCGACATACATCCCCGGCCGCTTCCGAATGGCCTCCCGCCCCTCCATCACCTCGATGTGAGTGGCCTCGTACCCGATGGCTTCCTCACTCACGAAGCCCCCCTCCAACGGTGTCCGGCAGAACTCCTCACCCTACGTTGATCCCTGAAAAACGCCAGGTCAGAGCAGGTTTACCAAGGGCCTCGGGAGGCACGTGAGAGCCCACCCGGAGACGGTCGGGCCGAGAGCCCCGGACAGCGGCCACAGAGCGTCCGGCATCCCTCCGACGCCGCGGACGCCCCCGATGTGGGCCGCCCGGAGGCCCTGGATTTCCTGCACGTCGAGCCAACGCCTCGGAACTCGGCCAAGGCTTCGGCACGGGAGCGGACGGGTGACAGCCGGCGAGTGGCCGCATGGTGGGCTCGCCGGCTGTCGAAGAGGGGGCGTGAAGTGCGGTGTTCGTGTGGTGCCGGGTCAGCCGAGGGGCAGGACCAGGTGTGCCGTGTTGTTGTCGGTGGAGGTGATCGTGGTGGTGCTGCCGTCGGTGCTCGCGTCGGAGTAGAGCGGGTCCTCGCTGGTGACGACGAGCATCAGCCGGTGGTCGGCCGCCAGGTCGTAGCCGGCGGCCTGCAAGGTCCAGTTGGCGGTGCGGTCCTCGCCGGGCGTCAGATCACCGAGGGTGAGGGGCTCGTGAGCGATGATGCGGGCCGAGTTGTCGTCGCTGACGTCGAAGAGGTAGGCCACCAGGGTCGTGGAGCGGGCCGTGCTGCGCACGGTCAGGGTGAGTTCCGGGATGCCACGGACGCGGCGGGCCGCCTGGAGGGGGTCAGTGGTCCACACGGCGAGGTACTGCCGGTCGAACTTGTCGGTGCGGTAGGTCTTCGGGTTGCCCTTCCACTCGGCCTGGCCGGTGGTGATGATGGCGTCAACCGCCACGGCCTCGGTCTGCTGCCCGGCGGTGAACTCCCGCTTCCAGCCCGACTCCGGGTCGGTGCCGAGTCCGCCGTCGCGGCTGCCCGAGGCGGCGGAGGTCAGGTACCAACGCTCCGTGGAGGTGGTGACGTCGGCCCAGGACTGCTGGGACTCGCGGACGGCCGGTTCGGTGATGACGTTCTTGTCCGTCTCCGGGTCGGTCCGGGTCTGGTACGTGAACATGATCTGGCTGGTGACGGGCGACCAGCCGGGCACGTCGTTGGAGGCGCCGCCCACATAGTGGTCCAGCCACGCGAACGCCTCGTCGACCGGCAGGTTCGGTCCGCTGAACGGGACGGTCAGTCCCGCGCCCTCGGGTGCCGCGTGGTCGCCGATCCACAGGTTCAGCCGCTTGGGTACCGTCAGCCGCTCGAAGTGCTGGACGACCTGGTTGACGCCGAACAGCGTCTCGTGCCAGGTGTTGGAGACGAACGTGGGAACACCGCGGGCGTTGGTCTGGTCGACGTACGACGACGGCGACCGCTCCTGGCCCCACGCCACGACCTCGTCGAGGTTCCGGCCGGCCAGGAAGTCATCGAGGATCTGCCGGGTCGCCGCGTCGAACTTCCGCTCGGCCGGGCCGCCGGTGAAGTCGATCAGCGCCTTGACCGCCGCCAGATGACGGGTGTCGTGCTGGTAGAGGCTCGCGGCCAGGTCGCCCCACGTGCTCAGGGCCACGACCGCGTTCACGCGTCCGGCCGGATCGTGCGCCGCCACCAACTGGCTGATCCCCGAACCGTACGACTCGCCGAGGAAGGCGATCCGGCTCGGGTCGAAGTACTCCTGGGCGTAGTCGATGACCGTTGAGCCATCGGCCCAGTCCAAGGGACCTGCCACGTCGATGGTGCCCCCGGAGGTGAACGGGGCGTCGACGTAGCCGCCACCGGGGACGGGCACCGTGAGGCCGATGCCGCGCGGCGTGTAGGCCAGTACGTGGTAGCCGCGGAGCGCCAGCTGGAGGTACGCGTACTCGAACAGCGCCCAGCCGAAAGGCGTCCAGCCCGCCGGTACGATCACCACCGGTCGGGGTTCCGAGGTGTTGAGCTTGATGGTGTGCGCCGACAGTCGTACCCCGTCGTCGGCGGTGATGCGGGGGAAGCCGATGGTCGCCTTCTGCTGGACCTGCTCCGTCAGTTTCTGGAGGTCAGGGGGCAGCAGCGCCTGCTCGGTCGACCGGTTCAGTGTGGCGACCAGAGCCTCGGCGACGTTGGTGGCGGCCGGGTCGATGGACGTGGCCGAGGTGTAGAGGCCGCTCTCGGCGATACGGCTCAAATGTGCTGCGGTGACCGCGCTGACCGCGGGGTCGTCCTGGGAGTGGCTCACGAAGCCGTCCTCTCGATATCGCCGACCAGGCGTGGCGCCGGTCGGCACGTGCTGTCTGCGGAGCGCCCCCGGCTCGTCCCGGCCCTTTTCGGCGCGGGGCACCGTGCCCGGGGCACGGCAGAACACCGACCTGGGCACGGACGAATCAGGCACCGACTCACATCGGCGATCGGCACCTTGGGGACGCCGCACCGTTCTAGCCCAGCAAGGCCACCCCGTCGCACATATCAGGACATCGACGCCTTCAGTGGAACCCGTGATGGCTTCACCCACCCGGACGGTTTGAACACCCACCGCCGTCGCGGCCCCCGGGAAACGATCACCGCCCGCCGCCGAGCGAACGAACACGGTCGCCAAGAATCAGAGACCGATCGACCAGATCCCGGCCCTCGTATGCCGCAGCGCCTCCCGAATGGCGGCAGTGGCGAAGGCTGCCTGGTCGCGGGTCGGGGCATCCGGAACGCCTTTCGAACGGGCTCCGAACCGAGGTGTCTGCGAGGAGGCGCCTTGAGGCCGGTGACTGGGTGGACGGCCTTCTGTGACGTGGTCGGCGGTGGGTTGGTCGTGGGGGTGGCCGCGGTGAGGAGGTGGCAGGACCTGGCGCGATCCTGTGGTCCCGGGTCTGCACCGCTGACGCCAGGCCGCCCATGCGTCCGCGACACTTGGGCGATGGACAGCTACGAGGGCACAGCGACGCTTGAGTGGTGGGCCAACCGATCGACATGCTTAGGCAGGCTCGGTGTGCGGGTAGCGGTCCGCGTTACGGGTGATGACTGGACGTGCGACGCGAACCTCGCCCCTGCCCTGTCTGCGGAGGACCGGGAGCGCTTCGACTTCCTGATGCGGCTCGATCCGGTCTTCACTCTGCGATTCGACGACGGAAGCACGCTGCTGGTCAACGCCGTCGCGGCAGTCGACGACGGACGACTCGTCCTCACCGCCTACCAGGCAGAGGCGCCGGATTCAGCCGCTTCCAGGCGGGTGCGGCAGTAGGTGTCGCTGTGACCTCGTCCACCCTCATCCGGCTCCGAATTCTCGTGAACTGGCCGCCGTCGCCTGGCTGTTCGACTGACGGTTCAGGTCCGATGTAGCGTCACAGGACCACCGGGACTCCCCGCCCGGCTCGGGCACCGGCGCGGCGCCGGTTTCCTCGGCGTCAGGCACCCGCAGTCTCGGCCTGACCAGCGGCGTGAACTCGTTGGGGGAGTAGTTGCCC
The DNA here is from genome assembly GCF_042886315.1 of Streptomyces sp. NPDC058001. Lineage (NCBI taxonomy): Bacteria > Bacillati > Actinomycetota > Actinomycetes > Kitasatosporales > Streptomycetaceae > Streptomyces > Streptomyces sp. NPDC058001. The sequence goes on from NZ_JBHVQT010000003.1 coordinate 679,084, forward strand.
GAGTAGGTCGTGAAGGTCCCTCGCCGCCGGGGTTGTACCGCGTGAGTGATGCCATCAGGACGTCCGCTCGCACCAACCACGCCTCCTGCGGGCCCTGTTCGGACCGTAGCGCCTACCTCACGAAGGTGTCGTCCCCGTAAGAGACGGTCTCGTCCTTCACACGGGAACAGGGGCGTCATCCGGCAGGAGTGGCAATGGCGAACATGCTCTCGAAGTTCTGACGGTTCGCGTCGTGCGGCCTCGTGCCTTCGAGCCGGAGCATCGTCTCGTCGTTGTCTCGCAGCGACGACTCGTCCAGGTTGTGGGATCCGGTGAAGGTCCATTTCGTGTCGGCGTGCCCAGCGTAGTCACCCTCGATCAGCAGATACTTCGAGTGGACGAGGTACCCGTCGGCGGTACTCAGCCCGGTCGCGCCCCCCAGTTCGTCCTAGGGCGCGTTTCGAGTCGTGATCAAGAGTTGGCCGGCTGCCGACAGTGAGAAGCCCCGGGGATCTTCAGTTCAAGAGGTGCCAGCGAGCACGGCGCGTCCGAACGAAGCCACGGCGAGACATCGACCGCCAGGACCAGGCGTCCACCGTCGAAACGCGGCAGCGACAGCCCGGCCGGCACCGTCCGCAGCCGATCGACGTCGATCCGGCAAATCCCCGGGTGAGCGACTCAGTTCGAGACGCCATTCGAAGTCAGAAGATAGGGAACAAGCTGAGCATCGACCGTGGTCGTGGTGCCGGGCGGGTGGCTGTCGGGACGGTCCTGTACCGGTGACGCCCGGGTGATCGTGCCCATGTGACAGGCTCCTGCGCATGAGACCTGACCTGGTACTCGTCCGCGAGCTGATCGAGGAATCGCCGGTGATCAGTGCCCGGCAAGGTGCCGGCGTGCCGGAAGCGTGGATCCGTGCGGCCGAGTCCGTCGTGGGCACACTGCCGCCCTCGTACCGGTGGTGGTTGACGGAATACGGCAGCGGTACGTCGGCCGGTGCGCGGATCGCGACTGTTGCTCCACCCGGGACGCGTTCCGACGGGGGCGACGGCATCACGGACGGATGGCGCCTCGACGGGGACCGGCTTTGTTTCTGTGCCGAGCCCGGTGGCGGTGACACCTACCACTTCGCGCTCGACCGGCAGTCGGGCGAGGAGTACGCGGTGGTCCGCCGCGGCCCCGGGAGCGGCCAAGAAGAGTTGGTGGCGGATACCTTCGCAGGATTCCTGACCATTCAGGTGGCCGTGAGCAACGGTCTCGGTACCGGGCCCACTTCCCCACTGGCCGGGCTCTGGCGATCGACGCCGGGGGTCCTGCTTCCCAACGGCGTGCTGATCTACGGCCCACACGCCATCCTTGAACGCAACGAGACCTATCAAGTAGCCGAATACGCGCCGGACTGGGTCCTCATCGGCGACGACAGCGGAGGCAGTGGCCTGTTCATGCGGCGCCGGCCCAGCAACCGGACAACGGTCTATCTCCTCGATCTCGGGGCCGGCGAGCAGGACATCGACAGTTGCGGCGTGAGCGAAAAGCTGACCGACAACCTCCTCGACTGGCTACGGCACAACGGGATCCAAGAGGGCCGCGCGACCACGGAATGTGCCAGGAAATCCTGAGCGATCGTTCGGACCGCGAAGCTCTCGATCGGCAACTGTCAACAGAGCGAATGTCGCCTGACGTGGCCCTAACCTCGATCATTCATGAGTCCTCGTCAGCTTGCTGACGGGGACTCTGCGTCTGTGTGGTGGGGACTTTTCGGGGCTGGGGCAGGCTGAGGGCCCGG
>NZ_JBHVQT010000004.1:0-174222 GCF_042886315.1 Streptomyces sp. NPDC058001
CAAGGTGCCGGGCAGCTTTGGCGCCTGGACCCGCGGAGCGGCTTGGCGTCGCCGGGATGCGTCGTCTCGGCTTGGCGCCTTCGTGGTGGGTTCGAAGGGGTGGGTGGTTTGGGGTGGGGCCTTGGAAAGTGGTTGTGTTGTTCCCCTGGTTCCTGTGATCCGTGTCTCAAGTCCTTCCATATAGGGTGCTGTCGTGTCTTATGGTGGAAGACGCCTGTAGCACTATTGATGGACCTTTGGCCCGTTATTGCGCGCCGAGGGTCCTTTTGTGTGCCGGGTCGGCCACCCACCGGCCCCGATATGGCCCGCCCCCCACCGGGCGCCCGTACCCCTTCGTGCGGCGCGTCCCGAACTCACGAGGATCCATCCATGGCGTCCAGCCTGACGAAGGACTCCGCCAGTACGCCTGGCAGCGAGAAGACCTTCTTCGGCCACCCCCGCGGCCTGGCCACTCTCTTCATGACCGAGATGTGGGAGCGCTTCAGCTTCTACGGCATGCGGGCGCTGCTCCCGCTGTATCTCGTCGCCCCCGGCGGCCTGCACATGCCCGTGGCCACCGCCACCGCGATCTACTCGATCTACCTGGCGATGGTCTACCTGCTCGCCATGCCCGGCGGCTGGTTCGGCGACCGTGTCTGGGGTCCCCGTAAGACCGTCACCGTCTCGGCCGCGGTCATCATGCTCGGCCATCTGACGCTGGCCCTGCCCGGCCAGGGCACCTTCTTCGCGGGTCTGGCGCTCGTCGCCCTCGGCTCGGGGCTGCTGAAGGCCAACATCTCCACGATGGTCGGCCAGCTCTACGACGGCCCCGAGGACCCGCGCCGCGACGGTGGCTTCACCGTCTTCTACATGGGCATCAACCTCGGCGCCTTCGCCGCGCCCCTCGTCATCGGCACCGTAGGCGAGAACGTCAACTGGCACCTCGGCTTCGCCCTCGCCGCACTCGGCATGGCCCTGGGTCTGGCCCAGTTCCTCATGGGTACGCGGCATCTGAGCGCGCGGTCCAGCGTCGTACCGAAGCCGCTGAGCGCGCAGGAGCGTCAGACCACGCTGCGCAAGGGGCTCATCTGGCTGTCCGTCGCCGTCGTCTTCTACGGGTTCGTCGTCGTCACCGGCAACTACACCCTCAACTGGGCCCTCGTACCGATCACCCTCGCGGGTCTGATCATCCCGATCATGGTGCTCACCAGGATCAAGCGGGACAAGGAACTCTCCGTCGCCGAGCAGTCCAAGATGACCGGATACATCTGGTTCTTCGTGGCCGCCGCCGTGTTCTGGATGATCTACGACCAGGGTGGCTCCACGCTGGCCCTGTTCGGCGACAAGTCCACCAACACCACCGTCCTGGGCTTCGACTTCCCGGTCTCCTGGTACCAGTCGATCAACCCGGTACTCATCATGGCGCTGGCCCCGGTCGTCGCCTGGATCTGGCTGGCGCTCAACCGGCGCGGCAAGGAACCCAGCACGGTCGTGAAGTTCGCGTCCGGCCTGTTCCTGGTCGGCGCGTCCTTCCTGGTCTTCCTGATCCCGCTCAGCATGGCCGGGGACGGCGCGAAGGTCGCCGCCTGGTGGATGGTCGCGATCTACTTCGTGCAGACCGTCGGTGAGCTGTGCATCTCGCCGGTCGGGCTGTCCGTCACCACCAAGATGGCGCCGGTGAAGTACGGCTCCCAGATGATGGGTGTCTGGTTCCTCGCCGTCACCGCGGGCGACTGCACCACGAGCCTGCTGTCCCTCGCGGGAGTCGACCTCAACAAGACCGGCATCGTCGGCATGGAGGCCGCGCTCGCCATCGCCGCCGGCGCCGCGGTGTTCATGTACCGGAAGAAGGTCAAGTCGCTCATGGGCGACGTGCACTGACACGTCGTCAGCCTGTAGTTCCCCCAGTACGAGAGAGGGCCGCCGCACCGTCGGGTGCGGCGGCCCTTCCTCGTACCACTGCCTGGTCGCTCAGTGTGTGCGGCGCCTCGGCAGGAACGTGAACACCGCGCCACCGAGCAGGATCACCGTGCCCGCGACCAGGCCGAGCGCCCTGAGCGCGCCGTGGTCGTCGGCGCCGGTCTCCGCGAGGCCGCCGCCGGTGCCACCGGAGCCGGAGGCGGAGCCGCCCGCCGAACCGCCCGCCGAGCCCGAACCGCCGGACGCGCCGCCCGGCTGCGCCGTCGTGTCGATCTCCAGGGACACCTCGGACTTGGTGGGCGTACAGGTCGTCGTCGTGCCGAGTGCCTTGACCGTGAGGACACCCGGCGAGAGCGTCGACTTGCCGTCGGCGCCCGGCTTGTACGTACCCGTCAGATCGGGGATCGCGATCGGTGCGCCGGACTTGATCGGGTCCTTGTTGGTCGGGCCCTCGACATGCACGGTGCCCTTGTCGGCGCCGCCGAGCTTGACCTCCATCGACGGTTTCACGGAGTCCGCCGGGATCTCGGCCGGGCTGTCCATCACGGACTTCTTGAACTGGACCGTCAGATCGAAGGAGCCGCCGTTCTTCTTGGCGTTGATCTGCACGGGCGACGTCGCGTCCTTGTCACCGATGGGGGTCTTGCAGGCGTACGGGACCTGCACCTCCTTGCCGGTGAAGTCGGTCTGACCGTCGCCACCGCCGCCCGTATTGCCGCCGGTGCTGCCACTGGTGTTGCCACTCGTCGTGCCGCTTGTAGTGCCGCTTGTAGTGCCGCTCGTCGTACCGCCGTTGGTCGTCGTGCCGGATGTGGTGCCGGTCGTCGTGCCGCCCGAACTGGCGCCGCCCTCCGTCACCTTGATGGTCGCCGCCGGGTTCACCGTCTCCTTGGGGGTGCACTTGGTGTCGGTGGAGATCGGCTTGCTGACGTTGATGGCGTACGCGCCCGGCGTGAGCGTCACCTCGCCCGGTGCCGTCAGCTTCAGTTTGGCCGTCATGTCGGGCAGGATCATCGCGCTGTTCTTGGGGATGGGCGGGTTCTGGCGCGGGCCCGCCATCGCGAGGTCACCGGTCTGCGCGCCCGTGACCTTGAGGGTCCCGGTCGGTTTGACGGTGTCCTTCTCCAGGTCGAGGACGTCCGGGTTCTTGGACGCGGCCTGCGTGGTCTTCCACACGATGTCGACCTCGTCGCCGACCTTCGCTTCGGCGGGCGCCGAGATGTCCACCTTGGTCGTCCCGTGCACGGGTGGCAGTCCGGAGATCGCGGGCGGTATGCACTCGGTCGCGTACGAGACCTCGGCGGCCTGCGCGGGTCCGGCGGCCAGCAGGAGCCCGGCGCCGCCGAGCATCATCGCGACACCGGCCGCGCCCGCTCTCCGCCGTGCGCTCACCCTCACTTGCGTGCTCACGTGGTACCCCTTTTTGACTGAGTGTTCGTCGTGTTCGTCGGTGGTTCCTCGGATGGTGTGGACGGTGCGGAGAGCCGACCCGTCGGTGGTCCCGGATCGGTGTCCGGTGTGAACCACGGGAGGGTCGGAGTCGTAGCGGTCGACGTCGTAGCGGTCGCGGTCGCCGGAGTGGCCTTGGGCTTCGGCGTCGCGGAGGACAGTTTCGGCAGCCGTACGGTGAGGTCGGGCAGGCTCACGCCACGGTGCCGTCCGGTGCGGGCGGGTCCGGCGGGGTGCCGGGAGCCGCGCGGGCGCACCCGGTCGACGACGGCCATGCCGATACGGAACACGGCCGCCGGTACGACGACACAGAGCAGCACCCAGAACAGGGTGACGCCCCACGGTCGGCCCACGCCCCAGGGCTGTTCGGCGAGGACCTTGCCGCCGTAGCGGACGGAGACGAGATAGCCGCCGTGCGCGCCCGCGGAGAGTTCGACGGGGAGCCGGATCTGCGCCTTGCGACCCGGTGCGACCGTGCCCCGCCACTGCTGGTCCTCCCACTGCGGGGCGAACACGCCGTGCGCGGTGCCGACCTGGAAGACGGGGTCCTTCACCGGGGACGCGCCGAGGTTGCCGACGGTGAACACGAGGGTGCGGGACGGTGGGGCGCCGAACCAGGTCAGGACGCCGCTTGATCCGTCGAGCCGGGTGTCCGTGAGGATCGCGAGCCGGCCGTCGCCGCTCGGCTCGGGCAGCGGTGCCGTGGGGTGGCCCGCGACCTTGAACTCGGCGTCGGCGACGGCCTGTTCACCGGTCACGGCGGCCACGTGCACGACACAGGGGCAGGGCTTCGGGGGCGCGGCCACGGGGAGTTTCTTGCTGAAGGCGCCGGTGCCGTCGGTGGTGACGGCGCGGCCGTCGGCGTTGGCGCAGGAGTTGGTGCCGCCGATCATGTTCTGACCGCAGATCAGCATCATCAGCAGGGTGTCGGGCCGCCAGCCCTTGCCGGTGACGGTGATCGAACCACCCACGCCCGCCTGGGAGTTGGAGACGGCGACGGTCGGGTCAGCGGCGGGGGCGGCGGACGCGGGGTGGGCCGCGATGGCGGGCAGCAGCGTGGTGACGAGTGCGGCGAGGGCCGCGAGGAGTACGGCGGTCCTGGTCGTCCTGGGCCTGCGGTTCACAGTGCGTCTCCTGTCCCGGTGCCGGTGCCGGTCCTCGTGCCTGTCCTCGATCCGGTCCTCGATCCGGCCAGGGCCGGTTGCCTGGGAGGCGGTTCCTCCGTATCGCGTACTCCCTCGGGTCCCCGCCTCCGTACCCGTACGACCCGGGCAACGACGGCCGCCGCCGCTGCCAGGAGGAGGGCGGCGCCGGTCAGCGGGACCCAGGGCACGAAGCGGGCCGTGGCGGTCGCGGTGTCCCGGGCGCCGCCGGCCGCGGTGACCGTGAGCCGTACGTCGACGGAGTCGAAGGTGGGCGGGTCCCACGGTTCGCGCAGCGTCACCCGGCGGCCGGGCAGCAGTTCGACGGGCAGCGCGCGGGCCGGCCGGTCGAGCAGCGCGCCGAACACCCCGTCGGCGCGCACCGCGAGCTTCGGGGACAGGACGGTGTTGCCCCGGTTGACCAGGTCGTAGGAGATACGGTCGCCGTCCGCGCGTACGTTCTCGACGGTGAGCGCCGAGAGCGTGGGGCCGCTGACGCGTAGATGGACCCGTACGCCCGCGTCACGTCCGGCCGCGCTGACCACGACGGCGCCCGGGTGGTCACCGGGCGTCGCACCGGCGGGGACGGTCACCGTGAACGGGACCTCGGCGCGGGTACGGGCCGGGATCCGTACGGTCCGCTCGGCGAAGGTGATCCAGGCGCCGGTGTCCACCGCCTTGTCCCGTACCGAGAAGCCGCCGGTGTCAGTGTTGTCGGCGTCCGCGCCGCGCAGCCGTACCGTCAGGGCGCGGGTGCCGGTGTTACTGACGGCCACGGAGTCCTCCAGGACGGTGCCGGGGGCGCCTTCGGCGTAGATGTACGCGCGTCCGTCCTGGTCACCGGGGCGGGAGCCGCCTCCGGGGGAGGGGGCGACGGACCAGGAGCCGGTGGGTTCCGGTGCCCGGGGCGGTGCGGCGGTCGCGGGTGTCGCGGGTGTCACGGCAAGGAGGAGGAGCGTCGTGGCCAGGACGCACGCGACGGCCGGGGCGCGTGGGCGGTCCCTTCGGGGGTGCGGCGACATCGGCGGCTCCTGGTCTTCGGCGCGTACGGAGTCTTCGGCACGTACGGAGTCGGGGCGGCGGGTTACCGGGACGCCGCCTGGTTCCTGCGGGTCAGCCACAGCACGCCCGCCGCGCCGGCGAGGAAGACGGTGCCGCCGAGGGTGCCGAGGGCGAGGGCGGAGTCGGCGGGGCCGGTCTGCGGGAGTTGGTCGCCGCCGCTGCCGCCGTCCGACGTACCGCCGCCGCTGGAGGAGCCGCCGGTGCTGGACGATCCGCCCGAGCCGCCCGATCCTCCGGAGCCGCCGGCGGCCGTGACGGCCAGGGACAGGGACGGTTTGGGGTTGTTGGAGGGGGTGCAGGTGGTCGTCGTACCCAGCGCCTTGATGGTGAGCACCCCGGCGGTGAACGTGACCGTTCCCGACTTCTTCGGTGTGTACGTGCCCGTCAAGTCACTGATTTTGATGGGGGTGTCGGCGGGAATGGCCTCGGCGTTCGCGGGTCCCTTCACCGCGACGGTGCCGGTGTCGGCGCCGCCGAGTTTGATGACCGCGCTCGGGTTCATCGCGCCCTTGCCCAGCTCGACCGGGCTGGACGAGACGCCCTTCTGGAAGGACATCGTCACGGAGTATCCGCTGCCGCTCTTCACGGCCTTGATGTCGATCGGTGAGACCGCTGCCTTGTCGCCGATGGGCGTCTTGCACTGGTAGTTGACGTCGACCACCTCGGCGTGGGCCGCGGGGGCGGCCATCAGCACCGCCGAGCCGGCCAGGGCCGCGCCGAGCGCGAGCGCGGCCGTTCGTTTCTGGTACGTCCGGTACGACACCACGGGTTCCCCTCTTGCCGTTGTACGCCGCCGTCGGCTCCGCGCACGCGAATTTGCTGACGGCGCATCAGATTGGGCGCTCAAGGTACGCCGGGGAGGGTGTTGAGGGAAGAGACGGGGGCGGGTGGATCCTTGCGGGGGTAGGGGGCGGGGGGTGCCTGGGGCTCTGTCCGGAACCTCAGGGCTGTTTCGTCCCGGGGGCCTGGAACTCCCGCCGAATCGACCGGACCGGCACTCCGCCCTACGGGGTTACCGGCACATCCCTTCGGTCCGGAACCTCAGCACTGCCGCATCCCGGCTCTGGAGCTCCCGCCCACCCGCCCATACGTCACGCCGAATCCACCGGACCGGCACTCCCCCCTACGGGGTCACCGCCACATCCCCTCGGTCCGGAACCTCAGCACTGCCCCATCCCAGGCCCCGGAACTCCCGCCCACCCGCCCATAGGCGCACGCCGGATCCACCTGACCGGCACTCCGAGTCGCCGCCCCATCCCCACCGCCCGGAACCTCGGCACTGCCCGTCCCACACCCGGGAACTCCCGCCCACCGCCGATGGGTTCACGCCGGACCCCGCGTAACTGGCACCTCTCACACCCACCCACGGAGATACCGCCACATCACCTCGGTCCGGAACCTCAGTACTGTCCCGTCCGACGCCCCGGAACTCCCGCCCACCCGCCCATAGATGCACGCCGGATCGCGCTTGACCGGCAACCCGGCACCCTTGGGGGTTCACGTCGCATCGCCCGTGATCCGGGCCTCGCGCGCCCGGATCGCTCCAGCAACTCACCGGCACTCCAACCCACACATCCACCCCGGGCGAAACGAGTGTCAGGCCAGGCGAGCCTATGGGTGGGTGGGCGGGAGTGCCCCGCGCAGCGGACCGGGCAGTACCGAAGTACCGGACAGAAGCCACTCGGCGGCGGCACATACGGACGGGTCCCGGAAACACCCGGGCAGCACCGAAGGACCGCGCAGGCATCAGGCCACCCGAACCCACGGTGGGCGGGCGGGCGTGCCGCGAGCACGGAACCGGGCCGTACCGAAGTACCGGACGGAGGTCACTCGCCAGCGGCACATACGGGCGGGCACCGGACGCACCCCAGGCAGAACCGACGTACCGGACAGACATCAGACCACCCGAACCCACGGGCGGGTGGCCCGGAATTTCCGAGCAGCGAACCAGGCGGTACCGAAGTACCGGACAGAAGCCACCCGCCAGCGGCACATACGAGCGGGGGCCAGACGCACCCCGGGCAGAACCGATGTACCGCATAAGCATCAGACCACCCAAACCCACGCCACGGGTGGGTGGGCGGGAGTGCCGCGAGCACGGATCCGGGCCGTACCGAGGTACCGGACGGAGGCCATTCGGCGGCGGCACATACGGGCGGGTGACGGAAGCGCCCCAAGCAGTACCGAAGGACCGGACAGGCACCAGTCCACCCACACCCATGGGTGGGTGGGCGGGAGTACCCCGCGCAGCGGACCGGGCAGCACCGAAGTACCGGACGGAAGCCACTCGGCAGCGGCACATACGGGCCGATGCCGGAAGCGCCCCCGGGCAGAACCGACTTACCGCACAGGCATCAGGTCACCCAAACCTACGGGTGGGTGGGCGGGAGTACCCCTCGCAAAGAACCGGCCGTACCGAGGTACCGGACAGAACCCACTCGCCGGCAAATCACCCCCGTACACGAAGAACCGGTCAAGCCGGCGCAGCCCCCAGTTCCGCCCATACCGTCTTCCCCGCCACACCCGCCGTACGGGTCACCCCCCAGTCCAGACACAGCCGTTGCACGATGAACATGCCGTGCCCCCCGGGGCGCCCGGCCCGATGCGGGGTTCGGGGTGCCGGCGCCCCGGTGCCCCGGTCGGACACCTCCACCCGGAGGACCTTGCCCTCGCAGGCGATCCACATCTCCTCGGGACCGTCGGCGTGCAGACAGGCGTTGGTGACCAGTTCGGAGACGACCAGCAGGACATCCTCGGCGGCGGCCCGCCGGTCGGCGCTCGACGCGGGCAGCCAGCCCCACGCGTACAGCGCCTGACGGGCGAAGTCCCGTGCGAGCGGGACGATTCCACTGGCGTCGGCGAAGCTCAGCCGCCGCGCCTGGCGCCCGACCGGCCGGGCGGCGACGGCGGGGTCGCCCAGAGCCTCGTCGCCCGGGGACGTCTCGGACGCCTCGGACACGTCGGACACCTCGGGCCCCCCGGACACCACGGGCACCCCCGAGGCGCCGTCGGCGTCCGGCTCCGAGCCGCGGTCGCCCGGCGAGCAAGGCCGGGTGGTGCTCATCAGCGCTTCACCTCACCGATTCACCAGTACTCAGTTACTCAGCTACTCAGTTCAACGATCTTCAATGAACTTCGATCAACTTCAATGATCTTCACGGTTCGGACAGGGTCGGACCCGAGCCCTGTTCACGGCCCGGGACATTCCTGTCGTTTCGGTGGTCACGGATCCAGGATGTCTCCTGCCCTGCCCATCCGTGAGAACACCCACTTTTTCGGCACGGGTGATGTGACGCGCGTAACGCGTGCATCACATCACGGCAACCGGCACATAACTCAGCCACCCCAGGCCGGACAAAAGGGATATTCACGGCATCTCGCAAGCCGGGCCACCCTCGGGACCACGTCACCGATCCCCCCACCCGGCGCCCGCGCCGCCCATCCCCCGCCCCCGCCACCCCCGTCACCGTCTCATTCGGCCAGCGCCGCCGCGACGGTGTCGTGCACCGTGAAAACGGCATCCGCTCCAGTGATCTCGAAAACCCGCGCGACGACCGGTCGCATACCGGCCAGATGGACCCCGCCCCCGGCGGCCTCGGCCTTGAGCCGGGCGCCGAGCAGGACGTTCAGCCCGGTGGAGTCGCAGAATTCCAGTTCCGAACAGTCCACGACCAAGCGGGCGAAGCCCTGGCCGAGGCAGTCGTCGAGTGGCTCGCGCAGCAGCTCTGCGGTGTGGTGATCCAGCTCACCCACCGCCGTCACCACGGCACTCGGGCCCTGTTTCCGCACCTCGACCAGAAGCCGCCCCCGGTGTGCGCTGCCGACCGTCCCGCGGTCCATGCCGTCTCTCTCTCCGACCGTCATCGCTGCTGTCATCGCTGCCGTCCCGGCCACCGCCAGGGCCGCCGCAACCGTCGCCGTCACCGCCACTGTCGCCGTCCCGGCTATGTCGTGGCTGTGTTGTAGCTGCTCACGGACGCCCTGTCACCAGCGTCCTCGTCCATGGCTGACGCCCTCGAACACTACGCCTTCCCTACGCCGCCGGGTACCCGAACAACCCGATGAAATCGGACATTTCACTGGCAACGGAACTTGCCATAGGTTCGCGGGACCGGGTAGGGGTAGAAGAGACAGCAATCGCAACGGCCGGCTTTGGAGGCGCCGCACACCGCAGTGCACGTATTGGCATCGGCAGCCATATGCCGAGAACGATGGAGGACTACATGTCACCCCGGCTCGACGAATCGCGCACTGAGCAGGCGACGTCGACACCCACCCCCCACTCGCTCGACACCAAGATCCCGGGCCCCCGCGCGCACACCGCGACGGACGCGATGCCCGGGACACCGACGGAGACGTCCCCCGCAGAGCACCCGTACACGCAGACGCAGACGCAGACGCACGCGGAAACGCAGACGCAGACATCCGACGCGCTGGCGGACCTCCCGTACATCCCCCCGTTCGACGAGGTGGGCCCGATGGACGCGCGAGCGCTGTCGAAGACCCTCTTCGCCCGCCTTCAGGACCTTGAGGAAGGCACCCACGAGTACGCGTACGTCCGCAACACGCTCGTGGAACTCAACCTGGCCCTGGTCAAGTTCGCCGCCTCGCGCTTCCGCTCCCGCAGCGAGCCGATGGAGGACATCATCCAGGTCGGCACGATCGGTCTGATCAAGGCCATCGACCGCTTCGAGCTGAGCCGGGGCGTGGAGTTCCCGACGTTCGCGATGCCGACCATCGTCGGTGAGATCAAGCGCTTCTTCCGGGACACCAGTTGGTCCGTGCGGGTCCCCCGCCGACTCCAGGAACTCCGCCTCGACCTCGCCAAGGCGGGCGACGAACTGGCCCAGCAGCTCGACCGCGCCCCCACCGTGGCCGAACTCGCCGAGCGCCTCGACCTCACCCATGACGAGGTCGTCGAGGGCATGGCCGCGAGCAACGCCTACACGGCCAGCTCGCTGGACGCCCAGCCCGAGGAGGACGACTCGGAGGGCGCGCTCGCGGACCGGATCGGCTATGAGGACCACGGGCTCGAAGGCATCGAGTACGTCGAGTCGCTCAAGCCGCTCATCGCCGAACTCCCGCAGCGGGACCGGAAGATCCTCTCGCTGAGGTTCGTGGCGAATATGACGCAATCGGAGATCGGTGACGAGCTGGGCATCTCGCAGATGCATGTCTCGCGCCTGCTCTCCCGCACACTGGTGCGCCTGCGCAAGGGACTTACGGTCGAGCAGTAGACCGGCCGGCAGCCCCCGCGGCACCCCCGGCACACCCCGGCGGGACCGGCCGACAGCCGCCTGACGGCGAAGGCTCTCAGCGACGCGGGAGCGTTTCCCCGGACATCGGAGACACCGGAGAGATACCGGAGTCACCGGAGACCGTGGCAGCGCTCCCGCAATCGCTTTCTTACGAACTCCTTTTGAGCCCACCCGCATTACCGCCGGAAACCCCTTTCCCGGAGGGGCCTCTTCCACCACTATGGTCTCCCCCACATACCCCTTGGTATGTCGGTGAGCGGAGAAATGCCGGGCGGCCATGGCCACTTGGTCGAGGAGGTGGCCGGATGCCAGGGCGCGGCCGGACGGACAGCGGCGCTGAGGCAGCGGACGGTGCGCACACCCGCGTGCCCGACACACGCCTCACGGACCTCCTGCGCGCGGACACGGCCACCGCGTATCCGGCGTTGCGCGAACTGCGCCGCCGTCATCACGGGTCGGCGTTGGCGTACGCGCGGCTGTGCGGGGCCGACGAGGCGGCGGCGAAACTGCTGACGGCGCAGGCGTTCGCGCTGGGCGCCAGGGACGCCAAGCGGGGCGCCGATCCGGCGGGCGCCTGGCGGCACCATGTGATGCTGCTCGTACGCCGGGTCGCCGTGTCCTGGCTCGGTGACGACCGGCGCGTACGGCTGCGGCCCGGGTTCGCGGACCTCCTCGCCGAGGAGGAGGCCGAGGCCGGGGACCTGCCCGCCTTCGCCCGGCCCCGGCCCGCCGAACCGCCCATGTCGGCGGCCTTCCACAGCCTCCCGGCCCGTACCCAGGGCGTGCTCTGGTACGGGGTCGTCGACGACGCGCCCGACGCCGAAACGGCGCTCTTCCTGGGCATGAAGGAGGACGAGATCGCCTGGGCGAAGGGCGCGGCGGTGGAGGTCTTCGCGCGGGCGTTCCTCAAGGCGCATCTGGCCCGGTACGGGGACGCCCGCTGTCAGGGCTTCCGGCGGCTGATCGAGGAGTCCGTGCGCCCGCGCGAACCCCGGCACAGCGAGGACCTGTACCGGCATCTTGAGGCGTGTCCGTGCTGCGGCGAGGCCCATGCGGTGCTGCTCGCCCTGCGGGAGACACCTCGGCCCGTGCTCGCCGGTGGGCTGTTGCCGTGGGACGGCGCCGCGTATATGACGTCACGTCAGGAAGCGCTGCCTCCGGGCGAGTTGCCGTCGCCGCGCGGGCGGCACGCGTCGGGCGGCCCGAAGCCGTCGGCCGGCGCGGACGGTCCCGACGGTGAGCCGACCGCGGTGCTGCCGCCCGTCGCGCACGGGCGCACGGGGGGTGTGACCGGGGCGGCGGCGACTATGACCGCGATGACGGCGGTCGCGTCGGTGGCCTCGGACGTGTTCGGCCGCCGGTCGGGCTCCGGGGGACCGGGACGGGGACGCGGGCCGGGACTCGGGTCGGGAGGCGGGTCAGGAGTCCGGTCGAGAGACGGGTCGGGAGGCGGGTCGTCATCCGACGACGACCTGCTCACCTGGCGCCCCTCGAAGCGGTTCATCCTGGTCGCCGTCGCGGTCGGCGTCGCCCTGACGCCGCTCCTCGTCGTCCTCCTCAGCGGCGGTTCCGACAGCGACGCGGCGGGCGGCCCCGGGGACCGGCCACAGCCGCCGCTGCCGCCCGCCGTCACGGTGACCGCGACGATGACGGCGTCCCCGTCCGCGTCTCCTTCCCCGTCCCCCTCCAAGTCGCCTTCCGCCACGCCGAGTTCGAAGGCACCGAAGGCGCCCGCGCCGCAGCCGCCCCCGAAGAAGCCCTCGAAGGAGCCCTCGCCGCCGGGCACCGCGTTCACGCAGTTCGTCAACGCGGCCACGGGCCTGTGTCTGGACGTGGCGGACGGCGATTTCTTCAGCGGCAACGATGTCGTGATGGCGCGCTGCTCGGCGACCGACACCCAGCGCTGGCGCATGGATCCCGCGCGCGGAGTCGTGGAGTCCTGGGCCGACAACGACTTCTGTCTGGACAGCCGGGGCGACACGGACCGGGGCGTGGGCATCTGGAGTTGCTCATCGGTCCACAGCCGCAACGGTCGCAATCTCCAGTTCTTCATCGACGCCGAGGGCCGCGTCCGCCCGCAGATCGCCCTCGACCACGCGGTCACACCGGACTCGGGCCGTACGGGGGCGCGGCTCGAATTCGACCGGGTGAACGGGAACCGGGAGCAGCGCTGGGTCGCGGGCGCGGCACCGGTTTGAAGGGACGGCGACCACGGCAGCGACCGGCACGGCGACGGTGACAGCCATCGCCGAGGCGGCCACAGTCACCGTGGACGTGGCGGACGCTGAGCAGGGGCCGAGGTCTTAGCCGGTCACGCGGGCGCCCCGCCGCCAGACCTCCGTCACCAGCGGTACGCCGGGCCGGTAGGCGAGGTGAACATGGCTGGGGGCGTCGAGCACGGCGAGGTCGGCGTAGGCGCCCGGGGTGAGCCGCCCGACGTCGGTGCGCCGCAGGGCCGCCGCGCCGCCGGCCGTGGCCGACCAGAGGGCCTCGTCCGGGGTCATGCCCATGTCCCGTACGGCGAGGGCGATACAGAAGGGCATGGACGACGTGTACGAGGAGCCCGGGTTGCAGTCGGTGGACAGGGCTACGGTGGCGCCCGCGTCGAGGAGGCGGCGGGCGTCGGGCCACGGGGCGCGGGTGGAGAACTCGGCGCCCGGCAGCAGCGTGGCGACGGTGTCGCCGGCCGCGAGCGCGGCCACGTCCTCGTCGGTGAGACGGGTGCAGTGGTCGGCGCTGGCGGCGCCGAGTTCGACGGCGAGCTGGACGCCGGGCCCGTAGGAGAGCTGGTTGGCGTGCACCCGCGCCTGGAGCCCCTTGGCCAGGCCCGCCGTGAGGACGGCCCGTGCCTGGTCCCCGTCGAAGGCGCCCTTCTCGCAGAACACGTCGACCCAACGGGCGTACGGGGCGCAGGCGTCGAGCATCGGTCCGGTGACGAGGGCGACGTACGCGGCCGGGTCGTCCGCGTGATCCGGCGGGACGATGTGGGCGCCGAGGAAGGTGACCTCGTCGGTGTGCCGGGCGGCGATCCGCAGGGCGCGTGCCTCGTCCTCGACGGTGAGCCCGTAGCCCGACTTGGTCTCGAAGGTGGTGGTCCCCTGCCGCAGCGCCTCCCGCAGATGCCGTACGAGACCGGCCTCCAGCTCCTCGTCGGACGCGGCGCGCGTGGCGGCCACCGTGGTCCGGATGCCCCCGGCGCTGTAGGGGCGCCCGGACATCCGGGCGTTGAACTCCTCGGTACGGTCGCCCGCGAACACGAGATGCGAGTGCGAGTCGACGAACCCGGGAATGACTGCACGCCCCCCGATCCGGTGAACGGTATCGGCCTCCGGAGCCCCCTGAGCGGCCCCGACCCACACCACCCGCTCCCCCTGCACGACGACGGCGGCGTCCCGCACGATCCCGAGCGGCCCTTCGCCCATCGCCGGATCGTTGGTGACGAGGGCGGAGATGTCGGTGATCAGGGTGGCGGTGCTCATGGGGTCCTCTCGCCGGGCGCCCGGGTCAGTCGTTGAGTGCGGTGATGGCGGTGGTCAGGTCTTTCGCGGGGTGCGGGACGGTGGTGTGGGTCCCGTCCTTCACCACATGGCGGCCCGCCACCACGGTATGGCGGATGTCCGCCGATGTGGCGGCGAAGACGGCCGCCTCCGCCGCCAAGCGGGGGGCCGGGCCCGCCGTGCGGACCGTGTCGAGGGCGACCGTGGTCAGGTCGGCCAGGGCGCCGGGGGCGATCTGGCCGCCGTCGGGCCAGCCGAGGGCCGCGTAGCCGTCCGGGGACGCGGCCCGCAGCAGGGCGGCGGCCGTCCAGTGGCCCCGGCGGTGGGTGCGGAGGCGTTCGTTCAGCTCCAGGGCCCGCGCCTCCTCCAGGAGGTCGATCATGGCGTGGCTGTCCGTGCCGAGGGAGAGCGGGGAGCCCGCCGACTGGAGCGCCGGCGCCGGGCCGATGCCGTCGGCGAGGTCCCGTTCGGTGGTCGGGCACATGCAGGTGCCGGTGCCGGATGTGCCGATGAGGTGGATGTCCGCGTCCGTGAGGTGGGTGTTGTGGACGCCGGTCGTGCGGGGGCCCAGGACGCCGTGGTCGGCGAGGAGGCGGGTCGGGGTGCGGCCGTGGGCGCGGTCGCACGCCTCGTTCTCCGCCGTCTGTTCGGAGAGGTGGACATGGAGCGGCGCCGCACGGTCCTCGGCCCACTGGGCCACCGTGCCCAGCTGCCGTGCCGGGACGGCCCGTACGGAGTGGATCGCCGCGCCGATCCGGGCGTGCGGGGCGCCCTTCAGGGCCGAGGCGCGCTCCGCCCAGGCGTCGGTGGTGCCGTCCGAGAAGCGGAGCTGATGGCGGCCCGGGGGTTCGCCGAAGCCGGCGGAGACGTACGCCGTGTCGAGGAGGGTGATGCGGATGCCCGCGTCGGCCGCCGCCGCGATGAGTGCCTCGCCCATCGCGTTCGGGTCGGCGTAGCGGGTGCCGCCCGGGGCGTGGTGGAGGTAGTGGAACTCGCCGACGACGGTGATCCCGGCGAGCGCCATCTCCGCGTACACGGCCCGCGCGAGCTGGTGGTAGGTCTCCGGAGTGAGCCGGTCCGCGACCGAGTACATGACCTCGCGCCAGGTCCAGAAGGTGCCGCTGCCGACCTGCACCGTGCCGCGCAGGGCCCGGTGGAACGCGTGCGAGTGTGTGTTCGCGAGGCCCGGCAGCGTCAGGCCGCGCAGGGGGACGGCGCTGTCCGGAGCAGTGGCCACATCCTTGCGGACCTCGGTGATACGGCCGTTTTCCGTGGTCACCAGGACGCCGGGCTCGACATGGGTAGCCAGCCAGGCGTACTCCAGCCAGTACGACGGGTTCATCGGCGTCATCGGCACGCGAGACCCTCCAGGACATCGGCGAGCGCGGTCACCCCGGCCAGGCAGTCGTCCTCGGCGGCGTGTTCGGCCGGGGAGTGCGAGACACCCGTCGGGTTGCGTACGAACAGCATGGCCGTCGGAACCCTGCCGGACAGGATTCCCGCGTCGTGTCCCGCGCCCGTGCCGAGCACCGGCACCGGGGAGCCCGCGCGGCCGAGGACCCGGGCCAGCTCGTCCCGGAGCGCGTCCTCGAAGTCGACCACCGGCGTGAACGACTCGCGGTCCACGGCGAGTTCGATGCCATGGCGGTCCGCGTAGTCCCCGGCCGCCTTCTCGATGGCGGTGACCACGGTGTCCAGCGCGCTCTGGTCGGCGGCGCGCGCGTCGAGCCAGCCACGGACGAGTGAGGGGATCGCGTTGACGCCGTTGGGCTCGACCGCGATCTTGCCGAACGTGGCGACGGCGCCCGCGAGTTCGGCTTCCCTGCGGGCGGCGAGCACCGTCTCCGCGTACGACAGCATCGGGTCGCGTCGGTCGGCGAGGCGGGTGGTGCCCGCGTGGTTGGCCTCGCCCCGGAAGTCGAACCGCCAGCGGCCGTGCGGCCAGATCGCCGAGGCGATACCGACCCGGTCGCCGGTGAGGTCGAGCGCACGGCCCTGTTCGACGTGGAGTTCCACGAAGGCGCCGATACGGGCCAGGCGCTCCGGGTCAGGGCCGATCGTCTCCGGGTCGTGTCCGGCCGCCTCCATCGCCCGCGGCAGCGTGACCCCGTCCCCGTCGCGCAGCGCGTACGCCTTCTCGCGGGTCAGTTGCCCGGCGGTGAGGCGGGAGCCGACGCAGGCGAGTCCGAAGCGGGCGCCCTCCTCGTCGCCGAAGTTGACGATCCCGAGCGGGCGGGTGAACGCGGCCTGCCGGGCGCGGAGTTCGTCGAGGGCGGCGAAGGCGGAGACCACGCCGAGGGGCCCGTCGTACGCGCCGCCGTCCGGGACCGAGTCGAGGTGCGAGCCGGTGACCACGGCGTTCCCCTGGGCCGGATCGCCGTACCAGGCCCACTGGTTGCCGTTGCGGTCGAGTTCGTACATCAGACCCCGGGCCTCGGCCTGCGCGCGGAACCAGGCACGGCAGTCGGTGTCCGCGCCCGTCCAGGCGTACCGGCGATAGCCCCCGCTCGTGGCGCTCCGCCCGATGGGCAGCAGCTCCGCCCACATCTCCTGGAACGTGCGGGTCACTCCGAGTCCTCGCGCATCGGGACGCGGACGCCCTTGTCGGCCGCCACGGCCTCGGCGCTGTCGTAGCCGGCGTCGACGTGCCGGATGACGCCCATGCCGGGGTCGTTGGTCAGCACGCGGCGGATCTTCTCGCCCGCGAGCGGCGTGCCGTCGGCGACCGTGACCTGGCCCGCGTGGATGGAGCGGCCCATGCCCACGCCGCCGCCGTGGTGGATGGAGACCCAGGAGGCGCCGGACGCGACATTCACCATGGCGTTCAGGAGGGGCCAGTCGGCGATGGCGTCGGAGCCGTCGAGCATGGCCTCGGTCTCGCGGTACGGGGACGCGACCGAGCCGCAGTCCAGGTGGTCGCGGCCGATCGCCAGCGGCGCCGCCAACTCACCGCTCGCCACCATGTCGTTGAAGCGTTCACCCGCGCGGTCCCGCTCGCCGTAGCCGAGCCAGCAGATACGGGCGGGGAGACCCTGGAAGTGGACGCGCTCGGAGGCCATCGTGATCCAGCGGTGCAGGGACTCGTTCTCCGGGAAGAGGTCCAGGATCGCGCGGTCCGTCTTGTGGATGTCGGACGCCTCGCCGGACAGGGCGGCCCAGCGGAAGGGACCCTTGCCCTCGCAGAACAGCGGGCGGATATAGGCGGGGACGAAGCCGGGGAAGGCGAACGCCCGGTCGTAGCCCGCGAGTTTGGCCTCGCCGCGGATCGAGTTGCCGTAGTCGAAGACCTCGGCGCCCGCGTCCTGGAAGCCGACCATCGCCTCGACATGCCGGGCCATCGACTCACGGGCGCGCACCGTGAAGTCGGCGGGCTTCTCGGCGGCGTACGCGGCCATGTCGTCGAAGTCGACGCCGACCGGGAGATACGCGAGGGGGTCGTGCGCGGAGGTCTGGTCGGTGACGATGTCGACGGGCGCGCCCTCGGCGAGGAGCCGGGGCAGCAGCTCGGCGGCGTTGCCGAGCAGGCCGATGGAGAGAGGCTTACGGCGGTCGCGGGCGTCGACGGCGAGCTGGAGCGCGTGCTCGGGCGAGTCCGCCTTCACGTCCAGGTAGCGGTGCTCAATACGGCGCTCGATGGCGCGCGGGTCGCAGTCGATACAGATCACGACCCCGTCGTTCATGGTGACGGCGAGCGGCTGGGCGCCCCCCATGCCGCCGAGCCCGGCGGTCAGCGTGATGGTCCCGGCGAGGGTGCCGCCGAACTTCTTGGCGGCGACGGCGGCGAAGGTCTCGTAGGTGCCCTGGAGGATGCCCTGGGTGCCGATGTAGATCCAGGAACCGGCGGTCATCTGCCCGTACATGGTCAGACCGAGGGCTTCGAGGCGCCGGAACTCCTCCCAGTTCGCCCAGTCGCCGACCAGGTTGGAGTTGGCGAGCAGCACGCGCGGCGCCCACTCGTGGGTCTGCATCACACCGACCGGGCGCCCGGACTGCACGAGCATCGTCTCGTCCTGCTTCAGGGTGCGCAGGGTACGGACCATCGCGTCGAAGGAACGCCAGTCGCGGGCCGCCTTGCCGGTGCCGCCGTAGACGACGAGCTGGTCGGGGTGCTCGGCGACCTCCGGGTCGAGGTTGTTCTGGAGCATCCGCAGCGCGGCCTCCTGCTGCCATCCCAGGGCGCTCAGTTCCGTACCGCGCGGCGCTCGTACGGGCCGGGGTCCTGACATGGTCTGCCTCCTCGGGGTCCTGCAACGATCATTCCATCGACTATTCACATCCTGAACTGATGAATAGAACTAGTCAAGACCTGGTCGATGCCAGGGGTGGCCCCGCGCCCGCGCGCGGCGAGTGGTTGGCTGGATCACACGACTGAGGGATCACCTAGCTGAGGGATCACATGGCTGAGGGCGGAGCACGGACAGGGACGCGCCGCGACGAGGCCGTTCGGGCCGCGGTGGAACAGGGCCTCGTCGGGCCCGGGACACCCATCATCGGACTGCTCGACGTGACCGGCATCCGGGAGGGCGCAGCGGCACTGCGCACCGCCTTCGACGCGGTCACGGCACCGGGAACCCCGGTCCTGCACGCGTTCGCCGTGAAGGCCGCGCCCCTCGTACCGGTGCTGCGGCTGCTGCACACGGAGGGCATCGGCGCCGAGGCGGCGAGCCCCGGCGAACTGGCGCTGACCCGGGCGGCCGGCATGAGCGCGGACCGCACGGTCCTGGACTCCCCCGCCAAGACGCCCGCCGAACTGCGCGAGGCCCTCGCCCTGGGGATCGCGGTCAACGCGGACAACCCGCAGGAACTCGCCCGTATCGACGCCCTGGTGGCGTCCGCGCCGACCCGCTCACCGCTCGGGCTACGGGTCAATCCGCAGGTCGGCGGCGGGTCCATCGGAGCGCTCTCGACGGCCACACCGACCTCGAAGTTCGGGGTCGCGCTGCGCGACGAGGGGGCGCGCGAGTGGGTCGTACGCGCCTATCGCGAGCGGCCGTGGCTGACCCGGCTGCACGCCCACTCCGGTTCGCAGGGGATGCCGCTCGACCTGATGGCGCGGGGCATCGAGGAGACATACGCGCTGGCCGAGGAGATCAACACGGCTGTCGGGCGCCGGCAGATCGACACCGTCGACATCGGCGGCGGACTGCCGGTCAACTTCACGTCCGACGAGCAGACCCCGACCTACGCGGCGTACGCGCGGCTGCTCGCGGAGCGGGTGCCGGGCCTGTTCGACGGGCGGTACGGGCTGGTGACCGAGTTCGGCCGCTCGCTGCTCGCCAAGCACGGCACGGTCCTGGCCCGCGTCGAGTACGCGAAGTCGTCCGGCGGGCGCCGGATCGCGGTCACCCACGCGGGCGTCCAGATCGCGGCCCGCACGGTGTACGCGCCGGACGCCTGGCCGCTGCGGATCGCCGCGTACGACACGAAGGGGCTGCCCAAATCGGGCCCCGAGGTCGCCCAGGACGTGGCGGGACCGGCGTGCTTCGCCGGCGACCTGCTCGCCGAGAACCGCTCCCTGCCGCCGCTGGACCAGGGCGACTACGCGGCGGCGCTCGACACCGGCGCCTACTACTTCGCGCACCACTACGCGTACAACTCGCTGGCGCGGCCGGCCGTGTACGGGTTCACCGCGGGCACCGGGGGCTCGGCGGGCGCCGGGCGTGCGGTGCGGTTCGCGCTGGTGCGGGCGGCACAGACGGTCGAGGAGATCGTGGCCGAGTCGGGCGGCGCCCAGGTGAACGCCCTGACGCACGGGCTCTGACATACGGGTCTGACACACCAGTGCTGATACACGGGCCCTGGCACCCCGACTCTGACGCCCGTCGCGAATCCGCGCGGCCGAAACGAAGGAGAACGGTCGCCTTCGGCCAGGAATCCCACATTCCACGGTCGTAAGCCCTCAGTCGCGGGCATGTTCCTCTGGAAAATGCCAGAGGCCCCTGAAACGCCGTGTGCGTTGCGTAGCGTCCCGGTCACCGGGGCGGGTCACCGCCTCCGGACGCGCCCATGGGGAGGGGAGCCGCGTGCCCGGAATCGACGAGTGCCTGCTGGAGGCGATGACGCTGCCCGGCGCGCGGGGAGCGGCGATCGTCGACTGGACCAGCGGGCTCGCGCTCGGATCGGTCGGCGATCCGGCGGGCGGCGACCATGAGACGACCGCCGCCGAGACCGCCGAGATGGCACGGGCGGCGGCGGAGTACGCGGTGTTCGCACCCGACCCGGCCGAACGCGGTGCCTCCGACCCCGCTGACCATGGACCCGCCGTCGAGGACCTGATGGTCGCCACGCGCGCCGCCTTCCACCTGATGCACTTCGTGGAGACGACGTTCGACAGCAGCGTCTTCCTCTATCTCTGGCTGGACCGCAGGACCGGCAATCTGGCCCTGGCCCGGATGCGCCTGCGGGACCTGTCCGAACGGCTGGTCCTCGGATGAGCGGCGTCATACAGGCCCCCGCGCGGAAGTCCCCGGAGGAGAAGTCGGCCGTCTCACCGATGCTGCTGCGTCTGGCCCGCGAACGCGCCACCGGCGCCCTCATCCGCGACCAGGGCACCCTCTACCTCGCCGACGGCCGGATCGTGCACGCCGAGAGCCCCGCGGCCCCCGGCCTCGACATCCTGCTGACCCGTGGCGGGACCCTGCCCCCCGAGGGCTGGTGGGACGCCGTCGCCGAGGCCGGTGCCCGCAACGCCGTCGGCCGGCATCTGGTCGACAGCGGGCGGCTCGCCGAGGGCGCGTTGCAGATGTGCCACCTCGGCGCCCTGTTCGACGCCGCGTACTTCGTGCTCGGGCCGACCTCGGGACCGACCAGGTTCCGGTACGGGGTCGCGCACTGGCTCGGCCGGGTCCAGCAGGTCGACGCGGGCGCCGTGGACCGCGAGTCCCGGCGGCGGCGGGCCCTGCTCGACGGGGTGTGGCCGGGCGGCACAGGGCTGGACACCGCGCCCGTGGTGCCGCGCACACCGGCACCGGAACAGCCGGTCGGCGAGCGGCTGCGGGCGGTACTGCGCCTCGCGGACGGGGTCCGTACGCCGTCGGCCATCGCGTGGGAGCTGGGGCGGCCCGCCTTCCACACCCTGATCGAGGTACGGCGACTGGCGGCGGCGGGACTGGTCGAGTCGGCGCCCGAAGCAGGGGCAGGGACAGAGGCATCGGCGGGGGTCGGGACGGCGAGCGGGGTGCCGCCGGCCGTCCCGCCCTGGATCACGGACGCGTTCCCCACCCCGATCACCACCCCGATCACCGACCCGACCGCCGACCCGGACGTCGCCCTGCTGCGCCGCCTCCGTGACGCCCTGGAGGCCACGCTGTGAACGGGCCGGCCTCATGAGGCTGTTCGCACTGTGGCAGCGCGCCGAGAGGAGACAACGGATGGCAGCGGAAGCCGAGGTCATGGCCGAGCTGAGGCGCTTGCGGACCCGGATCCCCCAGCTCACGGGCGGCCTCGTGGCCAGCGTCGACGGGCTCGTCCTCGCGCGGGACACCGCCGACGTCGAACCCGAGGGGCTGGCGGCGCTGACCGCCGCGGCGCTGGGCGTGTCCCTGCGGCTGACCGAGGCGGCGGGGCACGGCGCGTTCCGCGAGCTGCTGATCCGCGGCTCCGGAGGCTATGTCGCGACCTACGCGGCCGGCGCGTCGGCCGT
The DNA here is from genome assembly GCF_042886315.1 of Streptomyces sp. NPDC058001. Taxonomy (NCBI): domain Bacteria; kingdom Bacillati; phylum Actinomycetota; class Actinomycetes; order Kitasatosporales; family Streptomycetaceae; genus Streptomyces; species Streptomyces sp. NPDC058001. Next base: position 21,950 of record NZ_JBHVQT010000004.1, read on the forward strand.
CCTCACCCTGCTGGCCGAGCCCCGCGTGAACGTGGGCCGGCTGCATCTGGAGGCCCGCCGCGCGGGCACCCGCGTCGGCGAGCTGATCGACCCGGCCGCCGACCACGAACGCCCCCACACGAACGATCACGAGCACGACCGAACGGCACACACCAAGGGAGCAGAAGAGTCATGACGAACACCGAGACCACCCTGAAGGACGCGTCCACATCGATCGAAGGGGTCATCGGGATCGCCCTGGTCGACTACACGAGCGGCATGGCGCTCGGCACACTCGGCGGAGGCAAGGGCCTGGACCTCACGGTCGCCGCCGCGGGCAACACGGATGTGGTCCGCGCCAAGCTCCGCGCCATGGAACTCCTCGGCATCAAGGACGAGATCGAGGACATCCTGATCACGCTGGGCGACCAGTACCACCTGATCCGCCTGCTCAAGGGCCGTGGCCACAGCGGCCTGTTCCTCTACCTCGCGCTGGACAAGAACCGGGCGAACCTGGCCATGGCCCGCCACCAACTCCGCCGGGTCGAGGGCGACTTGGAGGTATGAGCAGCCCCGGTACGGGCTGCTAGACCGTGACCTTGCGGCGGGCGCCGCCCGGTGTGGCGTCCCCGGCGGACGTACCCGTCGCGCGGTATCCCTTCACCGGCTTGCCCGCCGGGTCACCGCCGCGGCCGTTCAGCCAGTCCACCCGTACCCACAGCAACGCCTCGTCGGACCGCTCGCGGCGGCCGAGCCACGCCGACTTCAGGTACAGGCCCGCCCCGGCTCCGGCGCACAGCATGCCCAGCGTCGCGGGCGCCGCGAAGGAGCTGCCGACCGCCGCGAGGAACGCGAGCAGCAGCCACCACCGGTGCCCGCGCCGCCAGGCGCGTACGGTGACTGCCCGGTCCTGGAGGATGTCGTTCCGGCCGGCCCGCGCCGTGCCCCGGGCCAGTGCCGCGTACCGCTTGCGCCGCCCGTACGCGACGACCGCCGCCGTCACGAGGAACAGCGCGGCACCGGCGAGTACCCCGATCCGGCGTCCGGTGAACCCGGGCACCAGGACCCCGATCCCGGCGCCGCACACCCCCAGCCACCACAGGGGCGCCGCCCCCGCCCGTACGACCACCGCCACCCGAGCCAGTCCTTGCCCTCCGCGCGACATGTCCTACTCCTCCTCAGCACATCGCCTCCGCTGCCGGATGCGGCACGTTAGCGTCATTTTCTGAGGAGCCGATGAGGACGGGCAAGCAGTCTGCGGGGTGACGTCGGGTCACTCCACGAACAGGCCCCGCGCGGCGGCCCTGGCGTCGAAGTCCTCCAACCGCGCCTGCGCGTCCGGCAGGTCGTCGCACATCGCCTCCAGGAGCACCCGCCCGAGCAGCATCGGCGCGCACGCCGTGTCGAAGGCGAGCCCTGTGCCGACGGCGGCGGGAAGCAGCAGGTCGGACACCTTCGCGACGGGCGCGAACGCGCTGTCGGCGACGGTGACGACGGTCAGCCCGGCCTCCCGGGCGTGCGCCAGCGCGTCCACGACCTCGCGCGGATGGCGCGGCAGCGCGAAGCAGAGCAGCGCGCCGGCCCCGGCCCGTACCGCCGCGTCGATCCGGTCGGCGAGCATCGTGCCGCCCTCGTCGAGCAGCCGGACATCGGGGTGGACCTTGGCCGCGAAGTACGCGAAGCCGTACGCCTGTGAGGCCGCCGCGCGCAGACCGAGCACCGGCAGCGGGCGGGACGCGGCGAGCAGCCGGCCCGCGCGGCGCACCGGCGCGGGGTCGGCGAGGAGGTCGGCGAGGTGCCGGAGGTTCTCGATCTCGGCGTCGACGGCCTGCTGGTACTCGTTGCGCTCGGCGGTGTCGTCCGGTACGTCGAGGGGCGCGACCTCGCGCAGATGCCGCCGCAGCGCCGGGTACCCGTCGAAGCCGAGCGCCACCGCGAAGCGCGTCACGGACGGCTGGCTGACCCCGGCGAGTTCGGCCAGCTCGACGCTCGACAGGAACGGTACTTCGGCGGCCCGCCGCACCATGCTGTGCGCGATGCGCCGCTGGGTGGGGGTCAGCCGGTGCCCCTCGAAGAGCTGTTGCAGCCGTGCGGCAGGACTGTCGGTCATGGTGGCCTTCCTCCCCTCTCCCCCGGACCCTATTCAGGTTCCCGGTGCTCTGCATGACGATATGCAGCACGGGTCCGGTCGGAAAAGGGGGGGTAGCCCCACTGTGCGGACGCGAGGGCCTTCGTACCGTAGGAGCCATGGAACCCCGCGACGCCGAACTCAAGAAGGAACTCGACGCCACCCTGCATGCCCGCAGGGAACTCGGCGAGGACTACGACTCGGTGCTGGTCGACTCGTTCCTTGAGAAGGTCGAGCAGCGACTGGACGGAGCGGTGGACCGCCGGGTGCGCCGCCAGCTCGCCGAACAGCAGATGGTCGTCGCCCGCGGCGCCCGCAGTCCGCAGAGCGCGGACTCGTGGGGTGAGCGCTTCGGCTTCGGCATGGTCTCGCTGATCCTCGCGATCCCCCTGTCGGCGATCGGCGCGGTCAATGCCGGTATCCCTGGCCTGCTGATCACCTGGGTGGGCATCGTGGGGGTCAACGGCGTCCACGCGATGCACGGCCTCCCCCGCTTCTTCCGCAGGGAGAAGTCGTCCTCGGACTGGGAGGACTAGAGGCGACAGAAGATATGCGCGGGGACCGCCGCACCCCCGTGAACGGGGGGCGGGACGACGGCGGTCCCCGCGAGGGACGCGGACCGGGTCAGGCCGGGCCGCGTCCAGGCGTCCATGGAGGTCCGGGAGCCGCTCCGGAGGTCCTTGGCGCCGTTCTTCGCCGACCGGGGCGGGGAGCCGCTCCCGCCCCTGTCGACACCCACTAATCTGCCGGACCCGTGTTAAGCGTGTGCTGCGCGGACGTGACGTGCTCGTACCACTTCAAGGAACCTCTCCCGCCCGCGAGAACCCGCTACGGCTTCTCGCCCCGCGCGAGGAACGCGAGCAGGTCCTGCCGGCTGACGACCCCGGTCGGCTTGCCCTCGACCAGCACGATCGCGGCGTCCGCCCGTCCGAGTACCGACATCAGGTCGGCGACCGGCTCACCGGAGCCGACCTGCGGCAACGGCCGCGACATGTGCTTGTCCAGCGGGTCGCCCAGCGAGGCGCGCTGCGCGAACAGGGCGTCCAGCAGGTCCCGTTCGACGACGGAGCCGATCACCTCGGCGGCCATCACATCGGGGTGCCCGGCGCCCGGCTTGACGATCGGCATCTGCGAGACGCCGTACTCGCGCAGCACCTCGATGGCCTGCCCGACGGTCTCGTCCGGGTGCATATGGACGAGCGAGGGCATCGCGCCCTCCTTGTCGCGCAGGACGTCACCGACGCGCGCGGAGGGGCCGGTGTCCGCGAGGAAGCCGTAGTCGGCCATCCACTCGTCGTTGAAGATCTTGGAGAGATAGCCGCGTCCGCTGTCCGGCAGCAGCACGACCACCACGTCGTCGGGGCCGAGCCGCTCGGCGACGCGCAGCGCGGCCACGACCGCCATGCCGCAGGAGCCGCCGACGAGGAGCCCCTCCTCCTTGGCGAGCCGGCGCGTCATCTGGAAGGAGTCCTTGTCGGACACGGCGACGATCTCGTCCGCGACCGTACGGTCGTAGGCGGTCGGCCAGAAGTCCTCACCGACGCCCTCGACCAGGTACGGGCGTCCGGAGCCGCCGGAGTAGACGGAGCCCTCGGGGTCGGCGCCGATCACCTGGACGCGGCCGTCGCTGACGTCCTTGAGGTAGCGCCCTGTGCCGGAGATGGTGCCGCCGGTGCCGACGCCCGCGACGAAATGGGTGATCTTTCCCTCGGTCTGGTCCCACAGTTCGGGGCCGGTCGAGTGGTAGTGCGAGAGCGGGTTGTTCGGGTTGCTGTACTGGTCGGGCTTCCAGGCGCCGGGCGTCTCGCGGACCAGCCGGTCGGAGACGTTGTAGTACGAGTCCGGGTGCTCCGGGTCGACGGCCGTGGGGCAGACGACGACGTCGGCGCCGTAGGCGCGCAGGACGTTGATCTTGTCCGTGGACACCTTGTCCGGGCAGACGAAAATGCAGTGGTAGCCCTTCTGCTGGGCCACGATCGCCAGGCCGACCCCGGTGTTTCCGCTGGTCGGCTCGACAATGGTGCCGCCCGGCTTGAGCGCCCCGCTCTGTTCGGCCGCCTCGATCATGCGCAGCGCGATGCGGTCCTTCACGGAGCCGCCGGGGTTGAAGTACTCGACCTTGGCCAGGACCGTCGCCTGGATCCCGCCGGTGACGTTGTTGAGCCGTACCAGCGGGGTGTTGCCGACGAGGCTGATCATCGAGTCGTGGAATCGCACCGTTGTCTCCGGGCTGCAAGAAGGGCTTCAGGATGGGTGCCGCCAGCCTAAGGCCCCGGCCCGAAGCACCGGGGCGCGTCGCATCCGCCCGTGTTCACTCTCCGGTGCGATTGGCTGACCGTCCGGACGGGGCAAGGAGTGGGTGTACGGCTCGAAGGAGGTGACTGCGAGGCATGTCGAGGGCGAGGGTGGCACGGCGGATCGCCGCGGGAGCGGCGTACGGCGGCGGCGGGATCGGTCTGCTGGGTGTGGCGGCGGTCGGCGTGGTCGTGGCCGAGGTGCGGTTGGCGAAACGGCTGGTGGGCAACCACGGGAACGGCGGGAACGCGCCGCCGCCCCGCGCCGACGGCCTCTACGGCGCGGGGCTCGCGGGGCGTACGGGCGGCGCGCAGCCGCTGCGCTTCGTGATGCTCGGGGATTCGACGGCGGCGGGCCAGGGCGTGCGCAGGGCACGCCAGACACCGGGAGCGCTGCTCGCGTCGGGCCTCGCGGCGGTCGCGGAACAGCCGGTGGAGCTGCGGAACGTGGCGCAGCCGGGCGCCCGCTCGGACGACCTGGAACGCCAGGTGGGCCTGGTCGTCGCGGACACCTCATGGGTACCGGACGTCTGCGTGATCATGATCGGCGCGAACGATGTGACGCACCGGATGCCGGCCACGGAGTCGGTGCGCTGTCTGTCGGCCGCGGTACGGCGGCTGCGTACGGCGGGCGCGGAGGTGGTCGTGGGTACGTGCCCGGATCTGGGCACGATCGAGCCGGTGTACCAGCCGCTGAGCTGGCTGGCGCGCCGGGCGTCGCGCCAGTTGGCGGCGGCGCAGACGATCGGCGCGGTGGAGCAGGGCGGCCGTACGGTGTCGCTCGGCGATCTGCTCGGGCCCGAGTTCGCGGCGAATCCGCGGGAGCTGTTCGGCCCCGACAACTACCACCCCTCTGCGGAGGGGTACGCCACCGCGGCGATGGCGATCCTCCCCACACTCTGCGCGTCCCTGGGCCTCTGGCCCGAGGAGGAGCGTCCGGATGTCTCCCGGGACGAGGGCTTCCTGCCGGTCGCCCGCGCGGCGGTCCGGGCGGCGGCGGAGGGCGGTACCGAGGTCACAGCGGCGATGCCGAGCGGGCCTCGGGGTCCGTGGGCCCTCCTGAAGCGACGCCGTCGCCGGCAGATCCAGGAACCCTCCCCTGCCCCGGCCGCTGCCTCGACCCCTGGCTCGCCCCCTGCCTCGCCCCCTGCCTCGCCCCCTGCCTCGCCCCCTGCCTCGCCCCCTGCCTCGCCCCCGGACGAAGAGCCCGGCACCTCAGGCCCCGTTCCCCTGAGCAAGCGCTTAGACTAGTGCGGTAGGTATCACACGCCCACGCCGGTGACCGGGACGGTACGGACCGCTAACTTCCCGTAAGAACACCTGAGGACACCGGTCAAGCCCCCTGCCAAGGAGCCGTCGAACATGCCCGAAGCCGTGATCGTCTCCGCCGCCCGCTCCCCCATCGGCCGCGCCTTCAAGGGCTCCCTCAAGGACCTGCGCCCCGACGACCTCACCGCCACGATCATCCAGACCGCGCTGGCCAAGATCCCCGAGCTGGACCCGAGGGACATCGACGACCTGATGCTCGGCTGCGGCCTCCCCGGCGGCGAGCAGGGCAACAACCTGGGCCGGATCGTCGCCGTACAGATGGGCATGGACCACCTCCCGGGCTGTACGGTCACGCGCTACTGCTCCTCCTCGCTCCAGACGAGCCGTATGGCCCTGCACGCGATCAAGGCCGGCGAGGGCGATGTCTTCATCTCGGCGGGCGTCGAGATGGTGTCCCGCTTCGTGAAGGGCAACTCCGACAGCCTGCCCGACACGCGCAACCCGCTGTTCGCCGAGGCCGAGGCCCGTACGGCCGCCGTCGCCGAGTCGACCGGCGCCTCCTGGCACGACCCGCGCGAGGACGGCCTGGTCCCGGACGCGTACATCGCGATGGGCCAGACCGCCGAGAACCTGGCCCGGATCAAGGGCGTCACCCGCCAGGACATGGACGAGTTCGGCGTACGGTCGCAAAACCTCGCCGAAGCGGCCATCGAGAAGGGCTTCTGGCAGCGCGAGATCACCCCCGTGACCACCCCGGACGGCACCGTCGTCAGCCAGGACGACGGTCCGCGCGCGGGCGTCACCCTGGAGGGCGTCGCGGGTCTGAAGCCGGTGTTCCGCCCGGACGGGCTGGTCACGGCCGGCAACTGCTGCCCGCTGAACGACGGCGCCGCCGCGCTGGTCATCATGAGCGACACCAAGGCCCGGGAGCTGGGCCTGACCCCGCTCGCGCGGATCGTGTCCACCGGTGTCTCGGGTCTCTCCCCGGAGATCATGGGCCTGGGCCCGGTCGAGGCGTCCAAGCAGGCCCTGACCCGCGCCGGTCTCGGAATCGGCGACATCGACCTGGTCGAGATCAACGAGGCGTTCGCCGCCCAGGTCATCCCCTCCTACCGTGAGCTGGGCGTCGACCTGGACCGGCTGAACGTCAACGGTGGCGCCATCGCCGTCGGGCACCCCTTCGGCATGACCGGCGCCCGGATCACCGGCACCCTGATCAACAGCCTCCAGTTCCACGACAAGCAGTTCGGCCTGGAGACCATGTGCGTCGGCGGCGGCCAGGGCATGGCCATGGTCATCGAGCGCCTCAGCTAGCCCGCGACCGGCCCGCGGCCGACCCGAGCGCGGGCGTACGCGCCCCCGGCGCACGGATCGATTCGTGACCCAATCTCCCCCAGGATGTGATCTATCTCCTGGGGGAGTTCATTTGCGCAGGTCACAGGTGAATCCACGGTAAACACCGGCCAGAAAGAACTACTCAAATCGTGACGTAAGGCACTGACAGGATGAGGGTTCAGGCTTCAAGCTGAGGTAGGAAGTCGGGGGTCGACTGACACGGGAGTACTTCAGTGAGCGCCATGCCCCTAGCCCTGCTGGTCACCACCGCCGCTGCCACGGCCGTGGGCGCCGCCGCCCTGCATGCCGTGCACGGACTGCGTCGGCAGATCACCGCACTCCGATCCGAGCTGGCGGAACGCCACGTACCGATGGACGCGCGTGCCGTCGTGCCCGCCGCCCGCACCACTCCGGACACCGAGCACATACGCGCGGCCGTCGCCGAGGCGCTGGCCGAGGAGCGGGAGCGCGAGATGGCCGAGGCCCGCGCGTTCTGGGCCGCCCAGGAGGCGCGGGACGCCTCGGACGCGCCGTCGCTGCTCGGTCTGCCGCTGCCGTCGGACGAGCTGTATCTGCCGCGCCAGGCCGATTTCGTCGGCCTGACACCCCTGACCGAGCCGGGTACGGACCTGGACGAGGGCGACGCCCTCACCGAGTTCCCTGAGGTCGCCGAGGCCGTCGAGTACACCGGCGTGACCGGTGTCGCCGAGGCCGTCGAGTCCACCGCCCTGGACGGCGGGTACGCGGGTGACTCACCGGAGCTGGCCGCGGCCCGCCGCCGCCACCCCTCGCACCCGGACTTCGTGCCGGTCCCGGCCCAGTCCCCGTCCCACGCCCGTGAGCGGTCCCCGATCGGCGGCGACCACGAGCGCACGGTGCTCTGTCTGGAGGAGCTGGCCGCGACCCGCGCGGCGCTGACCGACGTACGGCCGGGTCCGCTGGGCACGCTGGACGTATACGTCTTCGAGGACGGGACGACCCTGTGCATGACGCCGGGGCACCGCGAGACCGCGGAACGGCTCGCCGGGGCCCTGCGCGCCGGTGACACCCCGGTCCTGCTCGGCGGCTCCGGAGTCTCGGGCGCGTACGCGCTGACCTTCTCCTGCGGCACCGAGAGCGTGTACGTCCTCGCGGACCGCGTCATAGCGTCCATCTGAGCCGGCTGAACCATCTGAACCATCTGAGCCGGACCTCACGGCACCGCACCACACGCACCACACCGCGCACAGGCGACCATCGCGCGCCGGGATTCACACCCCGGCGCGTTTCTGTGCCTCCTCCACCAGGAGCACCGCTTCCGCCAACTGCGCCGGATCCGTCAGCGCGACGGCAAGATCGTGGGCCGCGACGGTGATCTGGTCGGCGGCGGCGAACATGCCCGCGTCCGGCATCTCGTGCGGCGGCGCGTCCGGGGCCTCCAACCGCTGGGCGCGCGTGGCGAGTTCTCTGGCCAGGGCGAGTGCCTCGGCCGCCGCGCCACGCTGGAGCCGGCTCTGCGGCGCGGCCCGCAAATGGTCGGCGAAACGGTCCACGGCGGCGGTGAGGGGGGTCGTATCAAGCACGCCGTGACCCTATGCGTCCGACCCGGACTGTTGCCAACACCCGAACGCTCAGGCACGGTGGCGTGAAGGACGGACCACATAGCACGCGTCCGGAGGCGCCGATGTCCCAAGTCTTCTCCGCGGAGACCCATCGAAATCTGCTCGCCCGTATCCCGCACTGCACCGGTCGTGAGATCTCCGACTGGCTGCGCACCGTCGACGAAGGCCCCTCTCTCTTCCGTTTCGAGGAGAAGGTCAGCTGGCTCCGCAGCGAGCACGACCTCGCATACGGCCATGCCAAGGCGATCATCCATGAGTACGACCTGAGGAGGGCCGCGCGCAAACTGCTCTGACAACGCGCGCACCACACCCGTAAACCCCCGAAACCGCGGAAGGGCCCGCGAACCGCCGAGACGGTTCGCGGGCCCTTCCGCGTCAGTGGGCGTACGACCTACGTCAGTCGTTGCCCTGGAGGATCGCGATCAGCCGCAGGAACTCCAGGTAGATCCAGACGAGGGTGAGCGTCAGGCCGAACGCGGCGAGCCACGCCTCCTCACGCGGCGCGCCATAGGCGACGCCGTCCTCGATCTGCTTGAAGTCCAGCGCCAGGAAGCAGGCCCCGAGGAGCACGCCGATGATGCCGAAGACGATGCCGAGGCCGCCGCTGCGGAAGCCGAGGCCGTCACCGCCGCCGAAGACGGAGAACAGCAGGTTCACCGCCATCAGCAGGATGAAGCCCATGGCCGCGGCCATCACGAAGCCGTAGAACCGGCGGTTGACGCGGATCCAGCCCGCCTTGTACGCCACCAGGACGGCCGCGAAGACCGCCAGGGTGCCGATGACGGCCTGCATCGCCGCGCCGCTCGCGATGCGGTTGTCCACGACGCTGGAGATGACGCCGAGGAAGACACCTTCCAGCGCGGCGTACGACACGATCAGCGCCGGGGACGCCTTGCGCTTGAAGGACTGGACGAACGCCAGGACCATCGCGAGCAGCGCGGCGCCGATCGCGATGCCGTACGAACGGTTGATGTTCGCGTCGTCGACCGGCAGCAGCGCCCAGGAGAGCGAGGCCGTGACGATGAGAATGCCGAGCGTGGTGGCGGTGCGCATGATGACGTCGTCCATCGTCATGCGGCCGGTGGTGGCGGGCGCCTGCGGGGGCGCGCCGTACTGAAGGTCCTGCGGTGCGTACGGGTTGGTGGGCGCGGTGGGCGCTGTCGCGTACGGGTTGCCCTGGGCCTGGGGATTGCCCTGGGCGTAAGGGCTGCCCTGGGTACCGACTGCGGCTGGTCCCCCGGCCTGCGGCGCGGCGTTGAAGCCCGCATAACCGTTGTCGCGGCTGAACCCCCGTCGCGAGAAGACCGGGTTACTGCTCCTCATTGCATTCCTCCATGGCCACCCGTTGTGACCTCGGCTCCAAGAGTAATAGGCGGGCAAAGACCTTAGCCTAGTGCTCAGGGAGGATCTTTCCCCATCTGTTACGGGCAACGCCCGGCGGACGCCGGGCGTTCCCCGCTTTTCTCCCCGGGATTCACGGGTTTTAACGGATCAGCTCGCGAACGCCGTCGTCTCCCCGCCCGGCGCCGCCGCCTCGCGCCGGGTACGCCGGACGAGCGGCACCAGGGTGATCGCGACGGCGCCCAGGACGGCGGCGCCGGCGAAGGTGGTGAAGCCGAGGCCCGCGTTGCCGCCCACGATGACGGCGCCGCCGAGGGTGGGTCCGACGACCGCGCCGGTGCGGCCGACGCCGGTGACCCAGCCGAGCCCGGTGGCACGCTCGCCCGGCGCGTAGACCCGGGCGGTGGCCGCGTAGACCATGACCTGGGCGCTGAAGAGCCAGACGCCGGTGAGGAAGACCACCGTGTAGGCGACGCCGAGGGGCAGGTGGGCGCGGAGCAGGAAGGTGCCCGCGGCGGTGAGCACGAACCAGATCGCGGAGACCTTGACCGGCCCGAACCGGTCGGCGGTGCGGCCCGCGACGAGCATGCCGACAATGCCGCCCGCGTTGATCACCATGAGGAAGGTGACGGAGGAGGAGAGGGAGTAGCCGGAGGCGCGCATCAGCTCGGGCAGCCAGGTGGAGACGCCGTAGACGAGGAGCAGTCCGGCGAAGGACGCGATCCACAGCAGCGGGGTCGCCCAGCGGGTGCGGGGCGCGAAGAGGGCGCCGATCGCGGCGAGGCGGCCCTTGACACCGGCCTCGGGCGCCTCGGCGGGCACGGGCCGTTCGAGACGGTAGCGGTCGGCCGTCGCGTACGCCTCCTGGACGCGGCCCTTGGCGAAGAGGACGCCCGGGGACTCCGGCAGCCACTTCAGGACCAGCGGCACGGCGATCACGGCGGGCAGCACACCCGCCCAGAACACCCAGCGCCAGCCGTGCTCGGGCGCGACGGCAAGGCCGATGCCGGTGGCCGCCATGCCGCCCGCGTGGTACGAGGTCATCATCAGGCCGGTGGCGAGTGCGGCCCGGCGCGGCGGCGCGAACTCGGCGACGATCGCCAGGCCGATCGGCATCAGGCCGCCGAGGCCCAGACCGGAGACGAAGCGGCCCGCGCCGAACAGGGCGGCGCCCGGCGCGAGGGCGCACAGCGCGGAGCCGAGCGAGAACAGGACGACGCTGGCGGTGACCAGCGGTTTGCGGCCCAGCCAGTCGGTGAGGGTGCCCGCGGTCAGCGCGCCGATCAGCATGCCGAAGGTGGTCCAGCTGCCGATGGTGCCGGCGAGCCCGGGGCTGAAGCCGAGGTCGGGGTCGTCGAGCAGGTGCGGCATGACGGCGCCGTAGATGTTGACGTCCATGCCGTCGAAGAAGACGGCGACCCAGCAGAGGGTCATCACGAGGGCGACGGCTCGGAAGGAGCGGTCCGGGGTTTTCGGGGTGGGGTCTGCGGTCACGGTTCTCTCACTTCGTCGTAGAGGGGGGATGGGGGACGTACGACGGGGCAGAGGGGCCGGGCGCCCTGGGGTCAGGCGCCGGGGAGATCGTGCGGGGGATCGGTGGGGAGGTCGAGCGGGAAGCCGGTGTAGGACTCGGCGAGGTCGGCCTCGGCGGACCGGGAGCTGGTGATCCGGTCGAGAGCGGCACGCTGGACGCGGTCGTCGAAGGGGGTCGCGTCCTCGGGCCTGTGCAGCATCGTCGTCATCGCGTACGAGAACCGCTCGGCCTGCCAGACCCGGCGCAGACAGGTCGCGGAGTACGCGTCGAGGAGCGCGGTGTCGCCGGTGTCGCGCCGGTGGATCAGGGCACGGGCGAAGGTGACGACGTCGCCGACGGCGAGGTTGAGGCCCTTGGCGCCGGTCGGCGGCACGATATGGGCGGCGTCACCGGCGAGGAAGAGCCGGCCGTGCCGCATCGGCTCGTGGACGTAACTGCGCATCGGGGTAACGGACTTGGCGGTGACCGGGCCTCGGCGCAGGGTCCAGTCGTCGTCGGTCTCCAGGCGCCGTTCCAGTTCGTCCCAGATCTCCTTGTCGCTCCAGTCGGCGGCGTCGGTGCCCTCGGGGACCTGGAGGTAGAGCCGGGAGACGACGGGTGAGCGCATGCTGAGCAGGGCGAAGCCGCGGTCGTGGCGGGCGTAGACGAGTTCGTCGTGCGAGGGCGGTACGTCGGCGAGGATGCCGAGCCAGCCGAAGGGGTACGTGCGTTCGGAGACACGGGAGACGGTGGCGGGGACGGCGGTACGGGAGACGCCCCAGAAGCCGTCGCAGCCGACGACGTAGTGGCAGTCGAGGACGCCTTCGGTGCCGTCTGTCTGCCGGAAGCGAATGCGCGGGTGGTCGGATTCCGCGCCGGTGACCTCCAGGGCCTCCGTCTCGAAGAACAGGGGGCCGCCGTCCCCCAGTTGGAGGGCGATGAGGTCCTTCACGACCTCGGTCTGGGCGTAGACCATCACGGACCGGCCGCCGGTCAGGGCCGGGAAGTCGACGCGGTGACGGCGGCGGTCGAAGCGCAGCTCGATGCCGTCGTGGGGCAGCCCCTCACGGTCCATGCGCTCGCCCGCGCCGGCCGCGCGCAGCACGTCCACGGTGCCCTGTTCGAGGATTCCGGCGCGCTGGCGCTGTTCCACGTAGGCGCGGTCGCGTGACTCCAGGACGACGGAGTCGATGCCCGCGTTGTGCAGCAGCCGGGCCAGGAGGAGTCCGGCGGGACCGGCTCCGATGATGCCGACGGTGGTACGCATGCAGTAGCCTCTTGTTCGACTTGTTCGCCTGGTGAACTTTTGTTCATAATGTGCTCAGCGGGAGTGTCTGCCCGGTCCGGGCCGCTGTCAACGGTCCCGGCACGCCCGCTGAACGAAATCGAGGGAGCGCTATGCCCGAATCGGCGACCGGAACGGCGCGCGGAGTTGAGTCGGTACGGCCTCTTGAGCGGGGGCTCGCCGTGCTGCGCGCGCTGGCGTCGGCGCCCGCCGGTGAGCGGACCCGGGCCGGTGACCTGGTCCGTACGACGGGGCTCGCGCGGTCCACCGTCGACCGGGTCGTGACGACCCTGCACCACCTCGGTCTGGTACGCCGCCAGGGTCAGGAGCTGTGGCTGACGCCCCGTCTGATGGAGCTGGGCAACGCCTACTTGGCGGCGAGCGGGCCCCTGGACGCGGTCGCCGCACGGACGGCCCGGCTCGCCGACGAACTCGACGAGTCGGTGTCGCTCGCGGTGCCCGACGGGGACGGGGTCCGGTTCGTGGCGCAGGCCACGCGGCGCCGCGCGATGTCGGTGGCGTTCCATGTCGGCGATCTGCTTCCGGCGGAACGGTGCGCCCCTGGCGCGGTGTTCGCGACGGACTGGTCACCGGCGCGGTGGGACGCGTGGCGGGCCCGCCGCCTCGCCGACCCGCTGGGCGCGGGGTTCCCGGTGGTGTCACCGCGCGAGATCCGGGAATCCGACTTCGCCGCCCGGGTCGCCCTGGCGGCAGAGACGGGCCACGCCACCGACGACCAGCTGATCGAAACGGGCCTGATCGCGGTCACGGTCCCGGTCCACACCCCGGACGGCCACCCCTTGGCCGCCCTCAGCGCCGTCAGCCACACCAGCCGCCACAGCGCGACAGACCTGGCGGACGCGGTGCTGGGCCGACTACGGGCGGAGGCAGGCGAATTGGGGAGGCTGTTCGCGGGGAGTCGGGAAGTCGCGGAGGGTGGCGGAGTCACGGGGGGGCGGGAGGACGCGGAGGTCGGCGGAGTGGCGGGGGGTCAGGAGGTGACGAAGGTCGGCGGAGTCGCGGGGGCTGCCGTGGGTCCTGTCGGGGTCGACTCGTCCCTCCTGCCCCCTGACGCCAAGGGCGAACTCGGTCCCGAATTCCTCCAGTCGCTCGCGCGTGGGCTCGCCGTACTGCGGGCGCTGGGGGCCGCCCGGGGCGACGGTGTGCCGCTCACCGCGCTCGCCGAGGCGACCGGGCTGCCGCGTGCGACGGCGCGGCGCTGTCTGCTGACGCTCGAACAGGAGGGGTACGCGACCCACACGGGCCGGCTCTTCCGGCCGCTCCCCCGGGTCCTGGAACTGGGCTACGCCCGCCTCTCCCGGCTCTCCTTCGCCGAATTGGCCGAGCCGCATCTGCGGGACCTGGTCGAGGAGGTCCACGAGTCGGCGTCGGTGACGGTCCTGGACGGTACGGACATCCGGTACGTGGCGCGCGTGCCGACCGTACGGGTCATGAGCGTGCACATCGCGCCCGGCACCCGCTTCCCCGCGTACGCGACCGCGATGGGCCGCGTACTCCTGGCGGGCCTGCCCGATGAGCGGCGGGCGGCGCTGCTCGCGGCGAGCGATCCCCGGCCGCTGACCCGGCACACGGTCACCTCGCCCGAGGCCCTGGCGCGGACCGTCGAGACCACGGCGCGGCAGGGATACGCCACGATCGACGAGGAGTTGGAGGAGGGGCTGCGCTCGGTCGCGGTACCGCTGCGGGACGCCCGGGGCCGGGTCGTCGCGGCCCTGAACGTCGCCCAGCACTCCGGTACGACACCTCTGGCGACGACCCGGGACCGGCTGCTCCCGGCGCTGCGGCGGACGGCCGCCGCCATCGAGCACGACGTGCACACGGCGTCCCGCTTCAGTGAGTTCGGGGTGTCCTGACGGCCTCGATCACCTCGTCGGATGCGAAGGGACCGTCGTCCGCGAAGGCGTGGGCGGCGAAGCGCTTGCCCATACGGCGGTACGCGGCGGCGCCCGGGTGGAGGCCGTCGGGCAGGTCGTCCACCTCGTCCGGGCCGAGGAGCGCGCGTCCGTCGAGGTAGTGCAGATGGGGGTCGCGCGCCCCCCGGGCCGCGACGATCCGGGCCAACTCGGCACGGACCACGGCCAGCGTCAGCGCCCCGGCGGCCACATCGGCCGGGTCACCCAGCGCGGCGACCATCCCGTCCGGGCCCACCGCGGCCGGGCCCGGGGTCTCCTCGACCGCCGGACAGCTCACCGGGGACACCAGCAACAGCGGGGTGTCCGGGTGCCCGTCCCGGACGGTGTCCAGGAACCCGTGCACCGCCGGGCCGAACGTCCGCAGCCGGAACGCGGCCAGCGCCACGATGTTGATGCCCACCTTCAGGCTGATCAGATCGGCGGGCAGGTCCCGGATCGTCCGGGCGACGTACGGGTCGAGCAGCGCGTTGCCTGCCTGGCTGAGGTTGATCACCTCGACGCCCCCGAGCGCGGCGGCGACCACCGGCCAGGTGCCGGTGGGGCCGTCGGCGTCGATGCAGTGGCTGATGGAACTGCCGTGGTGCACCCAGCGGCGGCGGCCGTCCGGCAGCGGCGCCAGCACCTCGCCGTCGGCACGCAGCGCGACCAGTTCCGTGGGGGTCTGCTGCGGGAGCCACAACTCGACGGTCTTCATTCCGGCCGCCAGCCCGGCGAACCGTACGGTCCCCGGCTCCCCCGGAATCAGCCGCTGCGCGGACCCGGGCCGCGCCATCCGCAGCACCTGACCCAGCGGCGCCCGTTCGCGTCCGGCCGGGGCGCCGTCCACCAGGAGTTCCAGCGTCCCGGTCGGGCGCGGCTCGGGGTCGCCGGGCAACTGCCCGGTGGAGGTCAGCACGTCGAACTCCAGCTCACGCGCGTCGGTACGGAACACCAGGCGCACCCCCGAGGGCATCACGGTGGATGCCTCGACCGACGGGTCCTGGTACTGCTCCTTGGTCCATGCGGGCAGCCGGCGCGGCATCACCCCCGCGCGCGTGGTCTCCAGGGCCAGCGCGCCCCGTACCTCCACCGGCCCACCGACCAGCGGAACCGCCCGCATCTCCCTCACCGTCGCCCCCTCGTACCGGGTCGTTCACTACGACGAACCTATCCGGCCGTGGGGAGTCGGCGGGCGCGGCGCAGGGTCAGGAGGAGCGCGGCGGACGCGGCGACGATCAGTGCCACGAACGCGGGGTGGATGTCCTTGGACAGGCTCGGCGCGCCATCGGGCCGCACCAGCCAGACGGTGAGCGGGATCGCGAACGCGACGGCGAGAAGCGAGGCCGCCAGGCGTACCGCCCGGTCACGGACGCGGCCGAGACCGGTGACCAGCGCGATCACGACCGGCACGATCGCCACCAGGGCGAACTGGGCGAGCACCATGATCGGGACCGCCCAGGCGGAGATGGTCAGGGGGAGGGGGATGCGCCGGGTGGCGGCGGGGGCGGGGGCGGGCGATTCGGATGACGTGGACGATGACGTGGAGGTGGTCGTGGAGGTGGTCATGAGACTTCCCCTACCTAGATGGCTTGGCGTTCGTTATAAGTTGTAACTCCCGCGAGCGGTAAGCGTCAAGAGGTTTCGTGATAGCCTCTAACTAAATCTTGAAAGTATCGCTTTGCAGAGACGGAAGGCGGCAGGCGGATGGCGGAGACGGGCACAAGGACCCCACGCGAGCGCTACCGCGCCCAGGTGCGCGAGGAGATCAAGGAGCGTGCCTGGGAGCAGATCGCCACGGCGGGCGCGTCCGCGCTCTCCCTCAACGCGATCGCCAAGCAGATGGGCATGAGCGGACCCGCGCTCTACCGGTACTTCGCCGGCCGCGACGAGCTGATCACCGCGCTCATCAGGGACGCGTACCGAAGCCTGGCCGACACCTTCCACACCGCCGCGGAGTCCGGCGCCGACCTGCCCGCGCTGGCCCATGCCCTACGCGGCTGGGCACTGGAGGACCCGCAGCGGTACTTCCTCATCTACGGCACACCCGTACCCGGCTACCACGCGCCCGACGACATCACCGCGATCTCGTCCGAGATCATGGCGACGCTGCTCGACACCTTCATGGCGACGCCCGCGCGAGGCGGCCCCGAGACACCGTTCGAGGCGCACCTCACGGACCACCGGGCGTGGGCGAACGACCACCCCGCCCCACCCGCCGTCCTCCACCGCGCCCTGACCTTCTGGACCCGGCTGCACGGCGTCCTCTCACTGGAACTCGCGGGCCACTTCACGGGGATGACCTTCAACCCGGCACTCCTCTTCGACGCCGAACTCACGTCCCTGACCGAACCGGACCCCGGCCGGCGGGCGTAACCGCTGGAGCATCACGTCGATCTGATGGGTGAACAGCCCTTTGCCGCAATGACGGTGACTTCTCCGAGGGAGAAAACAAAACGGTACGGGCGCCCCGAATCCGGCGATTCCGACGATTCCGGCGACCGGTCCCGCACGGCATACGGCTGGAGGAAGGGCACCGCTGTCCCGACCGCCTCTCGGACATCGTCGCCACGCATGAGCGCGATCTCGGAGTTACGGGGTTAGCGGAATTCGCAGAACTTAAGAGCGACCCCGCTCGGATGGGATTCAAGGCCCGGTAAAATCTCGGTTCGCACACCTCGTGTCACCGCTCGGCAGCGCAGAGTGAGCGGTAGTGCCCGGAACCGGACTTGAACCGGTACGCCCCGAGAAGGGCAGCGAGGTTTAAGCTCGCCGTGTCTGCATTCCACCATCCGGGCAGGCCATGGGCTCCGCGACGAGGGTCCGAGCCTATCGGGACCGGTCCCCCGGACAGCGGAACGACAGTCCGATGTTGTCTTATTTTATTGCCGTCTGAGGGAGCATCAGCCCAGGTCCCGGGCCGTTCAGACCCGCAAATCACCTTTCTCGGGGCCTCTCGCGACGAACGCGGAATGACGGAATTTCACCGTCAACGGCAAAAACCAGACGGTGTCCCGACGCCCGCTCCCCCGCGGCCCCGTACGGACACCCCATGTCATCCCCATCTCGGGGTCGGACGTCATCCCCAGGTATGACAGCGGCCCTCTCGGTCCGACCGAAGGCTGCCCCCGGAACCGGAACAGCGGTTGACTCCAGGGCCCGAATCGGCCGCGACGATGGAGATGTCTTCGAGAGGGCATGGCGCCCGCAGCCGTAGGCACCCTCATTTGTCGCCCTCATCCGTCGCACCGACAGGAGCACCCTCCCGTGACCACCACTCCCTTCGCCCCGAGCACCACCGTGGCCGCCGCCCGAGCCACTGAGCTGAGCAAGGTCTACGGTCAGGGAGAGACCAAGGTGGTCGCCCTGGACCGGGTCTCCATCGACTTCCGGCAGGCCGAGTTCACCGCGATCATGGGCCCGTCCGGCTCCGGCAAGTCGACGCTGATGCACTGCGTCGCCGGGCTCGACTCCTTCAGCAGCGGTTCCGTCCGGATCGGCGACGTCGAACTGGGGTCCCTCAAGGACAAGCAGCTCACCAAGCTCCGCCGGGACAAGATCGGCTTCATCTTCCAGGCGTTCAACCTGCTGCCGACGCTGAACGCGCTGGAGAACATCACCCTCCCGATGGACATCGCGGGCCGCAAGCCGGACCAGCAGTGGCTGGACACCGTGATCCGCATGGTCGGTCTCGGCGACCGCCTCAAGCACCGTCCCGCGCAGCTCTCCGGCGGTCAGCAGCAGCGTGTCGCCGTGGCCCGCGCGCTCGCCGCCCGGCCCGACATCATCTTCGGTGACGAGCCGACCGGAAACCTCGACTCGCGGGCCGGCGCCGAGGTGCTGGGGTTCCTGCGGAACTCGGTACGGGAGTTGGGGCAGACCGTCGTCATGGTCACGCATGATCCGGTGGCCGCCGCGTATGCCGATCGCGTGGTGTTCCTCGCCGATGGGCGGATCGTCGATGAGTTGTACTCGCCTACCGCGGATGCCGTGCTGGACCTGATGAAGCGGTTCGACGCCAAGGGACGCACCAGCTGATTGCGCAGTTCCTCGCGCCCCTAATCGGGGGTCGACCGGACGTCGCCCAACTGCCGGCCGTCCGTGGCTGGTCGCGCAGTTCCCCGCGCCCCTGACGGGGCCCAATACTCCTCCTCACCAGGACGCACCCACATGTTCCGTACCGCCCTGCGCAACGTTTTTGCGCATAAGGCCCGGTTGTTGATGACCGTGCTCGCCGTCATGCTTGGCGTCGCGTTTGTCTCCGGCACGCTGGTCTTCACCAACACCATCTCCGACGCCCTCCAGAAGAGTTCGTCCAAGGGCTTCGACCAGGTCGACGTCGCCGTCCAGTCGAAGACGCCCGAGAGCAAGGGCGACACCGTCGCCAAGGTGCAGCCGCTGACGCGGTCGACGCTCGACGCGGTGACCAAGGCTCCGGGCACCGGGTCCGCGATCGGTGTGGTCGGAGGATTCAGCGCGCTCGCCGACAAGGACGGCAAGCTCATCGGCGGCGGCTTCGACTCCGCGGGCGGCAACTACTGGGGCGCGAAGGACCCCCGCTACCCGCTGAAGGAGGGCAAGGCCCCGCAGGGCAAGGACCAGATCGCCATCGACGCGCGGACCGCGGAGCGCGGCGGCTACAAGGTCGGCGACACCATCCGGATGTCCATCGACGGCCCCATCCTGAAGCCGACCATCGCCGGCATCTTCACCACCGACGACGGCAATGTCGCCGCGGGCGGCAGCCTCGCCCTCTTCGACACGGCGACCGCGCAGCGGCTGTACAACAAGGTCGGCGAGTACGACCAGATCGACGTGAAGGCCGCCCCCGGCACCACGCAGGCCGCGCTGAAGGCGGAACTCGACAAGATCCTGCCCGGCGACCGTACGGAGACCACCACCGGTCAGAAGCTGGCAGCCGACCAGGCCAAGAGCATCGAGGCCAGGATGAGCGGCATGAAGACGGGCATGCTCGCCTTCGCCGGGATCTCCCTGTTCGTCGGTGTGTTCATCATCGCCAACACGTTC
This sequence comes from Streptomyces sp. NPDC058001, assembly GCF_042886315.1. Taxonomy (NCBI): domain Bacteria; kingdom Bacillati; phylum Actinomycetota; class Actinomycetes; order Kitasatosporales; family Streptomycetaceae; genus Streptomyces; species Streptomyces sp. NPDC058001. The sequence goes on from NZ_JBHVQT010000004.1 coordinate 41,633, forward strand.
ACGATGCTCGTCGCGCAGCGCACCAAGGAGCTGGCGCTGATGCGGGCCGTCGGTGCCTCGCGCCGCCAGGTGACCCGTTCCGTGCTGCTTGAGGCGTTCTTCGTCGGCGCGGTCGCCGCCATCACCGGTCTCGCCGCCGGTATCGGGATCGGCGTCGGTCTGCGCGGCCTGATGGGCATGCTGGACGTCACCGTCCCGGCCGGTCCGGTGATCGTCACCTCGGGCACCGTCCTGACCGCCCTGATCGTCGGCGTCGTGATCACCATGCTCGCCGCCTGGCTGCCCGGCCGCCGCGCCGCGAAGATCCCGCCGGTCGCCGCGATGAGCAGCGTGCACGCCGCCGCGACGACGAAGTCCCTGGTGGTACGGAACTCGATCGGCGCCGTGTTCGCCGCCGCCGGTGCCGCGCTGGTCCTGGCCGCCACCGGAATGAGCGGTTCGGACGGCAACGTCCCGATGAGTGTGGGCGCGGGTCTGCTGGTCATCGGCGTGTTCGTGCTGACGCCGCTGCTGTCCCGGCCGCTGATCGCCGCGTCCGGCCCGCTCCTGCGGGTCTTCGGTGTCTCGGGCAAGCTGGCCCGGCAGAACTCGGTGCGCAACCCGCGCCGTACCGCCGCGACCGCGTCCGCGCTGATGATCGGGCTGACCCTGATCACCGGTATGACGGTCATCGCGGGCAGCTTCCAGAACGCGATCGACAAGATGGCGACCTCCGCCATCAAGGCCGACTACACGGTCAGCATGGCGAACTTCAAGACGCTCTCGCCCGAGGTGGAGAAGAAGCTCAAGGACGTCGGGGGCGTCACCGCGACCAGCCCGCTGCGCAACGCGGAGTCCCGTATCGGTGGGAAGACCGAGTATCTGACCGGTGTCGACGGCTCCACGATCGGCGAGCTGACCGATCTCCCGGTCGACAACGGCACGTTCAAGGTCGCCGGCACCGATGTCGTCGTGGACGACAAGACCGCCAAGCAACACGGCTGGAAGGTCGGTTCGCGGTTCGCCACGTCGTACGAGGACGGCAAGAAGCAGACGCTGACCGTCGCCGGGGTCTATGTGGGCAACGAGATGATCCGCGGGATCATCATGGACATGAACACGCTGGCGCCGCACCAGCGGGACACCACCGACATGCAGGTCATGGTCAAGACGTCCGACGGCACTTCGGCGGCGACGAAGGACAAGCTGGAGAAGGCGCTCGGCGACAACCCGGCGATCAAGGTCCAGGACAAGAAGGACCTGTCCAACGAGATCGCGCAGCTGTTCACGCTGATGCTGAACATGCTGTACGGGCTGCTCGCCATGGCGGTGATCGTCGCGGTGCTCGGTGTCATCAACACCCTGGCGATGTCCGTCTTCGAGCGCCAGCAGGAGATCGGGATGCTCCGCGCGATCGGCCTCGACCGCAAGGGCACCAAGCGGATGGTCCGGCTCGAATCGCTGGTGATCTCACTGTTCGGCGGGGTGCTCGGGCTCGGGCTCGGCGTCTTCTTCGGCTGGGCGGCCGGTGAGCTGATCGGCGCCCGGATGGCGACGTACTCGCTGGTCCTGCCGTGGGGCCGGATGGCGCTGTTCCTGCTGCTCGCAGGCATGGTCGGCATCCTCGCGGCGCTCTGGCCGGCGCGGCGCGCGGCGCGGCTGAACATGCTCGCGGCGATCAAGTCGGAGTAGCCGCGGCCTCCCACGGAAGGGCCCGTACGGCGACACTCCGCCGTACGGGCCCTTCCGTGCGCCGGGACGCGCGTGCCGGGGCGTCAGCCCCAGGCGCGTGCCCGCAGCGCCATCCCCGAGGTGCCCGCGTCGGGGGCGCGTACCGCGAGGACCTGGTTCACGCCGATGCGGTTGCGCTCGAAGGACAGGGCCGACGCGGCCATGTAGAGGCGCCAGACACGGGCCCGGCCGGGGCTGGTCAGCCGGACGGCCTTCGCCCAGTGCTTCTCCAGGTTGGCGACCCAGCGGCGCAGCGTGAGCCCGTAGTGCTCCCGGATGGCCTCCAGGTCACGGACCTCGAACCCGGCCTGTTCGAGCAGCTCGACGGTGGTGCCGACGGGTGCCAGCTCGCCGTCCGGGAAGACGTACGCGTCGATGAACTCGTCGACCTGGTAGCCGTCTTCGTCGCCCCGAGGGCGGCGCGCGATCTGGTGGTTGAGCAGCCGTCCGCCCGGCTTCAGCAGGGCGTACAGGTCCTGGGCGTACTCCAGATAGCGGGTCGATCCGACGTGCTCGGCCATCCCGATCGAGGAGATCGCGTCGTACGGGCCGTCGGCGACGTCCCGGTAGTCCTGGACGCGGATCTCGACCCTGTCGGTGAGGCCCTCCTCGGCGACGCGCTTGCGGGCGAAGGCCGCCTGCTCCTGCGAGAGGGTGACGCCGACGACGCGGACGCCGTACTCGCGGGCCGCGTGGATCGCCATGGAGCCCCAGCCGCACCCGACATCGAGCAGCCGCATGCCGGGCTTCAGGTCCAACTTGCGGCTGATGAGGTCGAGCTTGTCGCGCTGGGCGTCCTCCAGGGTGGAGTCCGGGGTGTCCCAATAGGCGCACGAATAGACCATCGAAGGGCCGAGGACGAGGGCGTAGAAGTCGTTGCCGACGTCGTAGTGGTGGCTGATGGCGCGTCTGTCGGTGCGTTTGGTGTGCAGATGGAGGCGGCCGGTGCGGCGCGTCTCCTCGCGGGGCGGGGCCGGCGGTGGGAAGGGGCCGGCGAGGACGGCGAGCGAGCGGGCGGCGGCGCGTACCTCGGGGTCGCGCAGGGCCTGGCGCAGGGTTCGGGCGTCCTCGCCCCGGTCCCAGATCAGCGAGGACATCAGGTCGAGGGCCTCGTACAGATCCCCGTCGACGTCGAGGTCACCGGCGACCCAGGCGCGGGCCAGGCCCAGCTCGCCGGGCTTCCACAACAGCCGCCGCAGCGCCCGGCGGTGGCGTACGACCAGCGTCGGAGCGTCCGGAGGGCCCGCCTCCGAACCGTCCCAGGCGCGGATACGCACCGGGAGCCGGACTCCCATGAGTTGCTCGGCGAGGGTCTTCAGCCGCAGTGCGGCGTCCTGCATGGCACACACCTCCGTGATGGCAGATCCGTGATCACAGATCCCGTGACGGTCCAACACCTCGTCAACACCAACGGGTCGGCCGCACAGTCCCGTTTTCCCGTTACGACTCCGCAAAATACGTGCAGGAGCCATACATTGGGCCGCCCGGGAACGCCGAAGGGGCCGTCCGCACCACGGATGGCGGACGGCCCCTTCGGTGTGACGGGGTACCGGAGGTCAGGACGCCTGAGCCTGAGCCTTGGCCTTCTCCTCGGTCCTGGCGGGGGCCTTGGCGGCGGCCTGCTCGGGCGCGGCACCGGCGGCCACCGGTACGGGTGTCGGCCGGGCGGCCTCGTAGAACTCCTCGCGCGGGGTCTCCATCGCGCCGAGCGAGACCACCTCACGCTTGAGGAACATCGCGAGGGTCCAGTCCGCGAACACCCGGATCTTGCGGTTCCAGGTCGGCATCGCCAGACCGTGGTACCCGCGGTGCATGTACCACGCGAGCCGGCCCTTGAGCTTGATCTTCATCTTGCCCATGACGATCATCGCGACGCCCTTGTGCAGGCCGAGCCCGGCGACCGCACCCTTGTTGGCGTGGCTGTACTCCCGCTGCGGGAAGCCCCGCAGGCCGGAGATGACGTTGTCGCCGAGGGTCTTCGCCTGACGCAGCGCGTGCTGGGCGTTGGGCGGGCACCAGGCGTTCGGGTTGCCCGCCTTGCGGCCGATGAGGTCCGGCACCTGGGCGTTGTCGCCGGCGGCCCAGATGTAGTCGGAGCCCTGCACCTGGAGCGTGGTGCGGGTGTCGACGTGACCGCGGGGGCCCAGCGGGAGGCCGTAGCGGGCGAGGACCGGGTTCGGCTTCACACCGGCGGTCCACACGATGGTGTTGGAGTCGACCTCCAGGCCGTTCTTGAGCACCACATGGCCGTCGACGCAGGAGTCGAGCGAGGTGGAGAGGTAGACCTCGACCCCGCGGCCCTCCAGGTGCTCGCGGCCGTACTGGCCGAGCTTGGGGCCGACCTCGGGGAGGATCTTGTCCGCGGCGTCCACGAGGACGAAGCGCATGTCCTCGCGCGACACGTTGTTGTAGTACTTGGCCGCGTCCCGGGCCATGTCCTCGACCTCGCCGATGGTCTCCGCGCCGGCGAAGCCGCCGCCGACGAAGACGAAGGTGAGCGCGCGGCGCCGGACGTCCTCGTCGGTGGTCGAGTCGGCCTTGTCGAGCTGCTCCAGCACGTGGTTGCGCAGGCCGATGGCCTCCTCGATGCCCTTCATGCCGATGCCCTGCTCGGCGAGGCCGGGGATCGGGAAGGTACGCGAGACGGCGCCGAGGGCGACGATCAGGTAGTCGAAGGGCAGCTCGTACGCCTCGCCGACGAGCGGCGCGACGGTGGCGACCTTGCGGTCCTGGTCGATGGTGGTGACCCGGCCGGTGAGCACCTCCGCCTTGGGCAGCACGCGTCGCAGCGGGACGACGACATGCCGGGGCGAGATGCTGCCGGCGGCGGCTTCGGGGAGGAAGGGCTGGTACGTCATGTACGAGCGCGGGTCGACGACCGTGACGGTCGCCTCGCCGTACCGCATCTTCTTCAGAATGCGACGCGCCGCGTAAAGACCTACGTACCCACCGCCTACTACGAGGATCCTGGGACGCTCCGTGGTGCTCATGGCAACGAGTATCCACTGCCTCAGGGGGGTCGTTCGTGCGCCCCTTCACAAGCACATTCCGGGCCTGTGCTACCCTGCGCGACCCAGGTGACACAGTTCATGTCTCACGGCGGGAACCACAGCGGTCAACGGGACGTTGCACCACCCCTGTGAGCTGCTCGTCCGGGTCATTCAGGTGGGTGGACCACCCCCTGATTCACCCCGGCGTAACACTCCCGGAACCCCCCGCGCACACCCCGGAACCCCCCGCGAAACCCCGGCGAGGAACCCTTCCCCACGGAACCTCGCCCAAGAGGACCGAATTCCTTGTGAAGAACTTCACGAACTTTCCCGCCGACGCACCCCCGCCCGATCGAGGAACCCCCCGAAAGGCCCGCTCGGACGACGGGGGGCCTGCTCAGGCGACCCCTGACGCGTGTACACAAGGGCGCGTACACTGCCCGTATGGCAGAGAACCCCGTGACCGTCCGCGAAGCCCGCGCGCACCTCGCGGACCACATCAACCGTGCCGAGCAGGGCACCGCGACCGTCATCACGCGCAATGGGGAGCCGGTGGCCGCCCTGGTGCCCATTGCGGACTTCGACGCGCTGGAGGAAGCAGCCGACGAACTGCTGGCGCGTGAGGCCGAGGCGGTTCTGGCCGACGGTGGCCCGACGGTGACGATGGCCGAGTTGCTGGCGGACCTGTTCACCGAGCGCGAGGACCACGCCGAGGGCGCGGCGTGAAGTACGCGTTCCGCTTCACCACGGCGGCGCAGCGCCAACTGCGGGCCATCGACCGCCCGGCGGCCATGCGCGTCCTGACGGCGCTGACCGCGCTCGGCGACGACCCGTACCGGGAGGACGCCGACATCAAGAAGCTCAGCGGACCGTCCGGGCTCTACCGTCTCCGGGTCGGCCCCTACCGCATCGCCTACCAGGTCGATGACGGCGAACTCCTGGTCCTGGTCGTCAAGATCGGCGACCGTCGTGAGGTGTACCGCAACCTCTGATCCCGCCGGCGCGGACGCTCACCAGGGCTCTTCCGCGCGCAGTGCGGTCAGCGCGTCGCCCAGCCGGTCGCTGCCGTCACCGACTCGCATCCGCGGCCGGTGGCCAGGGTGCGCCGCGGCCCTGACTTGGCCTTCCGCCGCGAGCCGGTCGAGTACGGGCGTCGCGTCCCGGTCCTCCTCCGGCCCCGTCACGTGATCGACCACGCGATGCCGTCCAAGATGTCGTGTTCGCTGACCACGACCTCCTGGGCGTTCACGCGTTCCATGAGGGACTGGAGGATCAGGGCGCCTGCCGCGATGACGTCGACCCGGCCAGGGTGCAGGACCGGGATCGTCGTGCGTTCGTCGTGGGTCGAGGTGAGCAGGCGGGTGGTGATCTCGCGGACCTTGGCGAACGGGATACGGGCGTGGTGGATCGCCGTCGAGTCGTACGCGGTGAGGTCCAGGGCGATGGCCGCGATCGTGGTGACCGAGCCCGCCAGGCCGACCAGGGTGTGGGCCTCGCGCAGCGGGACCCTGCGTTCGGCGAGGTCGAGCGCCGCTTCGACGTCCGCGCGTATGGCGTCGATCTCGGCGTCGGTCGGCGGGTCGGACGCGACACCGTCGTGCACGAGGTGCCGCTCGGTCATCCGTACGCAGCCGATGTCGACGGACCGCGCGGCGCGTACCTCGCCGTCGCCGACCACGAACTCGGTGGAGCCGCCGCCGATGTCCACGACGAGATAGGGCGTCGCCAGGTCCTGGCGGCCGGTCAGTTCCCGGGTCGCGCCGTGGAAGGAGAACGCGGCCTCCTGGTCCCCCGAGATCACCTCGGGCTCCACCCCCAGCGTGTCGAGGACGCCGCGCGTGAACACATCGCGGTTCTCGGCGTCGCGCGAGGCGGAGGTGGCGACGAAGCGGACCCGCCGCGCACCGTGTTGCTTGATGAGGTCCGCGTACTCACGGCAGGCCGCGAAGGTCCGTTCCAGCGCCTCGGGGGCGAGCCGTCCGGTGCGGTCGACGCCCTGGCCGAGCCGGACGATCCGCATCCGCCGGTCCAGATCGGTGAGTTCACCGGTCACGGGGTCCGCGTCGGCGACGAGCAGCCGGATGGAGTTCGTACCGCAGTCGATGGCGGCGACCCGGGTCACCGGCCGCTCTCCCCGGCCGCGCACGCGCCGGCCTCGACCGTCACGCAGGGGCCCTTCGCCCACCACTCGGGGAGCATCGCCAGGGCCTCGTCACCGAGCGGGTTGACCCCGGGCCCGGCGGCCAGCGAGTGCGCGACCAGGACGTGCAGGCATTTCACCCGGTCCGGCATTCCACCGGCGCTGGGGAACCCGGTGAGTTCCTCGATGGTGTCGCGGCGCCGGATGTAGTCCTCGTGCGCCGCCCGGTACGCGGCGGCCAGCTCCGGATCGGTGGCAAGGCGCTGCGTCATCTCCTTCATGACACCGCCCGCCTCAAGCGTGCCGATCGCGGACGCGGCGCGCGGGCAGGTCAGGTAGTACAGCGTCGGGAAGGGCGTGCCGTCGGGCAGCCGGGGCGCGGTCTCCACGACGTCCGGCTGTCCGCAGGGGCAGCGGTGCGCGATGGCCCGCAGCCCGCGCGGAGGTCGGCCGAGCTGTTCCCTGAACGCCGCGACATCGGCGTCGGTCGGCTCGGTACGCGGAGTGGTCGGCGGGGGCGTTTCCATGCCTGAAGTCTTGATCTTTCCATCGGTTCGGAGTGCGGGACGGACGGTCAGCGGCGGGTTCGGTCCGCCTTGTCGACGCCCTCCCAGACGTTCGTGTACCAGGGGCGGTCGGCCGCGGCCCGGTCGGTGCGCTTCTGTCCCGCGGCGCTCGGGTCGACCACCGTGTAACCGGTCTCGCCGGGCATCACATAATGCAGCCGCTCACGGATGCGGTGCTCGGCGTAGGCGTCGTCCTGCCAGCGGGCCTTGGCGTCGCGCAACTGCTCGACGCGCTCACGGGCCTGCTCCTTCTGCCGCCGCACATCGGCGATCTCGGCGCGCTGGGACACGTACTGCCGCATCGGGTACGCGAGCGCGACCACGAGGGAGCACAGGACCAGGGCGAGCAGCGCGGCCCGGCCGGTGAGCCGGGAGCGGCGGGCCTGCCGCTTGGTCTGGGAGCGGTACACGCGCGCGGCGGTCTGCTCACCGAGCAGCCGCAGCCTGGTCGCGGTGGAGAACCGGTCCCGGTCCTTGACGGCCATCGTGTCCCGCCTCCCCGTCATGTACGTACGTCCCCGCACACGGTACGGGACCGGGTGCGGGGACGTACGGAGGCCGGGGTGAGCAACCGGGGAAGCAGCGCCCGGAGGAGGGCCGGCCCCTGATCAGCCCTTGGTCAGCCCTTGTAGCGCGGGAAGGCGCTGCGGCCCGCGTACACGGCCGCGTCGTCGAGGATCTCCTCGATGCGCAGGAGCTGGTTGTACTTGGCGACGCGCTCGGAGCGGGCCGGGGCGCCGGTCTTGATCTGGCCGCAGTTGGTGGCGACGGCGAGGTCGGCGATGGTGACGTCCTCGGTCTCGCCGGAGCGGTGCGACATCATGCACTTGAAGCCGCTGCGCTGGGCCAGTTCGACGGCGTCCAGGGTCTCGGTCAGCGAACCGATCTGGTTGACCTTGACCAGCAAGGCGTTCGCGGAGTTCTCCTCGATGCCACGGGCGAGGCGCTCCGGGTTGGTGACGAACAGGTCGTCGCCGACGAGCTGCACCTTGTCGCCGAGCTTCTCGGTGATGACGTGCCAGCCGGCCCAGTCGTCCTCGAACAGCGGGTCCTCGATGGAGATGAGCGGGTAGGCCGCGACCAGCTCCTCGTAGTACTCCGTCATCTCGGCGGCGGAGCGCTCCTTGCCCTCGAAGAGGTACTTGCCCTCCTTGTAGAACTCGGAGGCGGCGACGTCGAGCGCGAGGGCGATCTGCTGGCCGGGTACGTAACCGGCCTCCTTGATCGCTTCCAGGATGAGGTCGAGCGCCTCACGGTTGGAGCCGAGGTTCGGCGCGAAGCCGCCCTCGTCGCCGAGTCCGGTGGCCAGGCCCTTGGTCTTCAGCACCTTCTTGAGGGTGTGGTAGACCTCGGTGCCCCAGCGCAGCGCCTCCGAGAAGGACTCCGCGCCGATCGGCGCGATCATGAACTCCTGGATGTCCACATTGGAGTCGGCGTGCGAGCCGCCGTTCAGGATGTTCATCATCGGCACCGGCAGCAGGTGCGCGTTGGGGCCGCCCAGGTAGCGGAAGAGCGGCAGGTCGGACGCCTCGGCGGCGGCGTGCGCGACGGCGAGCGAGACACCGAGGATGGCGTTGGCGCCGAGCGAGGACTTGTCCGGCGTGGCGTCCAGGTCGAGCATCGCCTGGTCGATGAGGCGCTGCTCGGTGGCGTCGTACCCGACCAGCTCCGGGCCGATCTGCTCGATGACGGCGAGTACGGCCTTCTCGACACCCTTGCCGCCGTAGCGGTTGGCGTCTCCGTCGCGAAGCTCCAGGGCCTCGAACGCTCCGGTCGACGCACCGGAGGGGACGGCGGCACGACCCGTGCTGAGGTCGTCGAGGCCGACCTCGACCTCGACCGTGGGATTGCCTCGGGAGTCCAGGATTTCCCGGGCTACGACGACGTCGATGGACGGCACGAGCATCTCCTTTTATGGGATGTGACGCGGGTACACGATGTGACGCGGGTACACGGGGCCGCGTGGCCTCGCGGACATGAGCCTAACGGGCCCGGGGGCATCGGCCAGTCCGCCGCCCACCTCCTGGACAGAACCGAGAGCAAATTGTTTCTGAACGAAACAAACCGGAGCCCCGCCCCGGCGCGTACGGGGGTACACGCGCCGGAACGGGGCGGCCCTGGGAGAGAGGGCGGTTTCGGTGAGGGACCTCGGAACCTCGGGTCTGTGTGACCTTGAGGTCCGTACGGTCTCGGGTCAGCTCAGGTGGAGCTGCTGGCCCGGGTAGATCAGGTCGGCGTCGTCGATGATGTCGTCGTTCGCCTTGAACAGCGCCTGCCAGCCGCCCTTGACGCCGTGCGCCTGGGCGATGCCGCTGAGCGTGTCGCCCTTCTTCACCTTGTACTCGCCGTTGCCCTTCTTGACCGTCTTGCCGGTCGGGGTCTCGACGGTCTTCGGGGCGGTGCGCTCCTGCGAGCGGGACGCGCGGTCGCTCTGGCTCTGCGCCGGGGCGCTCTGCTCCTGCGACGGCTGGGCGGGCTTTGCCGGCTGGGCGGGCTGCGTGCTGCCCGAACCGCCGTTGTACGAGGTGTTGGAGAGGCCCACGCCACAGGTCGGCCAGGCACCCTTGCCCTGTCCGGCGAGTACCTTCTCGGCTATCTCGATCTGCTGGGCCTTGGACGCCAGGTTGGCGGTCGACGCGTAGGCGGTGCCGCCGTACGCGGCCCAGGTGGAGGCCGAGAACTGGACGCCGCCGTAGTAGCCGTTGCCGGTGTTGATGGACCAGTTGCCGCCGGACTCGCACTGGGCGACGGCGTCCCACTCGGAGGCCGTGGCGGCGGAGGCGGTGCCGGACGCGATCAGCGGGGCGGCGACGGCCGCGCCGGCGACACCGGCGAGCGTGACGGCACGGGTGGTGCGGTCGAGAGTGGTCGGGCGACGGTGCTTGCCCTTGCCGGAAAACAGCATGAGAGATCCCCTCACCGACGCCTGCGAGGTGAGCTGTCGGGTTCGGGCCGTGTGAGTTGCCCGGCCGTGCGCCCCTGGCGCACGACTTCACCCCTAGCCGGTCGGCGGTCGCTCTCACGGAGTCGCGGTGCTGCTGCGACTCCGCCGGCGGCCTCGCCCGGCACTTACCTTGGGTCCCCCGCTCCTGCCTACGGCGCTTGACGCGACGACTGTTCCCGAACGGCCGTCGGCAGGATTCGGCGTGACGGCCCTCGGTGCCCGCTGTGGCGAGCGATCCTGACGGTAGACATGCGAACGGCCCTTTTTCAAAGCCGATCGAGGCCGGTGAGACCCATCTCTCACTCTCGCCAAATCGGACATTAGGCCCGAACTACCGCTGTGCGGTGTCCGATTCGGGAAGAAGTTCAAGGCTCTGGCCTGGCAGGATCAGGTCCGGGTCGGTGCCGACGGTCGACTTGTTGCCGGCGTAGAGAGCGGACCATCCACCCTTGAGGTCATGGCTGTCGGCGATGCCCCAGAGGCTGTCGCCGGGCCGCACGGTGTAGGTGCCGTCCGCCGCGCCGCGCTCACCCTCGCCGCGTGAGGCGTGCCGGCCGGCGGAGTCGTCGGCGCGGGATGCGGCAGCGTCCTCGGTGCCCTCGTCGGCCTCGTCGCCGCGATGGCGGCCGGTGGCCGAGGAGTCGCCGGACGCGCCACTGCCGGAACTGGCCGCGTTTTCATCCAACTTGGTGGGGTTGGTGGTGGGGTCGGTCGACTTGTCCGTCTTGCCGGTGGAGTCCTGGTTCTTCCCCTTGGAAGGAGTGGAGCCGTCGGACGTGGGGGACGAATCGGGCGAGGTGGAGGGAACCGGCGATTTCTTCGCATCTGACGAGTTGCCCGGCTTCGTGGTGCCGTTCGCCGAACCGGAACTCTTGCCCGGCGCCCCCGAGGGAGCCGCACCCGGGTCGACGTCCGCCTTCGCACCGCCCTTGGTGAGCCCGGCGATCGGGGCGCAGCTCACCCAGGCGTCCGGACCCTGCACCGCGAGGACGCGCTCGGCGACCGCGATCTGCTGGGAGCGGCTGGCCAGGTCCGCGCGGGGCGCGTAATCGAGACCGCCGAAGTCCTCCCAGGTCTCCTGCGCGAACTGGAATCCTCCGTAGTACCCGTTACCGTGATCGGCGCTCCAGGAGCCGCCGCTCTCGCACTCCGCGAGCCGGTCCCAGGCGGCGCCGTCGGCGGCGTGCGCGCCGGTCGCGCCGAGCAGCGGGATGGCGAGGGCGGAGCCTGTCACTCCGGCCGCGACGACCAGGGCAGGCGCCTGGCGGGGGCGACGGTGACGACCGTTCCCGGAGAGCATGCGGTGGCCTTTCGTGGGACAACTGGGCCGACTGCGGCACATGGGGACCGCCGAGTCGACGTGAACGTAGCCGGATTCGAACGCTGGTCACAAGTCGATGCAGCGCAGATCACATGAAAGTCACAGACGTGACGGATCGTCAGTTCACGGTGGGTTCACGGGGATCACTGTGGGTTCACGGGATCACTGGGGGTTCCGGCGCGCGGGGCGTGAAATGTACGGGCAAGGTACGCAATCCGCGCATGATGAGTCCCCCACGCCATCTCAGGTCGGCCGGTTCCACGGCGAGTTGCAGATCGGGCAGGCGGCGCAGCAGGGTCGCGAGGGCGGTACGGCCCTCCAGACGGGCCAGCGGGGCGCCGACACAGTAGTGGATGCCGTGCCCGTATCCGAGGTGCGGGTTGTCGCGGCGGGCGAGGTCGAGGGTGTCCGGTGCGTCGAAGCGCTCGGGGTCGCGGTCGGCCGCCGCGAGGACGACCAGGACGGGATCGCCCTGCGGAATCTCCTGTCCCCCGATCCGCAGGCTCTGCGTGGCGTACCGCCAGGTGGCGAGTTCCACCGCCCCGTCGTAGCGCAGGAGTTCCTCGATCCCGGTCTCCAGGAGTCCCGTGTCACCGTGCGCGAGGCTTTCCTGGAGCAGCGCCCTCTGCGGGGGGTTGCGCAGCAGGGCATGGACCCCGTTGCCGATCAGGTTGATCGTCGTTTCGAAACCGGCGAAGAGCAGCACGAAACACAGGGCCGCCGCCTCGTCCTCGGTGAGGTGCTCGCCGTGGTCCGAGGCGCGGATGAGCCCGGAGATGAGGTCGTCGTCGCCCTGCTCGCCCAGGTCTTCCCGCTTGCGGTGGATGAGGTCGGCGAGATAGCCGCGCATCTTCTTCACGGACCGGGCGACACCGCCGCGCGGGCCGCCGCCGTGACGGATCATCATGCCCGCCCAGTCGCGGAAGTCGTCCTGGTCCTCGCGGGGGACGCCGAGCAGATCGCAGATGGCGTAGATGGGGAGCGGGAAGGCGAACTCGTGGATGAGGTCGGCGCTGCCCCGCTCCGCGAAGCCGTCGATCAGCTGATCCGTCAACTCCCGTACCCGGGGCGCGAACTCGGCGACCCGGCGCGGCGTGAACGCCTTCGACACCAGGCGCCGCAGCCGGGTGTGGTCCGGCGGGTCGATGTTGAGCAGATGCGTCATGAGATTGGCGCTGCGCTCACCGGGGATGCCGGTCCTGCTCTTGCCCGGGGCGTCCTCGGCGTGGTGCACGGGATTCTTCGACAGCCGCTGGTCCGCGAGCGCCTGTCTGGCGTCCGCGTACCGCGTGACGAGCCACGCGTCGACTCCGCTGGGCAGTCGGGTGCGGTGCACGGGCGAGTGTTCCCTGAGCCAGGCGTACGCCGGGTACGGGTCGGTGGCGAACTCCCAGCTGAAGAGTTCCGGTGCGGCGTCGGTCACCGGGGGATCTCGGCGGCGCGGATCGCGTCGCGGTAGGCACGGGCGGCGGCCCGCAGCGCGGCCTCGGGGTCGACGCCGTCCGCCTCCGCGCGGACCGCCATGGCGAGCAGGTCGTACCCGATGCCCTCACCGGCCGGCGCCGGTACCTCCAGGCCCGCGGTACGGACGCGGGACGCCAGCTTCGCGGCGAGTGCGAGCCCTGGCTGTCCCAGCGGCACCCCGTCGGTCACCGAGTCGCGCTGCTTCTCCTCGGCCTTGGTGCGCAGCCAGTGTTCCTTGACGTCCTCGGGGGTCTCGGCGGTGGCGTCGCCGAAGACGTGCGGGTGGCGGTGGATCAGCTTGGCGACGATACCGGCGGCGACGTCGTCGATGGAAAAGGGCTCGTCGCCCTCGTCCGGGCCGCCCTCCTCGGCGATCCGCGCGTGGAAGACGACCTGGAGCAGGACGTCCCCCAGTTCCTCGCGCAGTTCGTCGCGGTCGCCGTCCTCGATGGCCTCGACCAGTTCGTACGCCTCCTCGATCCCGTACTTCGCCAGGCCCTCGTGCGTCTGCCGCGAGGACCAGGGGCACTCGGTGCGGATCCGGTCCATGACCTGGACCAGGTCGAGGAGCCGGGCGCCCGGCAGGTCGTACGAGGCGGGCAGCAGCTCCAGATCGGGCATCGCGACCCGCCCCGAACCGGCGAGCCGGGCGAGTCCATCGGTGAGCCGGGACTCACCGTCGGCACCGGCCAGGACGACGACGGTCCGGGGGCCGATGTCGGCGAGGTCCTGCGCGGACGGCGAGACCAGGTCGACGGTGACGCCCGCCTCGCGAAGGTACGGAAGCTGAGGATGCCCGGGATCCCGACACAGCACCTGATCGGCACCGTGCAACACCTGCCAGGCGTCCCAGGAGAGCAGCCCGGGGGCAACCCGATGACTGGTGGTCAACAGAACAACCCGCCCACCGGGACCAACAGCACCAGATACATTCACAGCTCGAACGTACAACCCACCACCACGGACGACCCCTGCGGGTGGGTTGTGTGAAGGGCCCGCCCTTCACATCCGCCGCGGCGGCGCCAAGCCACCGCGTGGCATACCGGCGGTGCCAAGCCCACCCGGACCGGGGAACCGGTCAGGGCGCCCCCGGCGTCACGCTTGTGTCGGCTGCGACGCAGTCACCTCGTGGAGCCATGGCGTCTTCGTGTCCACCCGGCCGCTCTTCTTGACGTCCCACGCTCCGTAGCGGGGGTTCAGGTCGATCGAGAGTTGCTTGGACGCCTTGCTCAGGGCGTTCCAGAAGACCGCCTGGCCCTCGGTGGTGTTCATGTCGATGCCGAGCGCCTGGGCGAGCTTCTGGGCCTCGACCTCGGTGCGCAGGTTGTCGTCCAGTCGCGACGGCGGCACGTTGTACTGCTGCAACCAGGCCGTTTGCAGGGCCTTGAGGCCGCCCGCCTGCTTCTCCAGGTTGCCGCGCACCGCCTGGATCTCCTTGCGCGAGACGCTGACGCCTGCGTCCTTGGCGGCGCGGTCCAGCACCTGGTCGAGGACCATCGTGTGCAGCGTGGACCGGGTCAGCCCGCCGGACTTGGCGACCACCTGGTCGTACTGCTCCTGGTTCGCCGTGACGTTTCGCTGCGCGGTCCGCACCTCGTCCACGCGGCTCTCCAACTGCGCGACCGTGATGCGCTGCCCGCCGACGACGGCCGCCGCGCCCGGATGCGCGTCGCCGCCGCAGGCGGTCAGCAGTGGGGCCCCCGCGATCAGCGCGACGGCGGAGACGGTGACTGCGGTGCGACGGCGGCGGTGCAAAGGAGCCTCCCGGCGGCGAGATTGTGCGTCGGTGCACAAAGTCTTGCGGTGATCGATGGTAGGCAGTGGCCGCGATCTCGGCCACTGATTCGGCAGCACAGTTTCGACACTGACCCCACCAACGAGGCGGGACGATCCGGGGCACGCCCGACACAGCCCCCCACAGCATCCCGTACCGGACCGCACACCTACCCCCGTACCTGCCCCAGCCAGTGCAGTGTCCGCTGGACCTCCGCGGGCAGCGGATGGCTCGGTCCGTGCAGTCGCTCGGCGTCGTGCAGCAGCCGCACCAGCGTGTCGTGCGCGGCGGCCCGGTCACCGAGGGCGAGCAGCAGATGGCCGATCCGGCGCCGGATGTCGAGCGGCAGATCGGGGTCGGCGGCGGTGTACGGATTCTCCGCGTACCGGTTCTCGTAGTACGGCAGCAGCGCCCGGTACTCGGTGAGCGCGGCGGCCGGTTCGCCGAGCTGTTCGAGGCACTGCGCCGCGTCGTACCGGAAGCGCAGCGACTGCGGGTCGGCCGGCCCTGACTCGGCGGCCCGCTCGTCGGCGAGGCGGCGCAGCTCGGGCAGGGCGCGCCGGTACTGGCCGTCGTCCATCAGCGTGGCCGCGTACTGCTTGCGCAGGGTGCGGACGACCGGCGAGTGCTCGCCGTGCTGGGTGGCGGCGGCCGGGAGGATCGCGCCGAGGATGTCGACGGCCTGCGTGATGCGGCCCTCGCCGAGCAGCCGCTTGACCTCGTCCACGGCGGCGGCGACGTCGGGGCGCCCGGCGGGCGGGGCGACCGCCGCCTCGGGGCGCGGCGCGGGCGTGACCGCGCGGTCGGGCCAGGGGGCGTGCGGGCGCAGGAACGGGCGCGTGGGGTCGAGCGGGCCGCGGGTGGGTGTGCCGCGCGCGGGGAGCAGCGGCAACAGCTCCTCGTACACCTCCTGGGCGCTGGCCGGGCGGTGCTGCGGGTCCTTGGCGAGGAGCCGCAGGACCAGCGATTCGAGGGCGTCGGGGACCTCGGGCCGCAGCCGGCGCACGGGCAGCGGCGGCTCGTAGAGATGGCGGTGCAGGACGCCAAGCGCGGTGGACCCGGCGAACGGCACGTCCCCGCTGAGCAGTTCGTGCAGCAGCACCCCGAGCGCGTACAGATCGGTGTACGGGCCGACCGCGCCGCCCATGGCCTGCTCGGGCGCCATGTACGCGGGGCTGCCGATGGGGGATCCGGTGTGCGTGAGGCGGGTGGTGTCGGTGTCCATGACGGAGGCGACACCGAGGTCGAGGACGGTGACGGTGCCGTCCTGCTTCACCATCACGTTCCGCGGTTTGAGGTCGCGGTGCACGATCGGGACGGCGTGCACCGCGGAGAGCACGGCACACAGCTGCGCGGCGACGGCGACACCCCACTGCCACGGGTACGGGTCGTGTTCGGCGAGATGGTCGGAGAGGTCGGCGCCGTCCACGAACTGCATGACGAGATACAGCTCTTCGACGTCGCTGCCCGCGTCGTGCACGGTGACCAGGCCGGGGTGGTCGACCTGGGCGGTGACCCTGCACTCGCGCACGAAGCGGCGGCGCAGTTCGTCGGCGTCCTGGCTGTCGGGGCCCGCGACCTTGTCGGGGCGCAGCAGCTTGACCGCGACGCGGCGGTCGAGCCGCTGGTCGTAGGCCGTCCAGACCTGGCCCATGCCGCCCTGGCCGATGAGCGAGGACAGGGCGTACCGCTCGGCGACGACGCGCGCGGTCACCGGCCGCCCTCCTGCCCGCCGCCGCTCTGGTCACGGTCCTGGTTGCGCAGATAGTCGCTCAACTCGTCCAGCTCCGCGCGGACCTGGTCGATCCGCGCGGGCGCGGGCCGCTGCGGCTGCGCTTGCGGTGGGGGCTGCGGGACGGGCGCCGGGGTCATGGGCGGGGGCGTGGCGAAGTGCGGCGCCGCGAAGGGCGGGGGCGTACCGGGCACCGGCTGCCCGCCGGACTGCCGGATCTGCTGCTGGAGGGGTGGCGGAACGGCGACCGGGGGCGGGGTGCCGAGCTGCTGCGGGTAGCCGTACCCCGCCGTCGGCGATATCGGGCCCGGCACGGGCGGCAGCGGGACTACTCCGTACGGCAGCGGGGGCACCCGGAAGTGGTGGAAGTCCGAGTACAGGAAGTAGACCGCGCCGCCGAACGCCGAAAGCAGCAGGAGGCCCATACCGGCGTCGCCGCGCCAGGTGCTGAGGTCGTCGGTGCCGTCCGCGACGAGGAGCCCGAAGGCGGCGACGAGCGCCGCGAGCGAGGCGAAGAACAGGACCCAGTCCCGCCGCTTGCGGGTCACGATCGCGATCCGCAGCATCGTGCCCCAGGCCAGGAAGCCGATGCTCCCCAGCGCGAGCGCCACGAAGATCACCCGCAGGACCACCAGCAGCGCGGTCGAGGGGCGGCGCTGCGGCGGCGCGAGGCCGTGGCCGTGCATGGCTGCTCCGTAAGGTGTCGGGTGCCCCGAGGTCGCGCGACGGGGCACCTGTTCGTGGTCGGACGTGCGGTGCGGAGTCCGAGCGTATAGGCCGACTCGGACATGCGGTCCCGGGTGGTACCGAACCGTTGCCGTACTGATCACGCCCGCCCGTTCCCCGCAGTTCCCGGAGGCCACGGGTCCGTTTGGCCGGGTCCGGTGACGGTGCCCGGCGGGGGCGGTCGAGGGCTTGGGCGGGGGCACGGTCGGGGATTCGGTCGAGGGCTCAGTCGGGCGTGACCGTGCCGTCCGTGAGGCCGTCGTGCATACCGCGTACGAGCTGTTCGCCGAGGCGCCCGGCGAGCCGCAGCGCGTCCTCGAACGCGGCGAGCGTACGGAACCGTTCGCCGTACCGCGCCTGCTGGTCAAGCGGGACCCTCGGCAGCTGGAGCCGGCGGACGTCGAGCCGGGTCGCGGTGGACGCGTAGCTGCTGGCCTGGCGGTTGTTGGCGGTGCCGCGGAGGAATCCGGCGAGGAACCACGGGTCGAGCGCGGCCGGGTCGGGCCGCAGCAGGGTGAGGTTGCGGCCGAGCGCGGCGCCCTCGGTGGTCTCGTCGATCACGCGCGCGACGGCGCCGCCGCCGAGTACGGGCACGACGACGTCGCCGCGTTCCGTCAGCACGGTGTCCTCGCCCGCGTCGCCCTCCGGCAGCGCTCCGGACGGCGCGGCTCCGGCGAGGACGTCGTGATCGGTGAGCACGGGCACGCGCGCGATGTCGGCGCCGGAAGCACCCGTACCGCTTTCCGCGGGGCCGACGGAACCTCCCGTACCGCCGCGTGTGGGGTCGCCGGAACCACCCGTACCGCTGCCTGTGGAGCCGCCGGAAGCACCGCGCGCGTGGCCGATGCCCGCGCTGGTCGATGTGCGCAGCACCAGCGCGCCCGCGCGGGCGAGTTCGCCGACGGTGGTGGTCGGCCAGTACGCGGCGCGGGGTGCTTCGGCCGGGACGGGCGGGGGCGCCGGGGTGAGGTCGCTGGTCAGCCGCAGGGTGTCGCCGAGGCGGGCGCGGACGGTGGCCAGTTCCTCGGCGCCGCCCCCGGCGGCGGGCGGCGGCAGATGCCGGGCGGGCGCCAGGTCCACGTCGTCGTCGAGGAGTTCGATGACCGGCACCGACCGGCTCAGGCCCGGCACCTCGGCCGCCGCGTCGCCCTGCTCGAAGGGCCGCCAGGCGTTCAGGACGGCGGTGCGCACGGCCTGCCAGTCGGCGCGGGCGCGTGCCTCGGTGTCGCTCTCGGCGGTGTCCACGAGGAGCAGTTCGGGCTGCGCGGGGTGCGCGCCGGGCGCGGGGCGGCGCAGTACCCACAGGTGCAGCGGGATGTTGTACGGGGGTGCCGAGCCCGCGGGCAGCGCGATCACGGCCCGCAGGGCGCCCCGGCGCAGCAGATCGGCGCGGATCCGGCGCCCCGAGCGGCGGGACGCGGCGGCCGGCGGCATCAGTACGACGGCGGTGCCGCCGTCCCGCAGATGGGCGAGCGCGTGCTGGACCCAGGCCAGCTCCGATTCGGTACGGGCGGGGAACCCGTACTCCCAGCGTGTGTCGTAGGCGAGTTCGTCATGGCCCCAGTTGCGTTCGTTGAACGGCGGGTGGCACAGGACGGCGTCCACGGCGAGTTTCGGGTACGCGTCGGCGCGCAAGGTGTCGCCCACGCGCGCGTGCACCTCGGCGTCGGTGTGCAGGGCGAGCCGCAGGGCGGTCAGCGCGGCGAGTTCGGGCGCCGCGTCCTGCGCGTACACGGCGGCGGGCGCGCGGACGGCCCGCAGCAGCGCTCCGGTGCCGGAGGCGGGGTCGAGCACGGTACGGGCGTCACCGGCCAGCTCCGCCATCAGCTCGGCGGGGCCGGCCGGGGTGAGCGTGTACTGGCGCGGGTTGGCGTCAAGGTGGCGCCCGAGCAGGAACTCGTACGTGTGACGGGTGCCCAGCTCGGCCGCCAGCTCGGCGACTCCGCGCAGCAGGGGGACGGAGGGGGCGAGTTCGGCGGCGGAGGGGACGGCGAGGGCGAGGGTGCCGGGGAGCGGGGAGGCCGAACCCTGGGCCGCGGGGGGCGGGGTGTTCACAGCCTGCTGTGAACCGAAGCGGGCCGCGAGTACCTTCGCCAGCGCCGGCGGGAGCAGTTCCGCCACGCGCGCGTCGGACACGGCGGCCATCTCCAGCCAGTCGGTCGGCCGGTCCCGGACCAGGAGCAGCACACAGCCCGCGTGCACCAGGGCGGTGACGGGTCCCGCGGGGTGTCCGGCGAGCTGCTGCCAGATCCGCTCGCGCAGCGGCACCTCGGCGAGTTTCCCCTGCCTGCGCAGCCAGTCCTCGACCTCGGTGAGGGCGAAGGAGGGGCTGGTCTCGGTGCCGCCCACGGGGCGCGGGAAGTCGGTGTGCCGGCGTCGCCAGTTGCTGACGGCGGCACGCCCGACCCCCGCGAGCCGCGCGATCCCGGCGGCGGTCACCTCCGTGGCGTTGTCCTGCACGCACCGCTCCCCTCGCGACTGCCGTGGCCTGCCTGCTCGGGCCAGGGCTGCTGTTGTGGCGATGAGCATACCCAGCAAGGCAAGACCGGCCTCTTCACGGCGTGAATCGCCGATTCACCGTGAACCGTGTTGACTCGGTTCACAGCATCTGTTCTTATTGACCCAGCGAACGAACGGCCGCCGAAAACGGCGGTCGCCACTCGGGAGGGGACACAGCCATGGGGATGAAGTCGAAGCTCGCGCTCGGCGCCGTTGTCGGGATCACGATCATCGGCGCGGTGTCGTGCAGCGCCGCCGACGACAGTGCCAAGGACGACAAGTCCTCCTCCGTGACCTCGGGCTCCGACGGCCAGGCGAAGGACAAGAAGGACGACAAGAAGGCCGAGGACGCCGCCGACAAGGGCGAGAAGAAGGGGTCCCAGGCCGACCAGTTCAAGGACTTCGTCAACAAGAACGGTACGGCCAAGGAGAAGGAGGCCGCCGGTCACATCACCAAGATCCAGGGCGCCGAGGAGCAGAACGACATCCTCGACAGCGTCGACATCTACACCGACTACACCGGCGGAATCATGGGCAAGGGCCAGGCTCCCTCGCAGCTCATCGCCTCCTCGTTCGCCGACTGGAAGACCAGCAAGAACGGCCTGGTCACCGTGTACGACGCCGACGGCGAGATGCTCGGCAACGGCAACTTCTGAGCCACGGCACCTTCTGAACCACCTGAGCCACGGCACCTTCTGAGCCACGGCGAGCACACCTTCCCGGCCGTCGCCCGCCCCGCCCCCGCCGATTCGGCCCCCGCCGACCGGCCCCGTAACCCCGGGCCCGCCACCGGACACCGCGTCACCCCACCCCACACCCCACACTCACCACCGCACTCCCTGGGGGGAACTCCCATGCGCCGCTCCACCATCGCCGCCCTCTGCCTCACCGCCGTCACCGCCACCGCGCTGACCGCGTGCGGCACCGGGACCAAGGACGGATCCGACTCGTCCAAGAAGTCCACGTCCACCAGCTCGACGCCCAGCCCCACGAAGAAGGCGGCGTTCGCCGATCTGTCGGGGCAGGAGATCGTCGACAAGGCCGTGAAGGCCACCCGGGCCGCCACCTCGCTCACCATCAAGGGCGACGTCCCCGACGACGGCGGCGGCACCATCTCGCTCGACATGGCCCTCGACCGCAAGGGCCAGTGCGCGGGGACCATGGGCATGAACGGCGAGGGCACGGTCGAGCTGATCAAGAACAGCGACACCGTCTACATGAAGTACGACGAGGAGTTCCTGCGCGCCCAGGGCAAGGGGCAGCCCAAGGACGAGACCGACGCCGTGGTGGACATGCTCGCCGACCGCTGGGTCAAGATGAGCGCGACCAGCGAGGACGCCAAGGACATGGCCGACTTCTGCGATCTGGACACCGTGCTGAAGGAGTTCGACGACATCCACTCGGCCGCCCGCAAGGGTGAGGAGACGACCGTCGACGGCGCGCCCGCCTTCTCGCTCTCCGAGAGCGAGGGCAAGGACCGCTACACCATCTACGTCGCCACCGAGGGCAAGCCGTATCTGCTGAAGGTCGAGAACGCCGCCGGGAAGAAGGGCGAGACCATCACCTTCACCGACTACGACAAGCCGGTGCCGGCGAAGGCGCCCGCCGACAAGGACGTCGTCGACATCGACAAGCTGGGCTGACCCGCACCACCCACCTACGACCCGTACGACCGCACCACCCGCATGACGACAGTGCCCCGGATGCCCTACGGCGTCCGGGGCGCCGTCGTCATCAGGTCGCCGGCCTCATCGGGGCGCCCTCGTCACCGCGCCTTGAACCGGGACGGCGCCTGCGTCGGATTGCCGCCCTTCGGCAGCGCACGGTCAGGGCAGCCCGACAGGACCTTCCGCATAGCGTCCCGCTCGGCGGTCGTCACCCACAGCTCGTACTTCTTCTTCACGGCGACCTGGTGGGCCACGTAGTCACAGCGGTACGCCTTGTTCGGCGGCAGCCAGGTCGCCGTGTCGCCGTCGCCTTTGCTGCGGTTGGGGCCCGCGTCCACGGCCAGCAGATTCAGCGGGTCGTTGGCGAGGGCTATGCGCTTGCTCGCGTCCCACTTCTGGGCGCCCTTCTGCCAGGCGTCCGAGAGCGCCACGACGTGATCGATGTCGATCTTGCTGGCGCCCCGCCGGAACGTCACTTCTTTGCCCGTGTACGGGTCCTTGGTCAGCGTCCCGGAGACGACCGTGCAGTCGCCGTCGGAGAACTTCACCCCGTCCAGGTCCCGTTTGAGTATGTCGTCACGGGTGGGGCAGCCGTTGGAGTCGGTGTCCGCCCACGCGCTGCCGAACCGGGCCCGGTCGAAGCCGGTCTTCGGCGCGCGGCCCTTGACCGTCAGCTCGTCCACGGCGGCGAGCGCGGAGCCCGCCTCGCCCTCGGCCCCGGGCGCCGATGAACCATTGCCGACCGACACCGAGCAGCTCGCGGCCCCGGTGAGCAGCGCGACCGTCAGGGCCGTCGCCGCCGTCCCCGCGACCCTGCGCGTCCGTCCCCGTATGTGCGCACCGACGACCTCAAGCGTCATCGCGCTCCCCCCGTTTCCCTACGATCCCTGTGTCACCCCGCCGGACACCTTTCGGTCGTACGGCGGGGCACTGACTACGACCCCAGGATCGTAGTCAGGAACTCCCCCGTCCATGCCAGCAGTTCACGTCCCGTCAGCGGCTTGCCGCCGACCTTCGCCGTCTTGGGGCGCGGGACCAGGATCTGATGCGTGGTCGGCTTGATGACGGAACCCGGGTAGAGCCGCTTCAGACGCAGCTCCTGCGACTCCCTCAACTCCACCGGCGCGAAGCGGATGTTGGCGCCCTGGAGAACGATCTCGCCGACCCCGCAGGCGCGCCCCAGCATCCGCAGCGCGGCGACGAGCAGCAGATTCTCGACGGGCTCGGGCAGCTTGCCGTACCGGTCGGTGAGTTCCTCACGGACCGAGCGGATGTCGTCCTCGGTGGTGGCCGACGCGATGGAGCGGTACGCCTGGAGGCGCAGCCGCTCGCCCGGCGCGTAGTCGTGCGGGACATGCGCGTCGACGGGCAGCTCGATCTTGACCTCCAGCGGCGGCTCTTCCTCCACGCCGCCGTCCAGAGACGCCCGGTAGTCCGCGACGGCCTCGCCGACCATCCGTACGTACAGGTCGAAGCCGACGCCCGCGATGTGCCCGGACTGTTCGCCGCCGAGCAGATTGCCCGCGCCGCGGATCTCCAGGTCCTTCATCGCGACATACATGCCGGCGCCCATCTCGGTGTGCTGCGCGATCGTCGCCAGGCGTTCGTGGGCGGTCTCCGTCAGCGGCTTCTCCGGCGGGTACAGGAAGTACGCGTATCCCCGGTCGCGGCCCCGGCCGACGCGTCCGCGCAGCTGGTGGAGCTGGGAGAGGCCGAAGTTGTCGCCGCGCTCGACGATGAGGGTGTTGGCGTTGGAGATGTCGATGCCCGACTCGACGATCGTCGTGGAGACCAGGACGTCGAACTTCTTCTCCCAGAAGTCCACGACGACCTGTTCCAGGGACTGTTCCGACATCTGGCCGTGCGCGGTCGCGATCCGCGCCTCGGGCACGATCTCGCGCAGCCGCGCGGCGGCCCGGTCGATCGACTCGACCCGGTTGTGGATGTAGAAGACCTGGCCCTCGCGCAGCAGTTCACGGCGGATGGCCGCGCCGATCTGCCGTTCCTCGTAGGGCCCGACGAACGTCAGCACCGGGTGCCGCTCCTCCGGCGGCGTCGTGATCGTCGACATCTCACGGATACCGGTGACGGCCATTTCGAGCGTCCGGGGAATCGGCGTCGCGGACATCGTCAGTACGTCCACATTGGCGCGGAGCTTCTTCAGCTGCTCCTTGTGCTCGACGCCGAACCGCTGTTCCTCGTCCACGACGACCAGGCCCAGATCCTTGAACTTGGTCTCCGACGAGAACAGCCGGTGGGTGCCGATGACGATGTCGACGGAGCCCTCGCGCAGGCCCTCCAGGGTCGCCTTCGCGTCGGTGTCCGTCTGGAACCGGCTCAGCGCCCGCACATTCACCGGGAACTGCGCGTACCGCTCGCCGAACGTCCCGAAGTGCTGCTGCACCAGCAGCGTCGTCGGTACGAGTACGGCGACCTGCTTGCCGTCCTGCACCGCCTTGAACGCGGCGCGCACCGCGATCTCCGTCTTGCCGTACCCGACGTCGCCGCAGATCAGCCGGTCCATCGGAACCGTCTTCTCCATGTCCTCCTTGACCTCGGCGATCGTCGTGAGCTGATCGGGCGTCTCCGCGTACGGGAACGCGTCCTCCAGCTCGCGCTGCCACGGCGTGTCCGGTCCGAAGGCGTGTCCGGGCGCCGCCATCCGCGCGCTGTAGAGCCGGATCAGGTCCGCCGCGATCTCCTTGACGGCCTTCTTCGCGCGGGCCTTCGTCTTCGTCCAGTCGGCGCCGCCGAGCCGGTGCATCGTGGGCGCCTCACCACCGACGTACTTGGTGATCTGCTCCAGCTGATCCGTCGGGATGTACAGCCGGTCACCGGGCTGGCCGCGCTTGGCGGGCGCGTACTCCACGACCAGGTACTCGCGCGTCGCGCCCTGCACCGTGCGCTGCACCATCTCGATGTACCTGCCCACGCCGTGCTGCTCATGGACGATGTAGTCGCCGGTCTCCAGCGTCAGCGGGTCGATGGTCTTGCGGCGCCGCGCGGGCATCCGCCGGCCGTCCTTGCCCGCCGTGCGCTGCCCGGTCAGATCGGTCTCGGTGAGGACCGCGAGCCGCAGCGCCGGGTCCACGAACCCGTACTCGACGGAGCCGCACGCCACCTGCACCACCGACGGCGTCAGCTCGGCGAGGTCGCCCCGCTCGCCGTCCCGCGCGACCAGGCGGGCCGCGATGCCCTCGCCGCCGAGCACCTCGACCGTACGGGCCGCGGGGCCGTGGCCCTCGGTGACGAAGACGACACGCCAGCTGTCGGCGAGCCAGCCCTTGGTGTCGGCGAGCGCCTTCGCGGTGTCGCCCCGGTAGGACTCCGGTGCGTGCATGCCGAGCTTCAGGGTGTCCCCGTCGGCGCGGGCCAGGGCGATCTCCACGGGGTCGGCGCCCGCCCCGCCGGTGCCCAGGTCGGCGTCCGCCTCACCGGCCGCGAACGGCGACACCGACCACCACATCATCCCCAGCTCGCGCGCCCGCTCCCGGACGTCCGCGATCGACCAAAGCGACGCGGCGCCGACATCGATGGGGGCCTCGCCGCCGCCCGCCGTCGCCGCCCAGGACGCCTGAAGGAACTCCTGGCTCGTCGCCACCAGGTCCGCCGCCCGGGTCCGCACCCGCTCCGGGTCGCACACCACCGCCATGCTGCCCACCGGCAGCACGTCGAGCAGCAGCTCCATGTCGTCCACCAGGACCGGGGCCAGCGACTCCATGCCCTCCACGGCGATGCCCTCGGCGATCTTGCCGAGGAGTTCGCCCAGCTCCGGGTGGGCCTCGGCCAGCGCCGCCGCCCGCCCGCGCACCTCGTCGGTCAGCAGCAGCTCCCGGCACGGCGCCGCCCACAGTCCGTGCTCCGCGACCTCCAGGGACCGCTGGTCGGCGACCTTGAAGTACCGGATCTCCTCGACGTCGTCGCCCCAGAACTCCACCCTCAGGGGGTGCTCCTCGGTCGGCGGGAACACATCGAGGATGCCGCCGCGGACCGCGAACTCACCGCGCTTCTCGACCAGCTCGACCCGGGCGTACGCGGCTGCCGCGAGGGCGTCCACGATCTCGTTCAGGTCGGCCTGCTGTCCCGTCCGCAGCGCTACAGGTTCCAGGTCCCCGAGGCCCTTGACCTGCGGCTGGAGCACCGACCTGATCGGGGCGACCACCACCGACACCGGGCCCGTCTCCGGGTCGTCGGCGCGGGGGTGCGCGAGCCTGCGCAGCACCGCGAGCCGGCGGCCCACCGTGTCCGAACGCGGCGACAGCCGCTCGTGCGGCAGCGTCTCCCACGACGGGTACTCCACCACCCCGTCCGGGGGCAGCAGCGAGCGCAGGGCCGCCGCCAGGTCCTCGGCCTCACGGCCGGTCGCCGTGACGGCGAGTACCGGGCGGTGTGCCTCGCGGGCGAGGGCGGCCACCGTGAAGGGACGGGCGGCCGGGGGGCCCACCAGGTCGACGTGCATACGGTTGCCGTCCTGGGCCGCCCGCACCGCTTCGGTGAGTGCGGGGTCCTCGCGGACGGCGTCGAGCAGGCCGTGCAGGCTCATGAAGGGGTTCCATCCCGGCTCGGTGGGGCAACGCGAACGGCCCGACTCGTGGGACGGGCCGGGGGTCCCCAGCGTACGACGTGCCGTCGGCTGACCGGGCATCGTCCGGTGCCGGGGGCCTTTCCGGTGCGGGGTGCCTGCTTGCCGCACGGGTTGGATGGCTTGCCCTCTCCTTTCCGGGTGCCCGGCACATGGGGTTGTGCCCACCCTCCCCCAAGGACTCCGACAAGCTCCGTCCAGGGGGGACCCCCATCGCCGTGCGGAACGCCTGCCCACAACAGGTGCGCAGGTACGAAGTGGGTGGGCGTGCAATGGCGCCCGGCGCCTCGGGTTGCCCCGAGGCGCCGGGCGCCTCCCCCGGTTCCCCCGTGGCTTATTCGGTTGCGATGGCGTTCAGGACGTTCATTCGGCCTGCTCGGAAGGCCGGGATCAGGGCGGCTATCAGGCCGACGAAGGCTGAGGCTATGAAGACCGTGATGATCGTCGGCCAGGGGATGTCCAGGACGCCCAGGCCCTCCAGGGCGAGGAGCTTCTGGGCCGTGGTGCCCCAGCCCAGGCCCAGGCCGAGGCCGAGGAGGGCGCCGAAGAGGGCGATGACCACCGACTCCAGGCGGATCATGCGGCGCAGCTGGCGGCGGGAGAGGCCGATGGCGCGCATCAGACCGATCTCACGGGTCCGCTCGACCACCGAGAGGGCCAGGGTGTTCACCACACCGAGGACCGCCACGATGATCGCCAGCGCCAGCAGCCCGTACACCATGTTGAGGAGCTGGCCGATCTGGTCCTTGAGCTGCTGCTTGAAGTCCGTCTGGTCGCGGACCTGATACTGCGGGTAGGGCTTCAGCGAGGACTTCAGCGCGGCGTACGCCGTCTTCTCCTGGCCGTCCTTGGCCTTGGCGAACATGATGTCGTTCGCCGGGATCTTGTCGGCCGGTACGTACTTCTCGACGGTCGTGATGTTGACGTACCGCGCGCCCTGGTCGATGGTGACGTCGTCGTCGGTGATCGCCGCGACCTTGAGCTTCGCGGTCTCGCCGCCCTTGAAGGCGACGGTCATCCGGTCGCCGACCTTGATCTTGTGCGCGGCGGCGTACTTGTTCCCGATCGACATGGCGTCCGCGCCATACGCCGCGGACAGCTCGCCGGCGGTCGTGGTGCGGCGCAGGTCACTCGCGTACGTCGGGTCGACGGCCGAGACATCGCTCTTCTCGACGGAGCCGTCCGGCGCGGTGAACGTGGCGTCGACGATCTTGTACCGGGTGACGTGCTCCAGGCCCGGCGTCGACTCGATGCGCTTCTCGGCCTGCGGGACGATCCGCTGCTGGCCCTGGATGATGAAGTCCGCGCCGACCGACTTGTCGAGTTCGTCGGTGGCCGAGGCGATCATCGACGAGCCGACCACGGACAGGCAGGCCACCAGGGCGAGGCCGATCATGAGGGCGGCGCCGGTGGCGCCGGTGCGGCGCGGGTTGCGCAGTGCGTTCCGCTCCGCCATCCGGCCGATCGGGCCGAACAAGCGCAGCACGACCACGCTGATGACCCGGACCGCTCCGCCCGCGAGGAGCGGGCCGATGACGACGAACCCGATGAGGGTGAGGACCACGCCGAGGCCGAGGACGAGGGAACCCTCGCTCGCCTTGTCCGCGGTCGCCGCGGCGTAGAGCGACGCGGCTCCGGCGCCGGTGAGGACCAGACCGATCACCCCGCGCACGACACCGGCCTTGCCGTCCGCCGGCGTACCGGCGTCCCGCAGGGCGGCCATCGGGGAGACCTTGCCCGCGCGGCGGGCCGGGAGATAGGCGGCGAGGACGGTGACGACGACGCCGAGGACCACGCCGATCACGGGTGTCGTCCACTTGACGGTGAGGTCGTCGGTCGACAGGTCCATGCCCATGGAGCCCATGAGCTGCATCAGCCCGACGGCGAGTCCGACGCCGGCGGCGACACCGAGCAGGGATCCGACGATGCCGAGGAACACGGCCTCGATGAGGACGGAGCGGTTGACCTGGCGGCGCGAGGAGCCGATGGCGCGCATCAGGCCGATCTCGCGGGTGCGCTGGGCGACCAGCATGGAGAAGGTGTTGATGATCAGGAATACGCCGACGAGGAGCGCGATTCCGGCGAAGCCGAGCATGGCGTACTTCATCACGTCGAGGAAGGAGCCGACGTCGTCGCGGTTGGCGTCCGCGGTCTCCTGCTGCGTCTGCACCTTGTAGGGGCCTTCGAGGGCCGAGGCGACGTTCTGCTTCAGCTCGGTGTGGCTCACGCCCGCCGCCGCGGTGACATTGACCTGGGTGAACCGGTCGGTGGCGCCGAGCAGTTCGCGCTGCGAGGTCGCGGTGTCGAAGTAGACGACGGCGGCGCCCGGGTTGGTGACCTTGAAGGTGGCGATGCCGCTGATCTTCGCGGTGAGGTCGCCGGTGACGGAGATGGTGCGCAGCTCGTCACCGAGCTTCAGGTGGTGCTTGTCGACGGTGTCGGCGTCGACCATGACCTCGGTCGGGCCGCGCGGGGCGTGCCCGGAGGTGATCTCCATGGACCGCAGGTCGTTCCGCGTCCAGTTGCCGGCGATGGTCGGGGCGCCGGTGGTGGAGCCCATGTTCTCGTTCTTGGAGTTGACGACCGTCACGTTCATCGAACTGACGGCGCCCTCGGCGGACTTCACGCCCTTCGCGCCGCGCGCCTTCTCCACGACGGAGGCGGGCAGCGACTCCGGCTTGCCGGACTGTCCCGCCTCACCGGCACCCGAGGCCGACTTGGGGCTGACCGTGGCATCGGAGGCCGTCGCGGCGAAGAGTTTGTCGAACGTCGTGTTCATGGTGTCCGTGAACACCAGGGTGCCGCAGACGAACGCGACCGACAGGAGCACGGCCACCGCGGACAGCGCCATGCGTCCCTTGTGCGCGAAGAAGTTGCGCACGGAGGTCTTGAACACGGTCATGACGTGCGCCCCCGGGCGTCGAAGTCCTTCATGCGGTCGAGCACGGCGTCGGCGGTGGGCCGCAGCATCTCGTCGACGATGCGGCCGTCCGCGAGATACAGCACCCGGTCGGCATAGGACGCGGCGACCGGGTCGTGCGTGACCATGACGATGGTCTGGCCCAGCTCGTCCACCGAGCGGCGCAGGAAGCCCAGCACCTCGGCGCCGGCCCGCGAGTCGAGGTTTCCGGTCGGCTCGTCACCGAAGATGATCTCCGGCCGGGCGGCCAGGGCTCGGGCCACGGCGACGCGCTGCTGCTGACCACCCGACAGCTGGTTCGGCCGGTGCTTCAGGCGGTCGGCGAGGCCGACGGTCTGGACGACGCGGTCCAGCCACGGACGGTCGGGCTTGCGGCCCGCGATGTCCATCGGCAGCGTGATGTTCTCCAGCGCGCTCAGCGTCGGGAGCAGGTTGTACGCCTGGAAGATGAAGCCGATCCGGTCGCGCCGCAACTGTGTCAGCTTCTTGTCCTTGAGCCCGGTGATCTCGGTCTCGTCCAGATAGATCTGGCCCTGAGTCACCGTGTCCAGACCGGCGAGGCAGTGCATCAGCGTCGACTTGCCGGAGCCGGACGGGCCCATGATCGCGGTGAACTGCCCCCGCGCTATGTCCACATCGACATGGTCCAGGGCGAGAACGCGGGTCTCCCCCGCCCCGTACGCCTTGACGACCTGCCGTGCCCTTGCGGCCACGGCCGTACGCCCTCCAGTGCCCCCGTGCCTGGGAATGGTCACAGCCGTTGTCACGGTAAGTCTCCTATGTCGGTCAGCGAAGAAGCGACGTCTGCCCACCCGGTGTGGATACGCGGACGCGTCGATGCGTGGTCGCCCGGAGCGCGGATGCGCCGGTGCGCCGGGCGGACGCACTGTGCGGAACTGCCTTCAGTCTGGTGCCGGACGGTGGTCCAGCACCCTGGTGCAGAGCGCAGTCTTTCCCTGGGGAAAACCCCACCCCCCGAGGTGCGGTTCACCGCCCCGACCGCGTAAGACCAGGTTAAAGACCGACCCCGCCCCGCCTCCTCCTCCGCCGGGACGAACCCGCCCCGGTCCCTGATACGGAGGACCCCCTAGGGGTTCTCCACCCGCCGATGGACCGGTCCTCGGGGTTCCTCCACCCCTCGACATCCACCCGTCGCGGCGCCCGCCCTCGGCCCGGCCAGGATTCACCCTCCCGTCGCGTGAGGATCAACCCCACCGAAGCTTTTCCACATACCGACCATCCAGTTTGTGGAAAACTCCCCACCGCCCGGATACCTGCGAGTAACGTGCTCGCTCACCCGCTCCTCCCCCGCTCACCCGCGCTAGGAGATTCCGGGATGTCCCCAGACCTGCCTCCGTACCGGCCGCACCGCCCACCTCCCGCCGCCGCCCGGCATCTGCCGCACGCCTTCACCCCCTCGCACGACTCGTCCCCGTCGTATACGACGTACCCGCGACAGCCCCTCCCCCCGGCGCCCGCGGCTCCCCCGAGGCTGCCGGCGCACGTCGGCCGGCCGGCCGAGCGGTCCGACCGCCGGGGCGAACTGCGGCGGTTGCGTGGCGCGTACCGCTGGCAGCGCCGGGTCGCGACCCTCACCGCGCTCGGCTACTTCACCCTCTTCCTCGTCCTGTCCGCGTACGCGCCCGACTCGATGACCCGCACGGCCTTCGGCGGGATGACGACCGGGCTGCTCCTGGGCGTGTGCCAACTCCCCGTCACCTGCCTGGCGATCGCCCTGTACGAGTACACGGCCCGGCGGCGCGTCGACCCGCTCGCGGAACGGCTGCGCTGTCACACCGAGGCCGACGGGCGGCAGCGGCGACGACGACAGGAACGCGACCGATGAACGGATTCAGCGATTCCGCGCAGGCGATGTCCCTGATGGCGTTCACCGCCGTGGTCACCCTGACCCTGCTCCTGTGTGTGATGACCGGACCCGACCGGGACGGCATCGGCGAGTTCTACACCGGGTACGGCACGCTGTCGCCGATGCGCAACGGCCTGGCCATCGCGGGCGACTACATCTCCGCGGCGACCGTGCTCGGCACCAGCGGCGTCATCGCGGTCGCCGGGTACGACGGCGTCGTCCTCGCGCTCAGTACGGCGCTGTCGCTGATGCTGCTGATGTTCCTGATGGCCGAACCGCTGCGCAACGCGGGCCGGTTCACCATGGGCGACGTCCTCGCGCGCCGGATGCCGGGCCGTGCGGTCCGGATGACCGCCTGCGCCGTCACCCTCGCCGCCCTGCTGCCGCTGATGCTGGTCCAACTCGCGGGCGCGGGCGACCTGATGGGGTTCGTCCTCGGCTTCGACAGCCAGGGCCTGAAGACGGGCGTCGTCGTCGGACTCGGCGCACTCATGATCACGTATGCGGTGATCGGCGGGATGAAGGGCACCGCGCTCATCCAGATCATGAAGATCGTGATGCTCCTCGGGTCCGGCACCGTCATCGCCGTCCTCATGCTGAACCGGTTCGACTGGGACCCGGGAGCGCTGCTCACCGCCGCCGCGAGGATCAGCGGGCTCGGGGACGCCTTCCTGCACTCCGGGCTCCAGTTCGCCGGCGGCGCCAACCCCCGCCTGGACATGATCACTTCGGAGCTGACGGTCGTCCTGGGCGGCGCCTGTCTGCCGCACGTCACCATGCGGATGTACACCGCGCGCGACGCGCGCGAGGTGCGCCGCTCGATGTCCTGGGCGGTGTCCTCGGTGGCCGGCTTCGTCCTGATCATGTCGATCATCGGCTTCGGCGCCATCGCGCTGATCGGCCGCTCGGCCGTACTGGGCGCCGACCCGCAGGGCCAGACCGCGTACCTCCTGGGCTCCCGTGCCGTGTTCGGGGTGGACGTCTCGACGGTGGAGACCCTGTTGTTCACGACGGTGACCACGGCGATCTTCCTGACGCTGCTCGCCTCCGTCGCCGGGATGATCCTGGCGTGCGCCAACTCCCTCGCGCACGACGTGTTCGCGCACCGCGCGCGGCGACCCTCGGGGCGGCGGGAGATGACGGGACGGCGCGAGATGACACTCGCGCGCGTGTGCGCCGTCGGGATCGGGGCCGTCGCGATCTTCCTCGCCACCTTCGTGCAGCACCGCAGCCTGCAACCCCTGGTGACACTGTCGTTCTGCATCGGCGCGTCGGCTCTGGCACCCGCGCTCGTCTACACCCTGTTCTGGCGCCGCTACACGCGCGCGGGACTGCTGTGCACCCTCATCGGCGGCACTCTCGCCGTCCTGGTCCTGCTGCCCGGCACCATCCTGGTCTCCGGCTCACCGCTCGCCGCGTTCCCCGACCAAGACTTCACCTTCTTCCCCTTCACCACCACAGGACTGGTCACCATCCCCGCCGGATTCGCCCTCGGCTGGCTCGGCACCGTCCTCTCCTCCCGCCACACGGCCGACACCCAACGCAGGGAGTACGAGGCGGTCGAGGGCTTGCTGCTCGCCGGGGCGGAAACGGGGGCAGGGACCGGGGTGGGGACCAGCGGCGACGGGGAGACAGGGAGCGGGAGCCAGGCGACGTCCGGCCGGAACTAATCCGGTGTGCCGCTCGTCAATGTGGTGAGGCTGGTGCGGACCTGGGTCATCTGGGTGTGCAGTTCGTCCCAGAGGTCGCCGTGTTCGCGCAGCACCCGTTCCGTCTCCCGAGCGATCCTCTCCGCCGTCGCCCGCGCGTCGGCCAGCAGCACCTCGCCCCGCGCCTGCGCCTCCTCCTGCCCCTGCCGTGCCGACCCCTCCGCCGCCACCAACTCCCGCCGCGCCTCGTCCACCTCGGCGTCCGCCCGCGCCACCCGCTCCGCGTGCGCCGCGTCCACCTCCGCCGCGCGCTCCGCGTACCCCCGCTCCGCCGCCTCCCACCGCGCGGCGTGCTCCGCCTCCTGCTCGGCCAACAGCCCCGCCGCGCGCCGCCGTTCGTCGCGCAGCGCCGTCATCGCCTCGCCCCGCCGCTCCTTCACCTCACAACGCGCCGCGATCCGGATCCCGTCCGCCTCCGCCCGGTCCGCGAGCGCCCGCTGCCGCGCCCACTCCTCGGCCTCGCCCCGCACCCCGTCCGCGTACGCCCCCGCCTCGTCGCGCGCCGCGCGCGCCCCGTCCCGCGCCGCGTCGCCGATCCGCCGCGCCTCGTCACGGCCCGCCGTCCCGACCGCGTCCGCCTCCTCCGCGCCCAGCGCGAACAGCCGCCGCGCGCGCTCCCCCAGCGACTCGTACGTCTGCGGGGCCAGTTGCGCCACCGCCTCGCGCAGTCCCTCCGCCTCCGTCTCCATCCGGTTGGCGAGGACCGTGAGCCGGGCGGCCCGCTCCCAGGCTTCGTCCCGCGCCCGGGACAGCGCGGCGGTGTACCACTCCACCTGATCGGGACGGTAGCCACGGCCCCGTACGGTCACGAAGTCGTGAGGCGCCGACGATGCACCGCTCACCCTTGTCTCCCTCCACGAAGCCGCACCAAGCCGGCAGGGCGGACGCGCGCACGGCACCGGGCCATGACGCATGTCCGCATATCCTGACGGATGGTGAGCAAGTGCCCGTAACGTGACACTCCTTCCCAGGAGGTGGACGCAGAAAGGCGCCCGGCCCCTCACCCGGGACCGGACGCCTCAGCACACGCGACGGACGGGTTACAACAAGCCGTCCCACATCTGTTCGAGCAGCACCGACCACCAGCTCTCCGGGGACGCCAGCGCCGCCGGGTCCAGCGCGGCCAACTGCGCCTGGAAGTCGACGGTCCAACGGCCCGCCTGCTCCTGGTTCAGCCCGAACCGCAGCCGCCACATCCGCCCGAGCAGCGCCATGCACCGTACGAACTCGGGCAGCCCCGTGTTCACGAACTGCGGCGGCACCGGGGCGCCGCCCGGACCGGCCTCCACCGGCACGGCCACGATGTGCGCCGTGCCGTACTGGACACAGATCGCACGCCCGAAGTCACTGCCCATCACCAGATACGAGCCCGCGTCCGAAGCGGGCTGCACCCCGCGCTCCTGCGCCAGCTCCGCCAGCGTCGGCACCGGACGGCCCGGCTGCGCCTGCGCCCAGAAGAACGGCCCGAAGTCGGCCGGCAGACCCGCCCACACCAGCGTCACCGCGACGGCCTCCGGCACACCCTGCCGGGACACCGCGCGCTGGTCGAAACGGAACACCGCGGGCCCGAACGCCGCAGCCAGCTCCTGCGCCACGCCCTCCGGCGGCAGCGGCGGCGCCGGATGCACCTGCGGCAGCGGCGCCCGCACCGGAGCGGGCCGCGCGGGACCGTCCGCGACCTGGTGCAACTCGCCCTGATGCGCGAGCAGTTGACGCATACCCTGCTGCCGCGACGCATGGTCCCTGCCGTACGGGGCGATGCTCGTGATACGGGCCTGGGGCCAGGTCTCCCGGATCATCCGGGCACAGTACGCGCCCGGCAGTTCGCACGACTCCAGCTCCGTGTGCAGCTCAAGGACCTGTTGCGGCGGCACGTTCATGCCGCGCAGCTCGTGCAGGATCTGCCACTCCGGGTGCGGGGTCCCCGGCGCCGAACGCCGGATGAGCTGCTGCTCGGACCCGTCCGCCGCCCGGTACCGGAGCACGGCCTGGTAGCCGGGTCCGACGGTCGGCTGCCCGACCGGCGGCTGCGGATAGCCGTACGCGACGGGGGCACCCGGTACGGGACCACCCGGCAGGGAACCACCGGGTACGGGACCACCCGGTACGGGACCACCCGGCAACGGGCCGGGGGCGCCGGGAGGAGGCGGGGGCGCACCTGGACCGACCGGATTGGGACCGGCCAGCATCGTCGCCGCGTGATGGACACCACCGGGAGGCGTACCCGGACCACCGGCAGGCGGCTGCCCGGCACCGGGGACACCCGGAACCCCCGGGGCACCCGGAACGCCCGGCGCACCCGGCGGAGGCGGAGGCGCACCCGGACCGACCGGATTCGGACCGGCCAACATCGTCGCCGCATGATGCACACCACCCGGAGGCGCACCGGGACCAGCAGGCGGCTGCCCGGCACCGGGGACACCCGGAACCCCCGGGGCACCCGGAACCCCAGGGGCACCCGGCGGAGGCGGAGGCGCACCCGGACCCCCCGGATTCGGACCGGCCAACATCGTCGCCGCATGATGCGCACCCGGACCGGCAGGCGGCTGCCCGGCACCCGGAACACCCGGCGCACCCGGAGGTTGCGGAACCCCCGGCCGAGCACCCGGCGTCCCCGGCGCACCCGGCGGCGGCGGAGCCACCGCGCCGCCCCCGCGCGCACCCCGGGGCGGCACCTGAGCCTTGCTCGTCGCCGCCTCGGCGATGTCCTGCGCCCCGGCACCGCCCGGAGCAACCGGCGGCGGCGCACCAGGACCGGGCACCCCACCGGAACCCTGCGGATACCCGTAAGCCGACGCACCCGGCGGCGGCGCACCCGGCACCTGCCCAGCACTTGGTACCTGCGGAGCCCCTGGTACCTGCGGCGCACCCGGTACTTGCGGAGCACCCGGTACCTGCGGACCCCGCAGCGCCGGCGCCACCGCCGTCGGCGGAAGCCCGCTGCCGCCCGACATCAGCGCCGTCTGCGCCTCCGGCGACGTCGTCGGAGGCGGCATGTCGTCCTCGTCCGAGAGCTGCACCGGCGGCGCGAACACCGTCGCGGGCAGCGGCACCGAACGGTCCTCGCCCGGATCGGGCGCCGTGTCCGTCCCGGCCCACGGGGTGGCCCCGGCCGGCGCACCCGGCGACCCGGCCCGCATCCCGTCCTGCGCGGTCGGCTCATGCGCGGGCCCGCCGGACGCCGCCGCCGGCCAGGGAGTCGCCCCACTGTCCGCCGCACCCGGACCCGCACCCGCACCCGCACCCGCACCGGACACGGAACCAGAAACAGAAACAGAACCGGAACCCCCGGCAGGAGCAGCCTCCCCCCGCCGGTCCGGAATCCCCAGCTTGTCCGCCGCCTCCTGGAGCCACTCCGGAGGGCTCAACAGGAACGACGTCTGATTCAGATCGATCCGCTCCGGAGGCCGCGCGGCCCCGGCGCCCGGACCCCGGCCGTCCTCCGCGACCCCGTACTCCTCCTCGTACCGCCGGATCACCTCACCCACCGGCAGGCCCGGCCACAGCGTCGCCTCGCCGCTGTCCCGGGCGATCACCAGCCGCTGCCGCCCGCCGTCCGACCGAGGACCGTCCGCACGGTCCTCCGCCCAGACCACGAACCCCAGCTCGAACTCCCGTACCCGCACCTCACGATGCTGATACCCGGGCACATCCCCGTTGATCCACTCCTCGGCGCGCTCCTGCGCCTGTGCGAAGGTCACCATCAGCCACTCACTCCCCCGTCGCGGTGTCCACCGGCACGGACCGCGCGAAACCGCCGTCCACCATCAGATTGGCCACGGTCTCCAACTCCGGCGGATTACCCGCGAGCCGCGCCAGGAACGCGTCGAAGTCCTCCCCGCACGGCAACAGCAGACCCACCCGCTCGGCGACCGACCAGCCGTCCTGATCCCGCGCGTCGTCATACGCGCAGAACCACACCGAACCGGCCCGATCCCCCCGCACCTTGACCGCGAGCAGACCGCCCTGCACAAACCCGACGCCGAGATAGTCCTTGGTCAGATGGTCCCGCAGGCACTTGTTCACGTACACCAGGTCGTTGACCGCCGCCTCGTCCCGCACCGTGAAGAACGGCTGGTCCACCAGGAGGCCCAACTCGGCGTCCAGCGCGGCACCCAGCGGGGCGCACCCGCCCGCCGCCTTCAGGAAGGACCGGTACGCGCCCGGCAGGCGGTACCCCAAGTCCTCCTCCACACCCAGGACTTGCTGCTCGGTCACCGCGACCGACGACCTCGGCAGCCCGAAGTGCGCCGGGCGCGTCTCCTGCAAGGGACGCGTCCCGCGCTTGTCCTGGTCGACCGCGGCCGTCGCCAGACCACCGTGATGCCGCAGCAGCGCCTTCACCTCGACGGGCACCAACTCAAGGCGCCGCGTGCCCGGTGCGTGGTGCCACGTCCAGCCGTGCGGCGTCGACACCGAGGGGATCGTGTCCCACAGCGAGTGCCCCGCCGCCGCCATCGCCGCGTTCGCCGACACATAGTCCGTCAGCCGCAACTCGTCGACGCCGAAACCCTCCGGCGGCTCCGCGATCTCCGCCGCCGCGCGCGCGTACGACGAGAACTCCGGATAGCCACGCTCGTCGATCCGCACCCCTCGCGGATGCCGGGCGGCCCGCACCGGATCCGGGAAATGCACGACCTGACCGGCGTAGGCCGCGTTCGGCGGCACGGCTCGCTGCCCGAGCCGACCTGTCGTCATGGCGGTTGCCCCCTGCGGCACTCTCGAATGGATCTGCTCGGCGACCGACTGCACCCGAAGCCGTGGACGGACACCCGAAGCTACGGACAGGCCACAGCCTAAGCGGTACGGCACCGCCGGTCACCGGGCCTCCACTTCCGTGACCAGCGGTCACCCCGCCGTGACCGTGCGCCGAAGACCCCGCGTGTCGACGTCCCCCCGCTTCCGCACCACCCGCCCCATTTGGCAGGCTGTCCCCACGCCCGGGGGCGGCCCCCACACCGGCCAACGCCCGCCGGCGGGGAGGGAACCACCACTCATGACCACGGCACAGACAGGCACACCGGGTGACCCCCGGGTCGGCTGGAGCGGCACCGACGCCGCCCACGCACCCGTCCTCACCCATCGCCGCGACGGCATCCTGCCCAGCGTCGCCGCCGCCCTCTCCGTACGCGGCACCACCCTCACCGGCACCGCGGTCCGCGCCGACCAGGCCCCCGCCCTCCACCCACTCGTACAGGATTTCCTCGACACCCTCACCGGCGACCGGCGCGACCGCTTCACCGGACGCTGCGCCGAGGCCGTCCTGATATCCCGGCACCTCACCACCGCCGACGCCGAACGCTCCAAACGCGCCCGCCGAAAACCCATGACCAACGGCGAAGCCCGCAAGGCACTCAAACAAGCCAAACTCACCACCCGCCGCATCCGCGAGGACGGCGACCCCCTGCACGGCGCCTTCGCACACCCCTGCCGCGCCTGCACCGCGCTCACGGCCCACTTCGGCGTACGCGTCGTCGCCCCGGCACCCGAGGGCTGAACCCCCCTCGCCCCCGCCCGCCCCGCGCGAGGCAGCCCCCGAGGACGACGACAGAACGAGAGCCGATGCACCCCGACCACGAACACCCGTACACCGACCGGCAGTCGACGCACGGCGACCACACCGCCAGTACCCGCTTCGCCGCCCCCGTCGACACCGCCCTGCGCACCGCCGGCTGGCAGCCCGGACGCTGGGACATCAAACAGGCCGAATACTGGGCCGACACCCTCCGCGCCCACACCACCCCCGGCGGACACCTGCACGCCGTCTTCCCCGCCGCCGTCGAAGCCTGGGCCGAATTCGGCGGCCTCCACATCACACCGACACCCCTACCGCCCGGACCCGGCCGCCCCATCGCGCCCACGCCGCTGCGCCTCGACCCGTTGCGCGGCCTCCACATGGCCCGCACCCTCGCCGACCTCGGCCGCGCGCTCGGCACCGAGGTCTGCCCACTCGGCGAAGAGATCTCCACCGGCTCCCCCGCACCCGGCGACCACCAGGCACTCCTCGCCATCGACACCGAAGGCCGCGTCTACGGACTCGACCACACCGGCGACTGGTACCTCGGCCCCGACATCGACACCGCCCTGCGCACCCTGCTCACCGGCGCCCGCCCGACCCGCCTCACGACAGCGGGCTGACACCCCGCAGGGCGAGGGCGCTACGCCGGAAGACCAGTCACGTCGCCATACCGGTCACGTCGGAAGACCGGTCACGTCGGAATGACCGCCGACACCCGGAACCCCCCCGCATCCGTCGGCCCCGACACAAAAGCCCCGCCCAGCGCGCTCACCCGCTCCTTCATCCCCACCAGACCGTTGCCCCCACTCGGCAACCGGGCCCGCTCGGGATCACCCTCCGGCGGCGGCTCGTTCTCCACCTGCATCGCTATCTCCGACAACCGGTGGGCGACCCGCACATACGTCTTGGCGCCCGCCGCATGCTTGTGGACATTGGTCAACGCCTCCTGCACCACGCGGAACGCCGTCTGCTCCACCTCCGCCGCATACGCCCGCAACTCACCCTCCACCGACAGCACCACAGCCATCCCCGCCACCCGCGACTGCCCCAGCAACTCGTCCAGATCCGCGAGCGACGGCCCCTCAATCCCCGCACCGGAACCATGCCCGCCGCCCTCCCCGGGCCCGTCCACCGCGCGCGAGGCCGCAGCAGCCGCCGCGAACCCCACCGCCGCCAGCGGCACCGGCGCCGACCGCGCGTCCGGCACCGACAGGCTCTCCCCCGCCCGCAGCACCCCGAGCATCTCCCGCAACTCCGTCAACGCCTGCCGGCCCATGTCCCCCACCAGCGCCGCGTTCTTCACCGCCTTCTCCGGATCCTTCCGCGCCACCGCCTGCAACGCCGCCGCGTGCACCACCATCAGACTCACCCGGTGCGCCACCACATCGTGCATCTCCCGCGCGATACGGGTCCGCTCCTCACCCCGCGCCCACTCCGCCCGCTCCTCCGCGCGCTCCGCGAGCAACTGCAACTCCCGCTCCAACGAATCCGCACGCTCCCGCAAACTCTCCATCAACCGCCGCCGCGCCCCGACATACAGCCCCAGCAGCACCGGCGGCGCCGTCATCCCCAGCGCCGTCGTGATCGACAGGAACGGCACAAACCACTCGCCGACCGTCAGACTGCCGCTCGCCATGTCCTGCCGGGCCCGCACGAACGTCACGATCAGCGAACCCGCCAGCGACATCCCCGACAGCGCCCCGATGATCCGCCGGGGCAACTCCGACGCCGCGAGCGTGTACAGCCCCACCACGCCCATCAGGAAACCCATCTGGGCCGGGGTCACCGCGATCGACACCAGC
Organism: Streptomyces sp. NPDC058001; assembly: GCF_042886315.1. Taxonomy (NCBI): domain Bacteria; kingdom Bacillati; phylum Actinomycetota; class Actinomycetes; order Kitasatosporales; family Streptomycetaceae; genus Streptomyces; species Streptomyces sp. NPDC058001. The sequence continues at coordinate 81,564 of NZ_JBHVQT010000004.1, forward strand.
ACCACCGCGATCGGCCAGCGCCGCCTCAGCAGCAGCACCGAACCCGCGAGCAGGCCGAACAACAGCCCCACCGGCACCGGCAGCCCCGCGTCCCCCGCGAAGGCGATGCCCTCCGCGCCGCACTCCGCCGCCGACGCGACCGCCAGCCCCACGTCCAGCACGACGCTTCTCCGCCGCGCCCACCACCACGGCCCGGTCAAGGCCGCCGAGTGGTCTTCCCCCGTCCTGGTCATGCCCCCCAGCGTACGGGCGCCACCCGCCGCTTTTCTGGCGAGTTTCCAGTGAATGCGACATCACCCACCGCAACAGATCCCCGCACCCGCGCATTACGCGCCCAGGGCTGGACGTACGACCGGATACAGGCCGAACCGGGCCGCTCGAAGCGTTCGATCTCGTTGTGGGTACAGGACCTGCCAGGTCCGTATCCTGCGAGGCGCCGACAGGGCGCTGACCTATACCGTCGCATCGAAGGCTGGTGGTGCGGCATAGTGTCTGGTGCAGCATGACGGCCTGACCGGTATGTCCAATTAGGTCGTATTTATAGTCCCCCGTGGTGTAATTGGCAGCACTGAGGCTTTTGGTGCCTTAAGTCCGGGTTCAAGTCCTGGCGGGGGAGCTGCATGCGTTCGGGTCCTGACCCTGAGGTCGGGGCCCGTCCCCGTTTCCGGCCCGGTACGCCCCGGTATCCTGCGGATGTCCGTCACCCGAAGTACCGAAAGCCGGAGGGCAAACCCGTGAGCGCCATTCGCCCGGCCGCCGTCGTCGTTCTCGCAGCGGGTGAGGGCACCCGTATGAAGTCGGCCACACCCAAAGTCCTGCACGCGATCTGCGGGCGGTCCCTCGTGGGGCATGTGCTCGCCGCCTCGCGGGAGTTGGACCCCCAGCAGTTGGTCGTGGTCGTGGGGCACGCCCGTGAGCAGGTGACCGAGCATCTCGCCGCCGTCGACCCGGCGACCCGTACGGCTGTGCAGCACGAGCAGAACGGGACGGGGCACGCGGTCCGGATGGGCCTGGAGGAGTTGGGCGGCGCCGTGGACGGCACGGTGATCGTGGTCTGTGGGGACACGCCGCTGCTGCGCGGCGAGACGCTGCGGGCGCTGGCGGCCACGCACGCCCAGGACGGTAACGCCGTGACGGTGCTGACGGCGGAGGTGCCGGACGCGACGGGGTACGGCCGGATCGTGCGGGACGCGGTGGGCGCGGTGACGGCGATCGTGGAGCACAAGGACGCGAGTGAGTCGGTGCGGGCGGTCCGGGAGATCAATTCCGGGGTTTTCGCGTTCGACGGGCAGTTGCTCGCGGACGCGCTGGGGAAGGTGCGTACGGACAACAGTCAGGGTGAGGAGTACCTGACGGATGTGCTGGGGATTCTGCGGGAGGCGGGGCACCGGGTGGGTGCGTCGGTGGCCGTGGACCACCGGGAGATCGCGGGGATCAACAACCGGGTGCAGCTCTCCGAGGCGCGGCGGATCCTCAATGACCGGCTGGTGGAGCGGGCGATGCTGGACGGTGTGACGGTGATCGATCCGGCGTCGACGTGGGTGGATGTGACGGTGACGTTCGAGCGGGACGCGGTCGTGCATCCGGGGACGCAGTTGGAGGGTGCGACGCATCTCGGTGAGGGTGCCGAGGTGGGTCCGCACACGCGGCTGCGGGACACATCGGTGGGGGCGGGTGCGCGGGTGGACAACACGGTGGCGGATTCGGCGGTGGTGGGTGCGGGGGCGAGTGTGGGTCCGTTCGCGTATCTGCGGCCGGGGACGCGGCTGGGTGCGAGGGCGAAGGCCGGGACGTATGTGGAGATGAAGAACGCCGTGATCGGTGAGGGTACGAAGGTGCCGCATCTGTCGTATGTGGGGGATGCGACGATTGGTGAGTACTCGAATATCGGTGCGGCAAGTGTGTTTGTGAATTACGACGGTCAGGACAAGCATCACACCACCGTGGGGTCGCACTGCCGGACCGGTTCGGACAACATGTTTGTGGCACCGGTCACTATTGGGGACGGTGCTTACACGGCTGCGGGGTCGGTGATCACGAAGGATGTGCCGCCGGGTTCGCTGGCCGTGGCCCGTGGTCAGCAGCGGAATATCGAGGGCTGGGTGGCTCGGAAGCGTCCGGGGAGCGCGGCGGCGAAGGCGGCCGAGGTGGCGTCGCGGGAGTCGGCGGGCGAAAGCTGACCGGATTTGGGTGCGCCGGAGTCGGCGTACGGTGATAGAGCGCTCCTTCCGCTGGTTGGGGGCAGACAATTCGGCTGGCTCGTCGGTGCGGGACGCGGGCGGGTGCAGCGGCGAGATTCATGTCGAGGAGACTTGCTGTGACCGGGATCAAGACGACCGGCGAGAAGAAGTTGATGCTCTTTTCCGGCCGCGCTCACCCCGAGTTGGCGGAGGAGGTCGCGCACCAGCTGGGTGTGGGGATCGTTCCGACGAAGGCGTTTGATTTCGCCAACGGTGAGATCTATGTGCGGTATCAGGAGTCGGCTCGGGGTGCGGACTGTTTTCTGATTCAGAGCCACACGGCGCCGATCAATAAGTGGATCATGGAGCAGTTGATCATGATCGACGCGCTGAAGCGGGCGTCGGCGCGGAGCATCACCGTGATCGTGCCGTTCTACGGGTACGCGCGGCAGGACAAGAAGCACCGTGGGCGTGAGCCGATCTCAGCGCGGCTGATCGCGGATCTGATGAAGACGGCGGGGGCGCACCGGATCCTGACCGTCGATCTGCACACGGATCAGATCCAGGGCTTCTTCGACGGTCCGGTGGATCATCTGTTCGCGCTGCCGATCCTGGCGGACTACGTGGGCGCGAAGGTGGACCGGTCGAAGCTGACGGTGGTGTCGCCGGACGCGGGCCGGGTGCGGGTGGCGGACCGGTGGTGCGACCGACTGGGCGCGCCTCTGGCGATCGTGCACAAGCGCCGCGACAAGGATGTCGCGAACCAGGTCACGGTCCATGAGGTCGTCGGTGATGTGAAGGGCCGGGTGTGTGTCCTGGTCGACGACATGATCGACACGGGTGGCACGATCTGCGCCGCCGCGGACGCGTTGTTCGCGCATGGCGCGGAGGACGTCATCGTGACGGCGACGCACGGTGTGCTGTCGGGTCCGGCGGCGGACCGGCTGAAGAACTCCAAGGTGAGCGAGTTCGTGTTCACGGACACGCTGCCGACGCCGCACGAGCTGGAGCTGGACAAGATCACGGTGCTGTCGATCGCGCCGATGATCGCGAGCGCGGTGCGTGAGGTGTTCGAGGACGGTTCGGTGACGAGCCTCTTCGACGAGCAGTAGGAGCGCTGCGTACAGCGTGGCCGGCCGCCCTGGTGGTCGGTGAGTGATCCTTTTGGAGTGCGGCCTGTCCGCCGAGTAGGCTGGTGAAGTTGCTCGGCGAGGGAGGCCGCACTTCTGTGTGTGGCGCTCCGTTATCGACGCGCTCTTCGTAGCAGGCCAGTCGTTTGGCCGGGTGACCGACCATCGTCCGTTTTCTCTGTTACGAGGAGTGCTTATGTCCGAGGTGAAGCTCGCCGTCGAGACCCGTACCGAGTTCGGTAAGGGTGCGGCACGTCGTATCCGCCGTGAGAGCAAGGTTCCGGCGGTTCTGTACGGTCACGGCACAGACCCCGTGCACATCACGCTGCCGGGTCACGAACTGCACTTGGCGCTGCGTACGTCGAATGTGCTGCTGTCGCTGGACATCGAGGGCAAGACCGAGCTGGCGATCCCGAAGGCCGTACAGCGTGACGCGCTGAGGGGCAGCCTGGAGCATGTGGACCTGCTGCTGGTGAAGCGCGGCGAGACGGTCGGCGTGGACATCCCGGTGGTCGCCGAGGGTGAGCTGGCCCCGGGTGGGAATCTGCTGGAGTACGTGCTGAACTCGCTGCCGGTCGAGGCCGAGGCGACGCACATCCCGCAGCAGCTGACGGTGTCGGTCGAGGGTCTGGAGGCCGGTGCGTCCATCCTCGCGAAGGACATCGCGCTGCCGTCCGGGACGAAGCTGGCCGTCGAGGACGACACGGTCGTTCTGCAGGTGCTGGCCGCGCAGGCGGAGGAGGCGCCCGAGGAGGGTGCGGGCGAGGGTGCCGAGACCGCCGAGGTCTGATCCTCCGTTCGGTATTCCTTTCCGTTTCTGACGGTGCTGTTGGTCGCCGCCGCTCCTTCGGGGGCGGCGGCTGCCGTGTTCTGAGGAGACTTTTCCGGATGACGACGGGTGCGGCAGGTGCGACGGGTGTGAACGGTCCGTGGCTGGTGGTGGGGCTGGGCAATCCCGGGCCCGGCTATGCGATGAATCGGCACAATGTGGGGTTCATGGTCGCGGATCTGCTCGCGGAGCGGATGGGCGGCCGGTTCAAGCGGGCGACGAAGGGGCAGGCGCAGGTCGTCGAGGGGCGGGTCGGTGCGCCGGGTCCGGGGAGCCGGCGGGTGGTTCTCGCGAAGCCGATGGCGTACATGAATCTGTCGGGTGGTCCGGTGACGGCGCTGCGGGATTTCTACAAGGTGCCGGTGGAGCGGATCGTGGCGGTGCACGACGAGTTGGACATCGACTACGGCACGTTGCGTCTGAAGCTGGGCGGCGGCGACAACGGGCACAACGGTCTGAAGTCGATGACGAAGGCGATGGGCGCCGACTATCACCGGGTGCGGTTCGGTATCGGGCGTCCGCCGGGGCGGATGCAGGTGGCGGACTTCGTACTGAAGGATTTCGGGTCGGCGGAGCGCAAGGAGTTGGACTACTTCGTGGACCGGGCGGCGGACGCGGTGGAGTGTCTGGTGTCGGAGGGGTTGGAGCGGGCGCAGAGCGCGTACAACTCCTGACCCGGAGAACCCGTACAACTGGAGTCCGTACAACTGAAGCCCGTACCACTGGAGTTCGTACAACTCCTGACATCTCATCGGCTGCGGTTGACCAGGTGGCATGTCATGGCCAAGGATCGCCGCCATGTCGGCCACCAGTCACGCAGGGCGCACACGTCACACCGGTCACCCTTTGTTGCTGCTGGGGCAGCGGGTGGTGATGGGGTCGGTCGCGGTGCTGCTGCTGATCGCGGGGGTGTGGGCGTCGTGGGGTACGGCGCAGCATGTGATGCTCACGAAGGGCCGGGAGCGCGGCACGATGACGGTGGCGCGGTGTGATGCCGACGCGTGTACGGGGTCGTACGCGCCGGGCTCTGCGGGGTCGTCGGCGCGGGAGCGGGTGGTGCTCGACCAGTCGGTGGGGGCGCATAAGGGCGACCGGATCGCGGTGACGGTGAAGCCGGATTCGGACCAGGTGGTGCGGACGGGTCCGACCGGGCTGCTGCGGGCGTGGGCGCCGCTGGGCGGTGGGCTGCTGCTCGCCGCCGTGGTGGTGGCGGGGGGTCTGCGGATGCCGCGTACGGCGTGGGTGACGGCCGCCGCCGGAGGGGTGCTCCTGGCGGCGGCCGTCGCCACGATCTGACCGTCCTCGCGGGGCGGCCGGGTGGTCAGCCGGTGTTGCGCAGGCCGGCCGCGACGCCGTTGACGGTGAGGAGCAGGGCGCGGGAGAGCGTCGGGTCGGGCTCGTCGCCGCGTGCGGTGGCGGCGCGCTGGCGGGCGAGCAGGGCGACCTGGAGGTAGGAGATCGGGTCGAGGTAGGCGTCGCGGATGGCGAAGGTCTGCTGGAGGACCGGGTGGGTGTCCAGGAGTTGTTCGCCGCCGGTGATGCGCAGGACCTCGCGGACGGTGAGGGCGTGTTCGGCCTCGATGGTGGCGAAGACGTGCTTCAGCTCGTCGGGGACGAGGGTGTCGACGTAGTGCCGGGCGATCCGCAGGTCGGTCTTGGCGAGGGTCATCTCGACGTTGGACAGGAAGTTGCGGAAGAAGTGCCAGTGCTCGTGCATCTCGTCGAGCACCGTGTCGAGGCCGTTTTCGCGTAGTGCCTTGAGGCCGGAGCCGACGCCGAACCAGCCGGGGACGATCTGCCGGGACTGGGTCCAGCCGAACACCCAGGGGATGGCGCGCAGGCCGTCGAGTCCGGCGCCGGAGTCGGGGCGGCGGGACGGACGGGAGCCGAGGTGGAGGTCGGCGAGCTGGTCGACGGGGGTCGAGGCGAAGAAGTAGGCGGGCAGGTCGGGGTCTTCGACCAGGCGGCGGTACGCGGAATGGGCGGCGTCGGAGACGACGTCCATGGCGGCGTCCCAGCGGGCGAGTGCCTCACCGGACTGGCGGGGCGCGGTGTGCAGCGCCGATGCCTGGAGGGTCGCGGCGACGGTCAGTTCGAGGTTCTCGCGGGCGAGTGCGGGCACGAGGTACTTGTCGGAGATGACCTCGCCCTGTTCGGTGACCTTGATCTCGCCTTCGAGGGTTCCCCAGGGCTGGGCGAGGATCGCGTCGTGCGAGGGGCCGCCGCCGCGGCCGACGGTGCCGCCTCGGCCGTGGAAGAGGCGCAGCCGTACGCCGTAGCGGTGGGCGACGTCGCGCAGGCGGCGCTGGGCGCGGTGGATCTCCCACTGGCTGGTGGTGATGCCGCCGAACTTGGAGGAGTCGGAGTAGCCGAGCATGACCTCCTGGACGTCGCCGCGCAGGGCGACGAGGCGTCGGTAGGAGGGGTCGGCGAGCATGCCGTCGAGGATGACGTCGGCGGCGCGGAGTTCGTCGGTGGTCTCCAGGAGGGGGACGATGCCGATCTTCGCCCAGCCGGCGTGCAGATCGAGGAGTCCGGCCTCGCGGGCGAGGACGGCGGCGGCGAACACGTCGTCGGCGCCCTGGCACATGGAGATGATGTACGACTCGATGACCTCGGGCCCGAACACCTTCAGGGCGCGGCCCACGGTGTGGAAGACGCCGAGGGTCTTCTCGCCTGCGGCGTCGAGGGGCGCGGGGGTGGGGGCGAGGGGGCGGCGGGAGCGGAGTTCCTTGGCGAGGAGCTTGGTGCGGTACTCGCGCGGCATGTCCGCGTACCGCCAGGACTCCTCACCGAGTCGGTCGAAGAGCTGGCCGAGGGCGTGGTGGTGGGCGTCGGCGTGTTCGCGTACGTCCATGGTGGCGAGCTGGAGGCCGAAGGCGGCGAGGGTGCGGATGGTGCGGTTCATCCGGCCGTCGGCGAACAGGGCGCCCCGGTGCTGCCTGAGCGAGGTCTGGATGAGGGTGAGGTCGCGCAGGAGTTCGCTGGTGCCGAGGTAGTCGCGGCCGTTCTCGTGCGGGATGCCCTGGGCGAGGCGGCTCTTGGTGTTGACGAGCTTCTGGCGGATGCAGGTGGCCTTGAGCCGGTAGGGCTCTTCGGCGTTGAGGCGCTTGTAGCGGGGGCTGATCTCCGGGAGGCGTTCGAGGTCGGCCTGGAGGGAGGTGAGGAGGTCCTCGGTGGCGCCGGTGTAACGGATGGAGTTGGAGAGGAAGCCGCGGAGTTCGTCGACGAGGTCGAGGGCGTCGTTGATGCCGTGTTCGTGCTGGAGGATCAGGACGTCCCAGGTGACCTGCGGGGTGACGTTGGGGTTGCCGTCGCGGTCGCCGCCGATCCAGGTGCCGAAGGTGAGGGGGCGGGTGTCGTCGGGGACCTTGACGCCGACGCGTTCCAGTTCGGCGGTGAGGTCTTCGAGGACGTCGCCGACCGCGCCGGCGTGCAGCTCGTCCAGGTAGTAGATGGCGTTGCGGGCCTCGTCGGCGGGTTCGGGGCGCACGACGCGGAGTTCGTCGGTCTGCCAGACGAGGTCGATGTTCTCGGCGAGGCGGGTGTCGTAGCGCCGCCGGTCGGCCTCGATGACCGGGGTCTCCAGGAGGGCGGCGATCCGGCGGAGCTTGGTGAGGACGGAGCGGCGGGCGGCCTCGGTGGGGTGCGCGGTGAAGACCGGACGCACATTGAGGTGCCGGACGGTGTCACGCAGGTGCTCGGGGTCGGCGTCCTTGAGGCGGTCGGCGGTACGGGCGAGGAGTCCGCCCTCGGCGGCGCGACGGGCGCGCAGTTCCCGGCCTCGGTGGACCTGCTCGGTGACGTTCGCCAGATGGAAGTAGGTGGAGAACGCGCGGACGAGCTTCGCGGCGGTCTCCAGTTCGGTGCCGCCGAGCAGCTCGGCGGCGGCCTCGCCGTCCTCGCGGGTCAGTCGGCGCACCTTTTCGACGAGTTCAAGCAGTTCGGGGCCCTCCTGGCGTACGAGGGTCTCGCCCAGCAGGTCACCCAGTCGGCGGATGTCGGCGCGGAGTTCGGGGCTGGTCGTCGTGGTCGGGTCGTCGGCACTGCTCACAGGTGCGGCTCCTTGCAGTGTTGAAGCACGTCCGGGAGATGAATTCCGGTTCCTGGCGGGTGGTGACGTGACTGACGTCCCGCGGACCCGGGAAGTAACAGAGCGGACCACGCTGTCCGACCGTGTTCAAGGATAGGTGGCCGGGCGGCGGGCGGGACGCGCGGTTCCTGGGCCTCTTGCCGCCGCGTGGTCCGCTGCCATACTTACGATGCCGTAGGTTACGGAACCGTAGGGAGCCGTGACCGCGTGCTTCCGCCTCACCCCCTCGACCCGACAGGGACGCCGCATGTCCACCAGCCCCGAAGTGATCGATGACGCCTCCGAGGCGACCGATACGCCGGTTCCCTCCGCCACGCTGGGAGGTGAGCGGAAGCGGTCGATCGAGCAGATCGCGCTGCTGCTGTTCATCACCGTCCCCTTTCTCGCCCTGATCGCCACGGTTCCCCTGGTGTGGGGCTGGGGGGTGAGCTGGCTGGACATCGGCCTGCTCGTCTTCTTCTACTACCTCGGCTGCCACGGCATCACGATCGGTTTCCACCGGTATTTCACCCATGGTTCGTTCAAGGCGAAGCGACCGCTGCGGATCGCGCTGGCCGTCGCCGGGTCGATGGCGGTGGAGGGGCCGCTGGTGCGCTGGGTGGCGGACCACCGTAAGCACCACAAGTTCTCCGACGCGGAGGGTGACCCGCATTCGCCGTGGCGGTTCGGTGAGACCCTGCCGGCCCTGATGAGGGGCCTGTGGTGGGCGCACATCGGATGGCTGTTCGACGAGGAGCAGACCTCGCAGGAGAAGTACGCGCCGGATCTGATCAAGGACCCGGCGATCCGCGCGGTGTCCCGCCAGTTCTTGCTGTGGACGGTGGTCTCGCTGGCGCTGCCGCCGCTGATCGGCGGTCTGGCGACGATGTCGTGGTGGGGCGCGTTCACCGGTTTCTTCTGGGGCTCACTGGTCCGCGTCGGCCTCCTGCACCACGTCACCTGGTCGATCAACTCGATCTGTCACGCGGTGGGCAAGCGGCCCTTCAAGTCCCGGGACCGCTCGGGCAACGTGTGGTGGCTCGCGGTGCTGTCCTGCGGTGAGTCCTGGCACAACCTGCACCACGCGGACCCGACGTCGGCGCGGCACGGGGTGATGCGCGGGCAGATCGACTCGTCGGCGCGGATCATCCGCTGGTGCGAGCAGCTCGGCTGGGCGACGGATGTGCGCTGGCCCTCGCAGTCCCGTATCGACTCCCGCCGCAAGAGCGTGTCCGCCGACGCGGCATGATGGACGGTGTGGCGACCGACTCCAGCACCCCGAGCAATGAGAAGCCGCGGCGTGCGCGCCGCACCCGGATGACCGGTGCGGAGCGCCGCCAGCAGTTGCTGGAGATCGGTCGCACGCTGTTCGCGGCGAAGGGTTTCGAGGGCACGTCGGTGGAGGAGATCGCCGCGAAGGCGGGGGTGTCCAAGCCGGTCGTGTACGAGCACTTCGGCGGCAAGGAGGGTCTGTACGCGGTCGTGGTGGACCGGGAGATGCGGCGGCTGCTCGACATGGTGACGGGTTCGCTGACCGCGGGGCACCCGCGGGAACTGTGCGAACAGGCCGCCTTCGCCCTCCTGGACTACATCGAGGAATACACGGACGGGTTCCGCATCCTCGTCCGTGACTCGCCCGTGGCCCAGTCCACGGGCTCTTTCGCCTCGTTGATCTCGGACATCGCAACGCAGGTCGAGGACATCCTCGGCCGGGAATTCAAGAGCCGGGGCTTCGATTCGAAGCTGGCGCCGCTGTACGCGCAGGCGCTGGTCGGGATGGTCGCGCTGACGGGCCAGTGGTGGCTGGACGTCCGCAAGCCGAAGAAGGCCGAGGTGGCGGCCCATCTGGTGAACCTGGCCTGGCACGGCCTGGACGGCCTGGAACCAAAGCCCCGCCTGATAGGCCACCGCAAGTCGTAGCCCCCGGGGTCTCGGTTTCCGGACCACCCGACGCCTACGGCGAGCACGGACACCTGGCCGGTGATTCACCCGACGGGACGCATGCGGCGCGACTGGTCCGTGCGGGGCGCCCCGCGGGTCTGGCGTCCGGTGTCACGAACCGGGTGGGGGTCGGTGGGTGGCAGTCCCCTGTGTCCTCAGGGCCGGTGGAACCGTTCGGTGGGCCGCCACGGTTCGGGCATCGCCGGCAGCTCGCCGGTGGACGACGGGAGAGGAACCCGCTCTGCCCGGGAGGTCGCGTCATCGCCGGTTTCGCCCCTGGACACTCTGCGGTGCACCGGGCTACTCGCCGTCAGGTTCGGCAGATAGCCGAGCAACCTGCTCGTCGGCCAATTCGTCGGCCAAGGAAGCGAGAGAAGCGATATCTGTATTTGACGGATCACTCGCATAAGTGGCCAATACGTAGCCCCGAATCACGGAACGAATGTCCCCCTTCCCAACGATTACTCCGTCAGCCTTCAAGACGGAAAGTTGCCGTTCGCCAATTTCAGCAGCGATACGGGGATCCTTCAAACCAAGTCCGCTCTCACGCTTGCGGCAGACGACGATCGAGTCGAGGTTCGACGGCTCGGAGCCGTTTTTGGTAATACTGGTGGCCATTTCGCCCTTCACCGGCTGCACTGCGGTCACAACGAGACCAGCCTCGGCAAGCGCCTCCACCAGTGATACCCAGCCAGAAATTCTGGCCTGATGAAACGTAAAGGCCAAAATCCCTTCAGGCTTCAGAACGCGAGCGCATTCTGACCAAACCCTAAAAATCGCTCGCCCAAATCCCTCCGGCGTGACACTCTGTACCTCGCCCAGGTTGCGCGTCGTCACACTGTCAGGGTAGCCAGAAAAGGGAACGATCTCTCGCAGCCAAGCATGAAAGAAGTCTGCCAACTCCGAATAATGAACATTATCCATATACGGAGGGTCAGTTACCACCAAGTCGACTGACTCATCAGGTAGATCGGTGCGTGAGGAGTCACCGGTCCGCAGATAGACGAGGCCACGCTTCATCCCTCCCGCAGGCCATGAATCAGCCAGGGTTGCCTCTGTGGTCAACGACAGCCCGGAAACACGGTTCACTTTGTCATCCAGGACGACCTGGTCAGTGGGAGATTTTTTGTAGGCATGCGCACGAACCAATCGACTCTTGAAAAGAGTCGAGAAAGACCCCGAGGATGCCGGCGTGCCCCACGGGTGGGCTTCGAGAGGCGTTCGCTCGGGCTTCAGAATATGATGACTGAACATGTGGCGTACGGCACCAGTCCCCTCGCCCTTGAACGAGCAGAACATATTGTTGAATTCAAGGGTTCCAGAGAAAAGCGTTGCTAGCGCTTCCCTTTCTGCTGCTCCGGCATCGAGATCGCGAATCGCCGCCCCGAGCAATCCCAGCGAATACAACTGGCGATCGTTGAAGAACTGTCGCCACTTGGTGAATCCCCACCGGATAGCTTGTCTCGTGTTTTGCCCATCTTCCAGACCGCCGCCAGGAAGAACGACCTCCGAAGACTGCTGCGCCAAGAGATCGGAGCACTCCAAATAGAGCGCCTGATCATGATCTACGATGGGTTCATATCTCTTCTTACCGTCAGCACCCAGCACGATCTTGGCGTACATTTCAGAACGTGGCGCATTACCCGCAAGCGCGTCCAAGACCTTTGAAGTGTGTCCCCTTGGGCAGGTCATAAGGTTCCGCGTAACGGCGCCTTCCCGCTCAACTCTATGCCCATTACTACATGTCAGGACGTCAAAATCATACCTACCAGGGACAACATCGAGGCAAGTCGGGCACACAATTTGAGCCGCCGGCACACGCTTCGGGTAGGCGTTCTGAGAGAACACATGACTTGAGAACAGACGAGTGTCAACACCACATTCCGGGCAGGCGACAATATTCACCCAGAAGTAATACAGTACGCTCTCGCCCAGGGCCGTTCTATGCACTCGGTCAATCTCAAGTCGACAGCGCTCCTCGATCAACTTATAGGCTCGCTCCAGCTCTGCCATATCCCAACGCTGGACCGCCTGGCGCTGCACAAGTGTTGCGACGGGGTTGATGTCCCACCCAACGGCACGGGCTCCCAGCTTCGCCGCCTCAACCACAGTTGTCCCCGATCCTGAGAACGGATCGAAAACCGTCAGCCCATCGAGCCTCGTCGCCGACTCATAGGCGGCGAGCGCGGATGAATAGTCCTCGGAAACCGCCGAGGTCAAGATTCCACGGAAGATGCTGCCCAGACGCTTGGCCCACCACTTGTGTGTGCTCGTGGCTGGTCGATGAACCTCTTTACGCCATGATTCGTGTTCCCCGATGCGACTCAGGACAGACGCGGGGAAGTCCGCTTCAAGCGCCGTGATTTTCGGGATTCCGGTGCGAACGTCGCCAACTCCCGGATCGGCTCGAAGTTCGATATCAAAAAGCGTCATTCTTCGTCGCCGATCACGATTTGTTGGCTGATCTTCCTGATGTCATTCATCTTGACAGTGCCGCTACCCATCCCCTTGAGCCGGAAGGCCGCGAATCGATGCTCCCTGCCCGCCGAGGGGTTGGGTGCAAACTCTGGCTTAAGTTCATTTGTCCGTAGATCAAAGGAGTAGCTGACAACCACACGATCGGCCTCGACTCGTAGAAGTTCGCCAACCTGTTCGAGACGATCATCACTCAGCTGCAGTCCGGCGGGGACTACCAGTGTCGCCTGCCCAGTGGTTCCGCTGGCCAAGGCGAACGGCGTAGGCGCAACGTACATCTTGCGATCCCGAACGAGGAGGTCTCCGTAGGAGCCAAATCCACGGAAGCTCTTATTCTTGTGGATGTACGAATGATCCGCATTCAGGAAATCGCCATGACATACGACTAGGTCAACGACCGGATATTCAGGTTCGTCAGTGACCGCAGGATAACGCCCGAAGACATAATAGACAGTGCGCCCATTGTGTTCGCCGGTGGGAACTCGACTATTGCTGTCGTAGTCTGCCTCTCGGCCAGGCCACTTGAGACCCTTTACCTCGAACCCTTCAGGGTGGCGCACGAGCGTATAGTCCGGGTAGCTGTTGCGCCCGGCAGAATCATACTGAAGCCCACTCTCAATCAGGCGGTCTCCCACCCAATTCTGAAAGTGGAATTCCTTGTCGGACCGACTCACACGCTTGATCAAGATTGCTTGTTTCATCGCTTCACAAAAGGCCACAAAAGCGTCTGTGCACGGCGAGGAGCTAAACGTGGTCAAGATCGACACCCGGCATGTCTCGTGGTGAGGGCCAGCGAGCAGCCCACGGTCAGAAGCAGGGTAGTCGTTCTCGATGATCCCGCTTCGGGTCGCCACTTTGGCGCTCCCGGTGAGGTACGGGCTTGATCACCAGTGCGTGGCAACCTGTCCCACTTGGGCGTCAAAGCTCGTGAAGCCGTGCAAGCAACGCGCCAGATCGCGGCAGTCAGGTGCTCTCGTTCCTGCCCGCCAGCGACTTTCCTCGGAGATCAGTACTGGGCGTTCGAGGCGAAGCCGGTCTTGCCGTCGGGCCGGGTGTTCCCGTTCGTGAGGATGTCGATGAGGGAGTGGGGTTCGTAGTCCTTGCGCCGGGAGCGGTGCGCGGTCCAGAGGTACGGTCCCCGCAGTCGTATATGTGTGAAGGAGATCGACACGTGGGTGAGTATCTGGCCGTTCTGACCACGACCGATGCCGCTGAGAAGGCCGCCGCGCTTGCCGGTGGGGCTGTGGTGGCCAGGGTGGCTGCCTGTGCGCAGGTCGACGGGCCGATCAGCAGCGTCTACCGGTGGGAGGGCGCGGTACGGACCGATCAGGAGTGGCGGGTGCTCTACAAGACGACCGTGGAGCGGTACCCGGCCCTGGAGGCGTACATCCTGAGCGCGCACGACTACGACACGCCGGAGATCATCGCCACGCCCATCACCCACGGGAGCGACGCCTATCTGACGTGGGTACGCGAGGAATCGGCCCAGGGCTGATCAGCTCGCCCGTACGATGATCTTGCCGATGTTCTCGCCGCGCAGCATTCCCAGGAACGCGTCCACGATGTGCTCGAAACCGTCGACCACCGTCTCGTCCGGAGCGAGCCGGCCGCTCCGCAGATGCGGTACCGCGAACTCGTACAACTCCTCTTGTACGTCACGGTAGTTGCTGACCAGGAAGCCCTCCATGCGGAGGCTCTTCTCCACGATGTCCGCGTAGTTGAAGCGCGGCGACGGCGCGTCGGGGGTGTTGTACTGGCTGATCGTGCCGACGCGGACGATGCGCCCGAACTCGCGCAGCGCTCCCACCGCCGCGGCCAACTGCTCGCCGCCGACGTTGTCGACGAACACGTCGATGCCGTCCGGCGCGGCCTTGCCGAGCAGGTCGGCGGCGGGCCCGTCGTGGTAGTCGAAGACGGCGTCGTAGCCCACCTCCCGTGTGAGGTGGGCGGCCTTCGCCGCCGAGCCCGCGCTGCCCACGAGCCGTCCGGCGCCGAGCAGTTTGGCGAACCGCCCGGTCGCCGTGCCGACCCCGCCCGCGGCGGCCGACACGAACAGGTCCTCGCCCTCCTGGAGCCGAGCGATCCGGGTCAGGCCCACATAGGCGGTCAGGCCGGTGCCGCCGAGGGTGCTCAAGTACGCGGTCGGGGGCACCCCGTCGAAGCGGGGCAGCCGCCGGATCTCCTCGGGCGTGACCACCGCGTGCGTGCGCCAACCCTGCCGGTGGAACACGATCTCGCCCTCGGCCAGCCGAGGCGTGCGCGAGGCGATCACCCGCCCGATGGTGCGACCCTCCAGCGGTGCGTCGAGCGCGAAGCCGCCGGGCACGGCGTCCATCATTTCGCGGTGGTAGGGGTCGACGGACCAGTAGAGGTTTTCCACGAGCGCGCCGCCGGCCGCGGGGTCCGGAAGCGTGGACTCGACGAAGGTGAAGTGCCCGGCGGTGGGAAAGCCGTGGGGGCGGGCGGTCTGGTGCACGGTGAGCGCGGTCTCGTTCATGCCCGGACCGTAGGGCGGGAATGCGCCACTTGGGCAGCCGGTTGGACTCATGCGACGCACCGTTCCATGAGCAGTTCTCATACCGTGAGGTGAGCGCCCCGTGGCCCGCACGACCGACTCCGATCTCGCCCCCCGGGAACTGCGCGTCCTGGTGGCGGTCGCGGAGGCGGGCGGGTTCTCGGCGGCGGCCGACACACTCGGTCTGACCCAGTCCGCGGTCTCCCACTCGGTTCGCGGCAGCGAGCGCAAGATCGGTGCCGTCCTCTTCGAACGCGGCCGGACCGGCGCCCGCGCCACCCCCGCCGGAGAGAAGGCCGTGGCGCACGCCCGCCGCGTCCTGCGCCTGCTGGACGTCCTGACCGCCGAGGCGCGCGGTGCGGCGCGGTCCGACGCGGCGGAGGGGCCGTTGCGGATCGCGGCTTTCCGTAGCGCTGCTCTCCACCTGCTGCCGCCCGTCCTGCGGCGACTGCGCGCCCGGCATCCCGGGATCGAGCCGCGGGTGCGGATCGTACGCGAGGTGGGGCGCGGCACCGCGGGCGAAGTGGCCGCCGGGAAAGCCGACATAGCCATCGCCACGCTGGGCGGGTCGACGCCGCTTCCGCCGGGTCTGGTCGCGAGCCGACTCATCGAAGAGCCGTATGCCCTGGTGCACGCGACGGGTCATGCCGCTCCGCGCTCGCTGCCGCTGGTCGACTGGGCCGAGAACTGTGGCTCGTACACCCGCGACTGGTGGGCCGCACAGGACTGGATCCCGAGGGCTACCGTCGAGGCCGAGGACGACGGAGCGGTGCTCTCCTTGGTGAGCGGAGGTCACGGAATGGCGATCATGCCCGCGCTCTCCCTGGTCGGAGCACCGGACTCGGTCGGGATCACTGATCTCGGCCCCGAGCGCCCGACCCGCCAGATCGGCTATGTCACCACCTCCGAACTGGCCGGATCCGCCGCCGTGCGCGCCTTGGTGAGGGAACTGCGGGCGACGACGGCCCCCCACGGTGTGAGCCTTCCCAGCGGCGGGGCCTGATCAGGGGTGGGGCCTGATCGGAGGGCGGGAGGTCACGGTGTGCGGGCCGTCGCGAACAGGCGGCGGAACGGGAAGACCGTCCCCCGGTCGCCGCGAGGGTATGCCTCGCGTAGTCGTGCCGCGTACTCCGTGAGGAAGGTGTCGCGGGCGGCCGGGTCGTCGTCCAGGGCCGTGAGGATCGGTCGCAGGCCCGTGCCCTTGACCCAGTCGAGCACCGGGTCCTCGCCCTCCAGGAGGTGGAGGTACGTCGTCTCCCAGACGTCGGTCTCACAGCCGAGCGTCACCAGGCGGTCCAGGTAGTCGGCGGGGGCGAGTACCGCGTCGTCGTGGCGCAGGGCCCCGGCCAGTCGCTCCCGCCATCGGGTGGACTCCGCCAACTCCCGCATCAGGGCATGGCTGGGCGCCCCGAAGTTGCCCGGGACCTGGAAGGCGAAGGTCCCGCCGGGTGCGAGGCCGGCCACCCAGCGGGCGAAGGAGTCGGCGTGCCCGGGTACCCACTGGAGCGTGGCATTGCTGACGATCAGGTCGTACGGCTCGTCCGGCGCGGGCGTCCACTCGGCGACGTCGGCGTGGTCGAAGTCCAGGTATCCCCCGCCGGGCGTCGGTCCCGCGAGGCTCCGGGCCCGGTCGAGCATCTCGTACGAGGTGTCGAAGCCGATGATGTCGGCGTCGGGCCACCGTTCGGCCAGCAGCCGCGTGACGGTACCGGGCCCGCACCCGAGATCGGCGATCCGAGCGCCTGAGGGCAGTTCCGGCACCCTGGCGAGCAGATCGACGAAGGGCCGGGCACGATGTCCCGCGTGCCGCAGATATTGGCGCGGATCCCAGACGGGCGTGGGCGTGGTGGGCCTGGTGGGCGTGGGCATCGTGAGACCTCCTGCTTCCCCGCACGGAAGCCCCCGCACGGAAACCTCCGCACGGAAAACCCCGGCACGAAAACTCCGGCTCGGAAACCCCGGCACGGAAACCCTCTGGTTCCCAGGGTGAGCCGTCGCACCGCCATCGTCACCCGCATATTATCTTGACGTCAAGAGACTTCATGTCGACAGACCAACTACACTGACCTTCATGGAGGACGAGGTCGATCGGCTGGTCGCAGCGTGGCGCCGGGAGCGCCCTGACCTCGACGTGGAACCGCTCGAAGTGCTCAGCCGGGTCAGCAGACTCGCCCGGCACCTCGACCGCGCCCGACGTCTCGCGTTCTCCGAGCACCAGTTGGAGCCCTGGGAGTTCGACGTCCTCACCTCGCTGCGCCGCGCGGGCGCCCCGTATCAGCTCTCGCCGGGCCAACTGCTGACGCAGACGCTGGTGACCTCGGGGACGATGACCAACCGGATCGACAGGCTCGCGAAGAAGGGCCTGGTGGAGCGGTTGCCGGACCCGAGCGACCGGCGCGGTGTCCTCGTACGGCTGACTCCCGAGGGGCAGGACCGCGCCGATCAGGCCCTGTCGGGGCTGCTCGACCAGGAGCGGGCCATCCTCGCCGAGCTGTCCAAGGCACAGCGCGGTGAACTGGCCGCGCTGCTACGCCAGTTGACCGCGCCGTTCGACAACATCCCGGGCTGAGACCGCTGCCCCGCCGCCTCCCTCACGTATCCGGGCGCCGCCCGCACACACCCGGCCGCCGCCCGCAGGTATCCGGCCGGCTCCCGCACGCACCCGGCGGCACCCCTCGCGAACCCGGGCGCACCCCTCGCGTACCCGGCCACCGCCAGCACGTATCCGGGCGCCGCCCGTACGTACCCGGCCGCCCCCCACCCGTATCCCTCAGGACGCGGCCTCCAGGTCCGCCGGGCCCACCCCGGCCCGCCGGGCCAGTGCGACCGCCGCGAGCGTGGAGTGCACCCCGAGCTTCCCGAGTACGTTCTGCATATGGGTCCGCACGGTGTGCGGGGACAGGAAGAGCCGCTCGGCGACCGCCTTGCGGCCCAGACCCGCGACCATGCAGCGCAGCACCTCCCGCTCGCGCGGGGTCAGCGACTCCACAAGG
Organism: Streptomyces sp. NPDC058001; assembly: GCF_042886315.1. Taxonomy (NCBI): domain Bacteria; kingdom Bacillati; phylum Actinomycetota; class Actinomycetes; order Kitasatosporales; family Streptomycetaceae; genus Streptomyces; species Streptomyces sp. NPDC058001. The sequence continues at coordinate 99,699 of NZ_JBHVQT010000004.1, forward strand.
CGCTCGCTCTCGGTGCGGTGTTTGCGGGCCGCCGTCAGCTCCCGCAGCACGCCCGTGAGCAGCGCCGGCGGCAGATGTGTCTCGTCGCGCAGCACCCCGCGGATCACGGTGAGCAGCCGGGACAGCGAACAGTCCTTGGCGACCCAGCCGGACGCGCCCGCCTGTAGGGCGAGCGCCGCGCGGCGCGGATCGTCCCGCTCGGCGAGCACCACGCTGCGTACGGCGGGCTGCCCCTGTCGGACCCCGGCGACGAGCGAGATGCCGTCCACGAGACCGTCCGCCGCGCTGTCGGCGACGGCGACCGCGGGCCGCCGGCCGGCGGCCACGCCGACGGCGGTGGCCCCCAGATCGGCGTCGACGAGGAGTACGTCGAATCTGCGGCCCTCGGCCGCCGCCCGTTCCAGACAGCGCAGTGCCGCCGGGCCGCTGCCCGCCGCGGACACGTCGACGTCCGGCTCCGCGGCAAGGGCCGCGGCCAGGGACTCGGCGAAGATGCGATGGTCGTCTACGACCAGAACTCGGATGCGAACCATGTGATAACCCCCCACTGGCCGGGGGGCGACCGGAACGGGTACGGCGCCCGGAATGGATCCCCCGGACCCCTGAAGGTCCGGAAGCGGGTCACCGCAGCCGCACGGCCGCCGCCGTGCTGGGACTGCTACCCCCACCCCGGGTGTCGTACCCGGCTGTCTCGCCCCCTGATCGACACCGGCCCCCACCGGTGTTCGACCAACAGGGTACGGGCGGGGGACGAGAGCGGAAGGTGATTTGCAGAACTGATTGGCCAGGGCGTTTATGGTGAGCCGTATGTTTCGTATCGAGACAGAAGTCGACAAACAGCGGGTTGATCTTCTGCGCTCCCTCCTGGGGGAGACGAATACGGCGGAGTCGGCCGCGCTCCGCGCGCTGCGGGGCACCGACGCCGAGCGTGAACTGCCGCTCCAGGCATGGGCGTTGGACCAGGACGGTGCGCTGGCGGGCGGCTGCGAGACGCACACCTGGGCCCGCTGGCTGCATGTGAATCTGCTCTGGGTCGACGCCCGGTACCGGGACACCGGCCTCGGGACGCGGCTGCTCGCGGATGTGGAGCGCAGGGCGCGCGAGGAGCGGGACTGTGTGAGCGCGCGGGTGTCGACGTGGGACTTCCAGGCGCCCGGTTTCTACCGGTCGCTCGGGTACGAAGCGGTGTCCGTGATCCCCGACTATCCGCCGGGGGTCACGGAGTTCACGCTGGTCAAACGGCTCGGCTGACCCTACGAGCACCCGCCGAGGGCACCGCGGGGAACACTCGGGGCGTCCGGAACCCGGCCGCCGCGAACGCGTCCAGGACCGACTTGGTGACCGCGTCCGCGTCACCCGACTCGACCAGGACGACGGCCGAGCCGCCGAAGCCGCCGCCCGTCATCCGCGCGCCCAGCGCGCCCGCCGAGCCTGCGGTGGCCACGACGAGGTCCAACTCCGGGCAGGAGATGCGCAGATCGTCGCGGAGCGAGGCATGGCCCTCGGTGAGGACCGGGCCGATCGCACGGATGTCACCGGCGTCCAGGAGGGCGATGGTCCGCTCCACGCGATGGTCGTCGGAGACGACATGACGGACATAGCGGCGGACCCGTTCGTCCTCCAGGCGCGTAAGAGCATCCGGGAGGCGCGCGTGGTCGATGTCCCGCAGATGCGATACGCCGAGCTGCCGTGCGCCCTCCTCGCACCCCGCGCGCCGCTCCGCGTACGCCCCGTCGCCGAGGGCGTGCCGCACCCGGGTGTCCACGACGAGCAGCCGCAGCCCGTGCGCCGCGAGGTCGAAGGGGACCTGCCGGGTGGACAGATCACGGCAGTCGAGGTGCAGGGCGTGCCCGTCCACGCAGCACGCGGACGCCATCTGGTCCATAACCCCGCAGGGCACCCCGACGAAGTCGTTCTCGGCGCGCTGGGCGAGGACCGCCAGCTCGGCCGGGGCGAGGCCGAGCGCGTACAGATCGTTGAGGGCGAACGCGGTGACGACCTCCAGGGCCGCCGACGACGACAGTCCGGCGCCGGTCGGCACGGTCGACGCGAGATGGATGTCGGCGCCGGTGACCGCCGTATGCCCGGCCTGCCGCAGCGCCCAGACGACACCCGCCGGGTACGCGGCCCAGCCCCCGTCGGACAGCGGGGCGAGGGTGTCGACGTCGAGTTCGGCGACGGGCGTCTCGATGTCCGCCGAGTGCAGACGCAGGACGCCGTCCGTGCGCCGGGAGACCGCGGCGAGGGCGGTGTGCGGCAGCGCGAGCGGCATCACGAACCCCTCGTTGAAGTCCGTGTACTCGCCGATCAGATTGACCCGTCCCGGCGCCGCCCAGACTCCTTCGGGCACGCTCCCGTACAGCTCCTCGAAGCCCTGGGCCACGGCTGCGGCTGCGGCTGCGGCTGCGGCGCCTTCCGCGCTGTCGAACGGCTCGACGGACTCGAACGGCTCGACGGACTCGGCAGATGTCACTGCTACCCCCTGCTACTTCCTACTTCCGCCGGGCGAACGCCCAGGCGTCGGCGACGATCCCGGCGAGGTCCGCGCGGGACGGGTTCCAGCCCAGACGGGCGCGGGCGCTGTCGGCGGAGGCGACGAGGACCGCCGGGTCCCCGGCGCGGCGGGCCGCGACGACCTCGGGGACCGGGTGCCCGGTGACCTCGCGGACGGTCTCGACGACCTCGCGGACCGAGAAGCCGTTGCCGTTGCCCAGGTTGCAGATCAGATGCTCGCCGGGGGTCGCGGCGGTCAGTGCGAGGAGATGGGCGTCGGCGAGGTCGGCTACGTGGATGTAGTCGCGTACGCAGGTGCCGTCGGGGGTCGGGTAGTCGTCGCCGAAGACGGAGATCGCGTCCCGGCGGCCCTGGGCGACCTGGAGGACGAGCGGGATGAGGTGCGACTCGGGGTCGTGCCGCTCACCGAACTCGCCATAGGCACCGGCGACGTTGAAGTACCGCAGCGAGACCGCGCCGAGTCCGTGGGCCGCCGCCTCGCCGGTGATCATGTGGTCGACGGCGAGCTTCGACGCGCCGTAGGGGCTGGTGGGCGCGGTCGGGTCGGTCTCCCTGATCGGGGTGCCGGCGGGCTCCCCGTAGGTCGCGGCGGTGGAGGAGAAGACCAGGGTGCGTACGTTCGCCTCGCGCATCGCGGTGAGGAGGGCCATGCTGCCGCCGACGTTGTTGTCCCAGTACTTCTCGGGGCGGGCGACGGACTCGCCGACCTGTGAGAAGGCGGCGAAGTGGAGTACGGCGTCGTAGGAGGAGTCCAGCCATTTGGCGGCGTCCTGGACGCGGCCCTCGATGAACTCGGCGCCCGCGGGGACGCCCTCGCGGAAGCCGGTGGAGAGGTCGTCGAGCACCGTCACCGTGTGTCCGGCCTCCAGCAGGTGCGCCGCGACGACGCTGCCGACATATCCGGCGCCACCGGTGACCAGGTACTTCCCACTCATGTACTCGCTACCTCTCGCAGTCGCTGGGCCGCGGCCTCCGGCGGCACATCGTTGATGAACACGCTCATGCCGGATTCGGAGCCCGCGAGGAACTTCAGCTTGCCGGAAGTGCGGCGGATGGTGAAAAGCTCAAGGTGAAGGGCGAACTCGCCCCGCTCCCCCGTGAACGGCGCCTGATGCCAGGCGGCGATGTAGGGGGTCCTGGGCGCACCGTCCCCGAAGATCCGGTCGAAGCGCCTCAAGAGTTCCAGATAGACCTGGGGGAACTCTGTGCGTGCCGCGTCGTCAAGCGCGAGCAGATCGGGCACCCGGCGCCGGGGGTAGAGGTGAATCTCGTAGGGCCAGTGCGCGGCGTACGGGACGAAAGCGGCCCAGTGTTCGCTCTCCAGGACCATCCGGGAGCCGTCGGCCAGTTCGTCGGCGAGGACGTCGTCGAAGAGGTTGCGGCCGGTGGTGGCGCGGTGGGCGTCGGCGGAGCGGAGCATCAGGGCGGTGCGCGGGGTGGTGAAGGGGTAGCCGTAGATCTGCCCGTGCGGGTGACCCAGGGTCACGCCGATCTCCTCGCCCCGGTTCTCGAAGCAGAACACCTGCTCGACGGCGGGGAGATGGGACAGCTCGGCGGTGCGGTCGGTCCAGGCGTCGAGGACGAGGGCGGCCTGCGCCTCGGTGAGGTCGGCGAAGGAGGCGTCGTGGTCGGAGGTGAAGCAGACCACCTCGCAGCGGCCGGAGTCGCCGGCGAGTGAGGGGAAGCGGTTCTCGAAGACGACCACGTCGTAGGCGGAGTCGGGGATCTCGCTGAGCCGGTCGCCCCGGCTGGGGCAGAGGGGGCACTCGTCGGCGGGCGGGTGGTAGGTGCGCGCCTGGCGGTGCGAGGCGACGGCGACCCGGTCGCCGAGCAGCCGGTCGTGGCGGATCTCGGAGTGCGTGGCGATGGGGCCGAGGGGCCGGCGGTCGACGGCGTCGCGCACGGTGTCGTCGCGCCGGTCGTAGTAGACGAGTTCACGACCGTCGGCCAGCCGGGTCGAGGTCTTCTTCACTCCGGGCTCCTCACCCTACCCACCCACTCAACAGAACCGAACATAACAAACCACAAGGCAACAGCTTCGTCAATGGGCATGCGCGTAGACGCCCAGCTCGATCACAATCGAACAGCACGGCACATGAAAAAGACCTCCCATGGGCGACAAACACCCACAGGAGGTCGGCACAAGCGCAGGAGGTCGGCACCAGCGCGGCGACCCCGCGCTACGGCCCCGCCCCGTCCAGCGGACCCGTCCCGTTCAACGGTCCGGCGCGGTCCAGCAGCCCCGTACGGGCCGCGAGTGCCGCCGCCTCCAGGCGGGAGCCCACGCCCAGCTTCATCAGTACCCGCTGCACATGCGTCCGCGCCGTCGACGGGGCGATGCCCATACCGGCCGCGATCACCCGGGTGTCCTCGCCGTCCGCGACCCGGACCAGGACCTCGACCTCGCGCGGGGTCAGCATCTGCAACAGCCGCTGCCCCTCGTCGTCGGGCTGCGCGGCCGGGTTCAGCAGCTCACCGAAGGCCCCTTGCAGCAGACCCGGCGCCACCGCCGCCTCACCCGCGCGGGCCTTCACGATGGCGCGCTCGACACCCTCTATACGCTCGTCGTGCCGTACGTAACCGGAGGCGCCGGCCGCGAACGCCGCCGCGATCCCGCGCGGGGACGGCACCGGGCCCAGGACGACGACCGCGACCTGCGGCCGTTCCCGTTTGATCTTCATCACCGGGTCGAACGTGCCCGGTTCGGCGGGCGTCGCGGTGCCGAGCAGGCACACCTCGGGCGCCCGCGCGATCACCAGATCCGCCGCCCCGGCGGCCGGCGCCGCCGCCGCGAGCACCCGGTGCCCGCGCAGTTTCAGTGCCGAGGCGAGCGCCTCGGCGAGGAGACGGTGATCGTCGACCACCATCAACCGCACACCCATGGACAAACCCCCCAGCTTCCCGCCCGATCCCCCACGGATCTGGAGCCCCCCGCCCCTCGTCAACCGGAAGCTACACGCTTGTTCGACATCGCGCTTCCCTTACCGATGAGAAGCCCCCAGGAATACCGAAATCCCCGCCCTTTGCGAGTCATGACGCGTCATGAGAGGTATGCCCCGCAGAACGGCCGGTGCCCCTGTCCGCCGTGCGCGAGGCGCGGGGACAGGGGCACCGGCCTGTCGGCCGGGGGCTGTTACTGGACTCCGTAGGCGATCGCGAGATAGCGGTCCCGGCCCGAGGAGGACGTGGAGCTCTGGGCGTAGACCGCGCTCATGAACAACCGGCCGTCACCGTAGAGGAGTTCGGCGTACGACGGCAGGAAGCTGCGCTCGACATCGCGCACCGACTCCGTCGACGGGTTCTCCATCAGCTTCGTCTCCTTGAAGCTGTCGCCCGAGATGCTGACGATCTGGCCGCCCTTGTCGTAGGGGGGCGACTTGTAGGCGATGAGATTGCCGCCGTCCATCCGCAGCGGGGTGAGCGTGTAGCCGTCGCCCGCGTCGGCGCGCTGGCCGGTCAGCTTGCCGGTGGCCAGGTCGAACGCGACGATCTCGTTGGTGTTCTTGAACTGCTCGGAGCCGTCGTGCTCCTCGGTCGGGATGTAGAGACGGTCGTTGCCGACGGCGAGCATCGTGCACTGCTCGACCTCGGTCGCCCCGCAGCGCGCCGCGTACCGGTCGCCGGGCGCGGAGATCTTGGAGCGGAGCTTGCCGTTCTTCCAGTCGATCGAGAAGAAGTCGGAGATGCTGCTGCCGTCACCCGCCGAGTCACCGACATCGGCGGCCACGACGAGCGGCCGGGTCGAGACGATGCTCGCGTAGTCGATGCCGGTGGCCAGCTTGTACGTGGAGATCGGCTTGCCGGTCGTCGGGTCGAGGCTCTGGATCTCCAGCTGCCGTGCGTCGTAGCTGCCGCACTTGCGGACCACCGCGAGTGCGTCGCCGCCCGCGTACCCCGAGTCGTAGCAGGTGTCCCCCACCTTCGGGTTCCACAGCAGCTTGCCGTCGGTGATGTTCCAGGCCGTGCCGCCGCTGGTGCTGCCCGTGGCGACCGTGTTGGCGGCGACCGTGACCTCACTGACGTTGATCTTCTGGTCGCCCGACTTGCCGGACTTCGTCCAGAGCAGCTCGCCCGTGTCGAGGTTGAGCGCCGAGACCTCGGTACAGCCGGTGTAGCGCTTCGCCTTGGTGGGCATCTCGGGCTGGTAGGCGATCGCGGTCAGGTTGTCCTTGGTGGTGTGGCGGCTGGTGGCGCACACCGGTCCGGTCAGCGGGGTCGTCCAGATCTTCTTGCCGGTGTCCGGGTCGTAGCCGACGATCTCGGCGATGCCGCTCTTCGCGTACACCGTGTCGGTGAGCCAGGAGCCCTCGACGGTGATGCTGTCGTTCTTGTCCTTCACCTCGGGCTGCGGGACCTGGAACAGCACCTTCGACGCGGGGTTGGACGGCGCCTTCTCCTTGGCGCCGCCGCCTCCGGTCGAGCCGCCGTCCTTGTCGCCGCCGTCACCGCCGTCGTCGGAGCCGCCCTTGCTGCCGCCCGACGAGTCCGCCGACTTCTTGGTGTCGTCGCCGGAGGACGCGTACCAGACGCCGGCGCCCACGATCAGGGCGATGACGAGGACCGCGGCGCCGATGATCAGCGTGATCGGGTTGCTGAACACCGAACCGCCGCCTCCGCCGCTGGGCGCCGACGGCACGGTGGCCGGCGGGTACGCGCCGTAGGGCGGGGTCGGGGGCTGCTGGCCCGGATAGCCGTAGCCGGGCTGCTGCGGGGGCGGCTGGCCGGGGGCGCCCGGGTAGCCGTAACCCGGGCCCGGCTGACCGGCGGGCGGGGTGCCCGGGTACTGCCCGGGCGGCGGAGGTGCCTGCGGCGGCTGACCGTACGGCTGCGCGGGCGGGGTCCCCTGCGGCTGACCCGGGTAGCCGTAACCCGGCTGCTGCGGGGGCTGTTGCGGGGTCTTGCCGAAGTCCGGCGGCGGGCCCTGCGGTGGCGTCTGCGGCGCCCCGAACCCACCGGGCGGCGGGTCCTGAGGTGCGCCGAAACCACCGGGCGGCGGGTCCTGGGGCGCGCCGAACCCGCCGGACGGCGGCTCGTTGGGCGGCGGGGGCGGCTGCGTCATGACGTCTCTACCTCTACGGAGGGCTCTGGAGTCCGGGCGGGCTCGGGGAAGGGCGGGCGAAGTAGCGGGCGCACGGTCACTTCCCGAACGCGAGCATCAGCTTGGACTGGCCCGACGAACTGGTCAGCGATGTGGTGGAGATGTAGAAGCGCCCGTCCACGTAGTCGACGGCCTTCGAGAAGAAGCCCCGCTCGATCTTCACGGTGCCCGCCGGGTTCTGGAGCAGCTTCTTCGGGGTGTGGTCGCCGGAGCCCGTGGGGGTCGAGGTGACCGTGCCGCCCTGGTCGTAGGTGGCGGGCTCGTAGCTGATGAGCTGCCCGTTCTCCACCCGCAGCGGCAACGTGGTGCGGTCGCCGGTGGGCTTGGCGCGCCACTTCTCCTTGCCGGTCTCCAGGTTGATCGCGACGATCTCGTTGGCGCCGCTCTTCGCCTCGGTCGGCAGATACAGCGTGTTGATGTCGGACGCGACGCCGAGGCAGCCCTGGAGGGCGCGGTCGAGGATCGCCCAGCCGCACTCGGGGGCGAACTTCTCGTCCACGTCGACCTGCGAACGGACCTGGTCAGTACCGTTCTTGAGGGTGCTGATGTTCCACTGCTTCTTCTCCTCGTTGGTGAGGTACAGCACCACCGGTTCGAGGGAGTAGATGCGGGCAAGCTTCCAGCCCTTGGGGATCTTCTTGGTCCACTTGGTCTTGCCGGTGGCCGGATCCAGCTCCTTCACCTCGTCGTGCTCGGTGTCGGTGCCGGCGCCGCAGGACGCCACGGACAGCAGCTTGGTGCCGCTGGTGAAGGCACTGGGGAAGCAGGCGTTGCCGTACTTCTCGATCTTGAACATCTCCGCGCCGGTGCTCGCCTTGTAGGCGACGCCGGACAGCGAGCGGCCGATGACCAGGGTGTCGTCGCCGACGAGGGACAGGTTGATGGTGAGCGCGCTGTCGAACAGGGCGCCCTCACCGAGCTTTTCCGTCCAGCCCTTCTCACCGGTGGTGAGGTCGATCTCGACGACCTGGTTGCACTTGGCGCTGTCGCTGACCCCGCTCTTGTACGCGACGATGATCTTGTCGGCCGAGGTCTTCCCCTGGGTGGCCGCGCAGATCTTCTGCGGCAGCTTGATGGTGGGCCACGCGGGCTGCCCGCCCTCGATGGTGTACCCGGAGATCTCCTTGTACGCGGCCTTCACCGCGACCGTGTCGGTGATCCACATTCCGGGTGCGTCGGCGCCCGAACCGGGCACCTTCGGGGCCTCCTTGTACCAGAGGACCTTCGACTCGCCCGCCTGGCGGCCCGCGTTGAGGTCCTCGGGCTTGGCGGTGCCGTCACCCTCGCCGTCACCCGGGTTGACCGGCGCGGACGCGGTGGGCTTGGGGTCGGTCGACTTGTCGGCCTCGGGCTTCTTCTTGCCGTCGTCCCCTCCGCCGGTGCCGACGACGGCCCACACGGTGCCGCCGACCAGGAGGAGACCGGCGACGGCCGCCGCGATGACGAGTCCGGGCTTGCCCTTGAAGGGGTTACGGCCACCGGGCGCCCCACCGGGAGCGCCGGGTCCGCCGGGGTAGGTCTGCTGCGGCGGATACCCGTACTGCGGCTGCCCGTACGGGCCGGGCTGCTGCGGCTGACCGTAGGGACCCGGCTGGTTGTAGGGGCCGGGCTGGCTGTAAGGGCCGGGCTGCGACTGGCCGTAGGGGCCCGGCTGGTTGTACGGGCCGGGCTGCTGCGGCTGGTTGTACGGGCCCGGGGCCTGCGGGTAGCCGTATCCCGGCTGCGCGTCCGGCGGGGTCCCCGGGGCCTGGCCGGGCGGCGGCGGGGTCTGCGCGGGAGGCGGCGGGGCCTGTGGCGGCTGACCGGGCATCTGGGGTGGCTGCCCCGGGGGCTGCGGTGCGCCCTGCTGTGGATCCTGCGGGCTCCCGTAGCCGCCGTGCGGCGGCTGGTTGGGCGGCTGAGTCATCAGCGCCTCCCCCTTATCACTGATTTTCGCCACGCCGTGCTCGTACGCGGTGGTCGTACGCCGTCTGGTCTCGATCGCCCTTTCTATCACCCGGGCGGGGGACGGTTACGGGCCGGTCAGCGCCTGTTCCCAAGGGCGGACCGGCCCGTGATCCCGCTGTTACGGGCCCTTCACGGGTCCTCCGCAAGCAGGGGTCGCGCCTCCGGCGGGGCGGTTGTCGAGGCGTCGGTGCAGGTGTGTGTTCAGGCGCCTGTCAGCTCGTCCACTCAGGCGTCGTCGGCGAGTTCCAGCCAGCGGGTCTCCAAGTCCTCGCGCTCGGCGCCGAGTTGCCTCAGCTCGGCGTCGAGCTTCGCGACCTGGGCGAAGTCCGTGGCGTTCTCGGCGATCCGGGTGTGCAGCTTGGTCTCCTGGCCGGCGAGCCGGTCCAGTTGCCGTTCGAGCTTCTGGAGTTCCTTCTTGGCGGCGCGGGCGTCGGCGGCGGACGCGGCGCGCGGCGCGGCGGAGGGGGCCGCCGGGGCGGGGGCGGTGGCCTCGGTCATCCGGCTGCGGCGTTCCAGGTACTCGTCGATACCGCGCGGCAGCATCCGGAGCGAGGTGTCGCCGAGGAGCGCGAAGACACGGTCCGTGGTGCGCTCCACGAAGAACCGGTCGTGGGAGATGACGACCATCGAGCCGGGCCAGCCGTCGAGGACGTCCTCCAGCTGGGTCAGGGTCTCGATGTCGAGGTCGTTGGTGGGCTCGTCGAGGAAGAGGACGTTCGGCTCGTCCATCAGCAGCCGCAGCAGTTGCAGCCGGCGCCGCTCACCGCCGGACAGATCGCCGACGGGCGTCCACTGCTTGTCCTTGTTGAACCCGAAGGTCTCGCAGAGCTGGCCCGCGGTCATCTCCCGGCCCTTGCCGAGGTCGACGCGCTCCCTCACCTGCTGCACGGCCTCCAACACCCGCAGTCCGGGGGCGAGTTCGGTGACCTCCTGGGAGAGGTAGGCGAGCTTCACGGTCCTGCCGACGACGACCCGGCCGGCCGCGGGCTGCCGCTCGCCCTCGCTGCGGGCGGCCTCGGCCATGGCCCGCAGCAGGGAGGTCTTGCCGGCGCCGTTGACCCCGACGAGACCGATCCGGTCGCCGGGCCCGAGCTGCCAGGTCACATGTTGCAGCAGCAGCTTGGGCCCCGCCTGAACGGTGACGTCCTCCAGCTCGAAGACGGTCTTGCCGAGCCGGCTGGACGCGAACTTCATCAGCTCGGAGGTGTCGCGCGGCGGCGGCACGTCCTTGATCAGCTCATTGGCGGCCTCGACGCGGAAGCGGGGCTTCGAGGTACGGGCCGGGGCGCCGCGGCGCAGCCAGGCCAGCTCCTTGCGGACCAGGTTCTGCCGCTTGACCTCCTCGGTCGCGGCGATCCGCTCCCGCTCGGCGCGCGCGAAGACGTAGTCCGAGTAGCCGCCCTCGTACTCGAAGACCGAGCCCTTCTGGACGTCCCACATGCGGGTGCAGACCTGGTCGAGGAACCAGCGGTCGTGGGTGACGCAGACGAGTGCGGAGCGGCGGGCGCGCAGATGGTCCGCGAGCCAGGCGATGCCCTCGACGTCGAGGTGGTTCGTCGGCTCGTCCAGGACGAGCAGGTCCTGCTCCTCGATGAGCAGCTTGGCCAGCGCGATACGGCGCCGTTCACCGCCGGAGAGGGGGCCGATCACGGTGTCCAGGCCGTGTTCGAAGCCGGGGAGTCCGAGACCGCCGAAGAGACCGGTCAGTACGTCGCGGATCCGGGCGGAACCGGCCCACTCGTGGTCCGCCAGGTCACCGATCACCTCGTGCCGGACGGTGGCCTTCGGGTCGAGGGAGTCGTGCTGGGTGAGAACGCCGAGACGGAGACCGCCGCTGTGGGTGACGCGACCGGTGTCGGCGTCCTCCAATTTGGCGAGCATCCGGATGAGCGTCGTCTTGCCGTCCCCGTTCCGCCCGACCACACCGATCCGATCCCCCTCGGACACCCCGAGCGACACCCCGTCGAGCAGAGCGCGGGTCCCATAGACCTTGCTGACGGCCTCGACATTGACCAGATTGACGGCCACCAGTACTCCTGACGAGAGGATCGGACCAACCCACCCTACGCGGCCCTGGCGGACAGCCTGACCGGACAACGGGGGAGGCCCCCCGACCCCCATCCGGACACACCTTCCGCCACCACGAATTCCGCCGAACCCTCAACACGATGGCTGATCACCGCTGCGACGGAAGAAGATTCCCCTGCCGGGGGCACCGCTGCCGCGGCAGGAATCCCCCTGCGGGGGAGGCAAGGGCCCGCACCGCTGGAACGCCAGGCCCCACAGCCCGGGGCGCCAGGGCCCGCAGCCCGGGGCAGCAGGCCCCACCCGCAGTGGGCAGGCCGCCCACACCGCTGGGCCGGCAGAGCCCACGCCCCGGCGCATCAGACCCCACCCGCCGTGGACAGGCCGCCCACACCGCTGGGCCGGCAAGGCCCGCAGCCCGGCCCGGCAGGCCCCAACCGCTGTGGGCAGGCGTCCCGCAGGGCGATGGGGGTCCCTCCCGCTCGAGCGAAGTCGAGAGTGGGGGAGGGTGGGCAGAGCCCGGGTGCCGGGTGCCCCGGAAGGAGGCGGTTGGGCAAGGGCCCGGGTGCCGGGTGGCCCGGAAGGGGACGGGTGGGCACAGCCCCGGGTGCCGGGTGGCCCGGCAGGGGACGGGTGGGCACAGCCCCAGGTGCCGGGTGGCCTCGAAGACAAGGGTGACGGATAGGCTGCCACAGTGAGCAGCACCGATCCAGGCCCGCTCCTAGGGCCCGCCGACATCCGCGAACTCGCGGCAGCGCTGGGCGTCCGCCCCACCAAACAGCGCGGCCAGAACTTCGTCATCGACGCCAACACCGTCCGCCGCATCGTCCGCACCGCGGACGTCCGCCCGGAAGACACGGTCGTGGAGGTCGGCCCCGGCCTCGGCTCCCTCACGCTCGCCCTCCTGGAGGCCGCCGCCCGCGTCACGGCCGTCGAGATCGACGACACCCTCGCCGCGGCCCTCCCCGCCACCGTCGCCGCGCGTCTGCCCGACCGGGCCGACCGTTTCGCCCTGGTCCACAGCGACGCGATGCGCGTCACGGAACTCCCCGGCCCACCCCCCACGGCACTCGTCGCGAACCTCCCGTACAACGTGGCCGTCCCCGTACTGCTGCACATGCTGGAGACCTTCCCGACCATCGAACGCACCCTGGTGATGGTGCAGGCCGAGGTCGCCGACCGCCTCGCCGCCCCACCCGGCTCGAAGGTGTACGGCGTCCCGTCCGTGAAGGCCACCTGGTACGCCGACGTCAAACGCGCCGGCGCCATCGGCCGCAACGTCTTCTGGCCCGCGCCCAACGTCGACAGCGGCCTCGTATCCCTCGTACGGCGCCCCGAGCCGCCGAAGACCACCGCGTCCCGCCGGGAGGTCTTCGCCGTCGTGGACGCGGCCTTCGCCCAGCGCCGCAAGACGCTGCGCGCCGCACTCGCCGGCTGGGCGGGCTCCGCCCCCGCCGCCGAGGCCGCCCTGGTCGCGGCCGGGGTCTCCCCGCAGGCGCGGGGCGAGGCGCTGACGGTCGAGGAGTTCGCCCGGATCGCCGAGCACAAGGGGGCGGCGGCGTGAGCGTCACGGTACGGGTCCCGGCCAAGGTCAACGTCCAGCTCGCCGTCGGTGCCGCCAGGCCCGACGGCTTCCACGACCTCGCCAACGTCTTCCTCGCCGTCGGCCTGTACGACGAGGTCACGGTCACCCCGGCCGACGCCCTGCGCGTCACCTGCTCGGGGCCCGGCGCGGACCAGGTCCCGCTGGACCGTACGAACCTCGCGGCCCGCGCCGCCGACCTGCTGGCCGCCCGGTACGGCAGGCCCGCCGACGTCCATGTCCATATCGCCAAGGACATCCCCGTGGCCGGGGGCATGGCGGGCGGCAGCGCGGACGCGGCGGGCGCGCTGGTCGCGTGCGACGCGCTGTGGGGTACGGGCGCCTCGCGCGGCGAACTCCTGGACCTGTGCGCCGAGTTGGGCAGCGATGTGCCCTTCGCTCTGGTCGGTGGGGCGGCGCTCGGTACCGGGCGGGGCGAGAAGCTTCAGCCGCTGGAGACCGGGGGGACCTTTCACTGGGTGTTCGCCCTCGCGGACGGGGGGCTCTCGACGCCGGCCGTGTACCGGGAGTTCGACCGGCTGCACGAGGGCCGGTCGGTGCCGGAGCCGACGGCGTCCGCCGACCTGCTGACCGCCCTGCGCAAGGGTGACCCGGAGGCACTGGCCGGTTCCCTCAGCAACGACCTTCAGCCGGCGGCGGTGTCCCTGTACCCGGCGCTCGCCGACACCCTGGCCACCGGCCGGTCGGCGGGAGCACTGGCCGCCCTGGTCTCGGGCTCGGGCCCCACGACGGCCTTCCTGGTACGGGACGCCGACGCGGCGGAATCGGTGGCCGAAGCCCTGACGGCATCCGGCACCTGCCGCACCGCCCGCACCACCGTGTCCCCCGCCCCCGGGGCCACGATCCTGTAGCCGGCCGCCCCGCACCCCGTCCCCGTTGTGGGCAGGCGTTCCGCACGGCGGAACGGGTGGGCACAACCCCAAGTACCGGTCAGCTGTGCAGTCGGGCTCCGCAATGGGGCCAAGGTGCGGCGCCCCGGCTCACGTACAGCTTCTTCGCCCGGTACGTCTGTTCCGCCGCGCTCGCGTCCTGCGGGCGCCCCCGTCCCCCGAGGCTCTGCCACGTACGCGTATCGAACTGGTACAGACCCCCGTACGTGCCGGAGGGGTCCACCGCCCCCGGCCGTCCCCCGGACTCGCACGCCGCCAACGCCCTCCAGTTCAACCCGTCGGCCCCCTCCGGCAACGGCTTCGTGCCGACCTTCACCACCTCCGCGTCGGGTGCCCGGACCATCTCGCTGCCGATTCGCCGGGGCTTGTCCCGTACCCCGTTGACCGTGCGCAGCGCGTAGGTGACCCGGCGCATCCCCGGCCGTCCCGGCCGCTCCACGACCTCCGTGCCCCGGAAAAGCGTCGGGTCCTGGGTGCGGGTCACCGCGAACGGGATCGGCTCGTCGCGAACCTCACGGCTGCCCTTGATGCGCAGCACGGTGACGGTCTGGCCGTCGCGCGGGAAGCTGTCCGCCGGTACGGACGTCGTGTCCTGGCCGTGCAGCGCGACCCCGGCCTCGTCGACGGCCTCGCCCACCGTCGCCGCGTTGGTGCGGACGGTGCGCTCCCGGCCGTCCGCCATCACCGTCACGGTCCGTTCCGTACGGACGTCGAGGGCGAGACCCGCGCGGTCGATCCGGCGGGAGCGCGACGTCGACAGGTACGCGCCCTCGGCGCGCACCCCGAGCTGCTGGAGCGCCCCGTCGACCGTGGCCGCCGTCGTCCACACTTCGCGGTGCTGTCCGTCGAGGGTCAGCCGTACGGGACGCCCGTGGCGGACGGCGACCTCGTCACCGTTGGTGAGGGCCGCGTCCGGGGCGGGCGCGACGATGTCGTGCGGGCCGACCGCGACGCCCTCGTCGGCGAGGAGTCCGGTGACGTCGTCGGCGAAGGTGTGCAGGGTGCGGGGCGCCCCGTCCACGGTGAGCTGGATCGCCTTGTCGTGGGCGACGAAGGCGGTGGTGCCGCCCGCGAGGAACGCGACGACGAGGGCCTGCGGGAGCAGCCGCCACAGGGCGTCGGGGCGGGGCGCGGACGCCCGCCGCCGTGCGGCCCGCCCATCGGCGCGAGGCACGGGCACTTCCGCCGCCTCATACGCCTCGTACGCGTCATCCGTCTCATACTCATACGCGTCCGTGTAGTCGCTCTCGTACTCGTACCGCGCTCTGGTCACGCCTGCTCCAGGGGTCCGTGTCGGGCGGACAGAACCTAGCGGAGGCTTCGTCACTCTCCAAAGCGACGCGACTACACGGTGTGATCAGTACGCGAACGCGCGAGCGGTGTTCGCGGCGATCGCCGTGGCCAGCGTGGACTCGTCGACGCCCTTCACCGCGGCCATGGCCCGCAGCGTGACCGGAATGAGATACGGCGCGTTGGGCCGTCCGCGGTACGGCGCCGGGGTGAGGAACGGCGCGTCCGTCTCGACGAGTACGAGGTCGAGGGGGGCCACCGCGAGGGCGTCCCGCAGGGGCTGGGCGTTCTTGAAGGTGATGTTGCCCGCGAAGGACATGAAGTAGCCGTGCCGTGCGCATACCTCGGCCATGGCCGCGTCGCCGGAGTAGCAGTGGAAGACGGTGCGCTCGGGGGCGCCCTCCTCCTTGAGGATCCGCAACACGTCGTCGTGGGCGTCGCGGTCGTGGATGACGAGGGCCTTGCCGTGCCGTTTGGCGATCTCGATGTGCGCGCGGAAGGACCGTTCCTGGGCGGCCTTGCCCTCCGGGCCCGTACGGAAGTAGTCGAGGCCGGTTTCGCCGACGCCCTTGACCTGGGGCAGTGCGGCGAGCCGGTCGATCTCGGCGAGCGCGTCGTCCAGGGCCGCGTCACCGCCGGGGGTACGGGCGCCCTGCCGGGACCAGCCGTCGGGGTCGCCGTGCACGATCCGGGGCGCCTCGTTGGGGTGCAGGGCGACCGTGGCGTGCACGGAGGGGTGCGCGGCGGCGGTGTCGGCGGCCCAGCGGGAGCCGTTCAGGTCGCAGCCCACCTGGACGACCGTGGTCACGCCGACCGATGCGGCCAGGGCCAGGGCCTCGTCCACGGTCGTGGACTGCATGTCGAGATGGGTGTGCGAGTCGGCGACCGGCACCGCGAGGGGCGGGGGCGGCGGGGGCGCGGCCTGGGCGGCGGCGGCGGCTTTCGGGGACATGCCCCGATCCTACGAAGTCCCTGAACGCCCCCGACGGCCGCCGGCCGCTCCCACGCCCCCGCCCCCCGGTTACGCGATCTTGTCCGTCGGCGGCTCCGAGCCGTCGGCCCCCGGGCCGGGCGCCACGACCTTGCGGCCGTGGTGGAAGGGGTGCAGCAGATCCGAGAAGTGCCAGTGGTGGTGCGGCTTGTGCACGGGCGGCTCCGTGTCGTCCGATCCGGACTCGGAGTCGGAGGCGTCGTGCGCGCGCGGAGCCGGACGCGGATGCCGCATCAGGTTCTGCACGGACGACACCTGGCCCGCCCGCATGATGCGGACGACGTGTCCGCCGCAGTTCAGGCACCTGGGACGGCTCAGCGGCGACGGGACGACCTGCCCGTTCGCCACGTACACGACGTATTCGTGACCCTCGGCGTCGCGGTGGTGCTCTATCTCGTACGACTGCTCCCAGCCGTGCCCGCATCGCATGCAGGCGAACGAGTACGACTCATGGACGGTTGCGGTCGCCGCGGTGTGGTGGCCGGTCCCTGCGATCTCAGTCATGCCAGCTCCTGTTGTCCGCTGGACAAGCGCCGCCGGGCACCGAGTAACGCGCCCCACGGCGTGGGACGGGTGCGTCCCTTCAACCAGTGGACGCCCCTGGGGGAGCGAACGCATCAGACCTGTCAACTGTTGGAGCCGATTTGGCACTTCCATGCCGAACGGGTCTGCTGCGCGGCCTCCGCTTTGCTTTTCAGGTTAGTCCTTTGCCCTCGGATGGGGCGCCGTGAGCCGCGTTCTTTGCCGCCACGACGGCGTCGAAGACCTCCCGCTTGGGTAGCCCCGCTTGGGCGGCCACGGCGGCGATCGCCTCCTTGCGCCGCTCCCCCGCCTCCTCGCGCACGCGCACCCTGCGCACCAGCTCGCCGGCGTCCAGATCGCCGGGCGTGGGATCGGGTGCGCCCTCGACCACGACGGTGATCTCGCCGCGTACCCCGTCGGCGGCCCAGACGGCGAGGTCGCCGAGCGGGCCCCGCTTGATCTCCTCGTACGTCTTCGTCAGCTCGCGGCACACGGCGGCGCGGCGGTCGGGCCCGAAGACCTCGGCCATCGCGGCGAGGGTGTCGTCCAGGCGGTGCGGGGCCTCGAAGTAGACGAGGGTCCTGCGCTCCCCCGCGACCTCCTTCAGCCGGGACAGCCGCTCGCCCGCCTTGCGTGGCGGGAAGCCCTCGAAGCAGAACCGGTCCACGGGCAGCCCGGACAGCGCGAGCGCGGTGAGTACGGCGGACGGGCCCGGGACGGCGGTGACCTTGATGTCCCGCTCGACGGCGGCGGCGACCAGGCGGTAGCCCGGGTCGGACACGGACGGCATGCCCGCGTCGGTGACCAGGAGGACCCGCGCGCCGCCCGCGAGGGCCTCGACCAGTTCGGGGGTACGGGCGGTCTCGTTGCCCTCGAAGTAGGACACGACGCGCCCGGCGGGCCGTACCCCGAGTGCCTGGGTCAGCCGGTGCAGCCGACGGGTGTCCTCGGCGGCGACGACATCGGCGGACGCCAGTTCGGTGGCGAGCCGGGGCGGGGCGTCGGCGAGGTCGCCGATGGGGGTGCCGGCCAGGACGAGGGTTCCGGGTGTCGCTGTCACGGGCCCAGTCTCGCAGGGCCCGGGAGAGCCGGTCGGCGGCCGGGTGGGGGCCGTGCGCGGCACGCCCACAGAACGGTTCCCTACGATGGCGCGGTGACGAGTACCGCGTCCTCCACGGACACCCGGCAGGGCCAGGCCCCCGCAGAACGGCCAGCGACGTGGCAGTCGCGGCTGCGCCGCTTCGGTTACGCGGCGCCGCCGCGCAGCGACGTGCGGGCCCATCTGGTGCCCCCGTACACCGAGCCGAGCCCTCGGGTGTGGGCGGTGCTCGGGGTGCGTGACCAGGCCGGCGCGCTCCTGGTGCGCTGGTCGGCGTGGCTGGGTCCGCTGCTGGTCACGCTGGTCGCGGGTGTGATGCGGTTCTGGAATCTCGGCAACCCGAAGGCCGTGATATTCGACGAGACGTACTACGCGAAGGACGCGTGGGCGCTGATCCACCGCGGCTACGAGGTCGACTGGCCGAAGGACGTCAACAAGCTGGTGCTCCAGCAGGGCGACCATGTGGCGCTGCCGAGCGACCCGGCCTATGTGGTGCATCCGCCGGTCGGCAAGTACGTCATCGGGCTCGGCGAGTGGATGTTCGGGTTCGACCCGTTCGGCTGGCGGTTCATGACGGCGGTGCTCGGCACCCTGTCGGTGCTGATGCTGTGCCGGATCGGGCGGCGGCTCTTCCGGTCGACGTTCCTCGGCTGTGTCGCCGGCGCGCTGCTCGCCGTGGACGGGCTGCACTTCGTGATGAGCCGTACCGCGCTGCTCGACCAGGTGCTGATGTTCTTCGTGCTCGCGGCCTTCGGCTGTCTTGTCGTGGACCGGGACAAGGCGCGGGCCCGGCTCGCCGCCGCGCTGCCCGTGGGGCCCGACGGGCTCGCGCACCCCGATCCGTCGGTGGCCGATTCGCTGCGGCACGGCTGGCGGCCCTGGCGGCTCGCGGCCGGGCTGTGCATGGGGCTCGCGTTCGCGACGAAGTGGAACGGCCTGTACGTACTGGCGGCGTTCGCGCTGATGTCGGTGGTGTGGGACGTCGGCGCGCGCCGGGTCGCGGGGGCGCGGCGGCCGTATGTGGCGGCGCTGAAGCGGGACGTACTGCCGGCGTTCGTGTCGACGGTGCCGGTCGCGATGGCGACGTATGTGGCGTCCTGGACCGGGTGGATCCTCTCGCCGGACAACGGCAAGGGCGGGTACTTCCGGGACTGGGCGGCGACCACCGGCAGGGGCGGCCACTTCACCTGGCTGCCGGACTGGGTACGCAGCCTGTGGCACTACGAGTACGAGGTGTACCAGTTCCATGTGGGGCTCAGCTCCCCGCACGCGTACCAGTCGAATCCGTGGAGCTGGATCGTCCTGGGCCGCCCGGTGTCGTACTTCTACGAGTCACCGGCGCCCGGCGCGGACGGCTGCCCCGCGAACACGGTCGACAAGTGCGCGCGCGAGGTGCTCGCCCTGGGGACGCCGATGCTGTGGTGGGCGGCGTGCTTCGCGCTCCTGTACGTACTGTGGCGCTGGCTGTTCCGGCGGGACTGGCGGGCGGGCGCGATCCTGTGCGGGATCGCGGCCGGGTATCTGCCGTGGTTCCTGTACCAGGAGCGGACGATCTTCTTCTTCTACGCGGTTGTCTTCGTGCCGTTCCTGTGTCTGGCGGTGGCGATGATGATCGGCGCGATCCTCGGACCACCGGGTTCGACGGAACGCCGGCGCACCATCGGCGCGGCGGGGGCGGGCGTGCTGGTCCTGCTGATCGCCTGGAACTTCATCTATTTCTGGCCCATTTACACCGGTCAGCCCCTCCCCATCGAGAGTTGGCGGTCGCGGATGTGGCTCGACACCTGGGTCTAGAGACGGTCTGGAGGCGGGCTGGAGACGGCCTGGAGAGGGTCCAGAGAGGTCTGGACCACCGGCCGGTTCCGGTCGGGTTCCGGTCGGATAACAGGCGTGCCGTATCGCGCTCCGTCCCCGTAGGGTGACTCCGGGAATTCTTGAACACGTTCAAGATGCATACGGGGAGGGGCGCGACGTGCGCAACGGAGCGAAAGCCGCCTTGGTGGGCGGGGTGTTCGCGGTGATGGTCGGGGGCGCGGGGTACGGCGCGTACCACCTTGTGGACGGAGTCACCGGCGGCACATCGGCGTCGGATCCGGCGCCGAAGCGGACCGGACCGCCGACCGCCGACGAGGTCGGCTCGGTCACCAAGGCGTTCTTCACGGCCTGGGAGAAGGGCGACGCCGTCATAGCCGCCGGGGCCACGAACAACTCCGACGCCGCCGAACTCGCCCTCACCGGCTACCGGGACGACGCCCACATCACCGCCGTCCATGTCACCCCCGGCACGGCACGCGGCGCCACCGTCCCGTACACGGTGAAAGCGACCGTCGCGTACAAAGGCGCGAAGAAAACCCTCTCGTACGCGTCCGAACTGCGGGTCGTGCGCGGGCTCACCTCGGGCAAGGCCCTGGTCGACTGGGCGCCGACCGTGCTGCACCCGGACTTGAAGAAGGGCGACACCCTCGTCACCGGCACATCGGCGGCGCCCGACATCCAGGCCGTCGACCGTGACGGCGCCGTCCTGACGAAGGAGAAGTTCCCCTCACTCGGGCCGGTCCTGGACCAACTCCGCCAGAAGTACGGGGAGCAGGCCGGCGGCACACCCGGGGTGGAACTCTCCGTACGGCACGAGAGCGAGGAGGTCGCGGACACCTCGCTGCTGACCCTCGCCAAGGGCAAGCCGGGCAAGCTCCGTACGACGCTGAGCGCGAGTGCGCAGGCGGCGGCCGAGCGGGCGGTGAAGCAGTACGGGGAGTCGAGCGTGGTGGCCGTGAAGCCGAGCACCGGTGAGGTCCTCGCGGTCGCCAACCACCGTGAGGACGCGTTCAACGCGGCGTTCGAGGGGCAGTTGGCGCCCGGCTCCACGATGAAGATCATCACGGCGGCGATGCTCATCGACAACGGTGTCACCTCGGCGGCCGGTCCCGCGCCCTGCCCGGACACGGCCGTATGGGAGAGCCAGACCTTCCACAACCTCACCGGCATGGCCGCCAACGACAACGCCACCCTCGCCAACAGCTTCCAGCGGTCCTGCAACACGGCGTTCGTCAAACTCATCGACGAGAAGCCGCTGACCGACGAGTCGCTGACCCGCGAGGCCGAGGACCGGTTCGGCCTCGGTCAGGACAACTGGGCCACCGGTATCGCCTCCTTCGACGGCAAGGTGCCCGCGTCCGCCGGACCCGACCGCGCGGCCAACGCGATCGGCCAGGGCCAGGTCCAGATGAGCCCCCTGAACATGGCCTCGGTGACCGCGACCGCGATGACCGGCACCTTCCGGCAGCCCTATCTCGTGGCGAAGTCACTCGACGACCGCACGTTCGCCTCGGCGGACGGTCTGCGGGCCGGCACCGTCGCGCAGTTGCGGCAGATGATGCGCGCCACCGCCACGGCCGGCACCGGCGCCCCCGCGATGTCCGGGCTCGGCGGCGACATCGGCGCCAAGACGGGCTCCGCCGAGGTCGACGGACAGACCAAGTCCAACAGCTGGTTCACCGGGTACCGGGGGGACATGGCCGCCGCCGCGATGACCCAGGAGGGTGGCCATGGTGGGGACGCGGCGGGCCCGATCGTGGCGGCGGTGCTGCGGACGTCGGGCTGAGCCGAGAGGTCCGGTGGGGTGACGGGCCGACGGGCACCTTGAGGCTGGGGCGGCCGTTGAGGTGACGAGTGGCGAGGGTGCGGCCCGGGGCGCTTTAGGCTGAAGTGCCGGGCCGGACAAGGCAGTGAACGGCAAGAGATGAACGGTAAGCGGTAGGACGGGTAGGGCGACCGGGACGGGACGGTTCCGGGAGACAGCGGAGGACTTGTGGGCAAGAGAAGGCGCGCTGCGCGCCGCAGAACGCACCCGGCGCTGGTGGGCGGGGCCGTCGCGGTGGTCGTGGGCGCGGGCGCCGTCGCCGCGTACACGCTCTACGGCGGGGGGTCGCACGCCGACGCGGTCGGGGACGCCAAGCCGGTACCCAAGGGCCCGCCCACGGCGGCCGAAGTCCGGACGGTGGCCCAGGGGTTCCTCACCGCGTGGGGGGCCGGTGACGAGGCCGGGGCCGCCGCGCTCACCGACGATCCTGCCGCCGCCGGCAAGGCGCTCACCGGGTACCGCGAGGACGCCCGGATCGGCACCGTCACCCTCACGCCCGGCACCCGCGCGGGCGCGAAGATGCCGTTCTCGGTCAAGGCGAAGGTCTCGTACGGTGGAAAGTCGAAGCCGCTCGCCTACGCCTCCGAACTGACCGTCGTGCGCCGCGCGTCGGACGGCGAGGTCCTGGTCGGCTGGCGGCCCTCCGTCGTCCACCCCGACCTGCTGGACGGCGACCGGCTCGTCACGGGCGCGTCCGGTACGCCGCCGATCAAGGCCCTGGACCGGGCGGGCGGCGAGTTGACTTCGGCCAAGTACCCGTCGCTCGCGGGGGTCCTGGACGGGCTGCGCGAGAAGTACGGCAAGAAGGCGGGCGGCAAGGCGGGGATCGAGCTGCGGGTGGTCCGCGCGGACTCGGCGGCGAGCAAGGGCACGAGCGACTCCGCGAAGAGCGACACGGACGCGAAGGCCGCCGACAAGACCCTGATCACCCTCTCCAAGGGCACGCCCGGCACGGTGAAGACGACGCTGAGCCCGACCGCGCAGTCCACCGCCGAGCAGCAGGTGAAGGCCCGGGAGCGGGCCTCCGTCGTCGTCATCAGACCGAGCACCGGCGAGATCCTCGCCGTCGCCAACTCCAACGCCGGCGGCTTCAACATCGCCTTCCAGGGGTCCATCGCCCCCGGCTCCACGATGAAGATCGTCACCGCCTCGCTGCTCCTGGAGAAGGACCTCGCGTCCATCGACAAGCCGCACCCGTGCCCCAAGTACTCCTCCTACGGCGGCTGGAAGTTCCAGAACCTGGAGAAGTTCCAGATCAAGGACGGCACCTTCCGGGCGAGTTTCGCTGCGTCCTGCAACACCGCGTTCATCTCGCAGGCCAAGGAACTCGACGACGACGCGTTGACCCGTCAGTCGCAGGAGGTCTTCGGCCTGGGCCGGGACAACTGGGCCATCGGCGTACCCACCTTCGACGGCGCCGTCCCCGTACAGAAGGACGCGCCCAAGGCGGCCTCGCTGATCGGGCAGGGCGGGGTCCGGATGAACCCGCTCAACGTCGCCTCGATCGTCGCCACCGCCAAGACGGGCGTCTTCCATCAGCCGTACCTCGTGTCGCCGGACGTGGACGACCGCGCCCTCGCCACGGCGTCCCGCACGCTCAGCGCTTCCGCGCAGTCCCAGTTGCGGGAACTCCTGCGGTACACCGCGACGTCGGGTACCGCCGCCAAGGCGATGGCGGGTCTGGGTCCGGACATCGGCGGCAAGACCGGCTCCGCCGAGGTCGACGGTCAGAAGAAGCCGAATGGTTGGTTCACGGCGTGGCGGGGGGATTTGGCGTCGGCGGCGGTGGTCTTGGAGGGCGGGCATGGGGGTGACTCGGCGGGGCCATTGGTCGCGGCCATGCTTCGTTGACCGGATTGCGCAGTTCCCCGCGGGCTTCGGTGAGCGGATTGCGCAGTTCCCCGCGCCCCTGATGGGGTGCGGGAGGTAGTCGGTCGGCTGCGGGTTCGTTGTGGTTTGTTGTGCAGTTCCCCGCGCCCCTTGATGGGGCGGGACAGGTTGTCGGTCGGCTGACCGTTCGTCGTGGATTGTTGCGCAGTTCCCCGCGCCCCTGGACGGGGCGCTCTCCTGTCGGTTGGTTTCCATTGTGCGGCAATCGGTTGGGGGATTCGGTTGCCAGGGTGGGGCATTGATTGCCTGGTTCTCTCTGGGTCAAGGTGGAGGGGACCTGGAGGGAGGCGGGATCGTGAAGCGGTTCTCAGGGGTGTGGTTGGTTGTTCTGTCGTTGGTTTCGGGGGTGGGGTGCTATTTGGTGTTCGCTGTTTGGCTTCCTGCTGACAGTAGGGAGTATCGGCAGTACGGGGGCGCCGAGTCGTGTGCTGAGCGACTGCCGGTGGAGGCGTGGGAGGACTGTCTGCGTACGGTCTCCTTCACCGTGGACAAGACGGTGGTCAAGGACGGGGGACGGAACCCCGTCTTCGAGGCGACCGTGTCCGGCGCGCCGTTCTGGAACGGGGTCGTGCGGTTCGGGGACCCGGGGCCGCTGCTGACGACACTGCGGCCGGGAGACAAGGTCACCGGGACCGTCTGGCGCGGTGACATCACGGTGCTCAGCAAGGGGGACCTCCGGCAGAGTTCCTCCGACGAACCGCGCGACGAGCCCCAGATGACGGCTGCCATCGGCACGTTCGCGGGTCTGCTGGCCGCCCTGGGCGTCGGGATGGGTGCGGTGCGGACGGCGCGGCCCGGCGGCTACGAACCCTTCACCTGGCGCTCGTACGGCAAACCGCTGCTCATCACCATCGGGATCACCTGCGTCGGCGTGGGTCTGCCCGCCGTGTGGATCGGTATCCCGTGGGAAGCGGTGCCGACCGTGGCCGTACTGATCGTGGCGACGGTGGCCTGGCAGCTCTATCGTCACCGCAGTGCGGGCAAGGAAAACCAGGTCGCCGGGCCCCAGCTCACCGAGCTACCGTGATCCTCCATGACCGTTCAAGAACCCGTCGCCCACCCCCGTTTCGCCCAGGCACTGGAAGACCTCGGCCTTGCCTCGAACGTGCTGCCGAGTATCCGGCGCTTCCCGGAGGCGACCAGGACCGCCACCGAAGCCGCCGCGGCGATCGGCTGTGAGCTGAGCCAGATCTGCAAGTCCCTGATCTTCGCCGCCGACGGCGTCCCGGTCCTGGTCCTGATGGACGGCGCGTCCCGTGTCGACGTGGAGCTGGTCCGCCGCGAACTCTGCGCCGCGAAGGTCACCCGCGCCAAGGCGGACCTCGTCCGCGAGACGACGGGCTACGCGATCGGCGGCGTACCCCCGTTCGGTCACCGCACCCGTACCCGCGTACTCGCCGACCGCTCCCTCCTCGACCACGCCACCGTATGGGCCGCCGCGGGCACCCCGTACGCCGTGTTCCCGATGGACCCCAAGAGCCTGATCGCCCACGCGGGCGGCACCGTGGTGGATGTCCGCGAGCTGTCCGAGTGACCCCGCTGGTCACCGCGGCGGTGTTGTTCGCGGCGGTCACGCACGCCAGTTGGAACGCCATCGCGCACCGCATCACGGACAAACTCGTCGGCTTCACGCTGATCGCGGGCGGCGGCGCACTGATCGGGCTGCTCATCGCCCCGTTCGTGCCCCTCCCGGCGGCCGGCGCCTGGCCGTATCTGAGCGCCTCCGCGGTGATCCACATCGCGTACTACGCCCTGCTGATGCGGTCGTTCAAGCTGGGCGACTTCGGCCAGGCGTACCCGATCGCGCGCGGCACCGCGCCCCTCGTCGTGACGGTGCTCGCGGCCGTCTTCGCGGACGAGGTCCCGGACGGCTGGCAGGCCGCCGGGATCGCCCTGTCCTGCGCGGGCCTGACGGGCGTCGCGGTGTGGGGGCTACGGGGTCGGCGCCCGAACTGGGCGGCGATCGGGGCGGCCCTGGCGACCGGCCTGTCCATCGCCGCGTACACGGTCGTGGACGGTCTGGGCGTCCGTGCGGCCGGCACCCCGCTCGGGTACATCGCGTGGCTGATGATCCTGGAGGGCCTGGCCATCCCGGCGTACGCGGCCTGGCGCTGGCGTGGTGAATTCACCGCGAGACTACGGCCGTTCGCGGCGCACGGGCTGCTCGGCGCGGCACTGTCGGTCCTCGCCTACGGTCTGGTGCTGTGGGCCCAGACCCGCGCCGAACTCGCACCGATCGCGGCACTGCGCGAGTCGAGCATCATCGTGGGCGCGGCGATCGGCGCGATCTTCTTCAAGGAACGCTTCGGCGCCCCGAGACTCGTGGCGGCGGGACTGCTGGTGGCGGGCATCGGGCTGATGCTGCACGCGAGTTGAACCCCCAGAAGCCACCGCAGCCGTCGCAGCCCCCGCTACCTCCGCCGCCTCCGCTCATCAGGGTTCGCGTGGTGTCCTGAATACGGCGTCCAGCACCAGGGCGAGCAAGCGGCCGGGCTGCTCCGGGTCGTGGCCCTTGGCCGTGGACAGGGCGATCCCCACGACGAGTTGGACCAGATCGTCGGCGGTCAGATCGAGGCGGGCCGAGCCCCGTAGCTGAGCCCGCGCGAGCAGGCCGGCCGCCGCGTCCCTGATCACCTGATGGCAGTCGAGGCCGAGCCCTCCCGCCTCCTCGATCAGCAGGGCGCTGCCCATGCCCTGATTGACGCGGGCATGGTCCAGGAAGGCACCGAGCCAGCGCGCCAGCGCATCGTCGGCGGAGGTGCCGGACAGGGCGGAGGTGCCGGACGTGTCGGAGAGCAGCTCGTCCGCCAACTCGGCCAGCCGCCGGATGCGGTCGCCGAGCACGGCGGTCACCAGGGACGCGCGGTTCGGGAAGTGACGGTAGAGCGTCCCCGGGCCCACACCGGCCCGGCGCGCGATCTCGTTCAGGGACGCCTCGGGTCCCGCTTCGCCGAACACCTCCCGCGCTGCGGCCAGCAGCCGCTCCCGGTTCTGCCGCGCATCCGTGCGCCTCGGCGCCGCCGCCGAGCCGTTGTCGCGTCCGGTCGTCATCGCGCCCGCCCTTCGGTCGCCGACCGGGATGGTCGGGATGGCCGGGATAGCCAAACGGAGAACATCTCCGTATCGTACTGGCCATCAAGCGGAGAACCTCTCCGGAACGGCACGCCACACCTGCATACCGGCATGCGTCGGTGCGAGGAGGACGTATGACGGACGACGCATACACGGACCTGGGCCGCGTCGGGATCTGGACCTTCGCCTACGAGGGACAGCCGGCCCAGCGCGTACGGGAATCGGCTGCGGAGATCGAGGAGTTGGGCTACGGAGCCCTCTGGTACGGGGAAGCCTTCGGCCGTGACTCCTTCGGCCAGGGCTGGCTGCTGCTGTCGGCGACACGGCGGATCACCGTCGCGTCCGGCATCGCCAACATCGCCTTCCGGGACCCGATCGCCACCGCCACCGCGACCCGGACCCTCGGCGAGGCGTTCCCGGGACGCTATGTCCTGGGCCTGGGCGGACATCGCGTCGACGACACCGTCCATGAGTTCGACGGCTATCCCGTACCGGCCCGCGGCAGAGCCGTGACCAGCGTGCGCGCGTACCTGGACGCCATGGACGCGGTGCCCGCGCACGGCCCCGTCCCGGACCCGGCGCCCCGCCGCGTCCTGGCCGCGCTCGGCCCGAAGATGCTGAGCCTGGCCGCCGAACGGACCTGGGGCGCGCACCCCTACTTCGTGCCGGTCGAGCACACCGAGCTGGCGCGCCGGATCATGGGTCCGGAGGCGTTCCTCGCGGTGGAGCAGGCCGTGGTGCTCGACACCGACCTCGCCCGTGCCCGCGAGGTGGCCACGGCGCATGTCGCCGGCTATGTCGCGTCGGCGCCGCATCAGCAGGCGAACGTACGCAGGCTCGGCTTCGGCGACGCGGACATCGTCGGCGGCCCGAGCCGCCGCCTGGTGGACGCGATCGTCGCCTACGGGGATGTCTCAGCGGTCCGCAGGCGCGTACAGGAGCACCTGGACGCGGGCGCCGACCACGTCTGCCTGCAAGTCCTCACCGCCGACCCGGCCGCGCTGCCGGAGGACGCCTGGCGCGAACTGGCACCCGCGCTCCCCCTCGGCCCCGCCCCGTCCGTCCCCTGACCGTCCTCGTACTCAGGGCGAGAGGGCCAGGAACCCGGTGTTGACCGCGGTGATGCCGCCGTCCACCGGGAGGGTGACGCCGGTGATCCAGGCCGCGTCCGGTGAGGCGAGGAAGGCGACCGCCGCCGCGATGTCCTCCGGTTCGCCGACGCGGCCCAGCGGATACGCCGGCCGCAGCGCGTCCACGTCGGCGCCCCGGTCCGACCAGGCCCGGGTGCGGACCGTGCCGGGTGCGACCAGGTTGACGCGTACGCCGCGCGGCCCCGCGTGCCCGGCGAGCGTGCGGGTCAGCGAGATGAGCCCCGCCTTCGCGGCGCTGTAGGCGTGGTTGCTGAACGACTGGAGGCCGTTGACGGAGCCGACGTTGATGATCGCGCCCCGGCCCGACGCGGCGAGATGCGGCAGCGCGGCGCGGCTGCACCGGTAGGCGCCGGTCAGGGTGATGTCGAGGTCGAGCGCCCACACCTCGTCGGACTCGTCCTCGAAGAGCGGGGCGTCGGGGTGGCAGGCGTAGGCGTTGTTGACCAGGACGTCCAGGGAGCCGAACGCGCCGACGGCACGGTCGACCGCCGCCTCGACGGCCGCCCGGTCGGCGACGTCGCAGGCCAACCCCTCGGCCGTCGCGCCCTGTTCGCGCAGCGCGGCTGCGGTCTCCTCGGCCGCGACGGGGTCCAGATCGGTGACGAGCACCCGGGCACCCTCGTCGGCGAACCGCCGCGCGACAGCGGCCCCGATCCCCCGCCCGGCGCCGGTGACCAGCACCCCGTACCCGTCGAAACGGCCACCGCCCGTACGACTCACCTGATCCGTATGACTCATGGGACGGAACGTACGGCGGAATGTACCGCCTGGACCAGGGCCTGTGCCCGGGGATCCGAAGTGACGGACTCGCGCAGGCCGTTGGTGACGTAGCCGAAGGCGGTTCCCGTCGAAGGGTCGGCGAAGGCGAGGGGGCCGCCGCGACCCGGGTGGCCGAAAGAAGCCGGGCCGAGCAGCGGGGACGCCGGGCCGTGCAGCATGAAACCGAGGCCGAAGCGGGTGGCGATGACGAGGACGCGGTCGGGCCCCGCGGACTGCTCGGTGGCCGCGAGCGCCACGGTCTCCGGTGTGAACAGGCGGGCCCCGCCGTCGACTTCGCCGATCAGCGCCGCGTAGAACCGGGACAGCGCGCCGGCGGTCGCGATGCCGTTGGACGCGGGCAGCTCGGCCCTCCGGTACGCGGGGTCGTTCTCGTCCGCCGACGGGCTGATGGCGTCGAAGGCGCGGCGGGTGA
The DNA here is from genome assembly GCF_042886315.1 of Streptomyces sp. NPDC058001. Lineage (NCBI taxonomy): Bacteria > Bacillati > Actinomycetota > Actinomycetes > Kitasatosporales > Streptomycetaceae > Streptomyces > Streptomyces sp. NPDC058001. Next base: position 128,623 of record NZ_JBHVQT010000004.1, read on the forward strand.
GGGAGCCGGGGTCCGTGTACGCCTCGGCGACAGCGCGCCGGGGGCGGACGCGCGGCGCGCCCGGGGCGGCGGGCGCCTCGACGGGACCGATCCGGCCGACCCGCCCCGCCTCGGAGTCGGGCAGGCCGACCCACAGGTCGAGGCCGAGCGGTCCGGCGATCTCGTCGGCGATCCACCGCCCGACGCTCCGCCCGGTCACCCGCCGCACCAGCTCGCCGACGAGCCAGCTGTAGGTCTGCGCGTGGTAGCCGTGGTCGGTGCCGGGTGCCCAGGCGGGGCGCTGCGCGGCGACGGCGGCGGCACCGATGTCCGGGTCCGCGGCCTCGGCGGGGGTCAGCGACCGGTCGAGGGCGGGCACGCCGACGCGGTGGGACAGGAGGTGCCGTACGAGTGCCTGGTCCTTGCCCGCGGCCTTGAACTCGGGCCAGTAGCGGGCGACCGGCGCGTCCAGGTCGAGCTGTCCGCGCTGGTGGAGCAGGAGCGGCACGGCGGCGGCGACGCCCTTGGTCGCGGAGCGCACGATGTGGGCGGTGCCGTGCTCCCAGGGCGCGCCGTCCGGTCCGCCGTCGACATCGCGGGTGCCCGCCCACAGGTCCACGACCTGGCGTCCCGCGTGGTGCACGGAGACGGCGGCGCCGCGTTCGCCGCGCTCGTCGAAGTTGCGGAGGAAGGCGTCCCGTACGGGTTCGAAACCGGGGGCGACGGTGCCGTGCACGTTCACTGCCCGGGTCCCGTGGTCATGGAACGCACGGCGCGCGGGTCGAAGCCGAACGGCAGCTCAAGACGATGACGGCGCATCAGGTCCTCGTCGGTGAGCAGGTCCCCGATGGGACCGTCCGCCGCGATGACGCCGTCGCTGAGGATCAGCGCGCGCGGGCACAGTTCGAGCGCGTACGGCAGGTCGTGCGTGACCATCAGGACGGTGACGTCCAACGTCCGCAGGATGTCGGCGAGTTCACGGCGGGACGCGGGATCCAGGTTGGACGACGGTTCGTCGAGGACGAGGATCTCGGGGCGCATCGCCAGAACGGTGGCGACCGCGACGCGGCGCCGCTGCCCGAAGGAGAGATGGTGCGGCGGCCGGTCGGCGAAGCCGTCCATGCCGACCCGCTCCAGCGCCTCACGGACCCGCTCCGCCAGCTCCGCGCCCTTCATCCCGGCGGCGGCGGGCCCGAACGCGACGTCCTCACGGACGGTCGGCATGAACAACTGGTCGTCGGGGTCCTGGAAGACGATGCCGACGCGGCGCCGGATCTCCGCCATGTGCTCCTTGCCGACGGGCAGACCCGCGACGTGTACGGTGCCGGCGCCGCCGGTGAGGATGCCGTTGAGGTGCAGGACGAGGGTGGTCTTTCCGGCGCCGTTGGGACCGAGCAGCGCCACGCGTTCGCCGCGCTCGACGCGCAGGTCCACGCCGAAGAGGGCCTGGTGGCCGTCGGGGTAGGCGAAGGCCAGCCCGGAGACGTCCAGCGACGGGGGCGCCGATGAGGGCGACGAGGGTGCGGTCACGGGGTCCATCCCAGCAGACGGCTCGGCGGTCGGTTCACAGGGTCCACCCGAGCACGCAGACGACGAGTGCGGCACCGGGCAGGGCCAGGGCGTACGCCCACTGGCCACGGTCCGCGGTAACCTCGTCGATCGTCGGCATGGACCCGGCGTAGCCACGGCTGATCATGGCGAGGTGGACACGTTCGCCGCGCTCGTAGGAGCGGATGAACAGGGCGCCGGCGGACTTCGCGAGGACGCCCCAGTGGCGTACGCCCCGGGCAGTGAAGCCACGGGACTCGCGGGCGATCCGCATCCGGCGCATCTCGTCGGTGATCACATCGCCGTAGCGGATCATGAACGAGGCGATCTGGACGAGCATCGGGGGCAGTTTGAGGCGCTGGAGCCCGAGCAGGAGGGCGCGCAGATCGGTGGTCGACGCGAGCAGGACGGACGCGGCGACGCCGAGGGTGCCTTTGGCGAGGACGTTCCAGGCGCCCCAGAGCCCGTTCACGCTCAGCGAGATGCCCAGGACGTCGACGCGCTCGCCCTGCGCCACGAAGGGCATGAGCACGGCGAACGCGACGAACGGCACCTCGATCAGCATCCGCTTCAGCAGGAACCCGGGGGGTACGCGCGCGGCGTACGCGACCCCGGCGAGCAGCGCGCCGTAGACCCCGAAGGCCCACATGGCCTCGCGGGGCGTGGACACGACGACGACAACAAAGCCGAGCACGGCGGCGAGCTTCACCTCGGGCGGCAACCGATGCACACCGGAATGCCCGTGCCGATACAACTTGTGCGCATGCCCGGCCCCCATGTCAGCGCCGCCCGTCGGTCTCGGCGGGCGACGCCTCGGCGGCGGACCGGCGACGCAGCAGCAGGGAGACGCCCGTCCCCGCCACGACCGTCACGGTGACGCCGATGGCTCCCGCGAGGCCGCCGGAGAGGCGGGTGTTGGTGATGTCCTTGACGCCGTAGTCGGCGAGCGGTGAGTCGGCGGTGTGGTGTTCCTCGGTCTTCTTGTCGATGCCCTGGTCGTGGGCGACCTTCTCCAGGCCGTCCGGGCTGGCGGACGCGTAGAAGCTGACGCCGCCCGCGAGGACGACGGAGGCGGCGAGTCCGGCGAGCCACACCTTCCGGTGCGAGCGGGCGGCGACCGGGACCGGTACGACGGAAGGCGCGTCGACCAGTTCGCCGTTGATCCGCAGTTTGAGCGGCCGGGTCAGCCCCCGCGCCCCGTACACCAGGTCCGGCCGGACGGCGATCACGGCGCCGACCGTGAGCGCGGTGATCACGGCCTCGCCGAGCCCGATGAGGACATGGACGCCGACCATCGCGGTGGCGACCTTGCCGATCGAGACATCGGCGGTGCCCCCGACCGCGTAGATCAGAGTGAAGGCGACGGCAGCCGCGGGCACGGACAGGAGCGCCGAGACGAAGGCGGCGGTGGTGATCGAGCGGCGCCCGCGCGGCAGCACCTTCACCAGACCGCGGAAGACGAGGTACGCGACGACGGTGGTGACCAGCGCCATGTCCGTGATGTTCACGCCGAGCGCGGTGAGGCCGCCGTCCGCGAAGAGGACGCCCTGCATCAGCAGCACCACCGAGACACACAGCACCCCGGTGTACGGGCCGACCAATATCGCGGCCAGCGCTCCGCCCAGGAGATGGCCGCTGGTGCCGGCACCCACGGGAAAATTCAGCATCTGTACGGCGAAGATGAACGCGGCGACGAGCCCCGCGAGCGGCGCGGTCCGCTCACCCCCGAGCCCGCCGACCCCACCGGCCCCGCCGATCCCGGGTGGTCCGGCCAGTTCCCGCCGGGCCCCGCGCAGGCTCACGGCGACGGCGCCGGCCGCGACGACTCCGGTGATCGCGGAGACCGGCGCGTCGATGAATCCGTCGGGGACATGCATGGCGGGCTCCGCTTCCGGGGCGACGGGGAGTGCGACGGGGATCGCTGGGCTGAACCGTTCGATGATAGTGCCCTGTTGCGAACGGCTTGCAAGAGCAAGGCGAACACAAATAACCGCCTTCGTCGGAACCATATAAAGACGAAATATGGGACATTGGATGTCACAAGGGAACAAGTGTGAGGAGCCGGTGATGTCCGCCGTTGAGCAACACGCACGAGCCCACGTCGTCACGGACTCCACGGACTACTCCACGGACTCCGCAGCCGAGGAGCACACCGTCCCGGTCGCCCTGACCTACGACCCGGAGGCCGATCCGCCCATCGTCCGAATGACCCTGCCGGCCTCCGTCGGGACCGTACCGGGCGACTGGGTCTTCGACCGGGAGTTGCTGGAGAAGGGCCTCACCGCCCCGGCGGCCAGCGGAGACATACGGATCTGGCCCTGCGGCCGGGTCCAGGCGATCGTGGAGCTGCACACGGCGTCGGGTGTCTCCCTGGTGCAGTTCGACTCCCAGACCCTGATCCGCTTCCTCGGACGCACCTACGCGGCGACAGCGGCCGTCACCCACTGACCCCGCGCCACCACCACCCGTACAGCCGAACGGCCCGGGAGCAGTGCCGCTCGCACTGTTCCCGGGCCCTTTCGTCCCCGTACCGACCCCGTCCCCACGGGCGCGGTACGGACCGGGGCGCCCCCGCCCGGCGGCGGCCCCGGTGGTTCGGATCAGACCTTGACCAGCTCCCGCTTCTCGTCGGGGTCGTCCTGGCCGGTCCGGCTGTCGCGGTCGAGGTCCCGCAGGCCCTCGCCCTCGACGTCCACGTTCGGCAGCGCCCGGTCGAGCCACTTGGGCAGCCACCACGCCTTGTCGCCGAGCAGCGCGAGCACCGCCGGCACGATGGCCATCCGGACCACGAAGGCGTCGAAGAAGACGGCGATGGCGAGTCCGAAGCCGATCATCTTGACCATGGACTCACTGGAGCCGATGAACCCGGCGAACACCGCGATCATGATCACGGCCGCCGCGCTGACCACGCGGGCCCCGTGCCGGAAGCCGGTGACGATGGCCTGCCCTGACCGCTCCCCGTGGACGTACGCCTCCCGCATCCGGGTCACGAGGAACACCTCGTAGTCCATCGCGAGGCCGAAGACGACGCCCACCATGAAGATCGGCATCATCGACATCACGGGACCGGTCTCCTCGACCCCGAGCAGCGAGCCGAGCCAGCCCCACTGGAAGACGGCGACGACGGCGCCGAGCGCGGCGAGTACCGAGAGCAGGAAGCCGAGGGCCGCCTTGAGCGGGACGAGCACCGAGCGGAAGACGACGATCAGCAGCAGGAACGCGAGCCCGACGACCAGGGCGAGATACGGCAGCAGCGCGTCGTTCAGTTTCTGCGAGACGTCGATGTTCATGGCCGTGGCACCGGTGACCATGATGTCGGCGCCCTCATCGGCCTTGAGCGGGCCGCCGGCGTCCCGGATGGAGTGCACCAGGTCCTCGGTGGTGACACTGCTCGGCTTGGAGTCGGGGATCACCGTGATCATCGCGGTGTCCTCGGCCTTGTTGAACCGCGGCGGGGACACCGACACGACATCGTCGAGGCCCTTGATCGTCGCGACGACCTTGTCGGCGGCGGCCTTCGGGTCCGTGGCGCCCTTGAGGTCCGACGCGACCATGAGCGGCCCGTTGAAGCCGGGTCCGAAGCCCTTGGAGAGCAGGTCGTACGCCTGGCGCTGGGTCGTGGACACCGGCTGTGCGCCGTCGTCGGGCAGACCCAGTTCGAGCGAGGTGGCGGGTACGGCGGCGGCGCCGAGCGCGACGACCCCGAAGAGGAGGACGGCGAGCGGGCGGCGGACCACGAAGCGGGCCCAGCGGGTGCCCAGGTTCGGCTTGCCCCCACGGCCACCGGACCCGGTGACCTGTGCGGTGGCCGGTACGGGGGTGGCTTCGGCGTTCTTGCGGCCCCGCCCGAAGAGCTTGCCGCCCGTCCGCCTGCCCTTGGCTCCCATGGGACGTACCCGCTTGCCGGCGTAGCCGAGGAGCGCGGGGATCATGGTGAGCGCGATGAGGACGGCGATGACGACGGTGCTCGCGGCGGCGATGCCCATCTTGGTGAGCATCGGGATGTTCACCACGGAGAGTCCGACGAGCGCGATCACGACGGTGAGCCCGGCGAAGACGACGGCGGATCCGGCGGTGCCGACCGCCCGTCCGGCCGCGTCCTCACGTTCCCTGCCCTCGGCCAGTTCGGCGCGGTAGCGGGAGACGATGAACAGGGCGTAGTCGATACCGACCGCGAGGCCGATCATCATCGCCAGGATCGAGGTGGTGGAGCCCAGGTCGAGCACGTTCGCCAGGGCGGTGATCGAGGAGACGCCGATGCCGACGCCGATGAGCGCGGTGAGCAGGGGCAGTCCGGCGGAGACCAGCGAGCCGAAGGTGATCACCAGAACGACCGCTGCGACGGCGATACCGATGATCTCCGTGGACCCGGTCTCCGGTACGGCCTGGAGCGCGTCACCGCCGATCTCGACGGTCAGCCCGCTCTCCCTGGCGTCCTGCGCGGTGTGTTCGAGCGCGTCCTTGGAGGCGTCCTTCAGCTCCATGCCGGAGACCTTGTACGACACCTGTGAGTAGGCGATGGTCCCGTCGTCGCTGACCGACTTGGCCTTGAACGGGTCGGTGGCACCGGCCACCTCGGAACCGGTACCGAGATCCTTGACGGCCTTCTGGACGGCGGCCTTGTTGCCCGGGTCCGTCATCTTCTCGCCGTCGGGGGCCTGGAAGACGACCCGGGCGGTGGCGCCGTCCGCCGCCGAGCCGGGGTAGCGCTCTTCGAGCAGATCGAAGGCGCGCTGTGCCTCGGTACCCGGGATCGAGAAGGAGGCGGAGCCCGCGGTGGGGGCGTTGGCCGCTCCGACGCCCGCCAGCGTGAGGAGGGCCACCCAGATGAGGGCGACGAAGTGCCGTCGCCTGAAGGCGAGCCGGCCGATTTTATAGAGGAATGTGGCCACGGAGGGGTACTCCCGGTCAGGTCGTGGAGGTGCGAGGGCAGGGGTCACCAGCCCGACGACGTGAGCGGTCGCGTCAGGTGGAGCAACGGGGAGATCTGGGGTGGGGAAAGCCGGGTCAGACGCCGAGAGCGGGGAGGATCACGGAGTCGACATAGGTCATGAGGAACGCCTGCGTGGGTGGTCGCTCGTCGACGAGTTCCCGGGCCACGAACGCACCGATCAGCATGTGCGGGACGAACCCCAGGGCGGGGTTGTCCGCTCTGATCTCCCCGCGCTCGACGGCGCGGCGCACGATCCGGTCCAGCTCGGCGAGTTCGGGTTCCACGAGCAACTCGCGGAACGCACGCAGTAGTTCGGGGTCGCTGTGCACCGCCATGGCCAGACCCCGCATCAGTGCGGAACTCTGTTCCATCTGACAGTCGTCCTCACGGTTGAGGATGACGTGGAAGTCCCCGCGCAGGGAACCGGTGTCGACCTCGGCGATGCGCAGTGGTTTCTGGCACCGGAGCGCCATGACGACCAACTGCGGCTTGCTTCCCCACTGTCGGTAGAGGGTGGCTTTGCTGGACCGGGTGCGGGTGGCGACGGCGTCCATGGTCAGGGCGTCGTAACCGACCTCGCGGAGGATGTCGAGCACGGCCGTGTACAGCTCGGCCTCGCGCTCGGGGGTGATCCGGCTGCGACGCGTCGTTGCGACCTCGGCCATGACTCCCCTTCCCGAACCAGCTCCCGTACGAAACTGTTTCGTACCTCTAGAACGATACCCCAGCCCCTAACGAAACGAAACTGTTTCGTACGTGTCCAACACCACATGGCTCACTCGGCGGCAGCCACGGCTACCTCGGCGGCAGTTTCGGGCGGGTCAGGTCCGGTACGGCCGTGTAGTCGGGTGGGGTCGCCGCCGGGCGGTGGATCAGCAGGTCCAGGGCGAGCCGGACCGCGTCGTCCAGCTGGGCGTGCCGGCCCTCCGCCCAGTCCAGCGGGGTGCGCAGCACCGGCAGATCTGGTTCCACGCCATGGTTCTCGACGGACCATCCGTACTCGTCCAGCCAGGCCGCGTTCATCGGCACGGTGATCACCGAACCGTCGCCGAGCCGGTGCCGGCCGGTCATCCCGACCACCCCGCCCCAGGTGCGCTGGCCCACGACCGGGCCGAGCTTCAGCAGTTTGAACACGGCCGTGATCATGTCGCCGTCGGACGCGGTGGCCTCGTCGGCGAGGGCGACGACCGGGCCGCGCGGGGCGTTGGACGCGTACGACACGGGCTGCGCGTCGCGGGTGAGGTCCCAGCCGAGGATGGTGCGGGTCAGCTTCTCGACCACCAGCTCACTGATGTGACCGCCCGCGTTGCCGCGTACGTCCACGATGAGGGCCGGGCGGGAGACCTCCATCCGCAGATCGCGGTTGAACTGCGCCCAGCCGGAGCCGCCCATGTCGGGGATGTGCAGATAGCCGCATCTGCCGCCGCTCAACTCCCGTACCACCTCACGGCGTTTGGCCACCCAGTCCTGGTAGCGCAGCGGGCGTTCGTCGATGAGGGGGACCACGGCGACGCGGCGGGAGCGGCCCTCGCCCTCGGCGGGCCGGAAGGTCAGCTCCACGGTCGTACCGCCCGCCGCCGCGAGCAGCGGGAACGGGCCCGCCACCGGGTCCACCGGGCGGCCGTCGACATGGGTGAGGACCGCGCCCTCGCGGATGCCGGCACCGGCGAGCGGGGAGCGGGCCTTGGAGTCGGAGGAGTCGCCGGGCAGGATCCGCTTGACCATCCAACCGTCGTCCCTGCGGACGAGGTTGGCGCCGAGCAGCCCCTGGGCGCGCTGGTAGTGCGGCGGGCCCTCGTTGCGGCGGGCGGCCGACACATAGGCGTGCGAGGTGCCGAGTTCGCCGAGGACTTCGCGGAGCAGATCGGCGAACTCGTCGGGGGACGCGACCCGTTCGACCAGCGGCCGGTATTGGGCGAGTACGGCGGGCCAGTCGATGCCGCACAGATGGGGTTCCCAGAAGTAGGCGCGGATCAGCCGCCCCGCCTCCTCGTACGCCTGGCGCCACTCGGCCGTCGGGTCGACCTCGTGCAGGATGCGGCGCAGGTCGATCCAGACCGTGGAGTCGCTGTCGCCGATCTCGGCGGACGGCACCGCCCGCAGTACGCCGTCGTCGAGGACGACCAGGCGCGATCCGTCACCGCTCACCTCGAACCAGTCGAGATCGGCGACGAGTTCGGTCCTTCTGGCCTTGGTGATGTCGAAGTGTTCGAGGGTGGGGCGGCCCGAGGTGTCGGACGGGTTGGCGAAGGTCTCGCCGAGCGCGCCGGAGATCGGCCAGCGCAGCCAGACCAGACCGCCGCCCGCGACCGGGCAGAGCGCCGAGTACTTCGACGCGGACACGGGGAAGGGCGTGACCCGGCTTTCCAGGCCCTCGATCTCGACCATCACCGTGCCGTCGCCGGTGTCGCCCTCGACCGGGTCCATACCGCCCGCGGCGGGCCGCCCGTCCGGCTGGAGCGCGAAGGGCGACGGGGTCGCGGAGGAGAGGGGGACGAGGTAGGGGCGGCAGCCGAGCGGGAAGGACAGGTCGCCGGTGTGCACGTCGTAGACGGGGTCGAAGCCGCGCCAGGACAGGAACGCGAGATAGCGGCCGTCGCGGGTGAACACCGGGTTCTCGTCCTCGAAGCGGCCATTGGTGACGTCCAGGACCGTGCGGGCGCCCGGTCCTTCGATCCGGGCCATCTTGATCTGGCGCAGCGAGCGGCCGATACCGGGGTGCGACCAGGTGAGCCAGCCGCCGTCCGGCGAGAACGCCAGATCCCGTACGGGCCCGTTGATCGACCGGATCAGCTCGGTCGCCTCGCCGGTGGACTCCTCGGTCGCGTCGAGCAGCAGCAGCCGCCCGTCGTGCGCGGCGATGGCGAGACGCTCGCCGTCCGGGTCGGACACCATCTCCAGGACGCGGCCCAGGTCGCCCGAGGCGAGCCGGCGCGGGTCCCGTTCGCCGGAGGCGCGCGGCAGATACGCGATCTCGACGGCGTCCTCGCCCTCGGCGTCCGTGACATAGGCGACCTGACCGCCCGAGCCGAGCATCTCCGGGAGGCGGACCCGTACGCCCGGGGTGTCCGCGATGGTGCGGGCGGGGCCGTCGCGGTGGGTGAGCCAGTACAGGCTGCCGCGCACCACGACCGCCGAGGCCCGCCCGGTCTCGTCCACCGACAGTCCGTCGACGTGCTGCGCCGCCGGGACCTGGTACGGGCGCCGCCCGGAGCGCGGTCCGCCGAGCCGGACGTCGAGACGGCGCGGTACGGAGTCGGGGTCGAGGTCGTCCACGATCCACAGGTCGCCCGCGCACTGGTAGACCACCCGGGAGCCGTCCGACGAGGCGTTGCGGGCGTAGAACGCGTCGTGGTCGGTGTGCCGCCGCAGATCGGTGCCGTCGGGCCGGCAGGAGTAGAGGTTGCCGACGCCCTCGTGGTCGGAGAGGAACGCGATGCGGTCACCGACGAACATGGGCGATTCGACATGCCCGCCCAGATCGGCGAGGAGCCGCTTGCCGTGATGCCACAGCCGTCCGGTGGCGCCGCCCCGGTACCGCTTCCAGGAGGCGGGCTCGTGCGGTGGGGTGCCGGTGAGCAGCAGGGTGCGCCGGTCACCGTCCCGCCCGGTGACCGCGATGTCCGTGACCGGGCCCCAGGGCAGCCTGCCGCCCGGGGAGCCGTCGACCGGGACGCTGTACGCCCAGGTGTGGTACGAGAACGGCTCCCCGTGCGAGGCCACCGCGAGGATGTAGTTGTGCCCGTCCCGGTCGGGCGGCGACCAGCCGCGCACCCGGGTGTCGACGCTCCCCCAGTACGTCAGCCGCCGCGCGGCCCCGCCGTCCACCGGTGCGAGATGGATCTCCGGGTCGAGGCTGCGCCAGGTCGTGTACGCGATGTGCCGTCCGTCCGGGGCGAAACGCGGGTGGCCGACCTTGGTCCGGTCGACGGTGACCCGCCAGGCACGGCCCTCACCGTCGAGCGGCGCCACCCAGAGATCGTCCTCGGCGACGAAACACAGACGACCACCATGAAGATGCGGAAACCGCAGATAGGCATGGCTCACCCGTCCATGCTTTTCCCCCCAGGTGCCCTCGGCAACTCGGCCCGGGTACGCCTCCCCGTCCCGCCCGGGTACGCCGCCCCGCTATTCCCGCTCCCTCCGTACCTGCTCGTCAGCCGCCCCGCCCTCCCCCACCAACCCTTTCGGCACCGCCCCGAGCCGCGGTTCGAAACGCCGCATCTCCCTCCGCCCTACGGTCCCGATCACCGCCGGCAGATACCCCCGTACCGATTGCGTCCCGCGCAGCCACCACTGGGCGTAGACATGGGCGGAGCGCCGCTCGATCCCTGCCACGATCCGGTCGACGGCCGGGCCCAGCGGATACGTCTTGTTCGACGGCCACGGCAGCCGCTGCCGCAACTCCCGCATCACATCGTCCTGGTCGGCCCCGCGCACCATGTCCGTGTCGGTCCAGGACAGATACCCGACGCCGACCCGCACCCCCTTGTACCCGACCTCGGCGCGCAGGCTGTGCGCGTACGCCTCGACGCCCGACTTGGACGCGCAGTACGCCGTCATCATCGGCGCCGGTGTGATGGCGGCGAGCGAGGCGATCTGGAGCAGATAGCCGCGGCTCTCCATCAGCAGCGGCAGGAACGCCCGCGCGGTCACCGCGGACCCGATCAGGTTGACCTCGATCACACGCCGCCACGCCACCGGGTCCGAGTCGACGAAGGGGCCGCCACTCGCGACGCCCGCGTTGGCGACGACGATGTCGACCTTGCCGAACCGTCCCTTGACCTCCTGGGCGACGCGCGCCATCGCCTCGTGGTCGGTGACGTCGGCGTACCAGTGGTCGCCCTCGGTGTGCAGCCGCTCCGCGACCCGCTTCAGCGCGTCGGGCTCCAGACCGACCAGTGCGATCTTCGCGCCGCGCGCCGACAGCTTGCGCGCGAGGAGTTCCCCGACACCGCGTGCGGCGCCGGTGACGACGACGACCTGCCCTTCCAGGCTCACCCTGCTCATGCGGACGCAGCTCCCTTCGCCGGAATGTCTTGCACCTGAATGTCTTGCACCTGGACGTCTTTCGCCTGGCCGTCCTTCATGTGGACGTGTTTCGCCTGGATGTAGGTGGAGGCCAGTTCGCGGATCCGGCCGGTGACCGCGTCGGGTGCCTCGACGGGGGTCATGTGACCGATCCCGGTCAGTTCCGTCAGGCCCACGCAGTGCGGCAGCGCGGCGGCGATCCCGCGGGCGTGCACGGGCGGAGTGAGCCGGTCCGCCGTGCCGGCGACGACCGCGGTGGGCATCGTCAACTCCCGTACCCCGGCGTCGAGTTCGAGCGTGTCGAGGACATGCGACCAGCCGTACCTGACGGCCCGGGGGCAGGCGTGCACGATACGGGCGCACGCCTCGACCTGGTCCGGTGAGGAGCCGGGACCCATCGTCCCGTACCGCAGGATGCGCCTGGCCAGGGGTGTCACCGGGCCCAGCGGGGCGCGGGAGCCGAGGACCGAGCGGGTCAGCCGGGTGCGCAGGGCGCCCGCGCGCAGCGGCAGCACCCGCGACTCTGCGACGAGGTGTGAGCTGCCGGTGCTGCACAGCAGGACGGCCGCCGCGCGCTCCCGGAAACCGTCGCGTCCGGCCGCCGCCATGACCGTCATCCCGCCCATCGAGTGCCCCACGAGGACGGCTTTCCCACCCGGCGCGAGCGTCGCGTCGAGTACGGCCATGAGGTCGTCGGCGAGGGCGCGCGTGCTGTAGCCGTCGGGCCCGGTGGGCGCGGGGCTGCGGCCGTGACCGCGCTGGTCGTAGACGACGACCCGGTGATCGGCGGCGAGGTCCCGCACCTGCCGCGCCCAGAACGCCGTCGAGCAGGTCCAGCCGTGCGCGAGGACCACGGTGGGCGCGTCGTCGGGGCCGTGCGTCTCGACGTGCAGACGGGCGCCGTCGGCGGAGACGACGGTCAGTTCACGGGCGGGCGCCGGGGGCGCGTACGGGCCCGACATCACATGCGTCAGCCGGCTCACGCTCCCGCCTCGACCTTCTTGGTACGGGCGCCTTTGCGCGCCGGTGCCTTCGCTGTCGTCGGCGCGGGCTCGGGCTTGGGCTTGGGCTTGGGCGGCCGGATCACCTCGTACTCGGCGAGATCGACGCGACGCGTGGCGCCCCGGAACTCACTGGTGGTGCCCGGCCAGACGGTCGTGTTACGCCCTTCGGAGTCGAGGTACCAACTGCTGCACCCCCCGGTGTTCCACACGGTCCGCTTCATCCGCTCCTGGACCTTGTCGTTCCAGGCGCGGACGGCGTCCGGCCGTGCGGTGAGGGCGACTTTGCCGCCGAGGACGTCGAGTTGCCGGACGTAGTCGGCCAGGTAGTTCAGCTGGGACTCGATCATGAGGATCATCGAGGAGTTGCCGAGGCCGGTGTTGGGGCCGATGACGGTCATCCAGTTGGGGAAGCCGACCGCGCTCGCGCCGCGCAGCGCCGCCATGCCGTCCTTCCAGGTCTCGGCGAGGGTGCGGCCTTCGGCGCCGACGACCCGGTCGGCGATCGGCATGTCGGTGACATGGAAGCCGGTACCGAAGATGATCACGTCGACCTCGGACTCGGTCCCGTCGGCGGCGACCACGGTCGACCCGCGCACCTCGGCGAGCCCGGAGGCGACGACGTCGACATTGGGCCGGGCGAGCGCCGGATAGTAGGCGTTGGAGAGCAGGATGCGCTTGCAGCCGATGCGGTAGTCCGGGGTCAGCTTGGCGCGCAGTTCCGGGTCCTTGATCGCGCGGGCGATGTTCCGCTTGGCCAGCTTCTCGACGAGGCCGAGTTCGTCGGGGCGCTTGGTGAACGCCTGCACCTGGAGTTCGCGGATGCCCCACAGCAGCCCGCGCCGCGCCTTCGTGGTGAACGGCAACTGCCGGTGCAGCCAGCGTTCGGCGCCGCTGATGGGGCGGTCCACGCGGGGCATCACCCAGGGCGGGGTGCGCTGGAAGAGGGTCAGCTTCGCCACGTCCGGCTGGATGGCGGGCACGATCTGGATGGCGGAGGCACCGGTACCGACCATGGCGACACGCTTGCCCCGCAGTTCGGCGTCATGGTCCCAGCGGGCGGAGTGGAAAACCTGACCGGGGAAGGTGTCGATCCCGGGAATGGCCGGGATCTTGGGATCGGAGAGGGGCCCGGTAGCGGAGACCACGAAGTCGGCGGTGAGGGTGCCGGTGGCTGTCTCCACCTCCCACCACAGGTTCTCGGTGTCCCACCGCATCATCGTCACCTCGGAGTCGAAGCGGATGTGCGGACGCAGCCGGAACACATCGGTGACGTGCTCCAGGTACGCGCGGATGTGCTCCTGCCCGGAGAAGGTGCGGGGCCAGTCGGGGTTGGGCGCGAACGAGAACGAGTACAGATGGCTGGGCACGTCACAGGCACACCCCGGATAGCTGTTGTCGCGCCAGGTCCCACCAACGGCCCCCGACCGCTCCAGCACGACAAAGTCGGTAACCCCCTCACGCCGAAGCCGAACAGCAGCCCCCAGCCCCCCGAACCCACTCCCGACCACCACGACACGAACATGCTCGAACGCCATCCGATACCTCCCCTGCCCCATGACGATGCCAGTAACCACTGGCATGATGGCGAGAGTAGAGCAGGAACGTACTCGTGGGTAGGTCCGGGGAGGGGGAAGTTACCGCCGGTACGGAAGCACCCCGAACGATGGCACCCCGAAGGGGCGCGGGGAACTGCGCGCCCAGCCACAACGAACTGGCAGCCAACACACAACGGACGCCCCCCGGAAGGGGCGCGGGGAACTGCGCAAAAACGGCCACCTAGGCTGACCCCGTGTCGGAACAGCGCCCAAAACCCCGCCAGTACCGCGTAGAGGAACTCGCCGAAGAGGCAGGCATCACGGTAAGAACCCTCCGCTTCTACCGCGAACGCCGCCTCATCGCCGCCCCACGCAAAGAGGGCCGCATCGCCTGGTACGACGACCACCACCTGGCCCGCCTCCGCACGATCGCGGCACTACTGGAACGCGGCCACACCCTGAACGGCATCGCAGAGTTGGCCGAGGCGTTCGACCACGGGCGGGACGTCGCCGACGTCCTCGGTATCGGCCCGCCGTCCGAGGAGACACCGGTCCGCCTCACCCCGGAGGAACTCGCCGACCGATTCGCCGGCGAGGTCACCCCGGCGAACTTCGCCGCCGCCCTCGAACTGGGCTACCTCGGCACCGACGGCGACGAGATCGTGCACGTCAGCCGCCGCCTCCTGGACGTGTCGTCCGCACTGGTGCACGAGGGCATTCCACTCGCGGCGGTCCTGGAAACGGGCGCGCGGGTACGGCACCACGTGGACGCGCTGGCGGATCTGTTCGCCCAACTGGTCCTGAACCACGCGTCCCCGGACGACCTGAAACGCCTACGCCCCCTCGCGAAGAGCGTGATCGAAGCAGAACTGTCCCTGGCCCTGGACCGCAGACTGGCAAAGGAAACCTGAGGAAAGTCAGACACCGACCCCATAAGTAACCGTCACCGGCGCATGATCCGACCACCGCAGTTCATGGCTCGCGGCCCGCTCCACGTACGCCTTCAGGGCCCGCTCGGCGAGACGGGGCGTCGCGAACTGGTAGTCGATGCGCCAGCCGCTGTCGTTGTCGAACGCGCGGCCCCGGTACGACCACCACGAGTAGGGACCCTCGACTTCGGGGTGCAGGGCGCGCACGACGTCGACGTAACCGCCGTCCCCTGCGTCGAGGACCCGGCCGATCCACTCCCGCTCCTCCGGCAGGAAACCGGAGTTCTTGCGGTTGCTCTTCCAGTTCTTGAGGTCGGCCTCGCGGTGGGCGATGTTCCAGTCGCCGCATACGAGCACCTCGCGCCCATCGGCGGCGGCCCGCTCGCGCAGCCCCTTGAGATACGGCAGGAACGCACCCATGAAGCGGTCCTTCTCCTCCTGCCGCTCGGTGCCGACCTCGCCGGACGGCAAGTACAGGCTCGCGACGGTGACCCCGGGCAGGTCCACCTCTGCGTACCGTCCGCTGCCGTCGAACTCGGCGGAGCCGAAGCCGATCCGTACCGCGTCCGGCACGCGCCGGGTGTAGAGGGAGACGCCCGCGCGCCCCTTGGTGGCGGCCGGCGCGTGCACCACATGCCATCCGTCGGGCTCCCGCACCTCGTCGGGGAGCTGTCCCGGCTCGGCCCTGACCTCCTGGAGGCAGAGCACATCGGCGGAGGTGTCCCCGAGCCACGCCACGAAGCCCTTTTTCGCGGCGGCCCGCAGACCGTTCACATTCACGGAGGTCACGGTGAGCATCCCGGCACGATACCGGCACACTGTCGAGGGACGGCCGACCCGTCCACGACCACCGACTCCGCATAGAAGTACGATACTCGGCATGACTATACAGACGACGCCTCCGCCCACGACGCTCCGGACCGTCTCCTTCGACCACCCCGACGCGGTGCGGCTCAACGACCGCGTCCAGCTCGAATACGCCGAGCGGTACGGGGACGACGGCGACGTCACCCACCTCGACCCGACGATGTTCGTCCCGCCCCGGGGCCTGTACCTCATCGCGTACGACGACCAGGGCACCCCGCTCGCCACCGGCGGCTGGCGCTCCCAGGACGCGAGCCCCGAGGGGTACGCGGACGGCGACGCGGAGATCAAGCGCATGTACGTCACCCCGGAGGCGCGCGGCCTGGGCCTGGCCCGCCGCATCCTGACGGCCCTGGAGTCCGACGCCCGCGAGGCGGCCCGTACCCGCATGGTCCTGGAAACCGGCACCAAGCAGCCGGAGGCCATCGCCCTCTACCTCTCCAGCGGCTACACCCTCTGCGCGAAGTTCGGCCACTACAGGGACAGCTCCCTGAGCCGCTGCTACGCCAAGCCGCTGCGCTGACCACTGCACGGAGTGAGTGGACCCCCATGCGGCGAGGGTCCGCCCGGTTCACCGGCACGCAAGCGGCACGTCATCCGTCCCACATCCACGACTGGGACGTTCACCCCATCGGCAAAGTTGGCTATACAACTCGGGGAGCGAGCGATGGCGACGTCACCGTCCGTAGAGGATCCGTCCGTAGCGGGTCTGCCGCTCATGTGGCTGCGGGACAACTGCCCCTGCCCCCGCTGCCGTGATCCGCGCAACGGGCAGAAGCTGTTCCAGATCACCGAGTTGCCCGACGACCTCGCGCTCGGCGCGGTCCGGCGGACCGCCGACGGAGTCGAGATCGACTGGGCACCCGACGGCCACCGGTCCTCGTACTCCACGCGGTGGCTGACGACCAACCGCCCCGGCACCGGCACGGACGCCGGCGACGGCCCCGGCGACCGGCGCGGTGAAACCGGCAAGACCCTGCGGACCGCCTGACTGTCGGCTGTTGTTGGGTGGGTCAGGTGTCGTCGGCCGGGCGGCGGGCCAGTGAGCCGGTGGCGGCCGAGCTGTGCGCGGTGAAGGCCACGGTCTCCGGCAGGTACCGGTCATCGGACCATTCGATCGGGGTGCCCGCCGGATCCGTACTGCACCGCCGCTCGCGCAGCAGCGGGTCGCCGGGCCGGCAGCCGAGCAGTCGCGCGTCCTCCGCGTCGGCCCGGCACAGATCGACGGTGTGCTGCGCGTCCGCGAACAACAGGCCCCGCTCCTCCAGGCCCACGGTGTACGACACGGTGTCCGCCGGCAGTTCGGCGACCAACTCGCCGACGGCGGGCGGATAGGCGGTGCGTTCCACCATGACGGGGCGCCCGGACAGGGTGCGCAGCCGCCGCACCCGGTAGACCTCGGCTCCCTCGGGCAGGCGCAGCCGCTCGCGTTCGGTCGCGTCGGCCGGGTGGGTCTGCGCGGCGATGATCCGGCCGCCGGGCTCCTCGCCGGTCGACCGGGCCCAGCGGGTGAAGCTGAGCAACTCGCCGAAGCTCTGCGGCCGTGGTGTCCCGATCACGACCCCTCGGGTGCCGCGTCGCGAGGCGACCAGGCCCTCGGCCCGCAGCACCGCCATCGCCTGACGGACCGTGCCCCGGGAAACGCCGTACCGCTCGGCGAGTTCGCCCTCGGCGGGCAGCCGGCCGCCGGAGCCGTATCGGCCCTCGCCGATCTCCCGGCCCAGGTCCGCCGCCACCCTCCGGTACAGCGCCTGGTCCTTCGCCGCCACCGCGTTCCTTCCTGTCCGGCTCCCCACGCATGTCCGGCTCCCCATGCATGCAAAGATCCCGCCCGATCATTCAGATCGGACGGGATCTTATAGGTGCGTGGACCTGAGGGGATTCGAACCCCTGGCCCCCTCGATGCGAACGAGGTGCGCTACCGGACTGCGCCACAGGCCCTTGCAACGAGTGAAACTCTAGCATCCCCGTCAGAGTGCTCGGAAATCCGATTCGGGGCGCTCCGGCCTGGTCGGCCGAGGTCGGCCGAGGGGTCCGGGGTGCGTCATTCGTTGGCGGCGCGGCGCCGGTCGCCGTCCTCGTACTGGTCGAACAGCGGCGTACGCCCCCGCTCGCGCGAGCGGCGCGCGGAGGCCGCGCGACGCGCGTCACTGCGTTCGTCGGGGCAGCCGTCGGCCTCCGGGTCGGCATCACCCTCGGCCTCCGCGTCGCCGCCCGGGTCGGCGCCCGCGTCGCCCCGCCCCGCCGCCGGCTCCGCGCTGCTGGACCGCGCCGAACTCCACGCGTCCGGTGCCCCGAGGTCGACGCCACCCTGCGCGCGCGGAGCGACCGGTGCCGTCACATACGTCGGCAGCGGCACCGGTACCGGGTCCCAACTGTCGCCGTGCCCGGGACCCTGCTGCCGCTCGCGCTGCTGGTCCACCCACTCGGCGTGATCGGTCTGCTCGACCAGCGCACGACGGTCGGCCGCCAGGGACGACAGGCCGGTGTCGGTCGCGGGGGCCTGGGCCTCCTCCGGCTCGTCGGCGACGGGCGCCTCGGCCTGCGGGCGCCGGCGCGGGTGCCGCTCACGCTCCCGCAGCCGCTGCGCCGCAGCCTCCGCGCGACGGCGGTCCATCGTGTACGTGAAGCGGCGCCGCTCCTGGGTTCGCAGATACGCGATGTACGTGCTCAGTAGGACCGCCGGGATCGCGGGCACCCACAGGAACGTGAGCCCGCCTACCGCCGCGACGATCGCGCCCAGCGTGAAGGTGAGGAACAGCAGCACGGTGGTGCGGCGCCGGCGCGCGAGCACCTTCGAGCGCCGGGCGCGCGCCGCCGCCTCGGCAGCCGCGCGGCGCCGCGCGGGCGACTCCTCGCGCGCGGGGGAAGCGGGGGACGCGGGGGCCCCGGACTTCGGGCGAGGTTTCGACTGGGCCTGCGGCTGCGGCCGGCGGCGCCTGGGCGACGCTTCCGGCACGGGCTTGCGCACCTGCGGCCCCGACTCCGACGCGGACGAAGGCGAAGGGGAAGGGGACTGGGCAGGAAACTGGGACGGGGACTGGGCAGGAGACGAAGGCGTGGCGGGCGCCGCGGACTGCGGCTTCACCGGGATCCGTGCCCGTACCTCTCCCCGCTTCGGTGCCCGCGCCGCGGCCGACTCCTTGCGCGGGGCGTTCCCGCTCGGGGCGTTCGCGCGTGGGGTGTTCGGGGGCATGGCGAAGGACCGGACGTCCACCGAGTCGGTGATGACGTCCGGCGCCTGGTCCGGACCGTGGTCCGGGTCACCGTGCGGGTCGGCGGGCGACTCGTCCTGGTCGGTCGAGCGTGCCCGCAGGTCCTTGGCGTATCGGCGCTCCATGCCCGCCCGTCCGGACAGCAGCCGGATGGCGGTACTGAAGCGTTCCGTCGGACGGGCCTCGTTCAGCTCGTCCTGCCTACGGAGCCACATCGGCACCAAGTAGGCGGCCCAGGCCCCGACGATGACTGCGTAGATGAGGCCGCTGCTGCTCACGCCTCACACGGTAGAGGGGTTTGCGTGAGGCCATCTGCCAATTGAGCCGGTGTGTCGCACGATCTGGCTGATATTCCGAGCTTTTTTTGCGACTGATGCGATCAGCAGGTCGATCCGGGTACGAAATTAGCCTCTCGGGGGTCCTTTGCCGACCGTCCGGGTTCAATTTCGAACATTTATTTTATTTCCGGGGCGTGTTCCGGGATGCGTTCCGGGTGCGTTCCGGGGCGTTCCGTGGTGTGTACGGGGCTCAGGGGCTGAGTGGGGCAGGGACTCAGGCCGTGTTCCGTGGAGTGTTCCGGGTACGGGCCTGCTGCCAGCGGCGCAGCAGCCCTTCCGGCACCTCTTCGGCGGTGAGCGCGAAGACCAGATGGTCGCGCCAGCCGCCGTCGATGTGAAGATAACGTGGACGCAGCCCTTCCTCGCGGAATCCGAGTTTCTCGACGACTCTGCGGCTGGGCACGTTCTCGGGGCGAATACAGACTTCGATGCGGTGCAGACCAACGGTGCGGAAGCAGTGGTCGACGGCGAGCGCGACGGCGGTCGGCATCACTCCGCGGCCCGCGACGGACTCGTCCACCCAGTACCCGACATGGCCGGAGCACATCGAGCCCCAGGTGATCCCGGCGACCGTCAACTGCCCTACCAGGCGCCCCTGGTACTCGATGACGAAGGGCAGCATCCGGCCCGAGTTCGCCTCCGCGCGCAGATGGCGGACCATTTGACGGTACGTGGGCCGGTGGGCGATCGGACCGGTCGGAGGAGGCGGCGGAATGGTCGCTTCCCAGGGGCGCAGCCAGTCGCGGTTGCGCCGGTTGACCTCGCGCCAGGTCCGTTGGTCGCGCAGCTTTATCGGGCGGAGAACGATGTCGCCGTCCGTCAGCTCGACCGGCCAGGTGGGTCTGTTCAGCGTGCGCTCCCCGTGGATCCAGGGCTCTTCGGCACTCCCGGGGTGGGCCGGGGGTGGTCACCGCCGCGGAGTTGGTCCACGGCGTGGGTCAACAGGGGCTCCAGGACGGCAAGTCCGTCCCGTACGCCGCCTGTGGAGCCCGGCAGGTTGACGATCAGGGTGCGTCCCGCGGTCCCCGCCAGGCCCCGGGAGAGCGCCGCGGTCGGCACCTTCTCCCTTCCGAACGCGCGAATCGCCTCCGGAATGCCCGGTACCGCGTGATCGATGACGCGATGGGTCGCCTCGGGGGTGCGGTCGGTGGGCGAGATACCGGTGCCGCCGGTGGTGAGGATCACGTCGTACCCGGCTGCCACGCCGTCGCGCAGGGCCTGTTCGACGGGGTCGCCGTCGGGGACGACGCGGGGGCCGTCGGTGGCGAAGCCGAGCGCGGTGAGTGCCTCGGCGATGAGGGGGCCGCCTTTGTCGGCGTAGACGCCGGACGCGGCGCGGTTGGACGCGGTCACGACGAGGGCCCGGTACGGTTCCGCCGGCTTCCCGGTCCCGGCTTCCTCCCGCGTCCCGGTTGCCTCCCCCGTCCCGGCCGCCTTCACCGTTCCGGCCGTCGCGGCACCTTCAGGGGAGGGTCTTTCGTGGGGGTGTCGTGCTCCCCCGATGTCGTGTGCTCTCACGCCCGGCTCCAGTGGCCCGATTTCCCGCCGGTCTTCTCCTCCACGCGTACGTCCGTGACGACCGCGCCTTTGTCGACGGCTTTCACCATGTCGACGACGGTGAGCGCGGCCACGCTGACGGCGGTGAGGGCTTCCATCTCGACGCCGGTCCGGTCGGTGGTCCTGACGGTGGCGTCGATCTCGACGGCGTCGTCCGTGACGGACAGGTCGACGGTGACGCCGGAGACGGCCAGGGGGTGGCAGAGCGGGATGAGGTCGGGGGTGCGTTTGGCGCCCATGATGCCCGCGATACGGGCCGTGGCGAGGGCGTCGCCCTTGGGGACTCCCTCACCGCGCAGCAGCTCGATCACGCGGGGCGATACGAGGACCCGGCCGGTGGCGCGGGCGGTGCGCGCGGTGACGTTCTTCTCCGTCACGTCGACCATGCGGGCGGCACCCGCCGCGTCGATGTGGGTCAGCCCCCGATCGGGCCCGCCGGGCTCGACGGTCGGGTCCTGCGCGGGGTTCCGGTCCTGCGCGGGGTCCCGGACCTGTGCAGGCTTCGAGTCCTGTGCAGGCTTCGGGCCCAGGTCAGGGTTCGGGTCCTGTTCGGGCGTTCCGGGGGTGTCCCCCCGGGAAATCGCAGTCATCGCTGTGGCGCTCCCGGTCCGGGCCCGCGCGGTGCGGCGCGCTGGACCTGTGTGCGCGACACGGTACCGCGCGCGGGGGTCGTCCGGCCTGGCAGGACCGGCGGGCGCGGCCCGCATGGCTCGCAGCGGCCCGCACCGGCGGGCGCCCGCGCGCGTGGTGGTCGTCGCGGGTCAGCCGAGCAGGACGACCTCGACCTCGGTGCCGGGCTCCACGGATGTGTCGTCCTCGGGGACGACGATCAGCGCGTCCGCGTGCGCGAGTGCCGCGACGAGGTGCGATCCGGAGGCGCCGACGGGGCTCACGGTGCCGTCGGCGGGGCTGTGCCGCCCGCGCAGGAACTGGCGGCGCCCCGCGGGTGAGGTGAGTGCCTTGTCGGTCCGCAGTACCGCGCGCGTGGTGGGCCGGTGGACGTCGGGCAGGCCCATGAGGGTGCGGATCGCGGGGCGTACGAACAGCTCGAAGGAGACGTACGACGACACGGGGTTGCCGGGGAGTGCGAGCAGCGGGGTGTGGTCGGGGCCGATGGAGCCGAAGCCCTGGGGTTTGCCGGGCTGCATGGCGAGCTTGCGGAACTCGATGCCGCTGCCCGCCTCGTCCTCGTCGCCGACGTGGGACAGGGCTTCCTTGACGACGTCGTACGCGCCGACGCTGACTCCGCCGGTGGTGACGACCATGTCGGCGCGGACGAGTTGGTCCTCGATGGTGGCGCGCAAGGTCTCGGCGTCGTCGGCGACGGCGCCCACGCGGTAGGCGATGGCGCCGGCCGCGCGCACGGCGGCGGTGAGGGCGAAGCTGTTGGAGTCGTAGATCTCTCCGTCGTCCAAGGGCTCGCCGGGCTGGACGAGTTCGCTGCCGGTGGAGATCACCACCACGCGCGGGCGGGGGCGCACGCGGACGGTGCCCAGGCCGATGGCGGCGAGCAGGGCGATCTGCGGGGCGCCGACCACCGCGCCCGCGTCCAGCGCGCGGTCGCCGGCACGGCAGTCGCTGCCCCGCGTGCGGACGTGTGCCCCGGCCTCGGCCGCGCGGTGGACGTGGACCTGTCCGGAGGCGCCTTCGGGGGCGGCGCTGTGGGCGCGCATCCCGGAGACGGGTCCGCCGCCGAGTCCTCCGTCGGTCCACTCCACGGGGACGACGGCCTCGGCGCCGGGCGGCAGCGGGGCGCCGGTCATGATGCGGGCGGCCTGGCCGGGTCCGACCCGCAGCTCGCCGGACCGGCCCGCCGCGACGTCGCCGATGACCGTCAGGACGGCCGGGAACTCCTCGCTGGCGCCCACGATGTCGGCGGCCCGGACCGCGTACCCGTCCATGGAGCTGTTGTCGAAGGGCGGCAGTGAGAGGGGCACGGTGATGTCCTCGACGAGGACACAGCCCTGGGCGTCGAGGAGTTGCAGCTCGATGGGTTCCAGGGGGCGGACGGTGCCGAGGATGTCCTCCAGGTGCTCGGTCACCGACCAGACGTGCTCCGGCCCGGCGACGGGGACGGCGGAACTGCTCACAGGGCTACATCTCCTCGGTGACATAACGGCGAAGCCAGGTCCGGAACTCCGGGCCCAGGTCTTCACGTTCGCACGCGAGTCTGACAATGGCACGCAAGTAGTCGCCGCGGTCGCCGGTGTCATAGCGGCGGCCCTTGAAGACGACGCCGTGCACCGGGCCGCCCACCTTCTCGTCGGCGGCGAGCTGCTGGAGGGCGTCGGTGAGCTGGATCTCGCCGCCGCGGCCGGGCTCGGTCCTGCGCAGTATGTCGAAGACGTGGGGGTCCAGGACATAGCGGCCGATGATGGCGAAGTTGCTGGGGGCGTCCGCCGGGTCGGGCTTCTCGACGAGTCCGGTCACCTTGACGACGTCGGCGTCACCGGCGGGTTCGACGGCCGCGCAGCCGTAGAGGTGGATCTGCTCGGGCTCGACCTCCATGAGCGCGATCACGCTGCCGCCGCGCTGTTCCTGGATCTCGACCATGCGCGCGAGGAGCGGGTCGCGGGGGTCGATCAGGTCGTCGCCGAGGAGGACCGCGAAGGGCTCGTGGCCGACGTGCGGCGCCGCGCACAGGACGGCGTGGCCGAGGCCCCTGGGGTCGCCCTGGCGGACGTAGTGCATGGTCGCGAGGTCGCTGGACTCCTGGACCTTGGCGAGCCGGGCCCGGTCGCCCTTCTTGGTGAGGGCCGACTCCAGCTCGTAGTTGCGGTCGAAGTGGTCCTCAAGGGGGCGCTTGTTGCGGCCGGTGACCATGAGGACGTCGTCGAGCCCCGCGGACACCGCCTCCTCGACCACGTACTGGATCGCCGGCTTGTCGACGACCGGCAGCATTTCCTTGGGCGTGGCCTTGGTGGCGGGCAGGAAACGCGTGCCGAGTCCCGCTGCGGGGATGACAGCCTTGGTGATCCTGGGGTGCGACTCAGTCATGCCCGTCACCCTAACCGGTGCCTATGTGTGGAATCTGTGGCTCCGGACAATTGGCTCACCTATGAGCGCATTAAGAGGAGTTTGTGTATCCACCATGAGCCCCACCAGCGGAAATACGAGGGATGGCGACACCGAGTCTGCCAAGAGAATGTTGCGGCGACAGCTCCTCACGGTGAGAAACGGGTTGACGGCGGATGACGTCCACAAGACGTCGCTGGTCCTGGCCACGCGCGCGCGGGAGCTGCCGGAGCTGTCGGGCGCCCGTACGGTCGCCGCGTATGTCTCGGTGGGCGGTGAGCCGGGCACCCGGGCGCTCCTCGACGACCTCCACGCGCGCGGGGTGCGCGTCCTGCTGCCGGTCCTGCTGGCCGACGACGACCTCGACTGGGGGGCGTACGACGGGCCCGGCTCGCTGGTGCGCGTGTCGCGTCCGGGCAGGTTCACGCTCCTGGAGCCTGGCGGCGCCCGACTCGGCCCGGACGCGGTCCTGGACGCCGACGTGGTACTGCTGCCGGGGCTCGCCGTGGACGGCCGCGGCATGCGACTGGGGCGCGGCGGCGGCTCCTACGACCGGGCCCTGGCCCGACTGGAGCGCGCGGGCGTCGACCCCGCGCGTGTGGTGCTCCTGTACGACACGGAGATCGTCGCGCGGGTGCCCGACGCGGCGCACGACCGGCCGGTGCACGCGGTGGTGACGCCGTCGGGAGTACGG
Organism: Streptomyces sp. NPDC058001; assembly: GCF_042886315.1. Taxonomy (NCBI): domain Bacteria; kingdom Bacillati; phylum Actinomycetota; class Actinomycetes; order Kitasatosporales; family Streptomycetaceae; genus Streptomyces; species Streptomyces sp. NPDC058001. The sequence goes on from NZ_JBHVQT010000004.1 coordinate 153,265, forward strand.
CGGTTCGGGGGCGGCGCGGCGGCCGGGCCCGCTCCGCGGGGTTGACCGGCCGGCGCAGCGCGGAGTTGACCGGAAGGCGCGGCGCGGGGTTGACCGGTCCGCCCGGACGGATGAGTTCGCGTGCCCCCGGGGCCCCGTGCGCGGTTGGCCGGGCATGACACACACGATCCGTACGTTCTCCACCGCCGCCGCGCTCGCCGTGGGCGCCCTGCTGTCCAGCGGTGCCGCTCCCGCCCTGGCCGAGGGGCTCGCCAGCGCGGGACCCCTCTCGTCGGACGGCCTGGCGACCGCCGCCAAGGGCGGTTTGGAGGTCGTCAGGACCTGCGGCCTGCCGACCGTCTCCGAGCCCGCCTCCGTCGTCCAGAACTGCACCGAGGGCTCCCTCAGCCGCTGACCCCCGCCGAGGGCCCGCAGACGACGGCATACGGCAGTGAGAAGGCCCCGCACGCGTGCGTGCGGGGCCGTCACGTACCGGAAGGACAGGGCGTGCGGTCAGGGTCGCAGCACGAGCGTGTCCTGCGTCGTCCCGTCGACGGCGTCCTTGGTGTAGGCCCAGTCGAGGAGTTCGCCCTTGACCCACTTGTCCGTCTGGTCGGTGTAGTGCGCGCTGTAGGCGTGCCCGGAGGCGCCCGTCAGGTTGATCCACTTGGACTTGTCGAGGTCGTCGAGGTTGACGACCATCCGCATGGACGGCACCCAGATCACCTGGTAGCCGCCCGCCGCGTTCCAGCCGGTGGCGTCGACCGCCGCCTCGCCGCCGCCCAGGTTCCACGGGCCGCGGTTGAGCGCGTACTTGAGGAAGCCGGGGCCCTCGGTGCCGAGGGTCTGGTTCTTCAGGGTCAGCCGGTGCAGGCGGCCCCAGCTCCAGGTGTCGATGTCCTTGCCGAGCTTGGCGGTCAGCTCCCAGCGGGCGTCCTCCATGGCCCGCGCGAAGAGCTGGTCACGCGTCTTCGTCTCCGGGTCGGTGCGGGTCGCCGGGGCCTTCCACCAGTCGTTGTTCTCGTCGTTGAGGATCTTGCGCACGACCTCGTACCAGCGGTCGCCGCCGTCCGGCTGTGCCGAGTCCGCGGCCCGCTCACCGCACTCACGCACCCGCCGGTCCTCGTCCGCGGGGCCGGTGTTGTCGGCGGGTTCGACGTTCAGGCACTGCCCCTCGACACGCAGTTCCTTGGGCAGCTTGTTGCCGAAGGCGAGCTTGAGGATGTTGCGCCACACGGCGTTGAAGTACGCGGCGGCGGCCGAGTCCGAGGTCTGGGTGTAGTTCCAGCCCTCCAGGAGCTTCTGCGCGTCGCGTACGTTCGGGTCGGACACGTCGATCTTGAGCAGCTTGGGCGTCAGCAGTTCGGCGATCTCGCTGCTGTTGTCCGTCTGCATCTGGCGCATGTCCTCGGTGGAGATCTTGCCGCCGCCCTTGAGCTTCGACTCTATGAGGTCGGTGATGCGCTGGCTGCGCGCGCCGTAACCCCAGTCCGTGGTGAGCGTGTACGGGTACTTGTCCTTGTCGACGACGGCCTGGTTGGCGGTCACGATGTAGCCGCGCTTCGGGTCGTACTCGTAGGGCAGCTCGGACTGGTCGATGTAGCCGGTCCACCGGTACTTGGGGTCCCAGCCGGGCGCGGGCAGCGAGCCGTCGTGCCCCTTCGCGCGCGTGGGGATCTTTCCGGGCGCCTGGTACCCGATGTGGCCCTCGACGTCGGCGTAGGTCAGGTTCTGCGAGGGCACCTCGAAGTGGGTGGCGGCCTTGCGGAACTCCGTCCAGTTCTTGGCCTTGTTGATCTCGAAGACGGCGTCCATGGACCTGCCGGGGTCCAGCGCCGTCCAGCGCAGGGCCACCCCGTAACCGTCGCCGCGGTCGGGTGCCACGCTGGTGACGCCGGCCTTCTTGCCGACCTTGACGAGTTCGCTGTCACGGTCGGAGAGCAGGGGGCCGTTGTTGGTCTCGCGGACGGTGATGGTCTTGCTGCCGCCCCCGGCGATCTTGATGTGCTCCTTGCGGACCGTGAAGGGCAGCACCTTGTCGCCGAACTGGTAGCCGTTGCCGGAGAACTTCTCCAGGTACAGGTCGGTGACGTCGGCGCCCAGGTTCGTCATGCCCCAGGTGATGTCCTGGTTGTGGCCGATGATCACACCGGGCATCCCGGAGAAGGTGAAGCCGGAGACGTCGTACTGGCAGCTGTCGGTGACATCGCGGCAGTGCAGGCCCATCTGGTACCAGAGCGACGGCAGCTGGGGCGCGAGGTGCGGGTCGTTGGCGAGCAGCGGCTTGCCGGTGATGGTGTGGTCGCCGGAGACGACCCACGAGTTGGAGCCGATGCCGTTGCCGCTGGGGCCGAAGACCGACGGGATCGCGTCCAGGGCGTCGGAGAGGCCCGCCAGCTGGCTCTGGAGCCCCGAGGGAGCCGTCGTGCCACCCGCGAGGCCCGTGCCCGCCGTACCGCCGCTGGACGCCGTCTGGGACGCGCCCTTGGGCTGGTACGACTCCGTGACGGGGTCGTAGGCGCCCTCCTGCACGATCGGCTTGTTCCGGTCGTACGGGTACTCGGGGTACAGGTCCTCGATCTGCGAGGGGCCGAGGCGGCTGGTCATCAGGGAACGGTCGATCTCGTCCTGCATGTTGCCGCGCAGGTCCCACGCCATCGCCTTGAGCCATGCGACGGAGTCGACCGGGGACCACTGCTGCGGCTTGTAGTCGTTGGTGAAGCCGAGGGCCGCGTACTCGACGGAGATGTCGGCGCCGTCCTTGCCCGCGAGATAGGCGTTGACCCCCTTGGCGTACGCCTGGAGGTACTTCTTCGTGTCCGCCGAGAGCTTGGTGTCGTACTCCTCCTGCGCCACCCGCTGCCAGCCGAGCGTGCGCAGGAACTCGTCGGTCTTGACCTGGCTCTTGCCGAACATCTCGGAGAGCCGCCCGGACGTCGTGTGCCGGCGGACGTCCATCTCCCAGAAGCGGTCCTGTGCCTGCACGTAGCCCTGCGCCATGAACAGGTCCTCGTCCGACGAGGCATAGATCTGCGGAATGCCGTTCCCGTCACGCTTCACATCGACGGGACCGGCCAGCCCGTCGAGCTTGATCGAACCCTTGGTCTGCGGGAAGGAGGCCCGCACGGTGCTGATGCTCCAGTACGCGCCGTATCCCACGCCGACCACGATGGCCAGAACCAGGACGATCACGAACAGACGGGCTCTACGGCCCTTCTTCCTGCCGTTCTTCCTGCCGGACGTGCCGGACTGCTGGCCGGAGGAGGCGGTGGTGTTGGCGGGCATCGCTGTCCTTGCTGTCCTTCGCGAGCGGCAGGGCGGTCTGAGCGGGAGGCGCGATCACGGGAGCGCTGGAGCAACCATAGGCGCAGGGCATGCGGGCGCCGGACGCGGAGTCAGCAAAGCAAGGACCCATTTCCGTACGGACGTTCGGACGCGTCAAGAAAGCGTTAACGATTAGGTAAGGTAACGAAGTAATACCTGATGCCCGCGCAGGAAGGATTCGGCTCCTGACTGTCCACCACCTCAACCAGCTCCTGCTCATCTGCTCGCTCGTGCTGCTCATCGCGGTGGCAGCGGTTCGGATCTCGTCCCGCAGCGGGCTCCCCAGCCTGCTCGTCTACCTCGGCATCGGCGTTGCCATGGGCCAGGACGGCATCGGCAACGTGACCTTCAACAACGCCGAGTTGACCCAGGTGATCGGCTATGCCGCCCTGGTGGTGATCCTGGCCGAAGGCGGCCTGGGCACCAAGTGGAAGGAGATCAAACCCGCCCTGCCCGCCGCCGCCGCGCTGTCGACGGTGGGCGTCGCGATCAGCGTCGGCGTCACGGCCGCGGGCGCGCACTATCTCGTCGGGCTGGAGTGGCGGCAGGCACTCATCATCGGCGCGGTGGTGTCCTCGACGGACGCCGCGGCCGTCTTCTCCGTCCTGCGCAAAGTGCCCCTTCCCGCGCGCGTGACGGGCGTGCTGGAGGCCGAATCCGGGTTCAACGACGCCCCCGTGGTCATCCTCGTGGTCGCCTTCTCGACCGCGGGTCCCGTCGAACACTGGTACGTCCTCGTCGGCGAGATCGCCCTGGAACTGGCGATCGGCGCGGCCATCGGGCTCGCCGTCGGCTGGCTCGGCGCCTACGGGCTGCGGCATGTCGCGCTGCCCGCGTCCGGCCTCTACCCGATCGCCGTGATGGCCATCGCCGTGACCGCGTACGCGGCCGGGGCGCTCGTCCACGGCAGCGGCTTCCTCGCCGTCTATCTCGCCGCGATGGTCCTGGGCAACGCCAAACTGCCGCACTGGCCCGCGACGCGCGGCTTCGCGGAAGGTCTGGGCTGGATCGCGCAGATCGGCATGTTCGTCCTGCTCGGCCTGCTCGTGACCCCGCACGACCTCCTCGACGACGCCTTGCCGGCGCTCATCATCGGACTGGTCCTGACGGCGGTGGCACGGCCCCTGGAAGTCGTCATCAGTCTGCTGCCGTTCCGGGTGCCCTGGCCCGAACAGATCCTCATGTCCTGGGCCGGACTGCGCGGCGCCGTACCCATCATCCTGGCGACGATCCCCATGGTGAACGGCGTCCAGGACAGCCGTCGCATCTTCAACATCGTCTTCGTCCTGGTCGTCGCCTACACCCTCGTCCAGGGCCCCACACTGCCCTGGCTGGCGCGGAAACTGCGCCTCGGCGACGACTCGGAGGCCGCCGACCTCGGCATCGAGTCGGCGCCCCTGGAGCGGCTGCGCGGCCACCTTTTGTCGGTGGCCATCCCCAAGGGGTCGCGCATGCACGGCGTCGAAGTGGGCGAACTGCGGCTGCCCTCGGGCGCCGCCGTCACCCTGATCGTCCGCGACGGCAAGTCGTTCGTACCGGCTCCTTCCACGGTGCTGCGGCGCGGCGACGAACTCCTCGTCGTCGCGACCGATCCGGTACGGGACGCGGCCGAGGCACGACTGCGGGCCGTCGGACACGGGGGCAAGCTCGCCGGATGGCTCGGGTCGGGGTCGTCGGCGGGGCGGTGAGGGCGGGGCCCGGTCCCGGGGCATCAGCGGGGCCGGGTCCCAGAGGTGCGAACGGGGCCCGGTCCCGGGTATCGCAGGTGACGAGCGCCTCACCTCACCGATGCGCAGGTGAAGCCGCCCATTCCCCCTGTACGATGCAGGCACACCCTGATCGAACCAACTCTGCCTGACGCAGAGCTGGCGCTACCGTATGGCGGCCGTGGTGCCCGGCAGTGGGGCCCGGTATCTACCGCAGTTCCGCGCAAGAGGACAGCTCTCGGCACCCCCGTACCCCGGGCGCGCCACCAGGTGGCAGAAAGGCACGGGCCGTGGAATCCACGGTCACCACGAAGCCGTCCCGCCCCGGCTACGGGCAGCTGCTGCGCACCCGCGGCGCCTGGACGTTCCTGCTCCCCGGCTTCGCCGCACGCCAGCCGTTCGCGATGCTCACCATCTCGATCGTCCTGCTGGTCCAGCACACCACCGGCTCGTACGGGGCGGCCGGCGCCGTGTCCGCCGTCACCGGCGTCTCCATGGCGGTGTTCGCGCCCTTCACCGGCAAGTTCGCGGACCGCTTCGGGCAGCGCGCGGTCCTGCTGCCCGGTGTCCTCGTACACACCGCGTCCGTCCTCACCCTGACCGCGCTGGCACTCGCCGACGCCCCCCTGTGGGCGCTGTTCGCCGCCGCCGTACCCACGGGCGCCTCCGTCCCGCAGATCGGGCCCATGGTGCGCGCCCGGTGGGGCGTCAAGCTCCAGGACTCGCCCCTGAAGACGACCGCCGCCGCCTTCGAGTCCGTCACCGACGAACTCACCTTCGTTCTGGGACCCCTGTTCGCGACCGCCCTGTGCACCGCCGTCGACCCGGCGGCCGGACTGATCACCGAGGCCGGACTGACTCTCGTGGGCGGTCTGCTGTTCGCCGCCCAGAAGGCCACCCAGCCGCGGCCCGCACGGTACGGCGGCGACGGGCACGCACGCGTGGAGCACGTTTCCGCACTGCGGGTGCCCGGCGTACGGGTGCTGATCGTGACGTTCCTCGGCATCGGCGCGGTCTTCGGCGGGATGCAGGTCTCGCTCGCCGCGTTCACCGAGTCGATGGGCGAGCCCGGTCTGACGGGTGTCCTGTACGGCGTTTTCGCGGCGGGAAACATGCTCTCCGGCATCGCGTGCGGCGCCATCGCCTGGAAGGTCGCCCCGCAGCGCCGCCTCGTCCTCTCCTACGCCGCCCTCACCCTGGCCGCGTCCGGGCTGTGGGCCGCCCAGACCACCGTCCTGCTCGCCGGGGCCGGCCTGCTCGTCGGCATGTGCATCGCCCCCGCCCTGATCACCGGCTACACCCTCGTCGAACGGCTCGTCCCGCAGAGCGGCCGTACCGAGGCGTTCACCTGGCTGACCGGCGCCGTCGCCCTCGGCCAGGCCGCCGCCGTCTCGGTCGCCGGACAACTGGAGGACCGCGCGTGGGACGGCGCCGGATTCCTGGTCCCCCTCGGCGGCACGGCGCTCGCCCTGGTGACCCTTCTGGCCCTGCGGTCACGGCTCACCCCGCCGCCTTCCTCACGCACCGTCGCGCGTGGCATCGGTCACCGCGCGCCGGTGGCGGTGGACTGATCTCAAGGAATACGTCACTATGGACCGTCGTTAGCACTCATCGAGTGAGAGTGCCAGGAGGAAGCAAGTGCCGACGTACCAGTACCAGTGCACCGAGTGCGGCGAGGGCCTCGAAGCGGTGCAGAAGTTCACCGATGACGCCCTGACCCAGTGCCCCAGCTGCGACGGACGCCTCAAGAAGGTGTTCTCCGCGGTCGGCATCGTCTTCAAGGGCTCCGGTTTCTACCGCAACGACAGCCGTGGGTCGTCGTCCAGCAGCGCACCGGCGTCGAAGGCGGCGTCCGGAGCCTCCGGCGGCTCGGGCTCGGGCTCCGGATCGGGCGGCTCCTCCTCGGACTCCTCGTCGACGTCTTCTTCGTCTTCGTCGTCGTCCTCTTCTTCGTCTTCGTCGTCCTCCTCGTCATCGGGTACGTCCGGTACGAGCAGTTCGTCGGCCGCGTAGGCGGATCACCGGGTTCTGGCCGTCCCGGCGGTCCTGGCGCACTGTTCTGCCTGTCCCGTCTGTCTTGGCCGTCCCGGCAGTCCTGGCTCTGGAGGCCCCGCCGTTTCCGACGGTGGGGTCTTCGGCGTTCCCGGGCCCGGCTGCTGTGCGTCGCCGAGCCCGGCTACTGTGCTGGCCATGGCGAATACGACGAACGCGCCCCGGGCGAAGGCCGAGATCGGTGTCATCGGCGGCTCGGGCTTCTACTCCTTCCTCGACAACGTGACCGAGGTCCAGGTCGACACCCCCTACGGAGCGCCGAGCGACTCGCTGTTCCTCGGCGAGATCGCCGGCCGCCGGGTCGCCTTCCTCCCCCGCCACGGCCGCGGACACCACTTGCCTCCGCACCGCATCAACTACCGCGCCAACCTGTGGGCCCTGCGTTCCGTCGGCGCGCGCCAGATCCTCGGCCCCTGCGCGGTGGGCGGGCTGCGTGCCGAATACGGGCCCGGCACCCTGCTCGTACCCGACCAGCTCGTGGACCGTACGAAGGCGCGGGCGCAGACGTACTTCGACGGATTCCCGCTGCCTGACGGCTCGGTGCCCAACGTCGTCCATGTGTCCTTCGCCGACCCCTACTGCCCCGTCGGACGCCGGATCGCCGTCAAGGCCGCCCAGGGACGCGACTGGGAGCCGGTGGACGGCGGCACCCTCGTCGTGGTCGAGGGCCCCCGCTTCTCGACCCGTGCCGAGTCGAAGTGGCATGCCGCGCAGGGTTGGTCGGTGGTCGGGATGACGGGCCACCCGGAAGCCGTGCTCGCCCGCGAACTGGAGCTGTGCTACACGTCGTTGACCCTGGTCACCGACCTCGACGCGGGAGCCGAGACCGGCGAGGGCGTCTCGCACGAGGAGGTTCTGAAGGTCTTCGCGTCCAACGTGGACCGGCTGCGGACGGTGCTGTTCGACGCGGTGGCGGAGCTGCCGGCCGACGGGGAGCGGGACTGTCTGTGTGCGGGGGCGCTGACGGGGATCGACACGGGGATCGAGTTGCCGTGAGGTGAGGGCGCCCTGGTTGGGGGCTGCCTTCTGCCCTGGTCAGCGGCCGGAACTACCCCTTCGGGTGAGGGAGTTATCCACAATCCGGGGGTGGCCCACAGGGCTCAGCGGGGTTCGGCGAGAAGCCTCATGGTGGGAGGACACAGCGGCTCTCTCACCGACGGCGGTGGTCTCCCATGGCTCAGTCCCCGACCCCCTTTCCGACTCCAGTCCCGACCCCTCACCCGACTTCCCACCCGGCTCCATTCCCCGCACCCTTCCCCGCTCCATTCCCGGTGCGCCTTCCGGCGGTCTCGGCCTTCCCGGCGCCTTCCTCGCCCACTCCGGCCCCCGGCTCCGTTCCCTTTCCGGCTCCGTCCCTCTCGTCGCGGGGTGAGGCTCCGCCGAGGTGTGAGGTCCCGCCCTTCCCTCCCCTGCGGGTGCGCGGCCGGCGCTTCGCGCCGCGATGGCTGCTGCGGCACCGGCGACGGGTCATGGCCGCGGTCCTCGCGGTGACGGCGGTCGCGCTGATCACCACGGGAGCACGGGAGGCGCCGGGGCCGGGGCGGGAGGCAGGGGCGCGGGAGACGACTCACGCGCAGGCGCGGGGGCAGACAGCGGCGGCGCTCGAAGGGGACCCGCGCGCCCCCGAGTTGGTGAGTGCGCCGGTGCGGATCACCGATGCGGCGACCGTGCGGTTACTGCGACCGGGCGATCGGATCGACGTGGTCGCGGCAGGTGGTGCGGACGGCGCGGCGACGGGCGACGGGGCGGCCCGGGTGGTCGCGTCGGGGGTACGGGTGGTGGAGGTGCCCGAGCCTCCCGAGGGCACCGGAGTCGCCGGGACGGGCGATATCGCCACGGAGGGCGGGGCGTTGGTGGTTCTGGCCGTCCCCCGGGCGACGGCCACACGGCTGGCGGGCGCCGGTGCGACCTCACGGCTGGTGGTGACTCTGTGTTGAAGGCCAGGGTCCGAGATGTCACCAGGGCACACTTCGATTACGACGTCAGCGGTTCACTGTCAAGTCGCTCGATCGCGGGACGCAATTGGACAGGGCCGCCACGCCCTGTCGTAGGTTGCGGAGCTGTTTACTCCACAACCTGTACATGTGAAGAAGGGCCTCGTGGTGAGCGAGAACAAGAAGCCGAGCGTGTGGGAGGGCTTCAAAGCCTTCCTCATGCGGGGAAATGTCGTCGATCTGGCCGTCGCCGTGGTCATCGGCGCCGCCTTCACCAACATCGTGAACTCAGTGGTGAAGGGCATGATCAACCCGCTCGTCGGAGCCTTCGGCACGAAGGACCTGGACCACTACAGCTCGTGTCTGAAGCCGCCCTGCAAGGTGGCCGAGGACGGCACGGTCACCAGCGGTATCCCGATCATGTGGGGCTCGGTCCTGAGTGCCACGCTGACCTTCCTGATCACGGCGGCCGTCGTGTACTTCCTGATGGTCCTGCCGATGGCGAAGTACCTGGCGCGCCAGGCCGAGCGGAAGGCGGCCAAGGAGGGCGTACAGGAGGTCATGGAAGTGTCGGAGCTGGAGGTCCTCAAGGAGATCCGCGACGCCCTGGTGGCGCAGCGAGGACCGAACCCGGGACCCGACCGCGAGTAGCCGGCCGCCGGGCTCAGATGTGGTGGGGCGGCTTCTCGTCCAGGAAGCGGGCCAGGTCGGCGGCGCTGTCGCCGGTCGAGGCGGGCCGCTCACCCCATCCCCGGTCGGTGTCGTCGGACGACGGCCGCGCCAGCGGATCGTCGAAGACGAGCGCGTCCCTGGGATCACGGTCCCTGGGATCACGCGGCTCGGATGCGGATGCGGTGCTCATGCGTCCAGGGTACGCAGCGGCGGCGTGCGGCGACTCCGCCGCCCGACACCTCCCCGGAGCGGCACCGGTGGGGCGGGCGCTTCTGCTGTGCTGGGGGAATGACCTCCACGCCTTCTCCCGCGCCCGGTCCGGACGACCCCGACCGCCGCACCGCTACCGCCGGGTCCGCCGGACCGCCCGGTGGGGCCGGGCGCCCGATCCGCCCGCTGGTCGCCCGCAGCCGCGAGGAGGGGCACCGGGTCGCCACGCCGCTGGAGCTGTTCTTCGACCTCTGTTTCGTCGTCGCGGTGGCGCAGGCGGGCATGGGGCTGGTCCACTCCATCGCGGAGCACCACACGGGGACGGGCCTGCTCAGCTATGCGATGGTCTTCTTCGCGATCTATTGGGCCTGGGTCAACTTCAGCTGGTTCTCCTCGGCGTACGACAACGACGACGTGCTGTACCGGGTCGTCACGCTGATCCAGATCGCCGGGGTACTGGTCCTCGCGGCGGGCGTCTCGAAGGCGTTCGAGCACGACTACTTCGTCCTCTGGCTCGGCTATCTGATCATGCGGCTGGCACTGGTGACACAGTGGCTGCGAGTGGCGCGGGCCTGCACGGGGGCCGAGCGCCGGATGGCCCTGCGGTACGCGGGCGGGGTGTCGCTGTGCCAGGTCGGATGGCTGTCGCTGCTGTTCCTGCCGGAGGCGGGCCGGGGCTGGGCGTTCCTGGTGATGGCGCTCGCGGAGATCTCCGTACCTGCGTACGCGGAGAAGGACTGGACAACGCCGTGGCACGCGCACCACATCTCGGAGCGGTACGGCCTGTTCACGATCATCGTCCTCGGCGAGTCGGTCGCGGCGGCGACGGTGGCCGTGAAGTCGGCGGTGGTGGAACACGACGCGCTCGGCGAGCTGCTGCCGCTCGCGGTCGGCGGACTGCTGATCGTGTTCGCCGCCTGGTGGATCTACTTCGTGGTGCCGATCCACGGCAGGCTGCGCGGCAACCGGCAGGCGTTCCTGTGGGGGTACGGGCACTATCTGATCCTCGGTTCCGCGGCGGCGATCGGCGCGGGTGTCGAGGTGGCCGTGGAACAGACGGTCGGCGCGGCACACATCTCGCAACTGGCGGCGGCATCCTCGGTGACGATTCCGACGGCCTTGTATCTGCTGACGGTGTGGGCGTTGCACGCGCGGTACTTCAAGGTGGGGATCGCGCAGCAACTGGTGCTGCCGATGGCGACGTTGGCGGTGCTCGCCTGCACGTTCGCGGGCCGGTGGGCGGTCCTGGCGGCGGGCCTGGTCCTGACGGCGACGATCGCCGTGGGCGTGACGCTCACCGCACGGATGTCGACCCGGAACCCCGCGCCCCGCCCCACGTGACACCGCCCGGGCGACACCTCCGGTGTGCCCCCGCGAGCCCGAGCGCCTACGCCCAGGTCCATCCGTCCGCGTACCTGTCCGTCCGATGAGTTTCACCGTTCACCAGAGTCTCCACAGCAAGGCCGAAAAGCGCCGTGAGAGGACCGACGAGAGCACCGGAGAACACGGAAACGACGGCCTGGCGGTCGCCGCGGAAGGGACATGCGATGGGACAACCGGTAGTGCACTTCGAGATCATCGGACGCGATCCGGCGAAGCTCCGCGGCTACTACGGCGAGCTGTTCGGATGGGAGTTCGCCATCGGTGACGCGGCCACCGAAGCCGTCTCCGAACCGGGGAACTACGGATTCGTGGACGGGAAGACGACCGGCGGCATCAACGGCGGAGTCGCCGGCGGCGAAGGCTACGAGGGGAGTGTCCTGTTCTATGTAGGGGTGGACAACGTGGAGGCCGCGCTTGAGAAGGCCGAAAGCCTCGGCGGGAAACGCCGGATGGGCCCGCACGGCACGCCCGGGGTCCTGGTGGTCGGACGGTTCACCGATCCCGAGGGGCATCTGATCGGCGTGGCAGGGCCGGAGTAGCCAGGTCGGACACCGAGGACGGGCACCGCGAGCACGACAGCCGGCGCGGCACCGCGCGTGATACGCACAGTGCCATGACGGATCACACCAAGGACCATGCGACGGCCCCGGTCGACGCGCTGACGGACGTCGCCGGCCTGCGGGTCGGGCACGCCACCCTCACCGGCGGCGGGTACCTCACGGGTACGACCGTGGTGCTGGCGCCGGAGGGCGGGGTGACGGCGGCGGTCGATGTACGCGGCGGCGGTCCCGGCACCAAGGAGACGGACGCGCTCGATCCGCGGAACCTGGTGCAGAAGGTCGAGGCGGTCGTCCTCACCGGGGGCAGTGCGTACGGGCTCGACGCGGCGTCGGGGGTGATGGCCTGGCTGGAGGAGCAGCGGCGGGGCGTCCGGGTGGGCGCCGACCCGGCCCATGTCGTCCCGGTGGTACCGGCCGCGTGCGTCTTCGACCTGGGGCGGGGCGGCGACTTCCGGGCCAGGCCGGACGCGTCCACGGGCCGGACCGCCGTGGAGGCAGCGGCGGCCACCCCGCTCGGGGCGCCGGTACCGGTCGGCACGGTGGGCGCGGGCACGGGCAGCGTGGTCGAACGGCTCAAGGGCGGCGTCGGCACGGCGAGCGTCCGGCTCGCGTCGGGCATCACGGTGGCGGCCCTGGTCGTCGCCAACGCCGCCGGTTCGGCGGTGGACCCGGAGACGGGCGTGCTGTACGGGGAGTACTTCGAAGGCCGGGTGACGTACCCGGCGGAGGGGGTGCACGAGGCTGCGCTGGAGCGGCTGGCAGGGCCGGCACAGCCGGCCGAGCCGGCGGCCTGGACAGCCGACGGGGGCGGGGCGGGTGGGGAGGGGGGAGGGGGAGGGGCCCCCTCCCCCCTGAACACCACCCTCGTCGTAGTAGCCACCGATGCCGATCTCACCCGCGCCCAGGCCCAGAAGTTGGCCGGTACCGCGCATGACGGGATCGCGCGGGCGGTGCGGCCGGTGCATCTGTTGAACGACGGGGACACGGTGTTCGCGTTGGCGACGGGGGCGGTGCCGTTGGCGGAGGGGAATCCGCTGGCGTTGAACGAGATCCTCGCGGCGGGCGCGGATATGGTGACGCGGTCGATCGTGCGGGCGGTGCGCGCGGGGGAATCGGTGACGGGACCGGGCGGGACGTTCCCGTCGTACGGGGAGTTGTACGAGGGGTGAGCGGGGTGTCCAGGTGGGCGGGAGTGCCGTTCGGGGGCGGGTTGCGGGAGGAGTTGGGGTCTCCCAGGCGTTGTCGGCGGTTGGGGAGCAGTCCGCGCTCGCGGGTGTGGCGGGTTGAGCTGGCCGGGGGGTCTGCCGTGGTCAAGCAGATCGTCGGGGGTCCTGGGGCGGAGGATCAGTACGCCCGTGAGGTGGCCGCGTTGAGGCTCGCCGGGCGAGCCGATCCGCCCGTGGTGCCCGCGTTGTTGGGCACCGATCCCGGTGAGCGGGTCTTGGTTCTGGAGCGGCTGGACCATCAACGCCCGTCCGGTGACTGGATGGTCCATTACGCGGCGGCCTTGGCCCGGCTGCATGCCACCGCCGGCCCTGAGGACGTCGGAGTGCTTCCCCGATGGGTGGGTCCGGACGGGGCCGATGTCGATTCGTTTCTGGGTCTTGCGGAGGCTCTGGGGGTGTCCGTCGCGGCTCGTGCGGTCGATGAGTTGGGGGATCTCGTGCGGCGGCTCGCTGAGGCGCCGGGGCATGCCCTTCTGCACGGGGATCCGTGCCCCGGTAACGATCTGCACACCGTCGGCGGGGTCAGGTTCGTCGACTTCGAGCAGGCGTCGCTGGGCAATGGCTTGATGGAGCTGGCCTATCCGCGTATCGGCTTTCCGACCTGCTGGTGTGTGACCGCGGCGTCCGCGCCGCTGCTGGACCGGGCGGAGGCGGCCTATCGCACGGCATGGCGCGCCGCGACCGGTACCGAGGTGCGGGGCGATCTCGTCGATGCGTGTGCCGGTTGGCTGGTGCGGGGCGATGCGCTGGTGGAGAGGGCGCAACGCGGGACGGTCGATCATCTGGCCCGGATTCCGGACCGGGACTGGAAGTGGGGCACTGTCACCGCGCGGCAGCGGCTTGTCCATCGGCTCGGCGTCGTGGGCCGGATGACGGCCGACCGCGCGGACCTGAGTGGTCTGGGCGGTCTCAGTACGGATATGCGTCAACGCATGCTCGCCCGCTGGCCCATGCTGGCGCCGGTCCCGTCGCGGCGTCCGTAGAACCCCCGGCTGAGCGAGTCGGGCGGTCGTCCGCGAGGTCGGGTCACGTCACGGTTCTGAACCGGAAGGAACGGTTCCATGGGGGGAGGGGCTCTCTCTCCATGCCTGGGTAGACCGACCGGGGCAGATGTGAGCAGAGACGACTTCCTGGAGCAGCACGTGACATCGGTGGAGATGGTCGCCCAGCAGCCTGGACCGCGGCAGCCCTCGGGGCGGCGCGCGACGCGTCGGGTGCTGGTGGCGACGGCGGCGTTCGCGGTGGGTGCGCTCGCCCTGTCGGCGTGCGGGGGCAGCGCCAAGGCGGACAACAAGGAAGGCAAGGGGGACGGCAAGGGTGGGGCGGGCACCTCGACGGCGGCGATCACGATCTCGGCGAAGGACGGTTCGACGGGGGCGTCGATCAACGCGACCGGGGTGAAGGTCAAGGACGGCCGGCTGACCGATGTGAAGATGACGGAGTCCGCGTCGGGCAAGGCGGTGACGGGGGCGATCTCGGCGGACGGTTCGGTGTGGAAGCCGAAGGAGCAGTTGGAGCGGGGGACGAAGTACCGGATATCGGCGACGGCGAAGGATGGCGAGGGGCGTCCGTCGGCGGCGAACTCCATCTTCACGACGGTGTCGACGGGCAACAGCTTCATCGGGACGTACGCGCCGGACGGCGGGACGACGGTGGGGGTGGGGATGCCGGTGTCGTTCACGTTCGACAAGGCGATCACCGCGAAGAAGGATGTGCAGAAGAGCATCACGGTGACGTCGAGCAGTGGCCAGCAGGTGGTGGGGCACTGGTTCGGGGCGGACCGGCTGGACTTCCGGCCCGAGGAGTACTGGAAGGCCGGTTCCAAGGTGACGGTGCGGATCGCCCTGGACGGTGTCGAGGGGGCGAACGGTCTCTACGGTGTGCAGGACAAGACGGTGACGTTCACGATCGGCCGGTCACAGGTGTCGACGGTGGACACGAACACGCAGACGATGACGGTCGTACGGGACGGGCGGACGGTCAAGACGATCCCGATCTCGGCGGGCAGCCCGCAGAACACGACGTACAACGGGCAGATGGTGATCGCGGAGAAGTTCCGGCAGACGCGGATGAACGGGTCGACGGTCGGGTTCGGCGGGGAGTACGACATACCGGATGTGCCGCACGCGATGCGGTTGTCGTCGTCGGGGACGTTCATCCACGGCAACTACTGGTATCCGAAGGGGAATCCGCCGTTCGGACGGGCGGGTACGAGTCATGGGTGTGTGGGGCTTGAGGATGTGCAGGGCGCGCAGGGGGCCACTCCGGCGAAGTGGTTCTACGACAACTCGCTGATCGGGGACGTCGTCACGGTGAAGAACTCGCCGGACAAGACCATCGCGCCGGGCAATGGACTCAACGGCTGGAATCTCTCCTGGAGCGACTGGCAGGCCGGCAGCGCCCTCTGAAACAGGGTGCCCGAGGGGCCGTCTGAGGGGTGTAAGGAATCGCACAAGCACCACCCGTCACACGGCAGTTGAGCTGGTCGGGACGAGGGCCGCGCGGGAACTTTCCGCGCGGCCGGTACGTTTTTCTGGTTCCTGGACATGATGTCCGGCCAAGGGGCTACGGTATGCACCCACGAAGTGACATGCAGCGAACACGGGGAGGTGCCTTGAGCGTTCCGTACGAGACAGCGCACGAGCCACCCGAGTCGTCCGAGTCTCCTGAGGAGCATCTCGGCAGGCTCCTCGGGCGTGCTCTGAACTCCTTCGAACTGCCGGACGAGACGATACGGCGCCTCGATCGCGCCTTGGCGCACGACAGTTCGCTGCACTCCGCGCACCACAGCGCGGGTCTGCACCGTGAGACGTACCGGCATACGTGGCTGCTCGCCGACGGGCATGCGGTGACCTTGTGGGAGTTGGTGCACAACACCGGCCCGGACGCCCCGGAGCGGCTGTTGCACGAGGTGTACGCGGACGAGGAGGAGCTGCGGGTCGCGACGTCGCGGCTGCCGTTGCCCGCCGAGACGCCGGACTTCGAGTTGCCGCCGGCGGTCCAGTTGCCGCCGGTGCCGCGCCCCCGGCACGCGTACACACCGGACGATTCGGCGGATCACGCGCGCAGGCTGCTGCGGCGCGCGGAGAACGCGGACCGGCCGGGCGCGGAGACGGCGCTGTTGTTGAGCGGGACGATCGCGCATCAGATAACGCAGGCGTTCGGGCGGCCGTTGCCGAGCGGGGAGAGCACGATCGGCTTCTCGTTGTACGAGCACGCGTTTCTGCTCGGTGACGGAGGCGAGGTCAGCCTGTGGGAGGTCGAGCACACGGCGACGCCGGACGGGCGTCACATGTGCGAGGTCTACGCGAGCGAGGGTGCGGCCCGTGAGGCGATGGGCAGGCGGGCTTCCCGGGCCCAGTAGGCGCGGCGGGCCAGTGGACGTTCAGTGGCCCTTGCCGAACTGGCGTACCAGACCGGCGAAGGCGTCGTGCTCGTGCGGGGAGAGTTCCACGCACTCGACGAGCGGGGGCGACTGGCGGGGCAGGGCGCGCAGGGACCGGGGGTCGGTCATGAGGGCGGCGTGGTCGCGGCTCAGCAGCCTGGCCAGACCGGCGACCCAGAGGACGGACGCCACGACGAGGGCGGCGATGCCGAGCTGCTGGACGATCGACAGATGATCGGACATGCGGCCCAGTAGAACCCATGCCGGGGCATCTCCGACAGGGGTGAAGGGGACTTATGCCTCTCACGTGACGTATCTCGCAGCCGCCCGCCGTCCCCGCCGCCCCCGCCGTCTTCGGGTTCCGTCGCCTTCGGGGCGCCCGGCACTACGCGGCGACGGGCTCCTTGGTCACCTCGGGGGTGGTGGCCGTGGTGGCGGCAGGAGTGGACTTCCGGGTGGTCTTCAGGAGGACGACCAGTGCGGTCGATACGCATACTCCGGCCGCGACGGCCACCAGGTACAGCAGGGGTTGGCCGATGAGGGGGACGACGAAGATGCCGCCGTGCGGGGCGCGCAGGGTGCAGCCGAAGGCCATGGAGAGGGCGCCGGTGACCGCGCCGCCCGCCATCGACGCGGGGATGACCCGTAGCGGGTCGGCCGCCGCGAAGGGGATGGCGCCCTCGGTGATGAAGGAGGCGCCGAGGAACCAGGCGGCCTTGCCGTTCTCGCGTTCGGCGCGGGTGAAGAGCCGTCCGCGTACGGTCGTCGCGAGGGCCATGGCCAGCGGCGGGACCATACCGGCGGCCATCACGGCGGCCATGACCTTGAGGGAGCCGTCGGTCGGGTTGGCGAGGCCGCCGACCGCGAAGGCGTAGGCGACCTTGTTGAGCGGCCCTCCGAGGTCGAAGCACATCATCAGGCCGAGGATGACGCCGAGGATGATCGCGTTGGTGCCGCTGAGGCCCTGCAACCAGTCGGTGAGGGCGCTCTGGAGGGATGCCAGGGGTTTGCCGACGACGAGGAACATCAGGAAGCCGACGATCGCCGACGACACCAGCGGGATGACGACGACCGGCATGATGCCGCGCAGTGGGGCCGGGATACGGAATTTCTGGATGCCGAGGACGACTCCGCCCGCGATCAGGCCCGCGGCGAGGCCGCCGAGGAAGCCGGCGTTGATGGTGACGGCGACCGAGCCGCCGACGAAGCCGGGGACGAGGCCGGGGCGGTCGGCCATGCCGTAGGCGATGTATCCGGCGAGTACGGGGATGAGGAAGCTGAAGGCGAGGCCGCCGACCTGGAACATCAGGGCGGCCCAGCTGGTGTGGTCGGCCCAGGCGAAGTGTTCGGCGACGGAGGGTGCCTTGTTGATCTGGTAGCCGCCGATGGCGAAGCCGAGGGCGATGAGGAGGCCGCCGGCGGCGACGAACGGGACCATGTAACTGACGCCCGACATCAGCCATTTACGGAGCTTTGTTCCGTAGCCGTCGGTGGTGTCGCCCGCGGCGTCCATGGGGGTGCCGGTGGCGGGTGCCGTGGTTTCGCCTCGGGCGGCCTTCTCGCGGGCCTCGGCGATGAGGGTGGCGGGGCGGTTGATGCCCGCCTTGACGCCCACGTCGACGGTGGGTTTGCCCGCGAAGCGGGACTTTTCTCTTACGGGGACGTCGTGGGCGAAGATCACGGCGTCTGCGGCGGCGATGACTTCTGGGGCGAGGCGGGTGAAGCCGGCGGAACCCTGGGGTTCCACGACCAGGTCGATGTTGGCCTCGCGGCCGGCGGATTCGAGTGCCTCTGCAGCCATGTATGTGTGGGCGATTCCAGTGGGGCAGGAGGTGACCGCGACGATACGGAAGCGGGGTTCCGGGACCTCCGGGCTTTCCGGTACCTGGGTCCCGTCACCTTCGGGGTGCCCGGTACTCGGGGCTGTGCCCACGGCAGGTGCGGGGGCAACTGCGGGGGCGGGGGCGGCGGAAGTTGTCGGACCGGTGTCCTCGGTGGGCGGCTGTTCGCCCCTGATCAAGGTCGCCGCCTCCTCCGGAGTCTCCGCTGACCGTAGTGCCGTCGTGAAGTCGGTGTTCATCAGGTGGCGGGCCAGGGACGACAGGATGGTCAGGTGGGCGTCGTCCGCTCCCGCCGGGGCCGCTATCAGGAAGATCAGGTCGGCCGGGCCGTCCGGGGCGCCGAAGTCGATGCCCTGGGCGCTGCGCCCGAAGGCAAGGGTCGGCTCGGTGACGTGCGCGCTGCGGCAGTGCGGGATGCCGATGCCGCCGTCGAGGCCGGTCGGCATCTGTGCCTCGCGGGCCGCGACATCGGCGAGGAAGCCCGCCAGGTCGGTCACCCGGCCCAGGGCCACCATCCGTTCGGCGAGGGCGCGGGCCGCCGCCTCCTTGGTGTCGGCGGACCGGTCGAGATCGAGATCGACCAGGTCGGCGGTGATCAGGTCGCTCATCGCGGGCTCCTTTGCGCATCGTGCACGGGGTGCACATCGCGTACGTCGGTCAGTACGCGGTCCAGCGGCACGTCCGCCGTGACGGTCACGGCGTCGGGCGCGAGGTCGGGGGGTGCGGGCATGACGCTGCCGGGCAGGCGGACCGCGGCGGCGCCGTGGGCGACGGCGGAGGCGAGGGCGCCCGGTCCGGCGCCGCCGGCGATCAGGAATCCGGCGAGTGAGGAGTCCCCGGCGCCCACATTGCTGCGGACGGCGTCGACGGGGGCGCTGCCGAAGTACGTACCGCTGTCGTCGACGAGGAGTTGTCCGTCGGCGCCGAGGCTGGCGAGGACGGCGCCGGCACCGAGCGCGCGGAGTTCCTCGGCGGCCTTGACGGCGTCGCCGATGGTGGCGAGGGGGCGGCCGACGGCTTCGGCGAGTTCCTCGGCGTTGGGCTTGACGACGTCGGGGCGTTCCCGGAGCGCGGCGAGGAGTGCGGGGCCCGAGGTGTCGAGGGCGATACGGGCGCCGGCCGCGTGGGCGCGGGCCACGAGCGCGGCGTACCAGGAGGGGGCGAGGCCGCGCGGGAGGCTGCCGCAGCAGGCGATCCAGGCGGCGCCGGCGGAGCGTTCGCCGACGGTGGTGAGCAGGGCCTCGCCTTCGGCGGCGGTGAGTTCGGGGCCGGGGGCGTTGATCTTCGTGAGGGTGCCGTCGGGTTCGGCGAGGGAGATGTTGGACCGGGTCGGTCCGGCCACGGCGACGGGCGCCACCTCGATCCCCTGGGCGTCGAGGAGTGCGGCGACGAGGGCGCCGGGGGCTCCGCCGAGGGGCAGGACGGCGACGGTGCGGCGGCCGGCGGCGGCGACCGCGCGGGAGACGTTGACGCCTTTGCCGCCGGGGTCCATGCGGTCGGTGGTGGCGCGGACGACCTCACCGCGGTCCAGGGACGGCACTTCGTAGGTGCGGTCCAGAGACGGGTTGGGCGTGACGGTGAGGATCATGCGGGTACCGCTTCCGTGGGGGCCGGCGGGCCGGTGGGTGTCATACGCGGACCACCTCGGGCCCGGTGCGTTCGATCGCGGCGGTGTCGTCGGCGCCGAGGCCGCTGTCGGTGATGAGGACGTCGATGTCGGTGAGGTCGCCGAAGCGGGCGAAGTGTTCCTGGCCGTGTTTGGCGGAGTCGGCGAGCAGGACGACGCGGCGGGCGGCGGCGACGGCGGCACGTTTCACGGCGGCTTCGGCGAGGTCGGGGGTGGTCAGACCGTACGCGGGTGAGAAGCCGTTGGCGGCGAGGAAGAGGACGTCGGCGCGGATCTCGGCGTACGCGCGCAGGGCCCAGGCGTCGACGGCGGCGCGGGTACGGTGCCGTACCCGGCCGCCGACGAGGTGGAGTTGGACGCCGGGGTGGTCGGCGAGGCGGGCGGCGATGGGCAGGGCGTGGGTGACGACGGTGAGCGTCGATTCCAGGGGCAGCGCGGCGGCGAGGCGGGCGACGGTGCTGCCGGCGTCGAGGATGACAGTGCCGTCGGTGGGGAGTTCGGCGAGGGCGGCGCGGGCGATGCGGTCCTTCTCGTCGGCGGCGGTGCCCTCGCGTTCGGCGAGGTCGGGTTCGAAGTCGAAGCGGCCGGCGGGGATGGCTCCGCCGTGCACGCGGCGGACGAGGCCCGCGCGGTCCAGGGCCTTCAGGTCACGGCGGATGGTCTCGGCGGTGACCTGGAAGGTGTCGGCGAGCGACAGGACGTCGACCCGGCCGCCGTCGCGGGCGAGCCGCAGGATCTCCTGCTGACGCTCCGGCGCGTACATGTCCGAGTGCCTCCGTTTCCTGTCTGACTTCTTGCCCGAGGATGCCTGAGGATGCCCGAGCTTGTGGTTTCGGTGGATGTTACGGCGAGGTTCAAGGAAAGTAAACACATCCGGGCATGCTCCAGACATAAACGGAAGTGGGGGGGTGGCGGGGGGGGGTGGGCGGGTGCCGGACAGAAGCACCAGACACAGAGCCCAGGCCCCCCCCCCCCCACCCGGCCCAACCGGGCGGGCCGGGGGCAAATGGCCAACGTGGGCCTGCGAAACGGTAAGAGCGCCGGTAGGCGGAAGGCCGG
>NZ_JBHVQT010000004.1:174232-221976 GCF_042886315.1 Streptomyces sp. NPDC058001
TTTTTCCTGTTTTTATCAACAAAATAAACCCCCCCGGCCCCACCCCCACAACCCCCGGGCGGCGCCCCCCCGGCGCCCCCCCCCCCCCCACTTCCGCACTTCCGCACTTCCAGGCGTCCCGAGCCCCCGCTCAGGAAACGAGTACCTTCTCCCGCTCCGGAGCCACCGCCTCCGCCGCCTCCGGCCCCCGCTCCCCCGACCTCCGCGGCAGCAGGAACATCACCAGGAAGATGAGCACGAGCACCCCCGCCACCCACCACAGCGCGTGCTGGAACCCGTTCACGAACTCCGGCCCGATCGCCGCAGGGGCCACCCGCTCGTCGATGACGCCGAAGAAGACGACGGACACCAGGCCGAGCCCGAGCGCGTTGCCCATCTGCTGGACCGTGTTGATCAGCCCGGACGCCGACCCGGCGTGCTCCTTCGGTACGCCGGAGAGTACGGCGTCCGTCAGCGGGGCGACGATCAGGCCCATGCCCACACCCATCACGACGAGCGGCAGCGCCATCTGCCAGGACGTGATGCCGGCGCCGTACCGCTCGGACTCCCAGATGTAGATGAGGACGCCGGCCGCCATGGTCAGGGCGCCCGCCTGGAGGACCTTGCGGCCGAAGCGCGGGACGAGTTTCTGCACGGACAGGCCCGCCGCGACCGACACGGCGATGGAGAACGGCACTCCGGTGAGTCCGGCGCGCAGGATGCTCCAGCCGAGGCCGACCTGCATGTACAGGGTCCAGACCAGGAAGAAGATGCCGAGGGAGACTCCGAAGACGGTCTGCACGGCGATACCGGCGGCAAAGCTCTTCACCTTGAACAGGGACAGTTCCACGAGCGGCGACCCGTCCTTGCGCGCCTTGGCCCGCTCGTACGCGATCAGGGCGCCGAAGACGACGAGGGCGCCCGCCATCGACATGAATCCCCAGGCCGGCCAGCCCAGTTCGCGGCCCCGGGTGAGCGGGTAGAGCAGCATCAGCAGGCCGAGGGTGACCAGGGCGACGCCGACCAGGTCCAGCTTGAGGGCGCGCGGCGCGCGGGATTCGGAGATGAACCGGCGGCCGAGGATCAGCCCGGCGATGCCCACCGGCAGGTTGATGAGGAAGATCGGCCGCCATTCCAGGCCGAAGAGGTTCCACTCGGTGAGCAGCGCGCCGAGGAGCGGTCCGGAGACGGCGCCGAGTCCGACGATCGCGCCGAACAGACCGAAGACCTTGCCGCGTTCGTGGGCGGGGAAGGTGGCGTGCACGATCGAGAGGACCTGCGGCACCATCAGGGCGGCCATCGCTCCCTGGAGGATGCGGGAGGCGACCAGCATCTCGGGGTTGGCGGCGAAGCCGCAGAGTGCGGAGGCGAGGGTGAAGCCGCCTATGCCGATGAGGAAGACCCGCTTGCGGCCGTGGATGTCGCCGAGGCGGCCTCCGGTGATCAGGCCGGCCGCGAAGGCGAGGGCGTATCCGGCGGTGATCCACTGGATCTGGCTGAACGTGGCGCCCTCGTCGCGCTGGATGGACGGGATGGCGATGTTCACGATCGTGACGTCGACCAGGTCCATGAAGGCCGCCGTCATCACGATGGCCAGCGCGAACCAGCGCCGCCGGTCCGGGGCCGCGCCCTCGGGCGAGGCGTCTTCGGGCGAGACCCGAGTTGTCGGTGAGGTCGATGAGGTCATGAGAGTGACTCTAGGATCCCATTAGGTCAGATCCTGACCGCTTGATACGGCAGTCTGGGACGCATGACGACGGACACACCGGCCCGGCTGCTCCAGCTCCTCTCGCTGCTCCAGACCCCGCGCGAATGGCCCGGCGGCGAACTGGCCGAGCGGCTCGGGATCTCCCGTCGTACGGTGCGCCGGGACATCGACCGGCTGCGTGAGCTGGGCTATCCGGTACGGGCGACGCGGGGCGCGGACGGCGGGTACCGGCTGGTCGCGGGCAAGGCGATGCCGCCGCTGGTCCTCGACGACGAGGAGGCGGTGGCGATCGCGGTGGGGCTGCGGGCGGGGGCCGGGCACGCGGTCGAGGGGGTGGAGGAGGCGTCCGTACGGGCGCTGGCGAAGCTGGAACAGGTGCTGCCGGCGCGGCTGCGGCACCGGGTGTCGACGTTGCAGGCGGCGACGATGCCGATGACGAGTGGGGACAGGCCGCTGGTCGCGCCGGAGACGCTGACCGTGCTGGCGTCGGCGGTGGCGGGCCCGGAGCGGCTGCGGTTCGCCTACCGGGCGGCGGACGGTACGGAGTCGCGGCGGCTGACAGAGCCGTACCGGCTGGTGTCGACCGGGCGGCGCTGGTACCTCGTGGCGTACGACCTGGACCGTGCGGACTGGCGGAGCTTCCGCGTCGACCGGGTGAGCGAGCCGTTCGCCACCGGGGCGCGGTTCGCTCCGCGGGAGTTGCCGTCGGGGAGTGCGGCCGAGTATCTGCGGCGGTCGATGTATCGGGGGCAGGAGGCGTACGAGGTGGTGGTGACCTTCGCCGCCCCCGCCGAAACGGTGACCACGAAGCTCCCGTCTTTCCTAGGCACCCCGGAGCCTGTAACGCCAACATCCTGCCGCCTACGCGCCACGGTCGACGGCCCGATGGACTGGCTGGCCCTCCGCCTGGCCATGACAGGCCCCGCCTTCACGGTGCAGAAACCGAAGGAACTGGTGACGGTGGTACGCGAGTTGGGGGAACGCCTCGCCGCGGCGACGGGCTAACGGAAGTTCAGCTCACCCGGCACTTGGGTTGTGCCCACCCTCCCCCACTCTCGATGGGCGCGGGGGGCATGGGCGGAGGGGGTCTGGGGCGCAGCCCCAGTTTTCTCTCCGCCGCGACGGCGAGAAGCGAGACGGCGCATACCGGCGGTGCCGAGCGAAGGGACCGGACAGGAGAGAGCCCCGGCGCCGGGGGGGATGGGCGCCGGGGCTCGTATGGGGGGTGCGGGGGTCTCCCCCGCCGTGGCGGGCGGGGGGCCGCCCCACGGCGGCCCGCCTACCCGGTCAAGCAGGCTGCTAAGCCACGGCGTCGAACCCAGTGTCCCGAGCCAACCGCTTCAGCTCCAGCAGCGCGTGCTTCTCGATCTGGCGGATCCGCTCCCGCGTGAGGCCGTGCTCCTTGCCGACCTCTGTCAGCGTACGCTCCCGCCCGTCCTCTATGCCGTACCGCATCTTGATGATGGACGCGGTGCGCTGGTCGAGGCGGCCTATCAGGTCGTCCAGTTCCTCGCTGCGCAGCAGGGTCATGACGGACTGCTCGGGCGAGACCGCCGAGGTGTCCTCCAGGAGGTCACCGAACTGGGTCTCCCCCTCGTCGTCGACCGACATGTTGAGGGAGACCGGGTCGCGGGCCCAGTCGAGGACATCGCCGACGCGCTCCGGGTTGGAGCCGAGTTCGGCGGCGATCTCCGTGTGCTCCGGCTCGCGGCCGTGCTCGCGGTTGAACTCGCGCTGCACACGCCGGATCCGGCCCAGCTCCTCGACCAGGTGGACGGGGAGGCGGATGGTGCGGGACTGGTCGGCTATCGAGCGGGTGATCGCCTGACGGATCCACCAGGTGGCATACGTCGAGAACTTGAAGCCCTTGCGATAGTCGAACTTCTCCACGGCGCGGACCAGGCCGGCATTGCCTTCCTGAATCAGGTCGAGCAGGGGCAGACCGCTGCGGGGATAGCGGCGGGCCACCGCGACGACCAGCCGGAGGTTGGACCGGATGAAGACGTCCTTGGCCCGCTCGCCCTCGGCGACGAGTGCTTCCAGCTCTTCGCGTGAGGCGTCATCGGTCTTCGTCGGTTCTGTCTCGCCGTCGAGTATCTGACGGGCGAAGACGCCTGCCTCGATGATCTGTGACAGCTCGACTTCCTTGGCGGCGTCGAGGAGTGGTGTGCGCGCGATCTCGTCGAGGTACATGCCGACCAGGTCGCGGTCGGCGACCTCGCCGCCTACGGCGCGAACACCGCTTGCCGCGTCGGTCCGGCCGGTGGCGGACTGACGACGGGCGACGGCACGGGTTGCCATGCGTGCTCCCTTACGATTCGGGCGGGTCCTGTGTGGCGACCCGGCACCCTTCCGGCTGCCCGGCCGTCTGATGGAAACAACGACTGGAATCCGGACAGAATTCCCACCGCGCCCGTCCATTTCTGTGATCATGCAGTATCCTGCGCGGCCACAAGGAGGCCAGATGTCGTCAGTTCCAACAGAAGTGCAGGTCAGGCCGGGTACCGAGGCTGATCTGGTGGCACTCACGGATCTCTACAACCACTATGTCCGCGAGACGGCGATCACCTTTGACACCGTCCCCTTCACCCCGGAGGAGCGCCGGCCCTGGTTGCTCTCCCACCCGGAAGACGGCCCGTACCGCCTCTTGGTTGCTCAGGAAGCCGAATCCACCACAATACTCGGATACGCCACATCGAGCCCCTTCCGGTGGAAACCCGCGTACGACACCTCGGTCGAGGTCACGATCTATCTGGCGCCCGAGGCCGGCGGGCGGGGCATCGGCACCCTCCTCTACAAGGCCCTGTTCGAGGCTCTGGCGGACGAGGATCTGCACCGCGCCTACGCGGGTATCGCCCAGCCGAACGAGGCGTCGGCCCGCCTGCACACCCGCTTCGGCTTCGCGCACGTGGGCACGTACCGGGAGGTCGGCAGGAAGTTCGACCGTTACTGGGATGTCGCCTGGTACGAGCGCCCGCTCGGCCGCGAAAGCTGAGACTCGGCCTACGGGTCAGGCTTGCGGGTCGGACTTGCGGGTCAGCCGAACTGGACGGACCGCTTGGCCAGGCCCATCCAGAAGCCGTCGATCACGCTCCGCTGGTCCGCGAGGTCGCCGACCGCGTCCGCCGCGCCCATGGTGACGAACAGGGGCGCGAAGTGTTCGGTACGGGGGTGGGCCAGGGCGCCGGCCGGGGACTTGTGGGTGAAGTCGAGGAGGGCGTCCACGTCGGACGCGTCCAGGGCCCGGTGGCCCCAGTCGTCGAACTCGACCGACCAGTCGGGCACCCCGCCCTGGTGCCGCAGTGCCGCGAGGTTGTGCGTGAAGAATCCGCTGCCCACGATCAGGACGCCCTCGTCCCGCAGGGGCGCCAGCTTGCGGCCGATGTCCATCAGGCGGCGCGGGTCGAGTGTCGGCAGCGAGATCTGCAGGACCGGGATGTCGGCGTCCGGGTACATCTCGACGAGCGGGACATACGCGCCGTGGTCGAGGCCCCGATCCGGGATGTCCTGCACGGGTATGCCGGGGCCGCGCAGCAACTTCCGTACCGAGTCGGCGAGTTCGGGGGCGCCGGGGGCCTCGTAGCGCACCTGGTAGTAGTGCTCGGGGAAGCCCCAGAAGTCGTAGACCAAGGGGATCGTCGTGGTGGCGGCCAGGGCGAGGGGGGCCTCCTCCCAGTGGGCGGAGACCATCAGGACGGCCTTGGGGCGCGGGAGCCGCGCGGACCAGGCGGCGAGCTGGCCGGGCCAGACGGCGTCGTCGGCCAGCGGCGGGGCGCCGTGGCTGAGGTACAGGGCGGGCATGCGCTCCTGCGCGGTGGCGGTCATGGCATCTCCTTGAACTCTCAACCTCTCTGTGTACTGGACCTTAGCCGCGATTTGTTTAAGATTCAAGGAGGAGGTTCGTACAGTGGACGACATGACGACGGAACCCGGGCCGCGCTGGCTGGACGACGAGGAACAGCGCACGTGGCAGGCGTACATGCACGCGAGCACGCTCCTCGACGACCATCTCGACCGGCAGCTTCAGCGCGACGCGGGGATGCCGCACATCTATTACGGCCTCCTCGTGAAGCTCGCGGCGGCGCCGCGGCGGCGGCTGCGGATGACGGAGCTGGCGATGGACGCGAAGATCACTCGGTCACGGTTGTCGCATGCCGTGGCCCGGCTGGAGAAGAGCGGCTGGGTGATCCGGGAGAGCTGTCCCTCCGACAAGCGGGGGCAGTTCGCCGTGCTCACCGATGAGGGGTTCGAGGTGCTGCGGCGGACCGCGCCGGGGCATGTGGAGGCGGTACGGCAGGCCCTGTTCGACCGCCTGACGCCGGAGCAGCAGAAGTCTCTCGGCGAGATCATGAGAATCGTGGCGCAGGGCCTGCAACCGCGAGAAGCGGGGGCGGATCTTCCGTGGCTCCGCTGACCGGGCCACACACCTGACCGGCGGCGCGGGTACGCTCCGCACCGCCGGACACCCCTGCCGTCGCGGCGGAAAGAAGATCCGGACCCGGCGCTCCGGCCCCCCGCCGAAGGCCGACCGGCCGCGTGAAGGGCCCGCCCTTCAACCCCGCCGCCACACGCCAGACCGGCGGTGCGGGTGCCCCGCACCGCCGGAGACTCCGGACGGGACTTCCCGCCGTCGCGGCGGAAAGAAGATCCGGACCCGGCGCTCCGGCCCCCCGCCGAAGGCCGACCGGCCGCATGAAGGGACCGCCCTACAACCCCGCCGCCACACGCCAGACCGGCGGTGCGGGTGCGCCCCGCACCGCCGGAGACTCCGGACGGGTTTGCCGTCGGTCAGGCACCCGTATTAATGGGCGATGACCGGCATCTTCAGGTCGTCCTCGGCGCCCTCGCCGGTCGTCGAGCCGGTGACCGTCGTGCCGCCGGGGCGGCCCGTGGTGATCAGGCCGAGGGCGATCGCGGCGGAGAGGACCAGGATGCCGACCGCGAACCAGATGGCGCTGGTGTAGCCCTGCACCATGCCCTGCAACTGGACGAGCTGCTGCGCGGGCTTGGAGGTGGCCGAGCCGAGGTGGTCCTTCAGGTACGACGTGGTCGCGGAGGCCGCGATCGTGTTCAGCAGGGCCGTACCGATGGCGCCGCCCACCTGCTGCGACGTGTTGACCATCGCGGACGCGACCCCGGAGTCCCGAGGCTCGACACCGTGCGTCGCCAGGGACATGGCCGGCATGAACGCCGTACCCATGCCGAGGCCGAGCAGCAGCTGACCGGGCAGCAGCAGACCCGCGTACGACGAACCGATCTCAAGCTGCGTCAGGATCAGCATGCCGACCGCCGCGACCAGGAAGCCGGGGCCCATCAGCAGCCGCGGCGGGACGCGGGTCATCAGCCGGGCACCGATCTGCGTGGAACCCGTGATCATGCCCGCGATCATCGGCAGGAAGGCGAAACCGGTCTTGACCGGCGAGTACCCCTTCACGATCTGGAGGTAGTACGTCAGGAACAGGAACAGGCCGAACATCGCGATGACGGCGAGACCGAGGGAGAGGTACACCCCGCCCCGGTTGCGCTCCATGAGCACGCGCAGCGGCAGCAGCGGCGACTTCACCCGCGACTCGGTGACCACGAACGCGATCAGCAGCACCGCCGACGCCACGAACAGGCCGACGGTCGAGGCGTCCGACCAGCCGACGGACTCGGCGCGCGTGAACCCGTACACCAGGCTGACCAGACCCAGGGTCGACAGGACGACACCGGGGATGTCCAGCGCGGAGCGGTTGCGGCTGCCGGCCGGGTCATGGATCACGAAGTACGCGCCGACGGCCGCGACGATCGCGAACGGGATGTTGACGAAGAAGGTCCAGCGCCAGTTCAGGTACTCGGTGAGGAATCCGCCGAGGATCAGCCCGACGGCGCCACCGCCACCGGCGATCGCACCGTAGATACCGAACGCCTTGGCGCGTTCCTTGCCGTCGGTGAACATCACCGCGAGCAGCGACAGGGCGGCGGGCGCGAGCAGCGCGCCGAACACACCCTGGAGCGCGCGGGCGCCGAGCATCATCGCCTCGCCCTGCGCGGCACCGCCGATCGCGGAGGCCAGCGCGAAGCCGATGAGACCGGTGACGAAGGTGCGCTTGCGGCCCCACAGGTCGGCGATCCGGCCGCCGAACAGGAGCAGGCCGCCGAAGGCGAGGGCGTAGGCCGTGATGACCCACTGCCGGTTGCCGTCGGATATGCCGAGATCCTGCTGGGCGGACGGCAGCGCGATGTTCACGATGGTCGCGTCGAGCACCACCATGAGCTGCGCCAGGGCGATGAAGACAAGCGCCTTCCACCGCTTGGGATCGGCCGACGGCAGCGCCGTACGGCCAAGAGAAGCTGTTTCGGACATGGGAGTACCCACCTCGGGACTTCGAGAAAGTGACAGGGGCGAACGCCGGGTAAGGAGGTGTGGGTGTGACGCGGCCCACGGCGGCGTAAGGGTCGATGTGCCGGCCGTACCCAGGGGTACGCCTCGTACGTGTCGGTGCTGGTCAGGTGCTGGTCAGTGCTGTCGCAGGTCCTCCAAGGTGGCGGCGCTCCCCGGCAGTACGGAGCGTGCCGGTGCGCGCAGACCGTCGACGAACACCTGAAGGTGCCGGTGCACGAAGCGGTCGAAGTTGAGGCAGCCCGTACCCGGCAGCGGGCGGGTGAGCTGCGAGAGGGCGACCATCAGATCGCCGACATCGACGTCGTCGCGGAGCTGCCCCGCGTCGCGCGCCCGGTTCATGAGCGCCGTGACGAGCCCTTCGATCCGGTCCCGGGCCGCCATGAGGTCCGGGTGGTGGGTGTCGAAGTCGCCGGAGAGCATCGGGCAGAGCGCGCCGATACGTTCCTCGGCGGCCTGGTGCACGAACGCGCGGAGCCCCTCGAAGGGGTCGCCGCCCTCGGCGAGCGCCGTCTCGGCCTGCCCGGCGGTGCGGTCCATGACGTAGCACACCACTTCGTGCACCAGCGCGGACCGGTCGGGGAAGTTCCGGTAGAGGGTCGCGTTGCCCACGCCCGCGCGGCGGGCGACCTCGTCGAGCGGCACCTCGGGGCCGTACTCGACGAACATCTCGCGTGCCGCGACGACGATTCGCTCCCGGTTGCGCAGAGCGTCGGCCCTCGGCCGGGTCGTACGGCGCTGCGCGGGAGCTGCGGTGTCCACGGGGCCCTCCTGGGCGGTGTCGGTACCGGTATGTGTACCGGTGTCTCTTTACCGTCCGTTGAACCGGGGAAGACTTCCCCGCTTCGCGCGGACACAAGTTTCAAACGGGGATCCACTCCCCAGTTATTTCCCGCTCCCCCTGTGACCTGGGTCACACCGATCGGGCCGACGTCCCACGATCGGTCGTATCCGGCGCGCGCTCCCGCACCCCCCGGCACATGGTGATCACCAGGGGGCGGCCGGAACGGGCGGCTGCCGGGAGCGGAAGGCCACCGAATGCAGCCGTCCAGCCGTCGGATACGCGGCCCGCGCCGCGGCACGGTCCTCGCCTCGCTCACCGCGCTCACCCTCGCGGTCACCACGACGGCCAGTTCCGGACGACTGACGCACGGCTCGCCCACCGCGGGGCCGGTGTCCCTGTCGGCCCGCAGCGCGACCCTCGGCCCCTGCATGATCACCGGCGCGATGGGGGTGCAGATGTCCGAAGGCATGCCGACCCCGCCCGGATACACGCGCTCCACCGGAGTCGTCCGCGCGCTCAACCTGATGGTCGACTTCCCCGACGCCCCCGGTGAGGGCACCGCGCTCGCCCGCTACGGCGAGTTCTTCCCGCAGACCCAGGACTGGTTCCGCACCAGTTCCTACGGCCGTCTCGACTACCGCCCCGAGGCCCCCGTACCGGACTGGCTGCGGATGCCCAAGCCGTTCAAGGAGTACGGGATAGAGCGCGGTGCCCCCTTCGACCCGGGGTACCGCAAGCTCGTGGACGACATCGTGGCCGCCGCCGACCCCAAGGTGGATTTCCGCGACTACGACCTGCTGAACATCCTGACCACGCCCAACGCGGGCCCCTCCGCCCTCGACACCGTCCTGTCGGTGACCTTCGCGGGCAACCACGAGGCCCCGGTCGCCGACGGCGTCCCCGTCTCCAACGCCTCGTTCGTCTACAGCCGCCAGGACGACGGCTCCGGCTCCTACGCCGAGACCGGCTACCGCGTCCTGCCGCACGAGAACGGCCATGTCTTCGGCCTGCCCGACCTCTACACCCAGGACGGCGGCGGAGCCGTCGGGCACTGGGACATCATGAGCGAGGACTGGGGCGCCAACAACGATCTGCTCGGCTGGCACAAATGGAAGCTGGGCTGGCTCGACGACGACCAGATCGGCTGCGCCTCCAAGCCCGGCACCGCCGAGTACACGCTCAGCCCGCTGGCCCGCAAGGGCGGCCAGAAGCTGGCGTTCGTCCCGCTCGACGGCAAGACGGGCCTCGCCGTCGAGGTCCGCACCCATGAGGGCAACGACGACGCCGTGTGCAAGCCGGGCGTCCTCGTCTACCGCGTGGACGCCGATGTCGACACCGGCCGGGGGCCCGTGACGGTGTACGACTCGACCAAGGACAGCGGGGGCTGTACGCGGCGGCCCAATGTGCACGCGGAGCTGTCGGACGCGCCGTTCGCGCCGGGGGAGTCCTTCACGGACGAGAAGAGCCGGATCAGGATCGCGGTCACCGGGATCGACGCGTCCGGGAACTACCGGGTCAGCGTCACGCGCCCGTAAAAGACCGTTTTCGGGTACGGCTGGGGTGTGTAGGGCGGGCGGCTGGGGTGTGCGGGGCGGAACGTCGGGGGCGTGTGGGGCGGACGGCTGGGGCGTGTGGGGCGGGCGGTGATTTCAACACCCTGTGAGACAACTGTTATCTGTACCTGACATCATCATCCCCGCACGACTCGCCCCCCACGGCAGTACTCAGCACTCGCACACACACGCGAGGGCACTCGCCACACGCGAGGGCACTCGCCACACGCGAGCACTCGTCATCCCATGTCGTCTCACGCGGGGAAAAAACTTGAGAGCGCATCGAAGAATCTGGATCACCGCAGCCGTCGCCACGGCGTCCGTGGCCGGGGTCCTGGTGTTCCAGGGAGTGACCGGTTCCGACCAGGGCGACGGCAATCCCGACGCCAAGTCCGGACCGGTCGAGACGGACGTCAACCGGGCCGCGCTCAAGGTCACGGGCGACGGCCGTTCCGCCGCGCTGCCGCGCCGCGACACGGAGCCGTACAGCATGCTCGGGGTGACCTGGACCGATCCCGCCGCCAAGGTGACGGGCAAGGTCGAGGTGCGGACCCGGTCCGCGAAGACCGGGCAGTGGACCGGCTGGCTGGACCTCGACACCGAGATCGACAGCCGTATGGAGTCCGAGCGCGGGGGCGTTCGCGGCGCCACCGAGCCCCGCTGGGTGGGCCCCTCGAACGGTGTCGAGGTGCGTCTCGACGGCACCTCCACCGGCACGAAGCTGCCCGCCGGGCTGCGGCTCGACATGATCGACCCGGGCAAGGGCACCACGACCGGTGCGGAGGTGAAGACCGGTACGGATGTGAAGCCGGCGGCGTTCGTCGCGGGCCCCGACGCCACCGACGAGCCCAGCGGCACCCCGGAGCCGGGCACCGAGGAGAGCAGCACGCCGCCGCCCGAGCAGAGCGAGTCGCCGGTCCCGAGCCCGTCGGACCCCGCGCCCAGCACCTCCGCGCCGACGTCGCCCCCGACGTCCACCTCACCGACCCCGTCGGCCCCCTCCTCTCCCTCCACGTCGCCGTCCCCGTCGACGAGCATCCCCACCGCACCGCCCTCCACGGCTCCCCGGCCGCCGATCACGTCGCGCGCGGGCTGGGGCGCGGACGAGAAGATGAGCCCGGACCCGTCGGACTACCTGACCGACATCAAGGCGGTGTTCGTCCACCACACCGCGCAGACCAGCGACTACGCGTGCGCGGACTCGCCGGCCATCGTGCGCAGCCTGTACACGTACCACGTCAAGAGCGAGGGCTGGAACGACATCGGCTACAACTTCGTGGTCGACAGGTGCGGCACGATCTTCGAGGGCCGTAAGGGCGGGGTCGACCTGCCGGTGTTCGGCGCGCACACCTACGGCTTCAACCGGGAGTCGACGGGCATCGCCGTCATCGGTACGTACACCAACGCCGCCGCGTCCACCGCGGCGACGCAGTCCGTGGCGCGGATCGCCGCGTGGAAGCTCGGCCAGTACAAGGCGGACCCGGCCGGGACCGTGAACCTGCTCGCCGGCGCCACCGGCACCAACTTCTTCGGCAAGAAGTTCACCGCGGGCACGGTCTACCCGTTCCAGCGGATCTCCGCTCACCGTGACGGCTTCAACACCCAGTGCCCCGGCGACAAGTTGTACGCCCAGCTCCCCTCCATCCGTACCTACGCGGCGGGTCCGGTCAGCGGACTCACCGTCAAGTCCGTGACGGGTGCGGCCCTTTCGGGTTCGACGTACTACACCAAGGGTGCCGTGACGGTGGGTTGGTCGGCGACGACTCCGGCCGCGTTCGTGTCGAAGTACGAGCTGCTGGTCGACGGCAAGGTGGCGGCCACCGCGTCCGGTACGGCGACCTCGGCGAAGGCGACTCTCGCGATCGGCACGCACAAGGTGCAGGTCCGGGCCACCCACATCTCCGGCAAGGCCACCACGTCCACGGCGGCGACGGTGATCGCGGAGACGACGGCGCCCACCTTCTCGACGAAGCCGTCCCTCGGGCTGCGCACCGGCACGGTCAACACGACGGCGGTGCCGCTGACCCTGTCCTGGAAGGCCACCGACACGGCGGCCCTCAAGGAGGTCAAGCTCACGGCGCCTGTCGCGAAGACGTACGGTCCGACCACGACCAGCGCCTCGCACACCGCCAAGTCCGGTGCGGCGACGACGTGGTCGATGACCGCGTACGACCAGGCGGGCAACACCGGCACCGCGTCCGTCGCGGGCACGCCGATGATCCTCCAGGAGACCTCGGCCACCAAGTCGGGCACCTGGACCACCAAGTCGTCGTCCAGCTACCTCGGCGGCAAGTCGTACTCGTCATCCTCGAAGAACGCGTCCCTGACGTGGACCTTCACCGGCCGCTCGGCCGCCTGGGTGGTCTCCCGCGCCTCGTCGTCGGGCCAGGCGTACGTCTACGTCGACGGCACCAAGGTGGCCACCGTGGACCTCAAGTCCTCGACCACCAAGTACCGCGACGCGATCTGGACGAAGAAGTGGACGTCCAGCGCCAAGCACACGGTGAAGATCGTGGTGGTCGGCACGAGCGGCCGTCCGACGGTGACGACGGATGGCCTGGTGTACCTGAAGTAACCAGCAGTTCACCGGGCTGACGCCCGGGGCTCCCGGCGATCCCCACCGACCTCTCCGCCACCGCTGTGCGGCGCGGGGTCCGGTGGGGTGAGCCGGGTTCCGGCTTCATACAGGGAGCCGCCACCTGGGTCCCACCGGGGAGCCGATCCACACCGTCCCCCAAGAACCGACTGACAACACCCCGTACCGTGCGAGCTGCCGGTTCGTCGCCACCGTCGTATCAGGGTGCAGGCACCTACCCGGCCGACCGGTCGGTCGCGAAGCGGCGTAGTGCCTCCGTCAGTTGGCCGAGGCCGGGGTCCTCGGCCGGCATGTGGCCGCAGCGGTCGAGCAGGGTCAGATGCCGGTCGACGGGCATTCGCTCGAAGAACGGGAGGCTCAGGGCGGCCGGTGTCCACCGATCCTCAGCGGGATGCGCCATCAGTACGGGGCAAGCGCTGAACCGGTCCGGTTCGACCTCGGGAACCGAGGCCAGGTAGGTGCGCAGGAACCGCAGGGACACCCGACCGCCGCCGCCCAGGCGGTCCCGGGCCACGGCCGCGTTCAGCGCGGGCTGGTTGGACATCGCCGACATCCGGGCGATCCACCGGACGGGGACGCGGACACCGTCCAGCGGACGCAGCGCGTTCATGATCGGACCGGAGTGCCGTCCGAGTACGGCGATCCGTGCGGCGGCGGCGCGTACCTCAGGACGACGGACGTCCAGCAGGCATGTCACCGCCAGCCCCGCGGCACCCGCACGGGCCACCGCGCTGTAGGCGAGCATTCCCCCCAGACTCGCCCCCAGGACCAGGACAGGCCGCGGGTCACGCTCCCGCTCCCGTGTGATCAGCTCGGCCGCGAGGTCCACCCACATCGGGTAATCGACCGGCAGCCGGTTGCACCGGGTACGCCCGTATCCGGGCAGATCCGGTGCCACGGCCTCGACCCCGCCCAGGAGTTGGGCGTAGGGCATCAGCATCCGGGCATGCCCGCCGGCTCCGTGCAGGATCACCAGCTTCGCCGGCGCGGTGGGATCCACCAGCCGCTCCAGGTGGATGTCCATGCCTCGCCAGGGCCACCACTGCGACACCGTCCGTCCGGCCGAGGCCGCGCGGGCCCAGGCGGGGAAGTGCTGCCGGTAGTCGTGGGTCATGTTCTCTCCTCAGCGGTGGGGCGGCGGCCGTCGTGAGCGGTACGAGAGCAGTAGGAGTGCGGTACCAGAGCAGTACGAGTGCCGTACGAGCGCATTCCGCGGACGTGTCCCAGATATCGGCGCCACCTGGGACAAACTTCCGCTTCCGCGCGCCCGGTCAACCAGTGAACGCCTCGATCAAGGTCCAGATCGCCAGACCCGCCATGCACAGCGCTCCGAAACGCTGCACGGTCTTGAGCGGGACGCGCTGCGCGAGGAACCGGCCCACCAGCAGTGCCAGAGCCGAGACGGACATCAGGGCGACGGCGGAGCCGATCGCGGTCGGCAACCAGCCATTGGTGGCGGCGAGGTTGGCGGTGGTGATCTGGGTGAGGTCACCCCACTCGCTGATGAAGACGGCCATGAAGGCGGTGGTGTAGACGGGCCAGAACCCGGTGACCGTGCGGGGCGCCCCGTCCTCGTCCTCATCGTCTCCGCCGCGCAGCAGAACAAAGGCCCCGAAGGCGAACAGGGCCGCGGAGACGAGTTTGACCGCCATGGCCGGCAGCAGGCTGAGGAGGCTTCCCGCGCCCACCGCGATCGCGACGTGCACGATGAACGCGGTGGACGTGCCGAACCACACATACAGCGGACGCATGCGGGTGCCCATGGCCAGCGAGGCGAACATGGTCTTGTCGGGAAGTTCGGCGAGGAAGATCAGCCCGAAGGCGGTGATGATCGCCAGGGGGTCGAGTGTCATTCCGGTGCTTTCTGCTGGGGCCGAGCCATCAGCTCTACGACACCCAGGAGGCGACAGGAGAACCAATCGGCCCGGCACAACGGAACAGCCCACCATGAGTGGACCGCGTCATGCCTTGACCGAAGGTCTCGTCCGCCCCCGCAACCTTCGCGGTGACTCGATGGCCGGAACTCCCCGGAGGGCGCTCAGTATGTCGACCAGCGATTCGCAGGACTACTCCCCTTCGCTGCCGCCGAGCATATCAGCTGCCCAAAAGCACGATCTCAGCCATTACGGGGACGGATGATGAGTGGTGCGAGTGGGGCAGAACAGTGACCGAGGTGGCGGAAGGAGTGCGGGGATGACCGAGGACAGTGCGGCCGGCAGGGACGGTGGGCGGCGGGTGGCTGTGCCGCATGCCATGGTCGGGGTCGGGGTGATCGTCACCGATCAGGGGCGGGTGCTCCTCGGCCGCGATCACTTCGGCCACTGGGAACTGCCCGGCGGCAAGAACGACGGGGGCGAGTCCCTGGAGAGAACGGCGGTGCGTGAGCTGTACGAGGAGACCGGGCTCGTCGCCGACGCCGCACATGTCACGTTGCTCGCCGTGCTTCTGGACGGTACCGACGGTGTGCCCCGGCTCTCGGCGGCGGCGAAGGTCACGTCCTTCCAGGGCACTCCCCAGGTCACCGAACCCGAGGTGATCACCGAGTGGGCCTGGCATCCGTACGAGAATCTGCCCCGCCCCCTGTTCACCCCGTCCGCGCATGTACTGGAGACCTGGCGGCCGGGGTGTGTCGGCGAGCTGCCGCCGGTCCACCGGTACCGGCTCGCGGAACCCCATGAGAGCCCGCCGAGCCAGTCGTCCGGGAGGGGTCCCGGGACTTCCGGCCTAGCGTGACGCCTCGCTGAGCGAGAACTCCAACGCGAACGCTGGTAGGCGATGACCGATGACCCATCATGACGAGCACCCCGACATCCCCCGTACCCCCGACATCCCGGATACCCCTGATGTCCCCGAAGTGCCTTTGAGCGAGCTGCACTTCCCCGAGTACCGCGCCCGCGCCGGGAGTCCCGTGGGGCTCGGTGCCCCCGGTATCGGACTGGTCGGGATCACGTTCGGTGTGGCGCAACTGGCCAGGAACGGGGCACCCCTGTGGGTCCTGCTCGGGCTGCCCGTCCTCCTCTTCATGCTGCTCGGCGGGCTGTGGCTCGCCGCCCGGCGCACCGCGACGCTCACCACCGCGCAACACATCACGGTCCGGGGCCCGTTGGCCAACCGCGTCACGGCGTGGCCGGACGTCCAGGCCATCGAGGTCATGTCCAATGCGGCGGGCGCCGCCGACGTCGAGGCGGTACGCGAGTACGTCGTCGTCTACGACCGCACGGGCCGCGCGACCCTCCTGTCCCACCTCAACGACAAGACGGTGTTCTCGGTCGAGGAGGAGGTACAGCGGCTACGGGAGCTGTGGGAGCGGCTGCGCGGCGACGACTGGACCCCGCTGCCGGAGGTCGCCGTGAAGGTCGGCCGCGCCCACCAGCGCTCGGACCGGGCCCGCGCCTGGCTCATCAGTGTCCTGGTGGCCGGCGGCTCCGCGGTCCTCACCGCCGTGTTCATCGTCGTCCTGGTGCTCAGCGGCGCCCTGGACGACCTGGACGGCATCCTCGCGGACGTCCTCTCCCCCACGCTGATCCTCGTCGTGCCGGTGGTGGTGTGCCCGCTGGTGTACCTGCGCATCCGCTCCCGCGAGACACACGGCACCCCAGGCACCCCCGGCACCCCCGGCACCCCCGGCACCCCCGGCACCCGGAACGCGGACATCCCGTGAAGGCTCCGTACAACACTCCCCGCAGCCCTTAGGTTCGGTTCGCGCGCGCCGCGGTCGCCGGTCGCGTGGACGACGGGCGAGGGGAGGCGCGGTGCGCCTGGGCACGACGGTCGGGGGCCGGTACCGGCTGCTGCGGGGGCCGCTGCGCGGAGGTACCGGCGAGGTGTGGCTCGCGCGCGACCTCCAGTTGGGACGGCGGGTCGCGCTCAAACGGGTCCTGGCAGCCGACGGCCCCCCAGGCACGGCCGAGCGGCACCGCGCCTTCGACCGGCTGCGTGCCGAGGCCCGCGCCCTGGCCCGCTTCAGCCACCCCCACGTCGTCACGCTGTACGGCGTCGAGCAGACGGGCCGGGGCGGACGGGCCACGTTCTGGCTGGTGATGGAGTACGTGTCCGGGGGCAGCCTCGCCGACAGGGCGCCCCTGACTCCGGCCCGCGCCGCCCGCGTCGGCACCCAGATCGCGGACGCGCTCGCCGCCCTGCACACCGAGGGCCTGGTGCACGGCGACGTCAAGCCGGGCAACGTCGTCGTCACCCCTCAGGGTCTCGCGAAACTGGCCGACTTCGGCGCCGCGTACCGGGTCGGCGGCGCCGAGACCATCACGCCCAACGGCGCCGTGAGTTACACCCCCGACTACGCGGCCCCGGAGGCGGTACGGGGGCGTCCCGAACCGGCGTCCGACGTGTTCTCGCTCGGTGCGCTGCTGCACACCCTGGTGACCGGACGGCCCCCACGCCCCGGCCTCACCGATGATCCAGCCCTCGCGGACGTTCCACTTCTCGCGAACGATCCCGGCCACACCGACGCTCCCCGCCACATCGACGAGGACCCCGACCCGTATCTCGCGGAGCGACAGGCGGCGCGCGGTGAGACCGAAATCGCCGATGCCGTGGGCCCGTTGGGCGAATTGCTGGCCGCGATACTGGATCGCGATCCGCGGAAGCGACCGGACGCGGCTCGCGCGCGGGGGCTCTTGGAGGAACTGGCGGGGCCGCAGGAACCCCTCGCACCGGCGACGACGGACCCGAACCCCGAGCACGTACCCGAGTCCGAGCCCGAGCCCGAGCCCGAGCCCGAGTACAACTCCCTTACCGGTGACCCCGGCTGGTTACGGGCGCGGTGGGGCCGTGCCACGGCCGCGTGGGAAGCCCGTTCCCGTCCTGTCGCCGTCGCGGTGACGACCACCGCCGGACTCGCCCTGGTCCTTGCAGTCGTCGTATCAATCACCCAACTCGGCGGTACCGCACGGGAGAACGACAAAGCGGCGCCTCCCGAACCCACGACGGAGAGGACATCCGTCGTAGGCGACCACCGCACCGCCGACCCCTGCGCCCTCGCCGACCCGGCCACCCTCGCCCGCTTCGGGGACGCCGAACTCGACCGCGCCTACGGCAACTTCGACCGCTGCGACATCCTCGTGGACACCGGCAGCGACAGCCCGGTGGACGTCGAGATCCACTTCGAGGACGGCGGCCGTTCGGAGCTGTCGACTGCGAAGGAGACCGTGGGGGGCGTCGCCGTGGCGGACGAGCCCGCCGAGAGCGGCACCTGTGGCCACACCCTGCTGCCCGCCGGGGACCCCGACGTGAACATCACGGTCATCGCCAAACAGGACGAGGCCACCGCGCCGCTGTGCGCGATGGCCCGGTCGGCGACCGACCACGCCGTCAGCACCCTCAACGCGGGCCGCATCGCCCGCCGTTCACCGCCACCGCCCGCCGACTCGCTCGTACAGCGGGACGCCTGCACGCTCCTGGACGCCGACGCGCTCGACGTCATCCCGGGCGTGGACGCGCGCGATCCGCTGATCGGCTTCGGCAACTGGGCGTGCGAGTGGGAGAGCACGACCAGCGATCTCTGGGTGGAGCTGCGCTTCGACCGGGGCCGGCCCCTGTCGGCCCAGGACGGCACGCCCACCCGGATCGGCGGCCACGACGCGGCCGTGGAACCGGACGGCGAGGGCGACCACAGCTGTCTGGTCCGGGTGGTCCACCGCTCGTACCGCACCGAGTCCGGAGACAGGGGCGTCGAAACGCTCAACCTCGCGGTCGGCGGCGACCGTTCGGCGGAGGGACTGCGCCGCCTGGCGACGGAACTGGCGACGGCGGCGACGGCGAAGGTGGACCAGGCGGCCGGGTAGGAGGAGGAAACGGAATCGGAATCCGGGCGGGGTGGATTACGCGGGGGTGGATTACGCGGGGTGGATGTCGAGTACGGCCTTCCGACCGCTGATGGACACGACCTTGAAGCCGAGTTGGTTGAGGCTGCCGGTACCGCCCTCGCTGACGGCCGTACCGAGGTAGAGGCCGGCGGTGCCGGTGGCTTCCAGGGCCAGGCCCGTCGGCCCGATGTCCACGATCCTGATACCGCCGACCCCGAAGCGGGGGTCGACCTCGATGTGGGTGGACGGCGACACGGTGATCCGGCACCGCCCGTCGTAACAGGGGCCGCGGGAAGCCGTGTTGTCCGTGTTGGAGGGTGTGGGGGTCTTTTCGGTGGTGGCGACCGCTGTGGATGACGGGTTCAGGTCCGAGCGTCCCGGCCCGTCGTCGGACCCGCAGCCGACGAGACCGGCCCCGAGGCCGAGGGCGAGGAGAAGGGTGGTGGCTGTGCGGCGGATGCGGGTTTCGGTGGCGATGGTCATGGGTCGGTCCCGTCCCGTAGTGGTGCGTAGGCGTGCATAGGCGTGCTCGCGTGGATCCTGTCTAACGCGCCGGTACCGGGACGGGTCCCGGGCGCACGGGAGCACACTGACGGGGCGGAACGCGGGACGGAACACGACGGCGACTGGGGGGGCAGGGGCGATGAGGGGACGCGGACGATGACCGGCCCGGCCAGTCTGGCTCGCGGTGTGGCCCCCGCCCGGCCGGGCACGCTCCACGCCCGCTCGGTCACCGGCGGCATCAGGGTGCCGCCGCGCCCCGGTCTGACGGTCCGGTTCGGCCGGGGCGAGGAGCCGGACGTCGATCTCGCGGTCGGCGAGGACGACCTGCGGGTGAGCCGACGGCACGGCGAACTGACGTACCAGGGACAGCGGTGGTGGCTGCGCAACACCGGGCAGCAACTCGTCCGGCTGCCGAACGGCCTGCTGATGCACACCAGTTCCGAACCGGTCCCGCTGGCCGCCGGCTACACCCCGCTGTTCGTGACCGGCTCCGGCTACCGCAGGCATCTGGTCGAGCTGTACGTGACGGGCCACGACGAGCCCGGCCTCGTACCGCGCCGCCAGGCGGCCACACTCCCGCCCAAGGTCTGGCCCCTGGACGAGGACGAACGCCTTCTCCTCGTCGTCATCGGCCAGCACTACCTGTTGTACGAGGAGGGGCCGCGCCCGCTGTCGTACCGGCGGGCCGCCGCCCAGCTCGCGTACCTCCGGCCGGACGCGCAGTGGAGCGAGCGCCGGATCGAGCACCGGATCGTGGCGGTACGGCACCGGCTGAAGGAGACGGGGTTCCCGTATCCACTGCTCCACGACAAGGAGGCGGGCGCCC
Source organism: Streptomyces sp. NPDC058001 (assembly GCF_042886315.1). NCBI lineage: Bacteria > Bacillati > Actinomycetota > Actinomycetes > Kitasatosporales > Streptomycetaceae > Streptomyces > Streptomyces sp. NPDC058001. The sequence goes on from NZ_JBHVQT010000004.1 coordinate 194,387, forward strand.
CCTCGGACAACCGCCTCCTGCACAATCTCCTGCGGGGCCTGGTCGAGTCCACGACACTGGTCCCACCGGACCTGAACCTCCTGGACGACGACGAACCGCCCGTCTGACCAGGCAGGCCAAGGGTCAGGGGCGATTCAGGGGTCGGTGCAGGCCCCAGGTCTGCAGAACGAAGGACCGCCCCTTCTCCTCGCCCTCGATCAACGGCACGTCGAGCAGCCGGAAACCCACCTTCGTGGCCACGGCGACGCTGGCGGCGTTCTCGGCCTCCACCTCCAGGATCACCTGCTCCGCGGCCAACTGCTCGAAGGCGTACGCGGCCATGACCCGTACCGCCCGCGCCGCCAGCCCCTGACCACGGTGCGCCGGGCCGACGGCGTAACCCAGCTCCATGCCCTCGGGAGCGCGCCGCAGCATCACCTCGCCGAGCGGTGCGCCGCCGTCGACCGTGATGGCGAGCAGGATCGTCGTGCCCTCCTTGCGCAGCTTGCGGTCCCGGTCAAGGCGTACCCGGGCGGCTGCCGCGTCGAAGGGCGAGACGATCGGTGTCCAGTACGCGATGTCGGGGTGGTCGAACAGCTCCGGCATCGCGACCAGGTCCGCCTCCGTCCAGTCACGCAGAACGAGCCCCTCCCCCGAGAGTTCCATCCGCTCGGGCAAGGACGACGGTGTGCCGGTCATGGTGACCTCCCTGGGCCGCTGAGAACACGGCAGGATAACCGCCCACCGTCCCCGGGTTCCGCCACGGGGCGCGGTACCGGACCAGAGCCCGGTGGTGTACCGAGAAGAAACGCTCGTCGAGTAAGCGTGGCGTAGCCACCGGGCCTGCGCGGTCGGTGGGAGTACGCCGAGGACATGTGGTGCCGGAGGACACCCTCACCGACGAGGGCATCGCCCGCAGACTCATGGCAGACCCCCTCAAGAGACCCAACGCCGGAGCGAAGGCGGCACCCCTGGGCTGGCTCTGCCCGGCACCGCAGCCATCACCTCACCGGGGAAGGGGGCCCACCCGGTACACTTGCGCAGGTGCGCTGCCACGAACACCGCACAGCTCCGCCTTCGTAGCTCAGGGGATAGAGCACCGCTCTCCTAAAGCGGGTGTCGCAGGTTCGAATCCTGCCGGGGGCACCAGCCAAAAGGCCCCGGACCGATCATGGTCCGGGGCCTTTGACATCTACTTTTGACATCAACGGGGGCGGTCACGCCCGACCGGGGCGCCTTTTCCTGTTCCTCAGCAGCCGGTCCATGTGGCTCATGGCCTCGCGCTGGGTGTCCTGCACGACGTGCGTGTACACGTCCATGGTGATGCTGATCTGGGAGTGCCCGAGGATCTCCATCACGACGCGGGGTGCGACTCCGGCAGCCGTGAGGAGGGTGGCGGTGCCGTGCCGGGCGTCATGCAGCCGGATGACGCGGAGGCCGGCGGACTCGGCGACGCGGGTGAAGGAGCGGTAGAGGTTGCGCGGCTCGACCGGGCGGCCGGTGCGGGTGGCGAAGACGTAGTCCGACGCCTGCCACCTCTCCCCCGCCTTGGTCCGGGCGGCTGCTTGCCGCATGCGGTGCCAGCGCAGCGGTGCGATGCAGAGAGCGGGCAACGGGACGGCACGGCGACGGCGGCTCCTCGGGTCGTCGTCGTACAGGACGCCCCGGCGCCGCTGCACCTGATGGCGGACGTGGAGCACGCGGTTGTCGAGGTCGAGGTCCGACCACCGAAGACCGACGATCTCTCCCCGGCGGAGGCCCATGGCGATGGCGAGGACGAAGGCCGCGTAGAGCGGGTCCGTCCGGGACGCGGTGAGGAAATCAAGCGTCTCGTCCAGCGACCACGGGTGCAGCTCAGGCGTGGCCGAACGAGGCGGCTCCACGAGCTTGGCGACGTTCCGCGTGATCAGCTCCTCCCGGCACGCGGAGGACAGGGCCGAGCGCAGAACTCGGTGCGATTCCTTGGCGGTTGCGGCGGTGGTTTCCTTCTCCAGGCGGACGAGGAGGCGTCGGACGTCGGCGACGCCGAGGGATTCGAGGCGCTTGGCGCCGAGGAGCGGCACCAGGTAGAGGCGGACGTGCGCCTCGTACTTGTCGAACGTGCTGAGCTTGCGCCGGGGCTTGATCACGTTGTCGAGCCAGTACGGCAGCCACTCGGAGAGCTTTGCCGACTTGGTGGGCACGGGTACGCCCTGGTCCACCTTGTCGAGCAGTGCCCGGCGCTTGGCGTCGCATTCCGCCCAGTCCTTGCCGTAGACGAACTTGCGGGCGCGGGTGCCCTCCGGCTGGAGCACGTAGACCGCGCACTGGAAGCGTCCGTCCTTGCGCTTGGTGATGGTGCCGGAGCCGTTCGGGTTGCGCTTGCGCTGAGCGGCCATCAGGCTGCCTCCTCCAACTGACCGAGGACGAAGTCCCGGACGGCGTCGGCCGGGATCCGGCGCGCGCCGTCGATCTTGATCGAGACGAGGCGGTGCGACCGGATGAGGTCGTAGACCTTGGAGCGCCCGAGCTTGAGCCGCGCCATGACCTGCGGCACGGTCAGGAGTTCGGCGGTGGCGGTGGTCATGCTGCGGCCTCCCCCTCGGTGAGCTTGTCGCGCAGGGCCTCGCGGGCGGTCTCGCGGTTGGTCTGGAGGTCGCGGGCGATGGTTGCGGCGAGGGCAGCTTCGCCGGGGGTGTGGCCGTGTCCGGCGTACTGCCAGTCCGCCAGGACGAGGACGGTGTCCGGCTCGCGGTCGTCGAGGCCGAGGGCGGTGGCCTCTTGGGCGGCGCGGTAGTCGGCGCGTTCCTGGCGGAGGGCGCCGAGGGTGGTGGAGTAGGTGCGCGACTTGGACGAGAAGTGGCCGCGGAAGCCGAGCATGTGCGCCCACGCCCAGAGACGTCGGTCCGGGTAGAGGGCGTCGAGGTCGCGGCACGCGGTGATGAGTCGACGGGTGTGGTCGGGGACCTGGTGGCGGTCGAGTTCGGCTAGTTCGCCGATGCGGCGGTCGAGGGTGCCGGTGTTCTCGGCAGCCTTGGTGGCGTACTTGGCCACGTACGAAGCAACGGCCTGTTCCGTGATGTCGGAGCCGTCGCCGAAGGCTTTGACCGGGCGGACGTCGAGTTGCCGACCCCACCGGAAGGTATGGGCGGGTTGGTCACCAGCCGCCGGGACCGAAACGGACGTGTACGAGTGCCCGGCGGCGGCACGAACGGCGTCAGTGAGGAGGTCGACCGTGGCCCAGGCGGGTGGCGGGGTGCCGGGGCCGTCGGGCCCGTCAAGGCGGATGACGGCGTGGAAGTGGAGGGCGCCGCGCTTCTGGAACTCCGCGACCTTGCCGTACGAGACGCGGAGGTGTTCGGCGAGTTCGCGGCGGGGCAGGCCGACGCGGGCGGCGAGTTCGCGGCGGAGGCGGGTGGTGAAGCGCTGCCAGAGCTGTCCGGCGTGGTTGTTGAAGAGGACGGCGCCCGCGTAGTCGTAGGTGTCGGGGTGGAGGGCCGTGCCCAATTCGGCCCCGTCAGGGGCGTGTGCGGCGCCGCAGCGGCAGGAGCCGTGGTCGGGACGGTTGTGGACGGGGCCGAAAGAGGGCGCCGTGAGGGTGGTGAAGACGCGCGGGTGGTCGCGGACGGCTGCCGGGATGTCGCGGCGGTCGTCCCCGGCGAGGCCAGCGCGGATCAGGTGGTAGGTGTCGCCGGCGTAGGTCTAGGCGCAGGAAGGGCAGCGGGAGGCGCGGCGGTTGCCGCAGGCTAGGCGGAGGCGTCCGCGCGGTTCGTTCGCGGTGGTGTAGTGGTGCAGGGTCTCGCCGGTGGTCTTGTCCTTGTGGAGGATCCAGCCGGTGAGGTGGATCGGGTCGGAGCAGCCGCCGGTGCGGCGGATCTGGTCTTCCCAGCGGACGTAGTCGGAGGCCGAGGCCACCCGGAGGACGTCTCCGAGCGTGATCGGGTCGAGCGATGGGGCGGACGTGGGCGCTTTCTGCGGCGCGGGTGAGGCCCGGTGGGCCATGCTGGTGGTTCCTTCCGGTTGCGAGATCGGACAAGGACGGCTCCCGGGCGGCGGATGCTTGGCGGTATCGAGGCCGCCCGGGGCCGGTCAGTGGCGCTTGGCTTCGGAGGCGAGCAGGGAGCGCAGGACGACCGCGCAGACGGCGACCGAGGCGCCGGTGATGGCGACCGCCAAAAGCAGCGAGACCAGAACGGCGCCGACGACCAGGACGACGGCCGTGCCGCCGACGACGAGGGCGAGGGCAGCGCCGGGGGTGAGCTGGACGACCGGGCGTGACGGCATGGGGACGATGGGTGCCTGCGGCGGGACCGGGGTGGCCGAGGAGCCGGGGGTGATGGTGGTCGGCTGGATGACGGCGGGCGGGGTGGTCAGGCGGGTGGGCTGCGGCATCGTCGGAAGCTTGGGCCGGAACATGGGCGGATCTCCTTTCACAGGCGGTTACTTGACGACGGTTTCGATGACGGGAGTCAGAACGCTGTCGGCGAGGAGGTAGCCGCCGAGGAGGAGCACGCAGATCAGCCACCAGGGCGGGCGGATGAGCTTGACGCCCAGGTAGCCGACGGCCAGCAGGGCGAACCAGAGGGGAACGTCCATCGGGGCGGACTCCTAGCGGACGGTGCAGCGGTGGGTGCGGGCGGCGAGCTGGGCGGCGGTCCGGCTGGAGTAGTCGGCGGACCAGCCGCAGCGGTCGGCGGTGCAGACGGCGGCGTGCGTGGTGCGGCCGTTGCGGTCGCGGTGGGTGCCGATCTGCACGGGGCCGATGCGCATCAGCGAGTGGAAGTTGTCGCGGGCGGGCATGGCGGGTCAGTCCCTCCGGGTGGTGGGGTCGGGGTACTGGGCGCGGATGCTCCGGACGGTGGCCGGGTCGTCCACGTGTCGCGCGGCTTCCTCTGCGAGCAGGTGCGCGAGGAAGGAACGTCCGGCCGCCGCCATGTCCCGTGCGGCATTGAGGTAGTCGGACGCGGTCAAGTCGGCCGGGTCGGAGGTCATCTCTGTTCTCCCTCGCAGTCAGGTGAGGTGGGCGGCGATGGCGTCAGCGAGGTGGGGCGGGACGCCGAGGCGGGAGCGGAGGGTGTCCGTGTCGATCGAGAAGCCGGTGCGGGCGCGGTACTCGTCGGCGACCTTGCGGGCGTGGTCGATGAGGACGGCGGGGACCGGACGAGCAGGGTCAGGTGCCAAGGCCGGCGAGGCGGGGGCGTCCGCGCCGGGTGCGGGGGCCGCGTCGGGCTCGGGCAGGGCTTCCGCCGCTACGGGCTGTTCGGCGTCCGGCGTGTCCGTGACGGGGACCGGTAGACCCGGCTCTGGCTCTGACTCTGGCTCCGCAGCGGACGAGTGCGCGAGGAGAGTTCCGCCGAGGAAGGCGAGCGCGGGCCATCCGGCGACGCCGAGGCGGAGCAGGGCGGGCGGGTCGGCCAGGTCGAGGAACCCGGCGGTGGCGATGTTGGCGCCGAGCGAGGCGAACAGGGCGATGAGAAACCAGCACCAGGCCAGCCGGGACGGCCCCTCACTGCGCAGCCGCCGCCAGGCCGCGACCAGAAGCAGGTCGACGCTGACCGGGTAGGCCCACGCCTTCCAGCCGTTCTGTCCGGCAGCGGCGGCCAGGTCGTGCAGGTGGGCGAAGGACAGAGCCCCGGCGATCACAGCCTGAATCAGGACCGCGTCGACACGGAGGCCGTGACGGGCACCCATCAGCCGTCGCTCCGGTCGGTGGGGCCGCCGTCGGGGCCGTAGTCGTAGTCGTCCGGGAACATGCCGGGCGGCGGCTCGGGCAGCGAGACGGCGAGGGACGGGCTGACGGCGTCCACGAAGTCGAGATCGGCGCCGGCCATGTCGGCGTAGAGCGCGAGTTGGCCGAGCAGAAGCACGGTCCGGGCGAAGTCCTCGCAGTTCGGGCACATGGCGGGTTCTCCCTTCTCTGGGCATGGCGGGGTAGGGACGTGGCGCGAAGTCGGTCACGCCGACCGTGGGGATCCGGCAGGGATCAGGCGGTGGCCGAGGATGCCTTGACCAGCGGCACGGGCGCGGCATCGGAGTCGGAGCCGGAAAGGGCAGGCCGGAAAGGGGCTAGCTCGGGCAGGTCCGGGGTCCGGTCGGCGTACCGGTTGCAGACGTTCACGGCCTGGCGGAGCGAGATGTGCGGGGCGCGGATACGGTGCCACCCTCCGGACGAGTCGCCCGCGATGGCGAGCCCTCGCATCTCGGCCGGGATCTGAATGGCGGCGAGGACGGCATCCGGGGAGATGTCTCCGAAGGCCATGTTCGCGGATGCCTCGTCGTTGACGCGGTGGGCGGTACGGCCGGTGAGCTGGGCACGGAGCATCGTGATCCCCTTGCCGAGTTCGGATCCGAAGCGCTGCCCGCAGATTTCGAGGTAGATGCCAGCAGCACGGCCGAGTTGGGCGAGGCGGACCAGCGCGGTGATGATGCGGTCCCGCCGCTTCTCCTCCTCTTTACTTGCGTACAGGGCGAGTTCGGCAACCTCGTCGACCAGGACGACGACGGGGACCGGGCGTAACTCGGTCGGCAGGTCCCAGATGTCGGCGGCGATCTCCGCGTCCGGCACGTCGGAGGTGATCCGCTGCTGGGACCGGATGAGCTGATAGACACCCTCCATCCGTCCCACGAGCGCATCCAGCACTTCGGCAGCGGTGTCGGGGTCGTCGGCCAGCGCGGAGAACCGGCGGGCCAGCGGGAACAGTTCAACCCCCTGTTTGCAGTCGACGCCGACGAGGGCAACGTCCATCGGCGCGAGTCCGGCGACCAGGTTGCGTTGGTAGACGGACTTTCCGGATTCCGTGGCGCCGAGGGTGAGGGCGTGGGGTATCGCCCGGTAGTCGCGGTAGTGCACGGAGCCGTCCTGCCGCAGGGCGATGGGTACCCGCATCGGACGAGCCTCGGTCTCGGCGGGCATATGCACCCGCTTGAGCACGTCGTATCCGGTCATCCGCACCTCGACCACACCGGAGCGCAGTTCACGCGAGGTCACGCCGTACATGGAGAACGAGTGCCGGAGACGGTCCGAGGTGGCGGCGATGTCGAAGGCGTCCTGTCCGGGGCGGAGCTTGAGCCGCAGGACCAGGCCGGTACGAGTCGGCCGCAGCCGCAGGATGCGCGGCGGACGCGGCTCCGGTATCGGCCGGTTCGTGGCTCGTGCCAGGGCGAGACGCCACCGCGCGGGCGGAACGGTCAGCCCGCACGCGTCCATGACCGAGCCGTACCGGATCAGGACCCGCACCACGGCCAGCGCGACCCCGAAGGTCAACCAGTACCAGGCGGGGCGCCGCCACCGCAGAAGACCCACAGTGGCGACGACCAGCACGAGAACGACCGTGAACCCGGTCATGATCAGGCCGCCTTGGACCCTGCGGCGGCGTCGGCGAGCGAGGTGACCGCGACCGCGCGGAACGCGATGCCGTGCCGCTTCTGGCCGTTGAAGTCGTTCTCCCAGGGCCGGGCGATCAGGCCGGTGAGCGCGACCGACGTGCCCATGGACAGTTCGCCGCTGATCCCGGGCTCCGGGACGGTGACGGAAAGGATCTCCACCTCGTCGTTCGCCGCGAACATCACGTCGACCGTCATCAGCTTCGCTCCGGTCTCGGTGTCGGTGGCGATCTCACCGGTACGGCGGTCACGCACCTTGACCTGCGGGGACTTGGCGACCATCACGACCGCGCCGGAGGTGTCGACGGGAATCTGACGCACAGAGATCACTCCTCTATAGATGCTGAACTCCGCCACTCATGTATATGAGTGACATGGAGAAGAGTGCCTCACTCCTGTACATGAGTCAACCCGCCGCGAGGAAGAACTCGCGACGGGCTGTGAGGAGTTGAGTGGGCGTCAGTCGTCCGCAGGGATCCGGTACTCGAAAACGAACTGGTCAGCGGCCATGAGCGTGTCGCACACCTCTACGACGAGACCCGCGGTCGTACGGGCTTCCCGGATCAGGTGAACCACGGGCGCACCCGGACTCAGCGCCAGCTCCGAGGCTTCGAACTTCGAGGCCGGCCGGGCTTGCAGCGTCTCGACGAACTCCGCGAACTCGTGCCCGTGGTCTTCGAGTCGGGCGTAGATGCCGCCACCGCCAGGATTCTCGGCGAACAGCTCCGGGATCTCCTTGACGACGTCCCAGGGCAGGTACGACGTCGCCGTCTCGGCCGGGGTGCCGTTGCGGAAGTAGAGGCGCCGACGTGCCAGCACCTGTGTACCGGCCGGGACGCCCAGACGCTCGGCGGCATCCTCGGGCGCCTCCATGGGCCCGATGTACAGAACGCTGACCTTGGCACTCGCGCCGGACTGCGCGGACTCCGCAAGGTAGGCCGCCTGGCCACCCTGCCGAAGCGAGCGCCGGAAACGGTCGGAGGAGCGGTGCCGCACCGGAGGCCGGTCCTTCACGATCGAACCCTTGCCGTGCCGGGTCTCGACCAGCCCACTCGCCCGCACCTCGACCATGGCCTTACGGATCGTCCCGCCAGCCACGCCATAGCGCTCCACCAGCTCGGACTCACTCGGCACCATGTCACCAGGCTTGAGAACCCCCGCCCGGATCTGCTGCACGATCTCGTCCGCGATCTGCACGTACCGAGGCCCGGAACCGACCCCTCCTGCCGCAGTTCCCATAGTCCTTCTCTGCCTCCTATGCTCCTCTACATGAGTCAATCACAGGAAGCGGCGCCCTCTCCCCGTCACTCCGTGTCCGTTGCCGGAGTAGTGGTGCGCGAGGACGGCCGCCTCCTGGCGATCCGCCGAGCCGACAACGGCACCTGGGAACTCCCCGGCGGCATCCTCGAACTCGACGAGACCCCCGAAGCCGGCGTGGCCCGCGAGGTCCTGGAGGAGACCGGCATCCACATCGAGGTCGCCGAACTCACCGGCATCTACAAGAACATGACCCGCGGCATCGTCGCCCTGGTCTTCCGCTGCAAGCCCTCCGGCGGCACGGAACGCACCTCAACCGAGTCCACGGCCGTCTCCTGGCTCACACCGGACGAGGTCAGCGAGCACATGTCCGAGGTCTACGCGATCAGACTCCTGGACGCCTTGGACGACAACGGCCCCCACGTCCGAAGCCACGACGGAACGCACCTCATCCCAGCGGGATAAAACCTTCTCTCCTTCATCAAGGCCCGCGCACGGCGCGGGCGCGCGCCGCCTCTACGGCGCGGCCTGCCTCCTGTCTCCGCCCCGGCTGGCCGCGCCCGGCGGCGCGCTCGGCGGCTGCGGGCATGAGGTGGGGAGACACCCTCTGTGGCTGGGGCGGTCGGCTCCACGGCTTTAGGCAGCCACTTTGGGGCGAGCCTCTAAGATCTTGGCCCCAACGTCGTGCTTTAACGGGCAGGTCCACAGACTGCCCGACTCGCCGAAAGCTTGCGGGGCCATGATCACTTGCGCCAGAGCAACTCCAGCCCAAAGCCGCTCCACCGCCCTCAACGGTCAATTTAGGTCTGCGTTCGCACCTGAGTCGTAACCGGCACAGGAAGCGCTGATAGAACCGAGAACTCTGACTGCGCCAACTGGTAAACCGGAATGCCAGAAAGGGACGTTCCTGTCACCAGGAGGGTGAAGTCCACCGGCGCGGCGCCGCGAGTAAGGACACCACCCGTCCGCGTCAGGTATTCGACGTCCAGCCGTGGAAGCCAGAGACTCCTCGCTTGGAGACGATCCTGCCCCTGCATAACCGTTTCCCATTTCCCCCCACGGCGCCTGCTAGCTTCGGAAGCTTTGGGCCCGATTTTCTGGGAACGGGACACTGGATTCTTGCCGCGAATCCAACCTTCCTCCTCCAATTCGGCAGCTCTTTCCGGTTCGTCACGAATATTAACCTTCACAGAGCGTGAAGAACTATCCGGATCGCGGAAGGAGTACATCGCGGCATGCGGCCGGAGTGTGAATTCGAGGCCCGATTCCGTGTACTCGACCGCCTCGGTCGGGTCCGTGGGGGATGCATACGCGAGAGTCCACCTGACCTTCACCCTTCCCCGGTCAAGGCCCTCAGGCACGGGAAGCTGAAATCCCAGTATCTGATCACGCTCGACCGACGCCTGATAGATGACGGTGACCTCGTTGCTGTCACACCAGAGAGCCGAAGCATGGTCGCTAATGAGCCTTCCATGTCCGGTACTTAGGTTCGAGTCAGCGTGCGACTCTGCGAAGTGAACCGCGAACGCCTTGAGCGCTGAAGCACTAGCCCGGTCGCCAAGCTCGCCGGATAACACAGCCAGCTCGTGTGCAACGAGGGGTGCCGCGTAGCTTGTCCCGCAGTCGTACGAAATTCCACCATCAGCCCTCAAACGAGCAAACGGCATTTGATCGTCGCCCCCGAACGCCACGACCGCCGGCTGTATCAGGGCACCAGGCCGCCCAGGGCCGACAGCACTGTATGCAGCCCGGGTCCATAACGCCTCGGGGTACGGACGATCACAAGCTCCGACGCTGAGTCCATTGACCATATCAGCCGGGACCATTATTCGGTTTTCGCTGGTGTCGCCGTTGTTTCCAACGGCAGTAACGAAGAGAATGTCCCTCTCGTAGGCCAGACTATCGAGAACCGCCGTCCATCGATGCGGCTCACCATCGTCGACGGTAACTTCCGGCCCCAGACTGAGATTGACGATCATAGCGTCATTTTCCGTGACCTGCTTCTGAATCTGATCCAGAAGCCAATAGAGCTCGGTCCCATCCTCAGATGGTCCGGGAATGCATCGATAGTGAGTAGCCCGGACTGGCGGCTTGGACAGCTGTTGTCCCGGCTGCACGTTGCCGTAGAGAACGGCTCCCGTAACAGCGCTCCCGTGCTCAATGCAGCCGTAATCAGGATTCTCGGTCGTAATATGCACCTGATTAGCAGAGCCTGCGAAGTATTCGCCGCCCTCATCTATTCCGGCGTCAAATATCAACACCTCAGGCGCAGTCGGATCAGCGGCCGGAGGCGCAGGTCGCGCTACTCGCGGTGCCGATCGGAGCGGTGATGCAGGAACAGGACGAATCCGTGGCATACGCCGGATAGAACGAAGAGGATTGAAGGCGGCGGCCTGCTCCGCCTGCCCTTCAGGCAAGAATACAGGGACGAACGTCAACCCGGCGACAACATCGCGGCGCGTAACTGCTACTTCCCCACCTAGGCTCGCAATATAGTCCTCAAATTTTCGAAAGAGGCTGCTAGTCATTGGCTGACGACCCGATCCAGGATTATCCGGATCAGGGTGAAGTACCGCCTCGTAAACGACTCGGGATTTACCCGAATCACCACTCTCAGTGCGCGAATCACGTAACACCTCCTCGCGGCGAGGCAAGTGTATTTCCGAGAATTGGCGCAGCTCCTCTGCAGCAGCCTTTTCGGCGCGGTTGAGATCGACGCCCTCAAGCATGCTAGCCAAGCGAGCCAGGCTTGAATCGTCGCCAGCGACAATCAGCGACTTGGTGGCTACGTCAGACGTGGTGCCACTCCGGAGTGTGAAATCTGCAGTAGCCGGACGAGATCCCAGGGGAGTGAGACCTAGCAGCTTAACGAGACGGTCGGGAAAGTAACTGTTAGCGAGGAAATTCGGCAACAAAGTCGCCTCGAAGACCACATGTTCGGCTCGTAATGCAGAATCAATCCTCACTGCAGAGTCTCGGAGCGAACGGACTTGTGGACCAAGGATCTCTCTGATTTCCTCCATTGAGAATGGATAGAACTTGTTTCCCCCTCCTGAAACTCGATCCACCATTTCGGACATCTGCTCGCCCCCGACGAGGATCCGCCCGCCTGACTTCTGACTCATGTTATCCCCCCGGGAAATTCCGACTGCTACGCGTTTGTTACTTTTCCTGCGAAGCCAGGGTTCGGCTGACTGTCGGGTGACTTACACCTAGGATGCCAGCGATCTTTCGTTGCGAGTAACCGAGTGACTGATGTGCAAGACGAATGATTTGCGATCGGACTTCTGCGTCCGTTTTCGCCTGCTCACGCAGCGAGGCCATGGCATAATTAGCGACTCGCTCTGGAAATCCTCCTAGACTTCCGTCTTCGACGATCATCGCGCGCGCGAATCCATTCACGAGCTTGACAATGTCGGAATGCGACTTCCCCTCGCTGGCGAGCGCCAACAGAGAAATATAGTCTTCGTCAACGGATGCAGCCACCATGACTGGAATTTGAGCTAGGAGGCTTTTCCGTTGCTCACATTCAGGCATCGGCATTTCAATTTTTACGTCGAAGCGCCTGGCAATAGCTGAATCAACTAGATCTAGGTGATTAGTGGCGGCGACCAAGAAGCTGCCGGCTGGCCAACGGTCGAGCTCCAACAATAATACGTTGACCAACCGCTTAAGTTCGCCAACATCAGTGTAGTCGTCTCGCCGTTTCGCCAAAGCGTCAAATTCATCTATGAATAGAACGCACTCTGTTTCTGATGCGTAATCAAGTACCGCCCTCAAATTTCTCCCAGTCCGTCCCAGGTAGCTCGACATTACGGAGGCCAAATCCACTACAAGAAGCGGTTGCTTCATCTGCTCGGCGATGTACGCAGCAGTCATGGACTTGCCCACGCCTGGGGGACCACTCAACAGAACGCTGCGAGACGGCTGCAGTCCCGCTTCTAGGAGTCGCTCCCGCAGTGGTCGCTCAGCGACGATCCTGTCAACCTGAGCTCTGCAAGCATCATCGAGCACAGGCCCTGGACTTGAAGACGTCTCGTCCAAGCGCAGCAACGTTTGGTTAGTCTCTGGGTCTCGGGGCAAATCGGCCGCGGCCGGCGGCCTCCACTCAGCGTCACGAACCGCGCCCCCTCGCAGGGGGGACCGCTCAGGCAGAGCCGTGAGCAGGGCTCTTAACTCTGCCCGAAGGGCGACTGCATGCCCGGAGACTGTGGGCGGCTTCCGCATCCACCGCCTGCATAGCTCCCTCACAGCCTGCTCGTCTGCCTTCAGGGCAGCCGACATTAGCTCAAGCAGTGCGCGTTCCGTGTCACTTAGGCCCGACCAGCTGCCATCCTCCGGCTTACTCATGCCGGGCAGGTTACCAACTGGTTTGTATGCCTGAACAGGCCACATGCGTCAACTGGTACATGCGGTTCACTCATAGTGCGTACATGAACCACGGCAACTTCGCTGATCAGCGAGTCCAGCGCGCCCTCACTTCGAAAGTAGAGTCGGCTTTCACCTTGCCCACCAGTGGAACGCCACCTTCACCACTGAGGGATACCCCGAACTTCACCTCCAACTCGTCCGGAGCAGCGTCAGCGAAGCGCTCACGAATCGCCGCTGACACGTCTTCGCAGGTCTGGACTATGGCATCGCCCACTTGGCGAAGGTTGGTCAGCGCCTGCTCCGGGGTCCCGCGTCCCCGGAGGATCTTTGACTGATCGAAGTTGTCGACAGCAAGTGGAGTTACTTCCACCAGGAATACCGACTCACTGCCATCGATTCCGACCGCTTTGTACATGTCCGCCCCCATGTGGCCGATCCATTGCAGCCCGATGATCCCGCATCTGCACCCTTCGGCGCAGGAGTTGGATGAATCCGTTCTGGAGTTTTGGCCGGTTACCGTTCTTTGGCTTGAATTCGTAGCCTGTGCCAGTACCTCTGCTCTTGGTACTGAATGCCTAAAACTGAGGCAACTCACACGGCCCAACCAGCCAGCACACCGGAGGGCCAATGGAGTGCCGGAGAGCTTAGGAACGCTAACCCCAGGATCAGCAGCGTTGAGTGTCTACTCGCGGCTTCCCAAATTGAGAGCTCTGGAGGCGCAGAGGTCTGCACCGTCCTCTGGGAACAACCCCCGCGGCGTGCTCCGATCGACGACACGGCAACGTCGCTGATACCGGTAGGGGTGCGGCGAGGCACACGCGCGCCCGGTCCGTCGTCGCACCCACCATCGTGGCTGACTGTCGCCGGCTGATGCTCAGACCGCCGTGCATTCCCAAGCTGCGTTCTTGGTCGGGGTCTGCACGACCCAGCAAGGAGAGGAGCCCAGGTTTTCCTCGGGCTCCTCTCCTTGCGATGACTAAAGGGAACGTGGCTGCCAAGAGCCGCCGTTGCGGTTCGTCTCCCTCAGAAGGTCACCCCGGCTGGTCGCAACACGGAGAACGTCTTGCAGAGCCCCGGACAGTTCCTTCGCCAGGAGTCGCACGCCCTCGGGGCTCGCGTGCTCGTCTCCGAGGGTTTCCGTTGCCTGCTTGAGTAGTTCGGTCGCTGTGCCGACCTGTACCGCTTCGATGTTGTCCGCCAGGCGGGACAAGTAGCCGTCCCTGTCGTCGGTGCTCAGGTAACAGGGTTTGCCGTCCGGTCCTGACCACGGGAGGAGCCGCAATTCGTTGCGTGCCGTCATGTTTGCGTCTGCCTCTCTTCGATCATGTGGTGGGTGGTGAAGACCGCGTCGACGCGGTCCCCGGGGAACACGAGAAGCGCGGCCTCGGTGACGCGGCCGGAGGCGTCGGACGCAACCCGCGTGATCGCGAGGACCGCCACAGCGGCGTTGATCCGGAGGGTCGATGCCTCCTCTGGTGTCGGGAGGCGGACGGATACCGTCTCTCGAACCTCGGCCGGCGGGTTGCCCAGTACGGCAAAGTTCGCTTTCGCCCGCGTACTTGAGATTCCGTCGCCGAACACCGTGACGGGCTCCGAGTCGCGCGGGACGTAGATGCGGGCCAGGCTGTGCGGGGAATCTCCCTGGTAGCTGAGGCACTGGAACTCGGTCAGAGGGCTGCCGTCCGGAACCCGCAGCAGGGCTGTCAGATCCCCGTACGCGCCCATCGTGGTGGTGCGGACCGTGACGCGGGGATCCGCGTCGGTAGAAGTCCAGAGATCCAGCGTGCCCCATCCGCCCACGTAGGTGATCTTGCGGAAGGAGCGGCGAACGAAGTTCCCCTTGCCGTGGATCTTCTCGATGAGACCTTCCCTCTGAAGTACCGCGAGAGCACTCCGGAGCGTCGCCGTGCTGACCATGTATCGGCCGGCCAATCTCGACTCGGACGGCAGACGCTCGCCAGGCTTGACGCGACCAGTTGCGATCTGGTCCCGGAGGTCGTCGGCGATGCCGCGATGACGAGAGCGCATGGATCCGATCACCACCTTCTCGTCATCCGCACGGCGACGAGCCGGGTTCGCGCGTGCATGGTCAGCAGGTCGCCCGACTCGAAGACGAGTTGCTTGGCTCCCCGGCGGAGCTGGAAGAGGTCTTTCACGCGGCAGGCTCGGCCACCGAGTTGGATGATGTCGCCACGCTGCACGGTGGTCGCGGTGACCTCGATGTAGGAGACCAGCGCGCCTCCAGGGGGCCGCCACCTCACTGCTCCACCTCCACAAGCGTGGACCGATCGGACGGCGAGTGGCACGGGCAGTCGCACGCTTCGTAGATCACCGGAAGGTCGACCGGTGCCGATGCCGGAGATGCCTCCGCGCAGGCGCGGTGCGTTCCGATTCGGCAGACGGCCGATCGGTAAGGCACGGCCGAGACCCCCGTGACGTCTGGCTGTTGGCGAGGCGGCATCAGTGGACCCCCGCAAGGGCCGGCCACGCATCGGCCGGCAGATGGGCAGCGACGACCGCCGAGCGCGTTCGCACGCGTTTCTCCCAGGCCAGCACATACGGGCGGACGAGCACGATGTCCTCACCCCTGAGCGAGTGGCGATGGGCCGGGCTGTCGGAAGTCCGTCCCAGGACGACGGTCGACACGTCAGCGGCTGCCCGGGAGGCAAGGGAGACGGGTACGGCCGACGGTCGTGCGGGCGTTAAGGGGCGGCGATGCCTGCCCTTCGAGGTGTGCCGCGCCCTGGTGAGGGATACGACGCGGCGGATACGGTTGAGCACGCTGCTCAGCTCCTATCGCTGATGGCCCGGTCCCCCGACATCGCCCGTCGTGGGGACCGATTTGCGTACGACCGCCCAGAGAGTGCGGCCGTTCAGACTGGTGGCGAGAAGTCCGAACCGGTCGGCCTGCGCCACCACTTCCAGGACCTCCCGCCATGTCTCGGCGGAGAGCGATTCCGGCACCTCCGCTTCGACCGACGTGTGCAAGGCGTGCTCCTCCACGCGCGCGGGGAGTCCGGCGGCGGACAGCCGGGCAGCGATGGCCGCCGCGCTAACTCCCGAAGCGGGCACAGGGCAGCCTCCGTCACCGGCGATCACTTTGAGTGAAGCTAGTTAACTAGATTAGAGCTAGTGGACTAGATTTTCCATATGTCTGAGCAGCCGCCCTATCTCCGCATCGCCGACGAACTCCGGCGGCGGATCGCGGACCACGTGTGGGAGCCGGGGGACCGCCTCCCGTCCCGCGCCCAGATCGGCCAGGAGTACGGCGTGGGCGAGAACGTGGTGCGCCGGGCTCAGGAGCTGCTGATCTCCCAAGGCGTACTGGAGGGCCGTGCCGGATCGGGCACGTACGTCGCCGAGCCCAGGCAGCGGGTACGGATGGTCCGTTCATCCGCGCGTGAGCAGCCCCAGGCGTCGCCATTCCGGGCGGACATGAAGGCGCTCGGCAGGCAGGGGGACTGGGAGAGCCGGACCGACGCCAAGGTGCCGGCTCCCGCGGGGATCGCGGCCCGGCTCGGCATCGCCGAGGGCGACCTCTGTGTCCGGACGACGTACGAGTTCCTGGCGGACGGCAGGCCCGCGCAGTTGTCGACGAGTTGGGAGCCGTACGACCTCACCGCCGGCACCCTCGTCGTCCTCCCCGAAGGAGGGCCACACGCGGGGACGGGCGTGGTGAACCGCATGGCCGCCATCGGCGTGACCGTCAGCCACGCGGTGGAGCAGCCGGAACCACGGCAGGCCACAGCCGAGGAGGCGTCACTTCTCGGCATCCAGAAGGCCGCACTCGTCACTCACATCCAACGGACGTACTACAGCGACCAAGGCCGGCCCGTGGAAACCGCCGACATCGTGGTGCCCGCCGCCCACTGCGAGATCGTCTACGAGATCCCGATCAGCCGTTAGCGGGCAGTGGGTTGCCGCCCGCTGGATCTCGAAATGCCGTGCCCCGGACGTACCCCAGGCGTGCCCCCCGCGTGCCCCTTCCATGCCCGATCGCACAGGAAGCCACGGGAAACACCGGACCGTCACGGTGACCGGACACAAGAACGGCCCCCAACCAACTTCCCAGGTCAGGGGCCGTTCTCACTGCTCATCGTGCGGAGGCGGTGGGATTTGAACCCACGGTGACATCGCTGCCACGACGGTTTTCAAGACCGTTCAGGGCTTGTGCAGGGTCAGCACTGACAGATCCCCCTCTTAGCCATCAACTAGGCATGGAGGTCGGTTGGGCCACGGATTGGATACCGGACCACTCCCAGACAGAACCAGGGATGCAGCTGCACTTCAGAGCTGGATACCTCGCCACCGACCGCGCGAAACCGACCCTAAAGGTTGTCCTGTAGCTGTGCCGAGTAGGTCGAGAGGCAGTCCAGGGAACTCACTTCACTACGACGTTGTCGCCGGCCGAAGTCGACGGCCCGGTAGTGGTGTTGCCGTAGTACACCCAGCGCCATGTGCCCGTCTTGGATGCCTTCACGGTCGTCTTGAGGTTGCCCGAGCCGTTCGCGTAAACCTTCTTCACCGTGGTGTAGGAGGTGGTTCCGGTGGGCTTGAACTGCAGGGTCACCAGGCGGCCTTCGTAGGAGACGTACTTCCTGGTCTCCCAGTTGGCCCGCGTGACCTTGCCGGTCACGGTGATGGTCTGGCCCTTGGCCACCGGTTCGGGCGAGGCGTTCACGGTCAGGCGGGAGTTGCGCTTGACGTAGGCCGTGAGGCCCTTGTCATCGGTGTCACCGCCGCCGCCCTGGAAGTAGACCTCGGCCGCGACCTTCCACGCTCCGGCCTCGCTGTTGCGCATCTCCCACTCGCTCGGGTCGAAGTACATCGTCTCGTTGAAGTCACAGACGCCCGAGCTCACCTTGATGCAGTCGCTCGTCTCGATCGCGTGCCACAGCCGCTCACTCGTCTTGCCGCGGTACAGGAACACCGCCGGCCACTTCCACTGGTGTGTGGTCGCCATCCGGAAGGATGTGGGCACCGCGACCTCGTTCGACACCCCAATCACGATCGCCTTGCCGCCGTTCACCTGGACACGGGTGAACGAGACCCCGCCCTCGGCCGCCCCGGCCGGTCCCGCGGCCATGGCCGTGAACACCGCCGCCGCGCCACCGGCCGCGACAGCTCTCCAGATCTTCTTCCCCACCTGATCCCCGATCTCCGCACGGAAGAGCACCGGAGGCTCATCCTCCGGCGCCCTTCAGACAGTTGGGATCCGCACGGAGTTGTACACCCTTGGATCACGATCGGGCATCAGGCGATCTTCGCCTCGCACGAGGAGGCCGACACCGGTCGAAGATCATTTACGAGAACCTTTAGGGCCTCACACGGACAGTAGTAGCGGTGAGTGTCCAACTGCGTGACAACCGCGACGCACAACCACGAACAACCGTGGACGTCAGCGGACCATCAGCGCCGGTGACAGGCACAGCAACCCAAGGGCAGCGAGCATCCCCAGTTGCTTCGGGACAAAGCAGTCACTCCGTTAGTGTGCGCTGCATGACCGACGACGCCCCGGCCTGCCCCAACTGCAGCAAGCCCATGCATTCCGGTGGCCTCCTTCTCTCGAAGCGAGAGGACGACGGCCGGCGGGTCTGCCGGACGCTCTGGAGGTGTGCCAGTCGCCATGTCTGGTGGCCCTGGGTCGACCGGCCGGACTGGAGGTCTGCCCTGCACCGGAACTATTCCGCTGACATCCAACGCTGACATCAACAGCCCCGAACAACTGCGACCTGCAACAGCCCTGAGCGGCACCGGCGCACGAGGCAGGCCCCACCCTGTTCGAGAGGAGATCGAACTCCTAAAGCGGTGTCGCAGGTTCGAATTCTGCCGGGGGCACCAGCCAAAAGGCCCCGGACCGATCATGGTCCGGGGTCTTTGACGTGTCCCGATGGAATCGGCGCGGCGGCTCACTGGCGTGCCGATGTCCACCGGGTATGCCGCGGGGCGGAACGGTGGTGCCGGCCTGCCGCTCGCCCCGGCGTCGGGCTCCCCGTCGGCTTGCCCCTTCCGTCGAACCCTTTGAACCCTTCCTCCCCGAAGCCCGTTGCAATGTTCGCGGGAGCGTGTGCGAGGTCGCGCGCCGGGACGGGGGCCTCGTGGACGGGCTCCGTGGTGGTTGATGAGAGATGTGGACCTGGCATCCCAGCCGCCCCCTCCGCCCAGCCCAGCCCAGCCCAGCCCATCAAGGAGTGACATACATCGTGTTCACCATTCCCCGATCGAGGGCGCACCTGACCCGGCGCTCCGTCGGCCTTGGCGCGGCGATAGGGCTCGTGCTGGGTACGGTCACCGCCGGGATCGTGCTCTCGCAGCCGTCCGGGATGTCCGCGGCGGCCGACACGGTGAGCGGTCGGATCACCGGTCTGGCCGACAAGTGCGTCGACGTGGCCGACGGCAACAGCGCCAGCGGCACGCAGGTTCAGCTCTATGACTGCAACGGCACACCGGCCCAGGAGTGGACCAATCCCGGTGACGGAACGCTGCGGGCGTTCGGCAAGTGCCTGGACGTCCGGGACGGCAGCATCGCCGACGCGGCGGACGTGCGGCTGTGGGACTGCAACGGCACACCCGCCCAGCAGTGGGTCATCACCGAGGCCAAGGACATCGTCAACCCGGCCGCGGACAAGTGCCTTGACGTGCGCGCGTACAACAGCGCCAACCGCACGCCCCTCCAGATCTGGCCCTGCCAGGGCGCCGCGAACGAGAAGTGGAACACGTCCGCGCTCGGCACTTCCTCAGGCACCGGGCCGCAGAACCCCGTTCCCGTCCCGACGGGCGACGGTGGATCCACCTCCGGATTCGTCGTCAGTGAAGCCCAGTTCAACCAGATGTTCCTGAACCGCAATTCCGTCTATACGTACGACGGGCTGCTGGCGGCACTGGGCGCCTACCCCGCCTTCGCCAACTCCGGCAACGACACGGTGAAGAAGCGGGAAGCCGCCGCCTTCCTGGCCAACGTCAGCCACGAGACCGGCGGTCTCGCGCACATCGTCGAGCAGAACACGGCCAACTACCCCGCCTACTGCGATGCCGGCCAGCCCTACGGTTGCCCGGCCGGCCAGGCGGCCTACTACGGCCGCGGCCCCATCCAGCTCAGCTGGAACTACAACTACAAGGCCGCGGGTGACGCGCTCGGCATCGACCTGTTGAACAACCCGGGCCTGGTGGAGAGCGACTCCTCCGTCGCCTGGAAGACCGGTCTCTGGTACTGGAACACCCAGGTCGGCCCAGGTTCGATGACGCCGCACGATGCCATGTCCAACGACGCCGGCTTCGGCCAGACCATCCGCTCCATCAACGGCGCCCTGGAGTGCGACGGCAAGTACCCCGCCCAGGTGCAGAGCCGCGTGGATTCCTACGTGGGCTTCACCCAGATCCTCGGGGTCGATCCCGGAGGCAACCTCTCCTGCTGAGCCGGACCGTACCGACCGCCGTCCCGTGCAGGACGTGCGCAAACACAGCGGCCCGCATCGCCTCTTCAGCCGTGCGGGCCGTTGCCGTGGTCTGTGGTCTGTGGTCTGTGGTCTGTGGTCTGTGGTCAAGGACGGGTCAGCGGCCGGGGCCGGTTCGCCTGCCGCGGTTTCGCGGTTGGTCGCCCAGGTCGGTGTCGTACTCGATCTGTTCCTTGCGGACCTCGGCGGATATCTGCTGTTGTTCCGTCACCTTCTCGGTCTCCAGCCGGACGCGTTCGACCGGCACCGACTCCTTTTTGATGATCGGGCGGTCGGCGTGGAGGGTCACCTCGGCCTGTGCGTCACCCATGCGGGTGTCGCGGATACCGGCGCGTTCCGCGGGCGAGATCTCCTCGCGGATGACGTGCACCTCCTCGTGGCTGAGCGGGACCGAGGTGGTCACGTTCTCCGTCACGACGACCTTGCGCAGCCGGGCGTGGCCGACCTCGCGCTCCTCGGTGGTGACGTGCAGTTCCTCCTCGGACCTGATGAGTTCCTCGGTGTGCCGCTCCTTGCCCTCGGTGGGCATGGAGCCGCGTACCCCCGCCATGGGCCGGCCCGTGCCCGTCCCGGCGGTGGCGGCGCTGGGGCGTCCGGTGGGCGGAGCCGTGCCCGCGCCCGCACGGGTACCGGTGCCTGTTCCGGTACCCGTCCCGGTCCGGGTGGTGCCCGTGGTCGTGCCGGCGGCACCGGCAGCCGGCAGGCCGTAGTGCTGGTGGAGTTGCTTCTCCTGGCTGGCGTCGAGACGCTCGTCCGCGTTGACGCGCGGTGCCTCCTTGACGGTGTCCTTGGTGTACGGGACGCGAATGTCCTCGCCGACGCGACGGGCGCCGGCCAGCGGAACGAGGCTCTCGTTCATGCCGAACAGGCCGGTCTTCACGGTGACCCACTCCGGGCGGCTGTTGCGGTCGCCGATATAGACGCGGCTGACGGAACCGATCTTCTCGCCCGCCTGGTCGTACATGTTCCGACCGCTCAGAGCGTTGGGGTTGTCGAACAAGCCTTCGGCTGACATCGGCGATCACTCCTCGCATGGGGAAGCGCGTCTGCGGGATCACGCCCCTCACAGTCAGGCGCGCACCCCTCCATCGCGCATCCGGACAGCGATCGCAGCAACCAGGGAGGAATACGCCCCTACCCCTACAACAGCCTTACGGCATGTCCCACCACCGCTCATCGCGAATACGGGCCCCTCGGAGCCGTACGCCATTCGGGTGAATTTTGAGCGGGGGCGCCTGGGCGGGACGGGGGCGGGGACCGGGTGCGCGAACCCGGTGCGGCGGCGGTCTCGCTCTTCTCGGTCTACGCAGACCGACGACCTCGGCGCATCCGGCGAGAGCGGGATCACCGTAACCTACCTAGTAGGTCGATTCAAGGGTTGCCGGCTCCAGGTCGGCCAGGGTCATACGTCAGGGCCGCACCCTCCCCCACCTTCTACCTTCACCCCCCACCTTCCGCCTTCACCCCCACCTCCGAACACTCGGCGCAGCCGAAAAGCTCGTCACCTACCTTGACACAAACCTACTAAGAAGGTTTCTTGTTGGCGACGGGTGAGGGCTCACCCGGGCCGACGGGCCTGACGGGC
The DNA here is from genome assembly GCF_042886315.1 of Streptomyces sp. NPDC058001. Taxonomy (NCBI): domain Bacteria; kingdom Bacillati; phylum Actinomycetota; class Actinomycetes; order Kitasatosporales; family Streptomycetaceae; genus Streptomyces; species Streptomyces sp. NPDC058001. The sequence goes on from NZ_JBHVQT010000004.1 coordinate 216,395, forward strand.
CTGACGGGCCTGACGGGCCGAACAAGGGAGGACAGCGATGAAGATCGCACCGTTCGACGAGAACGCGTTCAAGATGGACCACCCCAGGGGGACGGTCTCGTTCAACTACCTGCTCATGGGCGACCGGAGCAAGCCGCTGGAGAACTATCGCTACATCCTCGGCCGCCAGGAGGCCGACTTCCTCATGCCCCGGCACGCCCATACCTTCGAGCAGATCCGGCTGCCGCTGGTGGGCGACATGAATCTCGGAGAGCAGGGCGTCCTGCGCGAGGGTGAGGTCGGCTATTTCCCCGAGGGGCAGACGTACGGCCCGCAGGACGACAAGCTCACCGACCCGCACCAGATCCAGCTCGTCCTCCAGTTCGGCGGTGCGTCCGCGCTCGGCATGGCCGCGGGGCGCGGGCGCGGCCCGGCCAACCAGCAGGCGCAGGCCGAGCGCCGCGAGCGCCAGGAGGTCAAGTTCCCTCGCCCGCGCTACAACGGCGTGGTCATCAGCGACCCGGCCCACTTCAACTACCTGCCCGCACCCGGCTGGCCCGGTGTCGAGCGCAAGCACATCGGCACGTACACCGAGCGCCGGTTCTGGATCGAGTACGTGAAGATCGAGGCCGGCGCCGAGTGGGTCGCCGCCAGCGACGAGGCACGGCAACTGACCGTGGTCCTCTCCGGCACCGGCACGGTCGAGAACACCGCGATCGGCAGGCTCGGCGCCGTCGAGGTCGACCCGGGTGAGAAGGCGCGTTACGTCGCCGCCGACGAACTCGTCCTCTTCAACGTCGGCCTGCCGCCGATCCAGGAACCGGCCGTCCCCTCGGACCAGTTCGACGTGATCAGGACGGACGGCGGGATCAGGTTCGAGAACCCCAAGGAACTCGACAACGGCTGAACGGGACTCCGTCGCCGCCGTCGCGCCCCCCCTCCCCCCGGACTCCCCCGAACTCCCCAACTCCCCGAGGTCAGCCATGCCCCGACCCAAGCTGCAGATCATCATCGGCAGCACCCGCCCCGGCCGCCGCGGCCCCGCGATCGCCGAATGGTTCCACTCCCTGGCCCTGAAGCACAGCGGCTTCGAGACCGAACTCGTCGACCTCGCCGAGGTCGGCCTACCGCTCCTCGACGAACCCCGGCCCCCACAGCGCGGCCGGTACGAGCACGAGCACACCCGGCGCTGGAGCGACACCGTACGCACCGCCGACGCGTACGTCTTCGTGCTCCCCGAGTACAACCACAGCTACAACGCGGCCACCAAGAACGCCCTCGACTACCTGGCCAGGGAGTGGCAGGGCAAGCCGGTCAGCTTCGTCGGGTACGGCGGGGTCGCCGCCGGTGCCAGGGCCGTACAGGCACTGATCCCGGTGGTGACCGCGCTCGGCATGGTGCCGCTCGCGCACTCCGTACAGATCCCGTTCGTGCGTCTCGCGGTGCCGGGTGACGGCACGTTCCGTTCCGCTCCCGGGCTGGACGAGGACGCCACGAGCCTGCTCGACGAACTGCTCCGGCTGGCCGAGGCGCTCAGCGCGGCCCGCCCGGAACCCCGTCCCGGACACCCCGGACACCCCGGAAAGAAGAAGGAGCCCCAAGCATGAGTGGACTGACCCTGGCCCAGGCGTCCGAGATCGTGGACGCTGCCCTGGGCCACGCCCGTGAGCTGGGCCTGCGCCCGCTGACCGTCACCGTGCTCGACCCCGGCGGCCATCCCCTGGTCGTCAAGCGGGAGGAACGGGCGGGGATCCTGCGTCCGCAGATCGCCCACGCCAAGGCATGGGGCTGCCTGGGCACCGGCCAGGGCGGCGCCGCCGGTGCCCGGCACGCGACCCGCGACCCCGCGTTCTTCGCCGCGCTCGCGGCGATCTCCGAAGGTCGCGTCGCCTCCTCCAAGGGGGGCGCGCTGATCCGGGACGAGGACGGCGAACTGCTCGGCGCGGTCGGCGTCAGCGGTGAACGGCCCGACAACGACGAGATCGTCGCGGTCTTCGGCGTACAGAAGGCGGGCCTCGTCGCCGACGTGGGCTGACCGCACCGTACGCCGTCCGGTGCCGTAACAGCAGCCTCCGCTTCCCCCACGCAGTCACTCACCCACTCCCCTCCTCCAACCCTTCCTGCTCACCCCTCCCCCCGAACCCCCCATGGAACGACAATCCATCCGTGGAACGACCTGACGTGAAAGAAGTTGATGGCAATGACGACATCAGCTCAGGAATCCCCGTCCGACTCGCCTGAATCGACGGACTCGACCGAGGCCGGGGCCGACCCGAGACGCTGGCTGGCGTTCTCGGTCTGTCTGGCCGCGGGATTCATGGTGCTGCTCGACGGCAGCATGATCAATGTCGCGCTGCCGTCGGTGGAGCGCAGCCTTGATCTCACCCCCACCCAGGTCACCTGGACCGTGTCCGGTTACATCCTGGCGTTCGGCCTGACGCTCGTGACCGCCGGGCGCCTGGGTGACGACCACGGCCGGCGAAAGATGTTCCTCATCGCCCTCGTTCTCTTCCTGATCAGCTCCGTCTTCTGCGGCGCGTCCCAGAACGGCACCTGGCTGCTGATCTCCCGGATAGCGCGGGGAGCCACCGCGGGGCTGCTCAACCCCCAGATCGTCGGCCTGATCCAGCAGATGTTCTCGGGCAAGGAGCGGGGCAAGGCATTCGGTTTCTACGCCGCGACCGTCGGCATCTCGACCGCGGTCGGCCCGTTGATCGGGGGCGGCATCATGGAGCTGGTCGGTCCCTCTACCGGTTGGCGGTACGTGTTCTACGTCAGCCTGCCGATCGGCATCGCCACCCTCGTACTCGCCACTCGGCTGCTGCCCAGGCAGCATGTCGCCCGCGAGCACGCAAAGTTGGACCTGGTCGGAGCGGCGCTGCTCGGGGTGGCCGTCGTCGCGATCATGCTGCCGGTGACGCAGGCCGGGGAGGCGGAGACGGAGCCGAGTTGGTGGTTGCTCGGGGTCGCCGCGGCGGGACTCGCGGGTTTCCTGGCCTGGGAGAGGCGGCTCGAACTCGGGGGCCGGCATCCTCTGGTGAAGCTGAAACTGCTCAAGACCCGTACGTACTCGGCCGGGGCGCTGACCGGTTTCTGTTTCTTCGCCGCGCAGCCGAGCATCTTCGTGCTCTGCCAGATCTACTTCCAGCGGGGGATGGGGTACTCGCCGCTCCAGGCGGCCATGGCGACCATGTCGTACGCGATCGGGTCCGCCGTGGCGGCCGTCATCGGAGGCCGGATCGTGCATCTCTTCGGTCGCTGGCTGATCGTCGGAGGGTCGCTGGTCACCACGGCCGGACTGGGTCTGACCGCGATGCTGGCGGGCTCCGGCACCGACGGCACCACGCTGCCGCTGGCCGGCGCGTTGCTGCTGGCCGGGCTGGGTGCCGGGTTCGTCATCGCGCCGAACCAGACGATGGTGATGTCGGAGATTCCCCGGCCGGAGGGCGGCACGGCGGCCGGCGTCTACCAGACCGGGCTCAGGGTCGGTTCCTCGATCGGTGTTCCGCTGGCGATGACGCTGTACTTCAGCACGCTCCAGGCGCACCGGGGTGATGTGGCGGTCGCCGTCGGCCGCGGGTTGACCGCGACCACGGCGATCTTCGGGGTGGCCTTGCTCGTGTCACTGACAAGCGTCCTCCTCTTCGGCCGCCAGGCCACCAGCAACGAACCCCCTCCGACGGACAGGGCGTTGGCGTCGCCCTCAGCGCGGTAGCGGAGTCCCCGCCGGGGGCACGGAGAAGCAAGCAACAGTGCAGAGGTCCTGTCGTCCCAGCGGGCCGAGGAGTGGCAGGACATTACCGCCTGGGCCCGTTCGTGCGCCGAGTTGATCTGGCGGTCGTACCTACGGGATCCCGAGGAGTCCGGCGTCGCTTTCCTCGCGGGCAGGCTGAAGCACATCGCGGAAGCCTTCGCGCCGGAACCCTTCGATACGCGGGTGCTGCTGCGCATGGAGGAACCGACGACCATGCCCCTCCAGGTCCGTACGAGGGTCAAGCCCGCCGAAGGCGACCGCGAGGCGACGCTGCGTGCCCTCGTCGGAGCGGACGACCCGGACGCCGTCGAACCCCCGGTCGTCGAGCCCTTCCATACGGATTCCCTCGGCGAGGGCTTGCGGGCATTCCGCTATGTACGGCAGGACGACACCGCCGAAGTACTCGCCGCGCTCCGCTACGTCTGGCGCGACGAGGAAGCCGGCGCCGATGTGGTGCTGTGGACGGCCACCCACGACACCGCCCAGGTCATCCGGGCCGCACAGGACATCGAAGAGCTGGCACACACGATGGGCGTCGCGATCTGGAACCTCGAACCGAAGGACGAGGCGTCCCCGGATGTGAACTCGTAGGGCTGGGACGGGGCGGGCACCGACATGGACCAGTGTGCCCCCTCAGCTCAGGAACCCCCGTGTTCGGCGGGCTGCGACGACTTGAGGGCCTGTTCCACCGCCTCCCGTACACGTGTCTCCTCTCGCTCCTTCCGCCGCCTGCGGTTGCGGCGGGTCAGGAGTACCGCTGTTGTGGCTGCCGCGATCAGGAGCAGGGTCAGGAGGAGGAGGGGCCAGGGGATGGCCCAGGTGTGGGCCGTGGACTCGGTTGGGGGGAGTGAGGATGTCGAGCCTGATGCGTCGGTCAGGATCGGGGTGAGCGTTGTCGTGGCGGAGAGGGTGAAGGCCGGTGTCACCCCGCGCACCGGGACCTTCATTTTCCAGGTTTCGCCCGGGAGTAGTTCCGGGGATGGGGCTATTGCCTTGGCCGGGGTGGTGCGGAACCAGGCGAAGGGGCCCTCCGTAGAGGCTTTTTGGCGGGCCGTCAGGACTACGTTGCCCGTGTTGTGGATCGTGTAGGTGAGGGTCGCGTTGCCCGAACCCTCGTACGCCACCTTGAAGTCCTCGACCGCCAGTTTCGGCTTGACCTCGCCGCTGACCCGAAGTTTGACGCGGATGCCGAGGCGTCGGTCGACGTTGATGCCCTCGGCGTCGTCGGACTGCTTGAGGGAGGTCAGGATGCCGCCCACGTGGTCGCCGGGGGTCGCGTTGGCCGGGACCGTGATCGTGAAGGGGACCGTCGCCGTTTTGCCGGGGCGGATTACTACGCTTTCGCGGTCCGCTCGTAGCCAGGCGCCCACTCCTACGGACTTCTTGTCCCGGGTGAGCAGGTCGAGTTGGCCCGTGCCGGTCGTGTAGCCGTCGGACGCGTAGACGGCGAGGGTGAGCGGGTCCTTGCCGCGGTTGGCGACGACCATGGCGTCCTTGATCTGCCCGCCGGGGTTCACGCTGTGACTGAAGCTGGACCGGTCGGCGCCGAAGCCGTTCGGGGCCGTCCTGACCGTCCAGGTGACATCGCCGGTGTCCGCGTGGGCGGTGCTCGCGGGGAGCACGGACAGGGCGGTCAGCGCCAGCGCCGTCAGCAGGGTCAGCGTGACGGTACGGACCAGGACGGTGATCGTGGTGGTTCGGCGCGTGGTGGGCGCGTGCATCTCGGAGTCCTTGAGTCAAGCAGGGGTGGGGGGCCCCAGGCGCCCACCCCACCCCCAAGGGAAAGTGACCAGCACACGGCCGTGTTAGTTAGAATGGCGCCGGAGGGGCCCCAGGGGAACCAGCCCCC